>JAIESR010000073.1 GCA_019745775.1 Xanthobacteraceae bacterium | reverse complement strand
TCTAATCGGCGGGCCGGGCGACGACACGCTGATTTCTTCATCCGGCAATGACCAATTGTTCGGCGGCGACGGCAACGATGCGTTGTATGCCGGCTCGGGAAATGACCTGCTGGATGGCGGAACCGGCAATGACACCATGCGAGGCGAGTCGGGCGACGACATTCTATTGGGCGGGGATGGCGACGATACGCTCGATGGCGGTGAAGGTATCGACCAGCTCACCGGCGGCGCCGGCGACGACACCCTCGCGGGAGGCGCCGATGCCGACGTGATCGACGGTGGTGAAGGCACTGATACTGCGGATTACTCGGCTTCACCAACCAATGTCATCGTGGACTTGCGGCCTGATCCGATCACCGGGTCCGGCAGCGCCCTCGGCGGACATGCACAGGGTGATACTCTCAATAACATCGAGAACGTGATTGGTTCGTCCGGGGACGATGGGCTGATTGGCAATGCCGGCGCCAATCGCCTCGATGGCGGCGCAGGTAATGATCAGATTGACGGCCAGGAAGGCGACGACGTCCTCGTCGGCGGCGCCGGCAATGATCTGCTGATCGGCGGCATCGGTAACGACTTGCTGCAAGGCGGCGCCAACTTCGTCGACCCGACGACCGGCGAAGTCGTCGGCGATATCATCATCGGTGGCGATGGCATCGACACGGTCGACTATTCGACGTCGCCTGCGTCCGACCCACTGACGGGCGCGGGCGTCACGGTCGCACTCACCGACAATCCGGATCCGAACGTGTTCTCGGTCGGTTCAGGAGGCGATGCCCAGGGCGACCTCATCAACAACACGGTCGAAAACATCATCGGCTCGGCCTTCAACGATATCTTGGTCGGCAACAGTGCGGCCAACCAGATCGATGGCGGCGCAGGCAATGACACGATCGTCGGCAACGCCGGCGACGATGCCCTGCTCGGCGGCGATGGTAACGACGGACTTGGCGGCGGCGAGGGCAACGACACAATGCTCGGCGGTGCCGGCAATGACATCCTCGACGGCGGCGAGGGTAACGATATCCTCAATGGCGGCGATGGCAACGACACGCTCGACGGCGACGCAGGCGACGACACATTCGTCGGCGGCGCGGGCGGCGACGTCATGACCGGCGATGCCGGCCTCGACACGGCAGACTACTCGGCTGCTCCCGCGGCGATCGTGATCCAGGGCGCCAACATCAATGTTGGCGGCGGCACGATCGTTCCAGGCTTGGCCGGCACGGCCGGCGAGGCGAATGGCGATGTCCTCCTGGATGTCGAGCGGGTGATTGGCACGGCGCTTTCCGATGCCCTCATCGGCAATGCACTGAGCAACATTTTCATCGGCGGCGACGGCAACGACCAGATCCGGGGTGCCGGCGGCGCCGACAATCTCGACGGCGGTGCCGGCAACGACACGCTCGACTACACGAATTCGCCTGCTGCCGTGACGGTGGCATTGGATTTGAATCTCGCGAGAGACCGAGATCTGACCGATGGCAACGACGACAGCGATGCCGCCGGCGACATGATCGCCAATTTCGAGAATATCATCGGCTCCTCGCATGCCGACTTCCTGCAGGGCAATGCGGGCGACAACATCCTGCGCGGCGGCGCGGGCAACGATACGCTGATCGGCCTCGGCGGCAACGACACGATCAGCTACGCGTCGTCGGCATTGGGCGTTTCGGTCGTTCTGCCCGACAGCGGGGCGGTTCAGCTCGCTTCGACGTTCAACGGTGTGGCGAACGGCGATGCGGCCGGCGACATCGTCAACAGCGACATCGAGAACATCTCGGGATCGAACTTCAACGATTTGTTGCGCGGCAACAGTGCCGTCAACATCCTGAGCGGAAGCCTGGGCGACGACATCCTGCGCGGTGCCGGCGGTGCGGACATTCTCATCGGCGGTGACGGCACGGATACGGCGGATTATTCGACCTCGGCGGCGGCAGTCACCGTTAATCTGTCGACGGGGGTCAACACGGGCGGTGATGCCGGCGGCGACCAGTTCAGCGGCATCGAGAATGTCACCGGCTCCGCCGGCAACGACAGCCTTACCGGCAACTCCGGTGCGAACAGGCTCGATGGCGGAGCGGGCAATGACACCCTCAGCGGTGGTTCGGGCAACGATGTTCTGGAAGGCGGCGTCGGCAACGACACGCTTGACGGCGGCAGCGACAGCGACACCGCAAGCTACGCGGCCGCGGCCGCGGCAGTGACGGTCAGCCTGGCGCTTGCCGGAGCGCAGAATACCGTGGGCGCCGGCATCGATACGCTGATCTCTATCGAGAACCTGACCGGTTCAAGCTTCAACGACACCCTGACCGGCGACTCGGGCGCCAACCGGCTTGAGGGCGGAGCGGGTAACGACACACTCAATGGCGGGTCCGGCAACGACGTCCTCGAGGGCGGGGCGGGCGACGACACGCTCGACGGCGGTAACGACACCGACACCGCAAGTTACGCGTCGGCCGGAGCGGGGGTGACGGTCAGCCTGGCGCTTGCCGGAGCGCAGAACACGGTGGGCGCCGGCAACGACAACCTGATCTCCATCGAGAACCTGACCGGGTCCAATTTCGACGACATCCTGACGGGCAACATCGGCAACAACCGGCTCGAGGGCGGCTCCGGCAACGACATGCTGAACGGCGGTTCCGGCAACGACATCCTGGATGGCGGCTCCGGCAACGATACCTTGATCGGCGCCTTGGGCAGCGATCAGTTGCTCGGCGGCGATGGCATCGACACAGCGAGCTATTCCGCCTCCGCGTCCGGCGTCACTGTCAACATGTCGACGGGCGTCAACGCGGGCGGCGACGCGGCAGGTGACACGCTCAGCAGCATCGAGAATCTGACCGGCTCCGGCTTGAGCGATGCGCTCACCGGCGACGCGAATGCCAACATTATTCGCAGCGGTAATGGCAATGACGTGCTTCGCGGCGGCAACGGCACCGACGTGCTCGTCTCCGAAGGGACCGGTACGAAGCAGCTCTTTGGCGACGGCGTCAACGGCGATCCTGGCGTAGACGGCGTCGATACGTATGTCGTGGCCAACGGCTCGACCGGACTGACGATCATCAATGCTTATACGTTCGACATCGATCCGGCTTTGGCCGAGGATATCGTGCTGCCCTATGCCCCGACATTCGCTTCCGGGTCCGTCGGTGGACAGGCCGCGCTGATCCTGCAAGGGCCGGGTCACAACACGGCAGTCTTGTTGAACGGCATGGACATCAACCAGGCCCTGACGATCGTCAGTCAGAATCTGACCATCGACACAGACTTCTTTTCTTGACGGAAATCGAACAAAGGAGGTGGAACGTCACGTATATGCACGAAGCATCAGCCTGAAAGTCAAGCATTCCTTCTAGGCGTGAAATCGCAAGAAGAGTGTCATGGAAATGAAAAGGCCCCCGCCGAAACGACAAAGGGCGGGACGACTCAACGGTGAACCGCATCGGGAAGGTTCACTGGTCTTTGGAGGGGCAGTGGCGTTTATAAGTGCGTAGTGAGATGAGCCATGAGTCGACTGGGCCTCGCCAATTTCGCGCGTCGTCAGACGGAGCTTTCACAAGCGGTTTCGGATTGCCGGAAAGCGCTCTTGATTACCGGATCGTTCAGTCTGGCGATCAATTTGTTGATCCTCACTCCATCGCTTTACATGATGCAGGTCTATGACCGGGTCATTACCACCGGTCATTTGGAAACCTTGGTGTTTTTGACTGCGCTTGCGGCGGTCGCACTGATGGTGCTTACGACGCTCGATTCGCTTCGGTCGTCGGTCATGATCAGGGTCGGATGCTGGCTGAACGATCGTCTTGGCCCGGTGTTTCTGGCCAGCGGCATCCGAGCGCAGTTGCAGGGCGACACCGCGGGCGCGCAACCGCTTCGCGACCTGGCTCAGATTCAGAATTTCATCGCGTCCCAGGGATTGACGGTTTTCTTCGATGCACCCTGGGTCGTGGTTTTCGTTGCTCTGATTTGGCTGCTGCACCCCTTGCTCGGCGTGATCGCGTTGGTCACCGCCGTTCTGCTGCTATGTCTGAGTATTCTCAACGAGGTTGTAACCCGCCAGGCGAATATCAAGGCAAGTCACTCGCAGATCCTGGCGATGCAGCAGGCGGAGGCGGCAATCCGAAACGCGGAGGTCGTGCACGCGATGGGAATGCATCCGGCCCTCATCAGCCGATGGCAGGCGCGGAACAGCGACGCAATGGAGGCGACCAACAAGGCTGCAGAGCGTGGCGGCGTCCTCGTTGGATTTACCAAGTTCATCCGCTTCTTCGCACAGGTCGCGATTCTTGGGGCGGGCGCCTATCTCGTCATCCACAGCAGTCTCAGCGCGGGTGCGATGATCGCAGCATCCATCCTGCTCGGCCGCGCGCTCGCGCCGGTCGAAGTCGCAATGACGGCGTGGCGAAACTTCACCGCTACCCGAATTGCATATGCCCGCCTAAAGACGCGCCTGAACGATCATGTCGTTGACGGTGAGCGCACGAAGCTTCCGCCGCCGAGGGGCCACCTCCTGATTCAGAACGTCTCGTTTGGAACGCGCGATCGCGTCATCGTTCGCAACGTCACTTTTGAGGTGAAGCCCGGCGAGTCCGTAGCCATCATCGGCCCCTCGGCGGCAGGCAAGAGCACGCTATGTCGACTGATGGTCGGCATTCTTGCGCCGTCCGCGGGGCAAATCCGCCTCGACGGCTCGGAAATCATCCATTGGGATCCGGTGCAGCTCGGGCGTTACATCGGCTATGTGCCGCAAGATGTCGAGCTCTTTGCCGGATCCGTGCGCGAGAACATCGCCCGCATGGGACCGATCAACGACACGATGGTGATCGAAGCGGCGAAGCTTGCACACGCGCATGAAATGATTCAGCACCTGCCGGACGGCTACGACACCCAGATCGGTGAGGGCGGGCTGCGGCTGTCCGGAGGTCAACGACAGCGGATCGGTCTTGCGCGCGCTGTGTATGGCAATCCACGGCTGATCGTTCTCGATGAACCGAACGCGAACTTGGACCAGGCCGGTGAGTCCGCGCTGTCAACCGCGATTTACGACCTCAAGAAGCGGGACGTCGCGCTTATCATCGTCGGGCACCGCCCGTCGACGCTGGCGCAAGCCGACAGCGTCGTCTTGATGCGGGAAGGCCGGGTCGAGCTGTTCGGCCCCCGCGACGCCACGCTCCAGAAGCTGCGCGTGAAATCTTCCAGCAGCGTCGTTCCGATGCAGAAGCCTGGCGCCGTCGCCACCATGGCCGCGGTAGCGCCGGTTGTCGACGGCAGTTCCGAACCTGTTACCAGCGAGATCAGCCCATGATGAATCCGGTCCACACAGGCCTTAAGCGCGGCCGCCAGGAGATGTTGGCTCCTGACAGGTTCCGAACTGTCTTCGGCGGGCCCCCGGGCTTTCGAATCGTCGATGCCGCCGCGCTCCGGCGTTCGCTCCGCTGGCCGGTGCGCCTGGGAATACTTGTCATGATAGCCTTTGCAGCCAGCTTTGTGGGCTGGGGAGCCTTCGTGCCGCTCGCCGGCGGCGCGGTTGCACCCGGGATCATCAGCCCCGATGGCGATCGAAAAACCGTCCAGCATCTCGAGGGCGGCATCATCGCACAGCTTATTGTCCGCGACGGGGATGTCGTCAGCGCCGGTCAACCGCTGGTTCTGTTGGAAAGTCTCCAGCCGAAGGCGACGCATGACATGTTGCTGGCACAGCAATGGACATTGCTGGCCACCCACGCACGGCTGGTTGCGGAACAGGCCGGTAACACCGAGGTGCAGTTCTCGCCGGCCTTGCTGAATTCAACCGACGAGCGGTTGCAAGCCGTTCTGGAAGGACAGCGGCGACTGTTCAGCGACCGACTCGCCACGCACGTCGCTCGTAAGGATGTGCTTCGTCAACGCGTCGAGCAACTCAATGAGCAGGTGAAAGGATCTCAGGCGCAAGTCGACAGCATCACCGTGCAACTCGAATTGATCGCCGAAGAGCTGGTCGGCAAAGAGGCGCTGCTTCGAAAAAACTATATCACCAAGCCCGAGGTGCTGAAGCTGCAGCGCGCCGTCGCGGAGCTCGAAGGCCGTCGTGGCGAATACCTGGGGGCGATAGCACGCGCGCGGCAACAGATCGGCGAGACGCAGTTGCAGATTTTGATGACCGACGCCGAACGCATTGATCAAGTAACCGCGCGACTTGAGCAGCTGCGGGTGGAACTGGCGACAGTCACCGAAAAGCTGGGCGCGAGCGTGGACATTCTCAAGCGAACCATCATCTCTGCACCGATCGCTGGCGTTGTCATGAACATGCGGTTCAAGACGAATGGCGGCGTTCTCAAGCCTGCGGAACCAATTCTCGATATCGTTCCGGCGGAAGACATTCTTCTGATCGATGCCAGAATATCGCCCGTCGATATCGACGTAGTGCGCGTCGGTCTCCAGGCGAAAGTTCAGCTCACAGCCTATTCCGGTCGCAGCACGCCGCGACTGAACGGAATTGTGAAAACGGTCTCCGCCGACCGGATCGTGGATGAAGGATCACGGCAGCCGTACTACCTGGCGCGTGTTCACGTCGATCGCGATGAAATCGTCAGTCGCATGCGGGCATCGAACTCATTCCCGGCATGCCGGCCGAAGTGCTCATCGTGACCGGCGAGCGAACCATGGCCGAATACCTGTTCCAGCCATTCTTGGATGCGCTTTGGCGCAGTTTCAGGGAGACTTGAAATGGACAGGAAACTTGACGTGGTTGGAACCTGGGAATACCGCGATACCGACAGCGCCCACCAGCGCGCGTGCCATGCGACGATTCAACTTACCGCTGGGAGTTTCGAACTATTTCAATCAAAATGTCACGGACGTATCGTAGGTTATTCGTTACGCAGGTGAACTGTCACTATGCAGGTGAACTAATGAACTGCCACAGCACAGGTCAGTAAGCGTATGGGAGCGTACGATGGATCGATCGTTGCATCAGAAGATCAAGAAGAGTGCAGCAGTACTGATCATCGATTCCATGGAGTTGCGCCGCGCGGGCGTTGCAAGCTTTCTCACAACCTGGGCCGATGACAGCAATGTCCAGATCGTACAAACCGATCCTGGCGAAGTGTCGAAGCGCCCGATCGATCCAAGCGTGAAATTGATTCTGCTCGTCGTCGGAGCACAAGGCATTTCGGAATCCCAGTCGCAAAACTGGATCGCTGCCTTGCACGAGCAGTATGCCGACACACCGCTGGTTTTTGTGTCTGAACGAGAGGAGCCCGAGGAAGTTGTGGCGGCCTTCAAAGCTGGTGCCCGCGGGTTCATCCCAATGAGTGTGACCCCGCCGGTGGCGATGCAGGCGTTTACCTTCATCATGAGCGGCGGTTCGTACTTCCCGCCAACTGCGCTCATCCAACACACTCATGTTGCAAGCTCGATGACTGTGGTGAAAAAGGAAACCGGGGTCGTGGCGGATGTGCGCGGCCTGACGGCGCGGCAGCAAGAGGTGCTTGAACGATTGCGGCAGGGAGAATCAAACAAGTTGATTGGCCGTCAACTGAAACTGCGAGAATCGACGGTGAAGGTCCACATTCGGCAAATTATGCGAAAGCTTGGAGCCACCAATCGCACGCAAGCCGCGCTTTGCGCGGCGCAGCTGACCATATCGGCGCGCGGCAAGAATGATGAAAGTGACGACGACACCGCAGATGGCGGGTTGGTTCACGTCCACAAGCACGTGTTCCACGCGTGAATTCGCGGGAGCGTTGCGTTCCCGGCGCGGTACCATGCAAGGACATGATAGCCCATAGGTGAGCTTTTGGTTCGCCGCTATCGGCCGCGGTCATCTTGGATTCGCCGTCCAACTGCCGCGATCACGCGCGCTTTTGTGCTACTCCCTACGGTCATCATCACCTATAGCATTATCCCTCATTGAGCACGTTCAACCGCGCCTCAAGCCCGCTATCTTGCCCGTTGGGCCACGTATTCCTGGAGGCACCAATGGCGCGGTCGAACCCTGCGAGTGACAACCGCTACGGGCGACGTTCATCGGATAGCGATGATCACGATCGGCTGCATGAGGATTTCTCTCATAGCGCACATGGTTTTTCAGATAGATATGAGAGTCATGTTCGCCACGGTGACAACCCGTACGAATGCGAGATCGATCTGGATAGGCGTCACGATGGCATCGACCTCGAGCTCGATATTGAACGTCAAGGCAAATGGCTGGATGTTGAGATCGAGATCGGCTCCCTCGACTTCGACTTCAAGCTCAATGCGCGGCAGCTTCAGCCAGATACAACCCCGATCGCCTGCGTGCTTGGCGGCGATGGCGCCGCCATTGGCGTCGACACGCTTGTCGATGCTGACATCTTCAGCCGGCTGATCGACTTGGGAGCCGTGACGATAGCATTCGGAACAGCGAAGTTCTCGTCTGCCGCGATATCCGACGAAGATCCCGCCTTTGCGGCTGCCACGACTTTTGCGGAGGTCGCCGGCGCCGACTTCGTTTTCGTGTTCAATAAGACGGTTTCGACCTCAGGCGATTGCGGACCCTCCTATGCGACGGAAACGTCGACGACGTCCTATATCGCGATCGACTTCGAAGGCTTCGATCTCAAGGAAGGCCAGATTGCATTCAATTTCTATGACGCTCGGGCATACCTAAATGGATGCGGAAGGTGCGGCCAGAGCGATGCTCCAACGATTGATGGAAACGTGTCGATGTTGGATGTCGACGCGCAGGCTCTAGGCGAGAACACGCTTGTTGATGTGCTGGCATCGATTTTGACGATCGAGGACCATCTGTCATCCGTGAGTGCGGTTACGGTTTCGTCGGTCGGCTGATTGCATCATGAAGGATGGACCAGAGATCGAGGCTGCGCTCGAGAAGGCGGCGTTTTGAGACGCCTTGTGACGAGGGGTTTGCATGAATGTGGAAAAGTTTTTGGCCGACCCAGATCCGATTGTCCACCAGGTATTGGCCGTGACCTTTGAGCATGAGCACAGACGATGCCGGGTCGAAAACACGATCAAGAGGAGATTGTCGCAAAACTCCGTCATGTCGAGCAGCTTATCGAGCAAGGCCGGTCGTTGGCCGATGCGATCGCCAAAATCGGGGTTGCCGAAGCAACCTACTATCGGTGGCGAAAAGAGCTCGGCACTTTGAGCATTGACCAGATGCAGCGTCTCAAGGAACTCGAGTTGGAAAACGCACGGCTGAAACAGGCCGTTCTCGACCTGACCATTGACAAGGTGACACTGCTGGAAGCGCTCAAGAGTTCGCGCGCATAAGGCGCTAGGTCGGCAACCATCCATTTCCGCGGGCTGACCAAACTTATCTCCGGGAACGGACCTCAGCGCACTCGTCGACGCTTGTCATATTTCGCTTCTCTAACGCGCATTGCTGGAACGCGCCGCATCTTGACCGGGCTAGGCTTTCCATATGGAATTCGTCACAGCAAGAATTGTTTCTATCCGACGATGATGGCAGGCAACAGGAGTGACCCACCTTGACGAATTATCATGACGGTGGCGAAGCTATCCTCGAGGCGTTCCGGAACCTGAGTATCGACTATATTATCTGCTCGCCCGGATCCGAGTGGCCGCCGTTCTGGGAGGCGGTAGCGCGGCAAAAGCGCGACGGAACGCCGGGCCCAATTTATTTGGATTGCGGTCATGAGACGATCGCCGTCGCCATGGCCAACGCATACACGAGCATCACCGGCCGGATGCAGGCGGTAATGTTGCACGCCGGAGCGGGTCTGCTGCAGGGTTCGATGGCCGTCGGCGCGGCTCGTGCGATGGAAACGCCGATGCTGGTGATGTCGGGTGAATCGTCGACCTACGGCGAGACCGATTTCGACCCGGGTTCGCAATGGTATCGCAATCTCAGCGTCGTTGGCGGGCCGCAGCGTCTGCTGGAGCCGGTTGTGAAATGGGCGCAACAGGCTCCGGGTGCCGAGACGCTTTACCAAACTGTCATCCGCGCCGGCGAATTGGCGCAGCGTAATCCGAAAGGGCCGACATACGTCTGCGTCTCCATGGAGACCATGTTGCGCGACTGGCTCAAGCCGGAAGTGCTTCGCAAGGTCCCGCCGGCGCCGCAGACACGACCAACGGCGGCCGATATCGAAAAGGTTGCGGCATTGATCGCCGAGGCAAAATGCCCGGTGATCTCTGCCTTGACGGCGGGCCCCGACCCCGAGGCGTTCGACGCCCTGGTGGAGCTTGCCGAGGCGGCAGCGATCCCGGTGGTCGAGGGGCAGGGCGCTTTCTTCGCCAATTTTCCGAAATCAAATGAGCTTTACCTCGGCGCAAAGATCGAACCGCTGTTGAACGAAATGGATCTCGCGCTACTCGTCGATAGCTGGGCGCCGTGGTATCCGCCAAGCAACACTCCCAAAAATGCACGGATTGTGTCGGTCAGCGAGAACCCGCTCAAAGTCAACATGGTCTATCAGATCATGGAGGCGAGTCATTATCTCGAAGGCAATATCGCCATCACCCTTCGGCTGCTGACGGAAGCGTTGCGCAGGCTTGATCTCGACCCAGCCGCGCTTGCTGAGCGTCGAGAACGCTGGCAAGCCGAACATAAGAAGTGGCGAGACGGGATCACCGTCGCCGAGGAGAAGGCCAATGCGAACGATCAGATCACAATACCGTTGTTGATGAAGACGCTCCGCGAGGTGATGCCGGCGGATACGACCTATGTAGACGAGACAATCGTTCATGCCGGCGAAATTCGCGACCACATTATTTGGGATGAGCCGCATGGCTACTTCCGAGCGCCGAGTGGCCTGGGTCAAGGTTTGGGCTATGCGCTCGGAGTGAAACTGGCGCTCCCCCAACGTCCAGTGGTGATCACGATCGGCGATGGTTCGTTCCTATATAACCCGGTCATTCCCGCACTCGCAGTTTCAGACGAATACAAGCTCCCGTTACTGATCATCGTCTGCAACAACAAGAAATACGCGGTCATGGAGCGGCTGCATAATCGATTCTATCCGAAAGGCACCGCGATCACGACCAAAGACTATTACGGCGTGCACATCAACAATTCTCGCTATGAGCAGGCTGCAGCAGTTGTCGGCGGGTATGGTCAGTTGATCGAGCACCCGGGCGAACTGAGGGGCGCGGTCAAAACTGCATTGGCCTCGATCGAGGCAGGCAAGCCTGCAATTCTCAACGTCGTGCTGCCCGATCCTGGCGTCCAACGCCCATCAAACTGACGCCGCAATCATGAGCCGGCGGCAGGAGCCGGACTGCCTGACCACCGGAATTCGGCGCTGCGCCAAGCATCCGACGACACGATGCGCGTTCGCGGATTCCTGGCCGAGACCAGGCGCAATGGATTGATCGTCAATCCGATCGATGGCGCGAAGCTCGATTCGCTGATTGCCGAACTCTATCGCATCCCGCAAGATGTCTTCGATACCGCCCGCAGCACGATGGGTTTGGCGCGCGATCAGATGTCTGACGTCTTGTCTCAAGAGGACTAAGCCAGAAATGAATCCCGGCAGGCAAATGAATCTCGGCGTGTACGCCGTGGGGACGGGGAACCATGTGTCCGGCTGGCGGGTCCCGGGAGCAGCCACCAGCAGCGAGGACTTTTCGATCTTCAAGACGATCGCAGAATCGTGCGAACGAGGAAAGCTCGACTTCCTGTTCGTCGGCGACAGTCTCGCTTTTGTACCGGACCGGCACCCAGGCCAAATGCTGAGATTCGAGCCGCTCACCTTGCATGCGGCGCTGGCCACGCAGACAACGAGGGTGGGACTCGTCGCCACGGCCTCGACCACATATTCGTCGCCGTTCAACATCGCCCGAGTGTTTGCGTCGCTCGATAAGCTCAGCGGCGGTCGCGCGGGGTGGAATATGGTGACCTCGGGGATGCCAGAAGCGGCTGGGAACTTCGGCAGCGCCGGCCCGATGGACCATGCCACCCGGTATGAATCTGCCACGGAATTTGTCGAAGTCGTACAGGGTCTCTGGGACAGCTGGGAGGAAGGCGCAATAACGACCAATGCGGAAACCGGCGAATATTTCGACAAGACGAAAGTGCATTCGCTCGACCACGTCGGCAAATTCTATTCAGTGCGTGGGCCGCTCAATGTGACGCGCACGCCGCAAGGCCAACCGGTACTCGTGCAGGCGGGAGCCTCGGATGACGGCAAAAAGTTTGCGTCACGGTTCGCGGAAATGATTTTTGCGGCTCAGCTGGACAAGGAGCATGCCAAGGAATTCTACGCGACGATGAAGGCCATGGTTGCTAGCTGGGGCCGCAATCCGGACCACTGCAAAATTCTTCCTGGTTTCATGCCGATCGTCGGCCAAAATGAAGAGGACGCGCGAAAGAAGCTTTCGGAGCTGATGCGTCTCGCGGTCCCTGCGGTTGCCTTGAAGATGATGTCGAGCCGGTTCGGGCACGACATGTCCGGGTTTGATCTGGATGGTCCAGTACCGGAGCTGCCGCTGTCGAACTCAATTCAAACCCATGCGAAGGTTGCCTATGAGAAGGCTCGCAAGGACAATCTGACGCTGCGGGATATCTACAATCAGATCGCCGTGGCCCGAGGTTACCTTTTTGCATATGGGGACGCACCGACGATCGCTGATGTGATGGAAGAATGGTTTGTCGATCGCGCCTGCGATGGCTTTGTACTTGTGCCTCCCTACTTCCCCGCCGCCTTTGATGAGTTCATTGATCAGGTCGTACCTGAGCTGCAAAGGCGTGGCATCTTCCGCCTGGACTATGCGGGACGTACGTTGCGCGAGCATCTCGGCTTGCCGGTGCCGGTCAACCGGTATTCAAAAACGCATGGTGGCTCGTGACGACCGAAGCCGAAGCACGAGCCATCGCGAACGCCACTCAATGGCCGTGAAGCCAATGCGCCTCAAATCCGTTTCGCAGCGATGTCGTCGGCGAGATGGAGACTGAGGGGTTCGGTATTCTGGCGAAAGGTACGGGTACCGAGTGCTGGGGCCTGCCAGACCTTGAAATCCTGCATGCCGAGGAATGATTGATGCCCTTCCAACATCCTCTTCTTGAATCCCCAACAACGCGGCATCTCAGCGCGGAGGCATCAAGGCCCGCACCCTGGTTCGCAAGTCGACGGGGGCACTCTGCACCTCCTCAACAAGGCGCTGAACAGTAGCTCCGTTCATCGGGCCGATGTCCATTCTCGATCTTTTCGCTTCCGCTATAAACTCGGGATCGACCAGCGTAGCGTCGAACGCCTTGCGCAGGGCCTCGACACGGTCCGAGGGAACGCCGGGTCCGACGCCGATCGGTCGTCCGACGGACATCGCCTTGGTGACAAACCCGAGCAGCTCGCGCTCGTCGTCGGTGCGTGCGAGCTCCGTCAGGAGCGGCGTGTCGGGTAGCTCCTTCTCCTTTCGCAGGCCGACTTGCACGAGAATCGAGATGAGCCTGTCTCGAATGAGCTGAGGCTGTGTCGACAGGATCGATGCCAATGGATTTGCGCCAAAGCCGTCGATTTCGCCGCGCTCCATCGCCAGCTTCACTTCGGCAAATCCCTGGTACCCGTTGATGATCTTGAATTTCGTGCCAAGCACGCTGTTGTACAGGCTCGGCAACCACGATCCCACGTCGCCGGCGCCGGTCGAGCCGAGCGAGGCTTCACGCGTGCGCGCATCATCCATGCTCCTGATTCCGCGCGTGTGCCACGTGTAGGTCAGAATGTTCGAATCGCTCAGGTTGCCGATCCAGTGGAACGTTCGCAGATCCTGCTTGAAGCTCGGTGTGTAGCCCAATGCCTGGTCGAATGGGAGCGATTGACCAATCATGGTCACAACTGTCCCATCTTGCGGCGCGACCTCGGCGACATAGCTGATCGCAGCAAGCCCGCCACCGGCAGGCATGTTCTGCGCAACCATCGTGGGGTTGCCCGGGATGTGTTTGACGATGAAACGCGCCAACAGTCGTGAATAGAGATCGAAACCGCCGCCGGGCCCGGAGCGAATGATGATGCGCATCTGTTTGCCGCGATAAAAACTTGCGACATCGGACGACGCTGCATCTTGCGCAAAAATCGGGGACGGGGCCAGGGCGGCAACAGCCGTGATCGCCGCCAGCAGGACAATCGTCGCGAAACGTCGTGTCATCGACGGGTGCTCACTCGTTCGCTGCAAGATGCTGCGCCTTCTGCTTGCTCTGCGCCGCGACGACTTCAGGATAATTCTGTTTGACGAACCAGTCATAGAATTCAAGGACGGTGACGGGAGGATATTTCGCGGGTCGCTCCGGGCTTTGGCAGGTCGGAATGCACTCGATCAGGGTGTTCAGGTCCGGCTTGTAGAAAAACGGGATGGAGAGCCGCTCGTCGCCCGACAAGTTGGTCACCCGGTGCGGCGTAGACAGGAAGACGTCGTTGGTCCAGTGCCGCAGCAGGTCGCCGGTGTTGACGAGAATGTGCCCCGGCAAGATCGGCGCAACCACCCATCGGCCGTCGGCGGTCCGAATCTCCAGGCCGGGAATCTGGGCTTGGCACAACATGGTAATGAACCCGCGGTCGGTATGCGGTGCCAGTCCGAACTGCGCTCCGTCGAAATTCGGCTGGTGGGGATAGTAGTTGAGCTGCATGTTCACCAGGGGCTTCTCGAAGTCCTTGTCAAAGAAGTCGGGCCTCAGATTGAGCGCCTGGGCCAAGATCGGCAGCAGTCTCTTTCCGAGTGCTTCCATCGCTTCCGAAAAGGCCACCATGTTCTCGCGAAAACCGGGCAGATTTTCAGGCCAGCGGTTGAGCGCGCGATAGGGCACGCCTGCCAGGATGTCCGGATCGTCCGGCGGAAGCTCGCGGCGCATGCAGAATGCCGCGTAGAGATTGGGCTTGGCGCCGTTCGCCAGGTTCGAATGCCGGGTGATGGTCGACTCCGGTTCGAAATAACCGATCTTGTTCTGATCGACCTTGATCTTCCGCTTCTCCTCCAGCGGAAGCGCGTGGAACCGCTTCGCCTCCCTGAAGGTCTGGTCGATCAAGGATTGCGCAATACCATGGTTTTTCAGGTAGTAGAATCCAACTTCGGTGGATGCACGATAGAGCTGACGGCCGAGACGATCCAGCGCATCTTGTTCGTTGGCCAGATAGGGGCCGAGATCAAGAATGGGGATCTCATCTTCGGCGAGCACCCCGGCGGCTGTGTATGGCATCGGATCGCCTCCGTCCATGCGTTCAAGCGCAGATCGCAATCTAGCAGAAAGGCTCTTCACGGGGAGGAATTTCGACGCGCATGCGTGGCCGGGTCGCCCAGATCCCAGAAAAGTCCGGCCATCAGGCCAAGTCCTTCACGCGCGATAGAGGCGAGGAGATGCTCGTTGGGCGCGTGCTGCGAGCAGCCGGCGTAGGAATGCGGCACCCAGATCGTCTTCAGGCCGAGCACGTCGATAAAGATGTCATTGGGTAGCGAGCCCCCGAGGTTCGGCAGGATCGTCGGCGCGTGCCCGGCCGTCCGTTCGAGCGAGGCGGCCGTCCAGGTGACCCACGGATCGGCCGGATCGAGCCGGCTGGCTGGAAAGAACCCCCCCTGGCCGCGGCGCAACTCGACTTTCTGGAACCCGTGACGGTCGAGATGGCGTCGTAGCGCCGGAATGATGTCATCGACGTCGGTGCCGACCACGTAGCGGAGCTGGCAATGGGCGCGCGCCTTGCCGGGGATGGCGTTGACCGGTCGCTCGGGCGTGCCGGTCGTGAAGGCGAGCACCTCGAAGCTGTTCCAGCCGAACACACGCTCGGCGGAGGTCAAATCCGGCTCGCCCCAGTCGTGATCGATCGCGGGGCCATCCTGGCCGGCATCAACCTCGACACCCTGCAGCACGCGCCGCACCGACTGCGGCAGCGGCGGCCGCCATTCCGGCACCTTGATCGCCCCCTGCGCGTCGGTGATGCAGGCGATCGCCTGTGCCAGCACGATGCCGGGATTGGCGAGGAGCCCGCCCCAGTTGCCCGAATGGTGGCCGCCCTCGCGGAAGTCGACGATCATATCGATGAGGTGGGCGCCGCGCGCCCCGAGGAACATCGTGGGCCGGTCGGGTGCGATCCGCGGTCCGTCGGAGGCGATCAGCAGGTCGGCCTTCAGCGCGCCGTCCTTGTGCTGTTCGCAGAACTCGCGCAAGCCGACCGAGCCGTATTCCTCGCTCATCTCGATCAGGAACTTCACGTTGAATCCGAGCCGGCCCCGCTCCTTGAGCACCGCCGCGATCGCGCCGATGTTCACCGAGTGTTGGCCCTTGTTGTCGGCCGTGCCGCGCCCGTAGATCCGGTCGCCCTCGACCACGATCGACCAGGGCGAAAGGCCCTCGCGCCAGAGATCGTCGAGGCCGCGGATGGTGTCGCCGTGGCCGTAGACCAGCACGGTGACGAGTCTTGAATCTTCGATGCGCTCGGCGACGAGCAGGGGCGGTGCGGCGCCGGTGGGATTGTCAAACACCCGGCATATGAAGCCGAGCGGCACAAGCGAGGGGACGATCTCGTCATCGAGGTAGGTGCGCAGCACCGCGGCGCGCTCAGGCTCCTGGCTCGAGCTCGGGATGGCGACCCGCCGCCGCAAGTCGGAAACGAACGTGCCGTCGTCAAAATAGGCGTGAGCGCGTGCGATGGCACCGGCCCGGGACATGGGACTTAGGTCCTTCGCGGGAGCTCGGCTTCGACGAGTCGTGCCCAATAGCTCGCGCCGATAGGCAGAATATCGTCGTTGAAGTCGTAGCGGGGGTTGTGCAGGAAACCGCCGGCCTCGGCCGGTCCGGAGCCGATCCAGACATAGCCGCCCGGCACGCGGTTCGACATGAACGAGAAATCGTCGGAGCCCATGCCGGGCTCGTGATCGACGTCGACGTTCTCGGCGCCCACGATCCCACGCGCCACGTCTGCGCAGACCGCAATGCGCTCGGCGTCGTTGTGCAGCGACGGGTAGCGCCGCTCATATTCCACTTCGGCCGTGGCGCCGTGCATCGCCGCGGTCGCGCGCGCAATCTCGCGCAGTCTTGCCTCGATCCTGTCCTGTACGGCGGGCAGAAACGATCGCGCGGTGCCGCGTAGGCGGATTTCATCGGGAATGACATTGTCGCTCGAACCGCCATGGATCATCGTGGTGCTGACCACGGCCGAGTCCAGCGGCGAGATTTGGCGGCTGACGATCGTCTGAAGCGCGAGCACTATCTGCGATGCAACCACGACGATGTCGATGCCGAGGTGCGGCCAAGCCGCGTGCGTGCCGCGCCCGTGGATCGTGATGCCGAAATTGTCCGCACAGGCGAGCGCCGGTCCGGCACGCATCGCGAATTCGCCCTTTGGCAGATTTGGACGATTGTGCATGCCGTACACGGCCGCCATCGGAAACATCTCGAACAAACCCTCGCGTACCATGACGCCCGCGCCGGCAACGTTCTCCTCGGCAGGCTGGAAGATGAAGTGCACGGTGCCGTCGAAATTGCGCGCCTCGGCGAGATAGCGCGCCGCGCCGAGCAGCATCGAGGTGTGGCCGTCGTGACCGCAACCATGGAATCGGCCCGGCACTCTGGAGCGATGCGCGAAGTCGTTGAGCTCTTCCATCGGCAACGCGTCCATATCGGCACGCAGGCCAATGGCGCGCGCTCCGTTCCCGCAGCGTAGCGTTCCGACCACGCCGGTCTTGGCGAGGCCCTCGTGCACCTCGATGCCCCAGCCGCGCAGCTTCTGAGCGACTAGCGCCGCGGTGCGCCGCTCCTCGAATGCGGTTTCCGGATGCGCGTGTAAGTCGCGCCGCCAGGCCGTCATCTCGACGTGAAAGGCGGCGATGCGGTTGATAATATGCATAAGCGCGATGCGGCCTGTACTTGAGTCCCTGCGGTGCTCCGACTACGCTGGCAATATTGCCTGCCGGCTGCCCTCGCAGCAAGGCGTGACCAGGAGGCGGCGTTGTTCAAGCTCTTTCATCTCGACGAATGCCCGACCAACCCGATGGAGCCCGGTCGCGGCGAGCAGATCAAGCTCATCAATCCGTCGCTCGGGACCGAAAAGGTCGACGTGCACCTCAACCGGCTGGTACCGGGCGGGCCGCGCGGCAAGCATCACCATCACACCAATGCCGACAACGTCTATATCGTCAAGCGCGGGGAGGGGACGCTGACCATCGAGGACAAGACCTACACGGTCCGCGAGAACGACGTGGTCTATATCCCGGCCGGGGTTCGGCATTCGCTCAGCAATCTCGGCAAGGACGTATTCGAGATCTTCGAAATCTACGCGCCGTCCGGCAAGAACATGGATTTCGTGCTGGACGAGTGAGGCGCGCCTTCAGGACACTTGCTGCAACCAGGGGAATTGGGTGGACGACAACAAAGGCGTTTTGTTCGTACCTTACAAGGATACGTTGGAGCTCTTGAGCGTCGAGGACGCGCTCAACGTGTGCGAGGACGTCTACCGTATGCACGCGCGCGGGAGCGTGGTGTGGTCGAACCCGCACAGCTTCAAGCTCGACGTTGCGGAGGACTTCCACAATCACTGGCACGTCAAGTCGGCGTTCCTCAAGGACATACCGGCGACCGGCGTGCGCATCTACAACTATTACGACGACGGGGTGCGCAACACGGTCGGCGGGCTCGACTGTACGCGTTATATCGCACTGTCCGATCCCCACAGCGGCCAGGCGCTGGCCATCGTCGACGAGCACTGGAGCTATGCGGTCCGCAGCGCCGCGGCTGCCGCCATCGCCTGCAAGTGGGTCGGTCCGAAGAATCCCCAGGTGCTTGGCCTCGTTGGCATCGGCACGATGGGGAGAAACTCGCTGCGCTGCCTATCGACCATGTACAAATTCTCGGAAATCCGCTGCACGTCGCGACGAGCCGAGACCCGCGAGGCGTTCGCGCGAGAATGGTCGTTGAAGCTCGGTATTCCCGTCATTGCGAAAGATTCGATCGAGGAGGTCGTGCGCGGCGCCGACATCGCGGTCGGCGGCACCACCTCGGGCGACATCGTCAGTCGAGAGGAATGGCTCAAGCCCGGCTGCACCTTCATATCGCTGGCGCGGCGCGAGCTCGACCCGGCCGGTTGGTCAAAGATGGACAAGGTCGTGATCGATACCTGGGAATTCAATATGCTGCAGCCACAGTTCAAGCGCATGGTCGAGTCCGGATTGTTCTCACGCGGAGAGCTTCACGCGGAAATCCATGAGCTGGTCTCCGGCGCGAAGGTCGGCCGCGAGCGTGACGAGGAGCGCATCCTGATCCACACCACCGGCTTAGTGTCGCAGGACATTGCCTTGGCACACTTCTTGTATGAACGTGCGCTGGAACGACGCCTTGGCATCTGGCTGCCCTCGGCGCATTGATGGTTGGTTCGTACAAGCCGAATATTGCAACCGGACAGGGGATTGAGCATGAACAGCAAGATTCGAATGCATCGCCGCGAGTTCCTTGCCGGTTCGAGCGCTGCCGGCGCAGTCGCGCTCGCTGCGCCTGCAGTGGCGCAGGAGAAATTCCCGGCGCGCGAGGTCAGCTGGATCATCTATCAGGCGCCTGGCGGTTCGATCGACACGACGGCGCGCATTATCCAGCCCTACCTCGAACGAGCCGGGATCAAGACGACGCTCGACTATGTCCTCGGCGCGGGCGGGCGCGTTGCGCGCACCAAGCTGTGGACCGCGCGGCCCGACGGCTACACCATGATGACGGAATCCGCGCCGGGCGGTGTGATCGACGAAGTCATCGGCCGCGCCGGCTACAAGGCGAGTCAATTCATCCCGATCTACGGCTGGAGCGTCATCAGCTGGCAGCTCTGCGTCAAGAAGGACTCACCGATCCGCACCTTCAAGGACCTGGTCGACGAGTGCAAGAAGCGCCGCGTCGTCATCGGCACGATCGGCCGCGGCGGATCGAGCCACATCCAGCTGGCCGCGCTGCAAAAGGAACTGAACCTGCCGTTCGGGATGGCGCATTTTGACGGATCCGGGAAAGCCTATCCGGCCGTGCTGGGCGGCCATATCGACGCCGCCATGAGCGGGCCGGCATCGGGATCGCGCATGAGCGCCCAGCTGCATTTCCTCGGCGTCACCGGCGAACGGCGTGAACCGGCGCTGCCCGACGTGCCGACGCTCAAGGAACAGGGCTTCAACGTCACGCCCATCGACCAGCTCTGGTACGCGATGGCCACGCCCAAGGTATCGAACGACCGCATCCAGATTCTCAGCGCTGCGTTCGAGAAGGCGTTCCAGGATAATGCGATGCAAGTGCAGATGCAGAAGGCGGGCGAGGCGATCCGTCTGCTCAATCGCGCGCAGATCGAGGAACTGGTGGTCAAGCAGTCCGAAGCCATCGAGAAGTTCAAGGACCTGATGACCTGATCGCTTGCAGAACTCGGATGAAAACCGATTCAAGGGTGAGGAACTACTGGCGCGAAGAGTTTGCTCTGATCGCCGCGCTGCTGTTTTTTTTCGGTGCCATCCTGGTTTTTTCCATTCGGCTGCCGTTCGATGCGCGGCTGTTCCCCTGGGTGATCGGCACCGCCGGAATTCTGCTCTGCCTTGCCATCCTCGTCCAAGAATTGCGCCGGCGCGCGACGAGCGCGGCGGCCGACACCGTCGACGACGACGATCCGGCCGCCAACGCGAACTGGCCGCGGTTCGCGACCGCGCTGTTGTCGGCGCCTGCATTCGGCGTCGTGTTTTGGCTGTTCGGTTTCTTTGTCGCTTCGCTCGCCGCAATGTTCGTGATGCCGCCGCTGATGGGCTACGCGAACCGCCGCATGACGTTCGCCGTGGGACTTGCGACGGTGGCGTTCCTCGCCCTTTTCTTTCCCTACCTCGTGGGCGTCAATCTGCCGCACGGCGTCGTGGGCGACTGGCTGATCGACAACCTGCGTGCCCACTGAGGCGGCCATGTTCGACAACCTTATCCTCGGGCTGATGGCCGCGCTGCAGTGGAAGCAGTTCCTGTTCATGGTCGCCGGTACCGTGATCGGGCTGTGGGTTGGCGTGCTGCCGGGCCTTGGCGGCCCGGTGGCGATGGCGATCCTGATCCCGTTCACCTTCACCATGGATCCGCTCTCGGCGCTCTTGATGCTCGCCTCGATTTCCGTCGGCGCGGCTTTCGGAGGGTCGATCACCTCGATCCTGCTCAACATCCCCGGCGAAGCCTCCTCCGCCGCCACCGCCTATGACGGCTACCCGATGGCGCAGCAGGGCAAGGCCAAGGTCGCGATGGGCCTCTCCGCCGGCGCTTCGATGGTGGCAGGCATCGTCGGCGTCTTGATCCTGATGTTTGTCTCAGGCCCCGTAACGAAGGTCGCGCTCGCCTTCAGCCCGGCGGAATATTTCGCGCTCGCGATTCTCGGGCTGACGGTGGTGTCGGTCGCCGCGCTTGGTTCGACCGTGAAGGGGCTGGCCATGGGCGCGTTCGGCATTGCGATCAGTCTGATCGGTGTCGATTCAATTCTCGGAACGGAGCGTTACACGTTCGGCTACGTCTATCTGCTCGACGGGATAAGCTTCGTACCCGTGATGGTCGGACTGTTCGCGATCACGGAGCTGATCACGATGATCATCGAGGGCGGGACGATCGCGAAATCCGGCAAGCTCCAAGGTTCCTTGTGGGACGGATTCATCGGCACGTTCAAATATCCCTTTGCGCTGACGCAGAGCACGATGCTCGGCGCGTTTATCGGCATCATTCCAGGACTCGGTGCGACGGCCGCAAATTTCCTCGCCTATAGCGTGGCGAAGCGGACATCGAAACATCCGGAACAGTTCGGCAAGGGCGCGCCGGAAGGCGTGATCGCACCGGAGGCGTCCAACAATTCCTGCATTCCGACGAGCCTCATACCGGCGCTCACACTCGGCATTCCGGGCGGCGCTACGGCAGCGATCCTGCTGGTGGCGGTGACCGTGCAGGGACTGCGGCCCGGGCCGATGCTGTTCACGTCGAATCCCGAGCTGATCTGGGGCTTCTACATGGGGCTTTTGATCGGGTGCATCATGGCGACGATTCTGTATCTCATCATGATTCCCTGGTTCGCCCTGGTCACGCTGGTGCGCATCGAACTGATGGCGCCCATCCTGCTGATCATCACGCTGTTCGGCGCCTACGCCAACGAGCGCAACATGATGGACGTGTTCGTCGCGATCGGGTTCGGCTTGTTCGGATATTTCGCCAGGCGGCATGGCTATCCGTTGATCAGTCTGGTGATCGGACTGATCCTCGGCAAGCTCGCCGAAGGCGCGTTCCACCAGGCGCTGCAGATCTCCAATCACGACTATTCGGTGTTCGTGCTGCGCCCCCTGTCGGCTACGATCTTCGCCATCTGCATCGTGCTGGTGCTGTGGCCCGGCGTCAAGAAGCGCGTCGGCAAGGGCGGCGCCGAGGTCACATAGAGGGAATACAGGGATGGAAGCGTCCAAGATCAAGAAACTTCTGGATGCGAAACTCTCGCGCGACCGCGCGAAGGAATTGCTGATCGAGCTGGTGAAAGTGCCGAGTCCGCAGACCGATCTCCTGGAAGAGGAGCCACTGCTCAAGGAATTCATCAAGAAGGCGATTGAGCCGCGCGTGCGCGCCATGGGATTTGACGACGTCCGCTACGACACCATGGGCAATCTGATTGCGGCCTATGGCGCCGGCACAAGCGGCAAGTCGCTGATGTTCATCGGCAACGCCATGAACCAGCCAGCCTCCACCATGCCCAATCCCTACAATGGCGATGTGGTCGACGGCGCCAAATACGACCTGCCCGGCGAATGCGTGATGGGCAAGGGCGCGAGCGAGCAGAAAGCCAATCTCGCGGCCTATCTGCACGCGATGGAAACGGTCATCGCCAGCAAAGTCCCGATCGCGGGCAAGCTGATCTTCACCTGCTGTCTGTCAGGCGAAACCGGCAAGCACGACGCCATCAAAAGCGTGGTCGAGGGCGCCGGTGTCCGCGCCGACATGGCCGTGCTCGGCGGCACGGGTCTGAAGATCACGCTCGGAAACCGCGGCCGCATCGACGTATTCGTCACGGTGAAAGGCGCGCCCTGCCATTCGGCCCGCCCATGGGACGGCATCAACGCGATCACCGGCGCGACGGAAGCGATTCAGCGGCTGTTGACCAAAACAAAACTCGACAAGAGCCACCCGCAACTCGGCAAACAGTCGCTCACCGTCAATCACATCCGCAGCTTTCCGGATTCAACCCACACGGTGCAGGAGCGCTGCGAATTCAGGCTCGACCGTCGCCTGCTGCCCGGCGAAGATCCGAACGAAGCGTTCGAGGAACTGGTACGGATCGGCAAGGAGATCGAGTCGGTCAAGGACCCGGTCAGCGGCAAGACCTTCGGCATCGATTTTCGGCTCGGGCCGTTCATGTACCCGTCGCTGGTCACGGTCGACTCGCCGATCGTGCGGGCGCTGCTGCGGGGGAGCGAGGTAATGTTGGGCAAGGCGGCGGAAACCTATTACTCCCCATCGGCGTTCGACCAGGGCTACCTCAACCACGTCGGCATCCCGACCGCCAATTTCGGTGCCGGCGAGCACCAATGGGCGCATACCGACTACGACATGGCGTCGGTCGAGCGCACCACGGATGCGGCGCGGGTCTTTGCCTTCATGATGTTGGATTATCTGACGTGAGCATCGTTTTGACGACGCTCGTCAGGGGAGGGGAGTGTCGAAAATCCGTCGACCGCCGTTTCGCTCCAGGTAACGGCCAAACCGGAACTTGACCTCCGGGCCGTCCAACGGCGGCGATACGGCGTGGCGGCCGAGCGGCTCGACATTCAGGACGGTAAAGGTGTGTCCGGGCACCTTGATGATGTCGTCGAGTTGCCGGTCGAGTTCGTCCAGGCTCGTCAGCGAATAGACCCGCAACAGCCCCGCTGCCCGTGCCATCCCGGCATAGTCGATCGAATGGCTGAACGGCATGGTGAGCTCGTTGGTGGAGCCGTAACAGCGGTTCGAAACCATGAAGTGCTTGAGATTGGGCAGATCCAACTGCCTTTCGGCAAACAGCATTCCAGGATTCATGTTGAAGGCGCCGTCGCCGTTGAAGGCCACGATCGTCTTCTCGGGATTCCCGAGCGCGATGCCGGCGGCGAAAAGCGAAGCCAGGCTCATCGATGCCTCGAGATAGAATACGCGCTCGGTCTCGCGGCTGATCTCCCACCATAGCTCGGAGGTGTTTCCCGCCGAAGTGACGATGAGTTCGGTCTTCAGGCGCTCATGCAGGAGCCTGAAGCAATCTTCGAAATGCATCATGCTTGCCCCCGGAGCAGCTCGCGCGTGAACCCGACCACTACGGGTCGCGTCATCGTGCGACTGTGAGCATATGCGACGCCGATCTTTGGAATGTCCTCGCGCCTTTCGATGGGAATGAAAGGCATGTCGATGGCTTGAATGATTGAATCGAGGTAAAGTCCGTTGGACTGATGAAACTTCGCAGAATCTCCCGGGCGCCCGCGAAGTGTGATGCCGATGAGGATTGGTATCTGGTAAGTGTAGTTGATTTTGGTCAATGCGTAGATACACGTCAGAAAGCCCGAGGCTCCCATGAGTGCCATGGCGCCCAGACCGCCGAGATATGCTCCCGAACAGAAACCGATTGCGGCTTCCTCCCGGTTCACCGCGAGGTGCCTGAAGCGGTTGTCGCGAGCATAGGCTGTGATCAAGTCAGTGATCCAGCCGTCCGGTAGACTTGCGATGGTGGTGATACCGCACTTGGCCGTGGATTCCACGATCTGTCTGGCGATCGTCTCAGACGCTTCGGACATGACTTTCCTTTGGCTCCCGCTCGATAGCATTAGAGCCCACTTGCGATGACGGCAGCAACCCGGAATATATCCCGGTCGCGCCTGGGCCGGGTACCGTGGTTCGTCGGAGGACAAGACTGATGAGCAATGACGTCGTAGACGCCTACGGCATTTCGCAACAGCGGCTTGTCGACTGGACGCAATCGTTTGTTCGCCACCCGAGCCCGCAGACCGAGTTGTTCGAGAGCGAGCCGCAGATCCAGAGCTTCATCGCCGACACCATCGCACCGCTGGTCAAGCAACTGGAACTGCCCTTTCGCCGCGACGAAATGGGAAATCTCATCGTCGAAATCGGGCCCCGGCGCGGCGATCGAAGTCTTATGCTGATGGCCTATGCCATGACGCATCCGACGAACCGCATGAAATCTCCCTTCGCGGGCGAGATCATCGAAAGCGGAGGGGCGCGGTTCGTACGAGGACGCGGCGTATCTGAGCAGAAAGGATCGCTCGCCGCTGCGCTAGGAGCCGTAAAGGCCGCGGCGACGAACCTCACGCTGAACGGCAGCCTCGTCTTCACGGTGAGCACGGCCGGCGAAACCGGCCGCCACGATGCCGCCGAGAGCATTTGCGCTGCGGTCGGGGCGATCCCCCGCGCCGCCGTCGTCGTGATCGGGACGACAAATCGCGTCGCGTTGGCGAACAAGGGACGCATCGATATCATCGTGACGGTCAAGGGAAAGGCCGCTCACAGCAGCACGCCATGGGCAGGTGTGAGTGCGATCGAGGGCGCCCGGCGGGTGCTCGACAAGGTGCTGGCGCTCGGTGCCGGCAGCAACAAGCATTCGGGTCTGGGCCAGGCGACGCTGACCCCGACCTCGATACGGTCATGGCCGGAGGCGACGCACACGGTGCAGGACGAGGTACGCTTGGTATTCGATCGCCGGCTATTGCCGGGGGACGATCCGCAGGCGGTGTTTGCGGCAGTGGCGGCTGCTGCAGACATCGGATCGCCCTGGTCGGTCGAAACCACGTTCGGACCCTTCATGCATCCCGCCGAGGCGGCGCCCGACGGCCCGCTCGTGAGCGCGATCCGGAGAGGCTGCGAAGGCGTCAAGCTGCCTTCGCCGCCGACATTCTACAGTCACGGCGCTTTGGACGCCGGCTACTTCCATGCCAAAGGCGCCGAGGCAACGATGTGGGGACCGGGCGACATGGATCAGTGGCATTCCGAAGACGAACGCATCTCCGTCGATGAACTGCAATCCGGTGCGCGCGCCTATTTCGGGCTTATCCGCGAATATCTCTGCAATTGATCGGACCGATCGAACGCTTGCAACCTTCAAGGCCAAACCATGAACTCAGTGCTTTTCATCGACTACGCGACGACCGTGAAGCTGTTGACCGTTTCCCAGGCGATGCAGATTTGTGAAGACGTGTTCGCCATGCATGCCCGCGGCTCGGTGTCATGGTCCGTACCACCGAGTCAAAAGCTCGATGTCGGCGAGCCGTTCCACAACCATTGGCATGTCAAGACGGTGATCCTGAAGGAGGAGCCGATCTCGGGCGTTCGGCTTTACACCTATTACGACGATGGCGTGGTCAACACTGTCGGCCGGCTTGATTGCACGCGCTATATCGTCCTCTCGGATCCAAGGACCGCTCACCCGATCGCAATCGTCGACGAGCATTGGACATATGCCATTCGCAGCGCCGCCGCCGCGATCGTCGCACTCAAATGGCTTGCTCCGAAAGCACCGCGCACGCTCGGTCTCGTGGGTATTGGCACCATGGGCGAGAATTGTCTGCGCTGCCTGACACAGCTTTTCCGGTTCGAAGAGATTGTCTGCACGTCGCGCCGACCGGAAACGCGGGAGGCGTTTGCACGCAAGTGGTCCGAAAAGCTCAAAATCCCCGTGCGGACGCTCAATACGATTGAGGAAGTCGTCCGGCGGGCGGATATCGCCATTGGCGGCACGACGTCGACCGACATTGTCAGCCGCGAGCACTGGGTCAAGCCGGGGGCAACCTTTGTTTCGTTGGCGCGGCGGGAAATGGACCCGGCCGGCTGGTCGAAATTCGACAAGGTGGTCATCGACGACTGGGAATGCAACATGACCGTCCGCGAATTCCGGAACATGATCGACGCCGGCGAGTTCAGCCGCGCACAGCTCCATGCCGACATCGGAGAGGTCGTTGCCGGGCAAAAGCCGGGCCGGCAATCCGATATGGAACGGATATTGCTTCACACGACCGGCATGGTCTCACACGACATCGGGATCTGCTGGCGTATCTATCAGGAGGCAAAGGCGAAGGGCTTCGGCATTGAATTGCCGACGGCCGTCGCACAGCAGAGCTTTGCTCCGCAAGATTGATGCTGGAGATCGCGAGAAACATGGCTGCCGAACTTATGCAGAGCGATCCGAGCGGCTGGATCCATGGTGCCGGCCAGTTCAGTCACCGCGACAATATCGGATCCATGATCAGTCTGGAAAGCCATGCCGGCCGACCGAACACACAAGTCCGCCGAATTCCGGCCGTCGAACTTCCCGATCGTGAGGTTGATGCGTCTATGTCCAGCAAAATCGCCGCGGATCGGAGCATTCGAATGCATCGTCGACCTTGTCGCTTGTATGGAATCGCGTTGATCACGTGCCTGGCAGTTTCGGTCCCTCAGATGTCTGCGTCGGCTGCGTCCGCCGACGACGTGGAGCAGTTCTACAAGGGAAAGACGCTGCGGGTCGTCATCGGGCACAGCGCTGGCGGCGGATACGATCTCTATGCCCGGCTTCTCAGCAAATATCTCGGCAAGTACATTCCCGGCCAGCCGACGGTCGTTCCGCAGAGTATGACCGGCGCCGGCGGCCTGCGGGTGACGAACTATCTTTACGAGGCGGCGCCCAAGGACGGCACCGTGATTGGGACTTTCTCGCGCAGTATTCCGACGATACCGCTGCTCACGCCACCCGGCACCTTCGATGCAAGGAAATTCGGCTGGCTGGGAAGCATGTCGGGCGAAACCAGCCTTTGCCTGACCGGAGGAAAGTCCTCAGTCAAGACATGGCAGGACATGCTGACAAGGCCCTCGATCATGGGAGGGCAAGCCGTTGGTACCGATTCCGACATCTATGCGCGCCTCTACAGGAATGTTCTGGGGGCGCAGATTAGGATCGTTTCCGGCTATCCAGGCACGACCGAGATTACATTGGCCATGGAGAGAGGCGAAGTCGACGGAATCTGCGGGCTGTCATGGGGCACAGTCAAGGTTTCTCACCCGCAATGGAGAAAAAGCAATATGGTCAATTTTCTTCTCCAGGCGGGATTGAAGATCGATCCCGACTTGCCGGACGTTCCGTTCGCGATGGACTTGGTCAAGGAGCCTGAGAAGAAACAGATTCTCTATTTGCACTTCGCGCCGCAAGCGATGGGACGGCCGTTTGCCGCGCCCCCCGATATCCCCGCCGATCGCAAGGCGGCGCTGATCAGGGCATTCGACCATACGATGAAGGATCCTGAGCTCCTTGCCGACGCCGCAAGGCTGCGGATGGACATCGATCCCATGACAGGCAGCCAGATCGACGGATTGCTCGCGCAGATCTATTCGACGCCCGCCGATATCGTTGCCAAAGCGGCGAAAGCAATCGCGGAATAGGTAACGAGACCTAAAGAAAGGGAGGAGAATGGTGGTTTCGCGTGAGCGCGCCCGCACACCGAGCCGGCCGATCGTCACCGTTGGACAGATCAACTGGCATCTTTCCTGCGGATCGAGCGAGCTGCGGTAATTCATGCGGATACGGCTTGAAACAGTTGATCCAGGTGGCCGCGTGTCACGTGGCCGCGTGTCATTGCTCTGACGCTTGTCGAGCCATATACTGGCTGATCCAGTTAAAGGTCTGGTGGAAACAAGAGTGAATCCTTTGGCGAATTTTTCATTGGACGATGGCGCGTCGAAGAACCGTCGCCTTTTCGAACCAAACGATGACCGAATCTAGTCGGACTGAGCATATCCGCCTTACCTCCCATCCCAATCCAGCCGGTAAGGCACGTTTCCCCATTTCATGGGGCGCTCCGACTGCGGCATTGCGCGGTCCGATCATTGCGAGCGTATCCCGTCCCGGCGACCGAAACGTCATCGGCAGCTACGGCGGCTCCTACGCGCTCTACCGCGCGCTCGCGGTATCGTCCGGCGCGCTCGATCCAAGCCGTCGTCCGGACCTGACGAACACCCATCCCGCGGTCGAACTCGGACCGTTTCCGCAATGGGCCAATCCCCAGACCATCGTCTCGCTCGATCCCTGGGGGCACTTGGCCGTGGACGCGTTCGCCGCCGAGATCGCGGCAGGCGTCGATATCCGTCCGACAATCGCTGTGACCACGGCGCGACTGGACCTCGCCGAAATCCAAGCCGCTCTCGCGGCCGGCCGAATCAAGCGCGACGATCGCACGGTGCACCCGGGCGGCGCCGTCAACGTCGTGAAGATCGCCATCGATCCGGTTTGGTACCTGCCCGGGATCGCCGAGCGCTTCGGCACCAACGAGACCGCGTTGCGCCGCGTGCTGTTCGAGCAGACCGCAGGTATGTTTCCGGAATTGGTTACGCGTCCTGATCTGCGTGTGTTCCTGCCGCCGATCGGCGGCACCACGATCTATCTGTTCGGCGACATCAACAAGCTTTCTGACCCGAAAACGCCCATCACATGCCGCGTGCACGATGAGTGCAGCGGGTCGGATGTATTCGGCTCTGACATCTGCACGTGCCGTCCTTATCTCATTCACGGCATCGAGGAATGCGTGCGCATGGCCCAGTCGGACGGCCTTGGCATCATCGTCTATTATCGCAAGGAGGGCCGGGCGCTCGGCGAGGTGACCAAGTTCCTGGTTTACAACGCCCGCAAGCGTCACGAAGCCGGCGACACCGCGTCCGCGTATTTCGAGCGGACCGAGTGCGTCGCCGGCGTTCAGGATGCGCGCTTCCAGCAACTGATGCCCGATGCGCTGCATTGGCTGGGCGTCCGGCGCATCGATCGGCTGGTATCCATGAGCGACATGAAATACGACGCGCTCGTCGGCCAGGGCATCGAGATCGTCGAGCGCGTTTCGATTCCGGATCACCTTGTGCCAAGTGACGCGCAGGTCGAGATCGCCGCCAAGAAGGCCGCCGGCTACTACAGCGCTGATCCGTCAAAGGTCAGCGACCTCGCCCAGATCATTGGGCGCTCGCTCGACAAGTAAATCCGTCTTGGATCGGTGGGTACGTGGATCGTGCAACAGCCGAAGCGTTTTCGCTTTTGACCAGTGAAGCGGTTCGTGCGCGCGCCAACACGTTGCTTGCGCTCGGTTTGAGGAAAGAGCTGCCGCATTTTCGCATCGAGCTGGATCGTCTGGACGTTGCCGCCGATCTGGTCGCCGAAACCACGCGAGCGGCGTATCCGTCGCTCGATGTGCCGTTCCATTCCCGATGGCGGCACTTCGAGTTTCAGGGCGTTGACCGATGGGCCGCGCTGGCGCGCACCCAGTCGTGGAGCGCGGACGAGGCGGCGCGGGCGGCGTTCGACCTTGCGATCGTGAGCGTGCTGCTCGATGCTGGTGCCGGCGCACGCTGGGCCTACCATGACCACGCAAGTGGCGTCACCATCGGCCGCTCCGAGGGCCTCGCGCTGGCGACCTTGGCGATGTTCGAGCAGGGCGTATTCTCGGCCGACCCGCAGGGCCCGCTGAGAGTCGATGCCGAAGCGTTGCGCGGGCTTTCGGCCGAGACGTTCTCGATCGGCTTTCAGATCAGCGATGCGAATCCGCTCGTCGGGGTTGACGGACGTGTCGGCCTGCTGCGTCGCCTGGGCCAGGTCGTCTCCGGCAATCCCAACGTGTTCGGTCAACACGATAGCCCGCGCCCCGGTGGTCTCTTCGATGTTCTCGCCGCCGGCTCGAAGGATCGCGTCGTCCGAGCGCCCGTGATCCTCTCGGAACTGCTTCGCCACCTCGCGCCGATCTGGCCGTCGCGCCAGACGCTCGCGGGCGTTCCGCTCGGTGATTGCTGGCGCTATCCGCCTCTGCGGACATCGGACAGCACTGACGGCCTCGTTCCGCTGCATAAGCTCTCGCAGTGGCTGGCGTATTCGCTGATCGAGCCGCTGCAATGGGCCGGATACGCTGTGACCGAGATTGATGGCCTCACGGGGCTGGCGGAATACCGCAACGGCGGCCTGTTCGTGGATACGGGCGTTCTGGCCCTGAAGAATCCTGCCGAGGCGACGCGTGAACACGAGGTCGGTTCGGCATTGGTCGTTGAGTGGCGCGCGCTCACCGTCGCTCTGCTCGACACGCTCGCGGGCAGGGTGCGCAATCGGCTGAATTTGGACGTGGCCGCGTTTCCGCTCGCCCGGCTGCTTCAAGGCGGCACCTGGGCGGCCGGCCGGTCGCTTGCGTTCCAACTGCGTCCGGACGGCTCGCCGCCCATTCGGGTCGTGAGCGATGGCAGCGTATTTTGAAGGATCAGGCAGGAGCAAGCGATGCAAGGAGTCACCGTTGCCGAACATCCGTTGATTCAGCACAAGCTCTCGCTCGTCCGCGAACGGGACCGCTCGAGCAAGACGTTTCGTGAGCTGCTGCGCGAGCTTGGCATGTTGCTGTGCTACGAGGTCACACGCGACCTCCCGTTGATCGACACCGAGATCGAGACGCCGATGGCACGCACGGCGGCGAGGCGCATCGCGGGCAAGAAGCTCGTAATCGCGCCGATCCTGCGCGCCGGTGTCAGCGTCGCCGAAGGGATGCTCGATCTCGTCCCCACCGCGCGTGTCGCGCATATCGGCCTCTATCGGGAGCCGGAGACGTTCACTGCCATCGAATACTTCTTCAAGGCGCCGGTCGATCTCGCCGAGCGATTGGTGATCGTGGTGGTGCCGGTGCTTGCGACGGGAAACACGGCGGTGGCCGCGGTGAGCGGGCTCAAGGAGCGCGGCGCCCAGCAGATCCGGGTCGTCTGTATAATCGGCGCGACGCCGGGTATCGAGCGATTCCAGCTCGCGCACCCGGATGTCCTGATCTGGACGGCGTCGATCGATGATGCGCTGGACGAGAAAGGGTTCATTGTGCCCGGGCTGGGCGATGCCGGCGATCGTGCCTACGGCACGAGGTAGTGCGCTATATCGCGATTGTAGAGCGACGGAACATGTCAGTTCGAGGTCAGATTGGCGGCCTTGATCGGCTCCGCCCACTTCTGGATTTCGCTCTGGACAAAGGCCTGCAGGTAGGCGGGCGAGCGCCGCTCCGGTTCGACCACGGTCGCGCCGATTTCCCGGAGCTTCGCCTGAACCGACGGCCTGTCGACCACGCTTGAGGCTGCCTTGTTGAGCTTCTGCACAATCGCCGCGGGTGTATTCTTTGGCAGAAAAAATCCGCTCCAGGTCGCCGCGTCGAAATCCGTCAGGCCTTGTTCGTGCGCCGACGCGATCGACGGTGACATCGGCGAACGCGTCCTGGTCAGGATCGCGACCGCCGTGATCTGCCTGCTCTCGATCTGCGCCATTGAGGTGGAGAGGAAGTTGCACGTGTAGTCGATACGTCCGGCCATCAAATCCTGCATGGCGGAAGTGCTGCGATAGGGGACATGCACGACGTTGACGCCAAGTGTCAGGTTGAGCCGCGCGCAAGCGAGGTGATTGGCGGTCCCGGTGCCGCCGGAGCCGTATTGCATAGTCTTCTGATGGACCTTCGTATAGGCCGCGAACTCCTTCAGCGTGGCAGCCGGCAGATCCTTGCGTGCGAGTAACACGATCGGCTGTTCAAGCAACAGCCCGACCGGAGCGAAATCGACGACAGCGTTATAGGGCGGGTTCTTGTACAAGGTCGGCGCGATGGCATGCGTACCGACGGTTCCGACTAAGAACTGATAGCCATCGGGCGCTGCGTTCGCAATGCGGTTGGCACCGGTGATGCCGCCACCGCCGGGGACATTGTCGACGATGACCGCCCTACCCAACGCCTCGCCGAGGGGGATCGAGAGGATGCGTCCGACGACGTCGCCCGCGGTGCCCGGAGCAAACGTCACAACCATCGTGACGGGTCGCGCCGGCCAATCCTGAGCTGTTGCGGGCGTGGATGCGACCGCGGTGGCAACTGAGATGACGATAGCGCGCAGCATAAATTGGAATCTCCCTCGTCAGGACCTATGCTGCCCCAGATCGAAGCCGCTATGGAAGGCCAGATCGTCGCGTCGTTGCCGAGCGATCGGGCTGACCGTTCGACTTCCGCACGCAGCCTGAGGATCAAATGACGGAAATTGCCTATCCACGTAAGTGGCGTTGGCCGCAGGGCCAGAAAATCGCGATGTCGGTCGGGCTCGCGTTCGAGGCGTTCACCTATCGCAGTCAGTACAACACGCTGGGAGGCGCGGCGCGCGCCGGCAACAATCCTAGCCCGCTTTCGCTTTCATACGCCGAATACGGATGGAAGGCGGGCGTCTGGCGTTTGCTTGAAACCCTCGATCGCTACGACCTCCACGCCAACATGTCGGTCAGCGCCAAAGCCGCCGAGCAGCATCCCAACGTCATTGCCGCGGTCATGAACGCGGGGCACGAGATCAATGGTCACGGGTGGGTCAACGACGTCCATCCCCACGACAACGACGAGGAGGAGGCGGACATCCGCCGATGCACCGCCGTACTGACGCAGGTGGCGGGAGCGCCGCCAGTCGGCTGGACGGGACCGGGCAGCGCCGGATCAAGTCATACGCTCTCGATCCTGAAGGGGCTTGGATATTTGTGGAACGGCGACGACGCCAGTGACGACCTTCCGTTCCTGCGTGCGACCGACCATGGTCCGATGGTGATCATGCCGCGCACAAACATCCCTCACAACGATCTCGCGATGTGGCTCGCGCCGCGCAATCCCCCCGGCGTGATCTGGGAGGGCTTCAAGAACACGTTCGACCAGCTCTATTCGGAAGGGAAAGCGGGCGCCCCGAAATGGATGGAAATTACGCTGCACTGCCACATCGGCGGTCGGCCGACACTGCAGCCTGTGATCCGGCAGTGCTTCGACTACGCCAAGCAGCATGAGGATGTCTGGTTTGCCCGCCGCCGCGACGTTGCGGCGTGGACAATGGAACACGAGCAGGCTCCGCAATAGCCGCGAGATCGCGGCAAACGATGGATCCCAGCGCGTTGCCGTGGCGCAGCCTCACAGCGGGTTGAAGCACGCAAGCTTCGTCGTGCCGTGTGTGGCGAGTGGGGGCCGCTCCACGCGGCAACGATCGAGCGCCCGGCTACACCGTTCGGCATAGAGACAACGTGTTTCCGGCTCACCGGGCGCAAGCTCGATTGCCGCAGGATCGTCCTCCGGTCCGGCCGTGCGGCCGGGTTGACGACGCTGGCCAACACGCGGCCGTGCCGCGATCAATAGATTGGTGTAGGGATGCCGCGGCCGGTCGAGAATATCGGACGCCATGCCTTCTTCGACGACGCGGCCGCGATACATCACCGCGATGCGATCGCACAGATATTCGATCACGCCCATGTCGTGGCTGATGAAGACGATGCCGAGGCCGATCCGGTCACGCAGGTCGAGCAGCAGATTGAGGACTTGCATCTGCACCGACACGTCCAGCGACGAAGCAGCTTCGTCGGCGATCAGCACTTTCGGCTTCACGATGATGGCGCGCGCGATACAGAGCCGCTGCCGCTGCCCGCCGCTGAATTGGTGCGGATATTTGGTCAGGGCATCGGTGCCCAGCCCGACCAGCGCCAGATGTCGTTGGACCTCGTCGGCGATTTCGGTGCGCGACAGACCGCCGCGGATGCGCAGCCCTTCGCTCAAGAGGTCACGAACCACCATGCGCGGATTGAGCGAGCCGTAGGGGTCCTGAAAGACCATCTGAATGCCGCGCTGCGCCGCCGGAATCGGGCGCCGGTGCGGTCCAAAAATGCGCACATCGCCGACGTCGAGTGATCCGGTATCTGCCGTTTCGAGTCCAAGCAGCACCTTGGCGAAAGTCGACTTGCCGCAACCGCTTTCGCCGACGAGCCCAAGGATTTCGCCGGGTGCGAGATCGAGCGATACCTGATCGAGCGCGCGATTTTCGATCCGCCCTTGCAGCAATGAGCCGCGTCGCCAGTATGACTTTGAGACGCCAATGGCTTCGAGCAGCTTGCCCGCGCCAGGTGCGGTCGCGGCCGTCGGCTGCAATGCGGGAGCGCCGGGCGCGGCCGCGGTCATGGCGGCGCCCCGGTGCCGGCGAGGGGCGTGACGCAGCGGACGGACCGGCCGCCCAAGTCGGCGAGCGGGATCGAGCCGGACTGGCATTGTGCTTGCGCCACGCTGCAACGGCTGACAAACCGGCAGCCGGGCCGCCAGTCGGCGACGCTCGGCACCGATCCTTCGATTCCGACCTGGCGTGCGCCATCGCGGCGGTGCGGCACGCAGGCGAGCAGCGCCGCGGTGTAAGGATGCATCGGCCGCTCGATGACGTCGCGCGCCGGCCCGCGTTCCATCAGCACGCCGCCATAAAGGACGGCGACCTCATCGGCATTCTCGTACACCAGCGAGAGGTCATGGGAGATGAACAGGACCGCAAGACCGTAGCTGCGCGCGAGGCTGGCGATGCGTCAGAATCGATGAGTGCACACCAGCATGGTACCGTCACGGCGCCTCATGGGTGGCGGACGTCCTCGCTCATAAAGGTAGCTCCTCAATGACCAGCGAAGAATTGCGCAACTACGCCACGGTCATCGCCGCCCTTGTGGCGTTGCTCGTCTTCATCGTTAACGTGTGGTCTCAATCTCGCAGCCGCAGGATCGAGAACCTCGCCCGCTTCAATCAGGTTCATCAGCGGTTGTTCGACAGCAACAGCTACCTCTCGATGAATCTGATTGCCATCGAGCTCCGAACGATGAAGCGGGACCCGAACGATCTCCAAATGGAGGCCAAGTTTCACCTGATGCTGCTCGAAATCGAGCGGTTGGCAATCTTGGCGAACAACAAAGCAGTGCCCCGTTTGACGCAGGTTTATCTGTTCGGCTCGTATGCGCCCACGATCCTCAATCTAATGACGGATGAGGAGCGCAAGAGTATCTTTTGGGAACTGGCTTCAGGCTATCTCATTCGCATCGCATCCGACGCCGAGCGTTACGCGAGGCTTACGGCATCGGAGCGCGAGCAGTTTTGGCGATGAAGTCGACCTTGCCGTTTGGTGCCGCGTCCTCAGAATCTGCCGATGCCTGCGGCCAGGATGCGGTTGGCGACCCCGTAGCCGGCGCCGGCTGCGGCTGTCGCCGGAGCGCCGCCGAACACGTCGCGCCGCGTGTACACGTATTCCAGGCCGACATCCAGCCATCCAGTGTTGACCGTACCGCCGCTGATCTGCGCGAACGGACTCCAGATCAAGTTGACGATCGCCTGCTGCATCTCGCCATTCAGAGATGTGGCCGAGGGCGACCCTGGCGTGAAGGCGAGCGCGTAGGTCGGGTAGTCCTGCCGCGCGTAGGAATATGCAAAGTTGCTGCGCAGTTGCTCTGTCCAAAAGCGTCGGTATGCCACAGTGGCACCATAGGTCAGTAGCGGGTCGAAGCTGAGGCTGGCACCCAACAGCCCGAGGCTCGTCAGCGCATCTTGGCCGCCGCTGTTACCGGCGAAATAGCGACCGATGCCCTCGCCATAGTAGGCCATTCCGATCAGTTGATCGGCACCGAAGCCATTCGACAGCCACCGCATCGGAAAGCGCACATGACCGGCGACGCCCCAGCCAAGCTCGTTGTCGGAAAACGCCGGTGGCGCGGCTGTAGTGCCTGCAGTGCGAATGCTCAGTTGTCGCAACAGGCCGCGCACATCGATTTCAAGACCATCAGTGCGATAAGTCAACCGAGCGAGCAGATCAGGGAGCGATGTGAATGCCGGGCTGAGCCCGCCATTGAAGCCACCGCCTGTTGTGACGACACCTGCGTCCGCTGTGTACTGCGTATCGGGCGTTTCCAGCGACACCTGGCCCGTCAAGCCGGGTGCCAACGTTGCAATGACACGGAGTTGCGGCTGACGGACAAATGACTGGTTGAGATTGGTTGCGTCGATCAGTGTTTCATACATGCCTTCGTTCCAGAGACTGTTTGCCTGGCCGAAGAGCACGCGGAAGGCATCTGTGCCGAGTTCTGCCCACGCCTGTCGCAGCCGGAACACCGCGTTGTTGGAGACCGGCGCGCCGCCTCCGAAATCGCCCTCGATACGGGTTTCGAGCGTCCCGAAGCTCGTCAGCGTTCGGGTATCCAGGCCGATACGGCTGAATCTGGCCGTCATGCCGAAGTCGCCGCCCTGTGCGCTGTTCGGACTATTGGCAAGCGGGATACCCGACGGCGCTGGTGCGTCGGTCTGGTTGCGGCCGTTGAAGTCACGGTGTGCGCTCACTTTGGCGAAGCCGTAAATCCGCACCTCGCTCTGCATGCCGGGGATCCGGAAGGAAAGGCCTGGCAAGTCGGATCGCAAAGCATCCTCGAACGGCGATCCCATCGGCTCAGGAGCCCTGAGGACAACGATGTTTCCCGCCGTCGGCTGCGGTGCTGGCGTGGCGTTGGGCGTGGCAGGCGCCACGGCGGCGACGGCCTCCGGCGCCGTCGTCGATTGTTTGGACGAAGGTGCGGCGGTTCGCTTGTACTCGAGATGGCGCTTCGGGGCACTCCGTCGATTTTCCAGTTCGTCGACGCGGCGCTTCAGCGCTTCAATCTGAGCAATCAGTTCTGCCGTCGAAGGTTGCTGTGCGTGAGCCAATCCGGCCATCGAAGTAAAGCAGGCAATTGCAATGCAGATGGTCTTGCGCGGCATGTGGCCCCCGTCGTTTGCAGCGGACAATACCCTGATTGGAGGCGGCATCCGGAGGCCCAGCAAGGGCGCCGGGACGACTTAGGAACAAATTGCGTGTTGATGTGGCAGTTGGGCGACACCGCTCGCGGTCGACGACTCATGCGAGGGCGGGTCGGAAAGTAGCCCGAGCGTCTGCTAGGGCCTTGCTCTGGAGAGCAGCGAAACCGGCACCAGGGGCCCGGGGCATGAATTGGTGTGCGAAGCTCCTTAGTGGAGACGCCAAGGAAGCGCGGTGGGGATCCGTGCCTTAAGGCGGGCCTGTCGACTAGCGCGTCCCGTAGCGCAGGTATGGCCGGCGCTCGTCCAGCCACGCCTGCTCGTCGTGCCGCGTCAGTGTTTCCAGGTCCTGCGGTGTGGCCGATCCAGTGTCGACCCATTCCCGCAGCAATGGGCCGCCATTGATGACATCGATGGGTAGCTTCCCGAACGCGTATTCGTAGGGGAAGTCCCGCCACAGCGGGTACCCCGGATGCAAACGGCGGATCGCCTTGAAGGCGAGCGCCTGGATGCGCCATGGCTTGAACTGGTCGTGGGCGTAGTACGGGCCCTCCGTGTGGACCTGCACGCCGTGGCAAAGCTTGCCGACATGCTTGTGAAACGTCGGCTCGAACCAGCATTCCCGCAGCCGGCATCCCTGGAGCCACTGCGGCGCGAGCCGCTCCATGTCCGCCATGACCGCCCGCACGTCGATGTCGGGGGCGCCGAACAGCTCGAGCGGCCGGGTGGTGCCGCGCCCTTCCGACAGGGTCGTGCCCTCGAGCATCACCGTGCCGGCATAGGCGCGCGCCATCCACAGGTTCGGCGCATTGGGACTGGGATTGATCCAGGGGCGTTCGCCGAGTGGCCAGCCGTAGCCGGGCGCGGCGTCCGGCTGCCAACCCTCCATCTCTACGATCCGATAGTCGACGTCGAGCTTGCGCGTACTGACGAACCACAGGCCGAGCTCCCCGAGCGTGAGCCCGTGCCGCATCGGCATCGCGCCCGCACCGACAAAGCTTTCCCAGCCCGTGCGCAGCGTCAGGCCTTCGATCGGCCGGCCGGCGGGATTGGGCCGATCCAGCACCCAGATCGCCTTTTTGCGCTTCGCCGCGGCCTCGAGCAGATAGCGGAGCGTGGTGATGAACGTGTAGATCCGGCAGCCGAGGTCCTGCAGGTCGATGAGGATCACGTCGAACGCGTCCATCATCGCCTCGGTCGGCTTGCGTACCTCGCCGTAGAGGCTGAACACCGGAATGCGGTGCACCGGATCGTTGAAGTCGGGCGACTCGACCATGTTGTCCTGCTTGTCGCCGCGCAGCCCGTGCTGCGGACCGAATGCGGCGCTGAGCGTGATGCCGCCGCATGCGGCCAGCGCGTCGAGCGAGTGCGTCAGGTCTTGCGTGACGGAAGCAGGATGCGCAAGCAGCGCAACGCGCCGGCCCGCGAGCGGCGCGCGCAACGAGCTGTCAGCGACAAGCCGGTCAATCCCGAATTTCATGGCGATACGGCCGGAAAAAATTCGAGCGCAAAGCAGTCCCGGTGGTGGAAGTCAGGCTTCCCGGGCGGATGCGCCAACGCCCAATAGGATATGCCGCTTGTGTCCTCGACCACTGCCGACAAGCCGACCTGCCAGGAAACCTCGCCGACCAGGTCCGGCAGGCGTGAGACATCGAATGCGGCGTGCAGCGTGCTGGACTGAGGCTCCGTCTGCAATTCAATCCGCGGCGCCTCGATCTCGCGCGCTACGCTCATTCCGCTTCGATAGCTGTTGAACCGATACGCTGCCCATTGCGTCGAAGGCGCCAAGTTGATCTCGTAGTATCTCGGCGCCGATGACGCGCGGACGAAAGCCTCGAAGCAGGTGTGCCGCCAGAGCCCGTCGCTGCGCGTGGCCGCTGCGACGGGCGGCATGAGAATGTCGCTCATGGTACCAGTCACGCGATAAGACAACGCCAGCCTGTCGGGTCGGGGACGAGCGATGTCCACTTCGATCTGCCGCACTGCGCGGCAAATTGAGTCCGGATGAAGTCTTAGCGCTTGGAGCATGGCGGCACTCTATAGCCTGCGGCAGGTTTTCAGGTAAATATGCTTTGCGATGCCAAGAAGACGACTGTCGGTGAACCCGCAAGACGTGTTGAGAAGCCTGGCTGGGCTGAGGGGCGACAGCTCCGTCGGGTTCCTACCTGCTATTCCGTCAAATCCGAAGGCTGAGCACGCGCTTCATGATTTGCGTGCGATCGCGTTGCACTTCCTGGACCGGGAGTTTCTTGCGGCCATAAGGCCGTCGCATTCAGACCCTGCCTATATGTTCGATGCAGGCAGTGACGTCATCGGCTATGCCGCGTTCGTTCAAAGCAGATACCGGGAGTATCCAGGCATTCACAACAATCTCGGTGCCTTGCACCAATATCTTCTCGACACCTCCCATCCCGACATCATCAACTACGATTTGCAGGCCTTCCTCGTCACGCTGCGCGCCGCGCGCGAAGCCGCGCCCGCGTTGGCCGCCGCGACCGTTGCGCTCGAGCCGCTGCTGACCGAGGAGCGAATTTTCAGAACATCTGGAAGGCCTGCCGAATACAACAAGCTCATGCGGCGCCTGTACAACAAGCGGCAGCAGTTTGCGAAATTCTTCGGCGGTGGACTGGGCGATTTGAATGAAATCGTAGCTGGATTCTTCCCGCTGCTCCAGGAGGAGCCTGATGAAACCGTCCTGAGCTATCGCGAAATGAAAGAAAAAATACTGGCTGTCCGGGGAAGCTCGTCACGGGGGCAGCTGGACGCAACGAATAAGGACGTGGGCAGCGAGCCGCGCAAGCAACTCAAGCGACGTTCAGCTAGCCTAAAGCGCCAAACACGACAAAGGGCACGACCCAAGCTCAACTACTATCGTCCTGCTTCGGCCGCTGTCACGGATCAGATCACGCGCGCCCAGGATTTTCGTGTATGGACCGTTCCAATCTTCATCAAGGAGCTCTATGAGCGCCACGGACGCGAATTGGCGAAGGCGCAAAAGTCCTGGCTTCAATATGCCAAGGAAACCTGGGCAAAAAAATCGACAATGCGCTGGGTTCCCTCGGACGAAGGCGGATTCGTGCTTGGTCATCTGACTCAAAAAGTCATTGACCCCGTCAGCAACCCGCCTGAAATGGACTTGATCGAAGAAGCGCAAGAAGAGCAGGAAACGGTCGCCTCGCTTCTGCTCGACGTATCTTGCTCCATGCAGGTCGGTGAACGCTACAAGCTGACCTATATGATTGCCGACCGTTTGAGTGACTTTTTGACGAAGGGCGACGTCCAGACAGAAGTTATCGGTCATACGACAACAGGCGAGGTCATTCCGAACGTCATCGGCCGCAACCGCCCGATGCATTACATCGTCTTCAAGACGCGCGAGGAACCTCACAATCTAGCAACGGTGCACCGCCTGTGCTCGATCCTGCACACGGGCATGCACTATTTCGGTTACGACGGCGAAGCCACCATGTGGTGTTACCAACGGCTCAAGAAGAGCCGCGCCAAGCACCGGGTCATGTTCGTCGTTACCGACGGAGACCCCAGCGGCACGTACATGAGCAAGAAGGGTCACGATATCAGCTATTTTACGGCGCGCCATTTTCGTGACGTCGTTGCCCTCATCGAGGTGGAGAAAAAAGTCGAGATTGTCGGCGTGTCGATCAAGTCCGACGTGGACGGAATCTTCCGTCGTTCAATCCGCGTCGATTCCATCGAGGACATATACCGGAAACTCAGCCCCTTTGTCCTAGCTTTGCTGAATGAATTGAATGAACCCAAAAAGCCGCCCGGCATCGGCCATGCATGATTAGAGACGCGTTCTGCCGTCTATGCGTCCAACGGATCAAGGCAGGACGTCGAAAGGCACACGCTCGCGGTGTGCCAGAAGCGGCAATGCGCGCTCCAGCACCAAGTGCCTGAAGTGGGACGTCTGCTGATGCGCGCGGAAGGCGGCCTCGTCGACGTACTGCTCATACAGGACGAACGTGTCGCGCGCTTCCTTCCCACGGTTGGCGACGAACATGAGCACGCCGGGCTCTCGCCTCGTTTCGCGCGCAAGTTCGAGCAGGATTGTCTCGACCTCCTCGGCCTTGCCGGGGGTCGCCTTCCAGGTTGCGAAGATCGCATGTGTCATGGGCGGCACTCGTTGTTGAGCGTGCAAGCCAGGAAGCGACCCGGCCCGGCAATAATGCTCGCACGACCTCGGCGGCTCAAGGCGCCGGGTCTCAATGCGTGGTGACGGCTCAGGACGGGGCGGTGGGCGCTGCGACGTTGTCCGACTTGAGCATTCGATTGAGCATCGCCCGCAATGTCATAGGCGCAACGGGCTTGTGCAGAAGATGGAAGCCGTTCTGTCGCGCAACCTGAAGGGGTTCGGCGTTGATGTCGCCGCTGATCACGAATGCCGGGATGTCCGTCTTGAATGCGCCGCGGAGCTTGGCGATGACGTGGAACCCGGTTTGCCCTTCAGGAAGGCGATAGTCGGAGACGATCAGGTCCGGCACGGAGCCTTGTCTGATGATGTCGTCGATCGCACCGTCACCAGTCGCCGCTGTAAGAACACGGCATCCCCAACTTCGTAGCAGGCTCGACATTCCGTCCAGGACCAAGGGGTCGTCGTCCACGACAACGATCAGCTTGTCTCTGAAGCGATCAATCGCTACCGGCGCCACGGGGACGGCATCGACAGCTTTTCCGGTTGGCTGGACGGCTGGTACCATGACCGTAAAGCGCGACCCTCTGCCCACCTTCGACGCCAGTTGAATGGGATGGCCGAGGAGGCCACAAAGCCGGTCAACGATCGCCAGCCCGAGGCCGAGCCCGGTGCCTTGGTGCGCTTCACCGGCCCGGTAGAATTCGCCGAAGATCTTCTGGTGCTGGTCTTCGGGGATTCCGCGCCCGGTATCACAGACTTCGATCCGGAGCCACGCGTCACGCTTGCGGCAGCCTACGACGATGCCGCCGCTTTGCGTGTAGCGGATCGCGTTGGAAATCAAATTCAGCAATATCCGCTCGAGCAGAATGGAGTCGCTGCGTACCCAGGCATCGCTGGGAATGATCCGAAAAGACAGACCCTTCTCCCGGGCCGCCCCCGCAAACGTCGTCTCGATGCGCCGCAGCACCTGCCGAATTGGAAAATCGGATAATTTCGGAGCCAGTGCGCCGGCGTCGAGCTTGGAGATATCGAGGAGTGCATTGAACAAGTCGTTCATCGTGGCGATCGCCGCATCGACGCGGTCCACGATATGCGATCGTTCTTTCACACCCGCGCTCTCGCGTAGCTGTGCGACAAACAATCCCAGGGCGTGCAACGGCTGTCGCAAGTCGTGACTTGCCGCTGCCAGGAACCGGGATTTTGCCTGATTGGCAAGCTCGAGCTGCGCGGTGCGTTGCTCCACTTTGCGCTCGAGTGTCGAGTACAGGTCCTGCAGCTGTTCCGCCATGCTGTTGAACTGGTCACCAAGCGCTTGGAGCTCGTCGCCGGTATCGATCGATATTCGCTGGGTGAGGTCGCCGCGACCAATCCGGGCGGCCCCGTCGCGCAGCACGCGAATCGGCACGATCATGCGCCGCGCCAGGAAAATTCCGGCCAATACCGCCAAAACCAGCGCTGCCAGGAGCAGCGCGCCAGAGCGCAGCACGGAGGCGTAGAGCGGGGCGTAGGCCTCTCGAACCGGCAGTTCGATAAACAAGGTCCAACCAAGCGATGGCACCGGTGCGCTGGCGGTCAATACCGACTGACCATTGATGCTCTTGGCGATCGTTCCCTGCTCGGGGGCATCTGAAATGCGTGCCGCTTGAACGTGCGCCAGATGCGATAGATCGATGTTTCGGAGAACCAGGCTGATATCGCTATGCGCGATAAGGCGAGCTGCCGAATCGACGACAAAGGCGGTGCCCTGCATGCCCAGCCTCATTTCCGAGACGAGGTCCCATATGAATTTGAGATTTACCTCTCCGGCGACGACCCCATATCCCGGGCGGGAGCCCGCTATCGCCAATGTCATGTAGGGTTCGGATTCGCGGCGGAAATAGATCGGTCCGTGGTAGCGCTTGTTCGCCATCGCCTGAACGAACATAGGGTCGCGAGAAACGTCGGTGCGAGTACCGACGACATCGACCGCGATGCGCGAAACACGAGCTCGCTCATGGCCCGTGGCGTCGATGCGAGCGAGCTCCGTGATGGCCGGCACCTGGCGCAGGAGCCTTACCGAATCGAATTGCCATTCTTCAAGCGAATTGTTGTCCCACGGTGTCTGGGTCAGCCAGCCCATCTGGCTTTCGATTTCCTTGATGAACTGACTGATCCTTGTCGCCGCGGTTTCAGCCTGCTGCTGCTGCATGCGGATCAGAAGCGCTCTTTGCTCGAGATACGAAAACCACGTATCGATCGCGCTGCTGGCAATCAACGCCACAGCCACAACGGCCGCGAACAAGGTGACATATTTTCGGAACAGCTGACCGCGCGCGCGGACCTTTGCAGGCTTTCGAAACTCTCCCCGATCAGCGCCAGGGTTCATTCTAGAATCTCGTCAGCGCGAGCGAGCATAGTCCGAGACAGCGTCAATCCGAGCGCCTTGGCAGCCCTGAGATTAATGACGAGGTGAAGCCTCGAAGACGCTTGGACCGGAAGATCGATCACCTTAGCGCCTTTGAGAAGGCGGTCAACGTATGAGGCGGTGCGCTTGTAGAGGTCGGGCAGGTCTACTCCATAGGACATGAAGCCGCCCTCGGCGGCGAAGTAACGAAAAGGATAGATTGCCGGTATGCGCTGCTTGGTCGCTTGCGCGATGATCAGGTCGCGATGCAGGGCGCTGAAATTGTCCGGCACGACGATCAGGCCGGGACCAGGTGCGCGTCCTAATGTCGTGAGAGTGGGCTCGATTTCCTCCCGTGTGCGGACCGGTAGTGTGTCTCCTCTGAGAGCATTCGATTTCGCCGCCTCCTCGAAGGAGGCCAGGAAATAGGATCCTCCACCCGGCGCCGTGTCCGGGTTAAAGATCATTCCGACACGCGACATGTCAGGCACAGCTTGCTTCAGCAGTTCCACCCACTTTCCGCCCATGGTTGACAGGCTGTTGGTGAAGCCCGTGACGTTGCCGTCCGGCCGCGCCAAGCTGGTGACGAGACCATCTCCTATGGGATCCGAGGTCGTGACAAACACGATGGGAATCGTGCGGGTATGGCGGAGCAGGGCAGCGGCGACGATGCCGCTGCTCGCCACAAGGACGTCTGGTGCGGACGCCACAAGCTCACCTGCGAGGCGTGGCAGTTGCGCCGTGTCCTCGGCGAATCGGTATCGCAGTTGGATGTTTCGCGCTGCGCTCCAGCCGAATTCCCGCAGTCCTGTTTCGAATCCCGCAACGCGTGCGGAGACGCTGGGATCTGTTTCGGGGAGCGCGATAAGAACCCCAACGGTCTTCAGTGCCGGTTGCGTGCTTGCCGCGCGCGCCCAGGACAGCAGCGGCGCACCGGCAATCAGACGGAAAATCGCTCGGCGCCTCATTCCGTCACCTCTGCAAGCGAGCCCGCTGAAGGGTCTCGGCTTGAAAGTCGGGTCTTAATTTGTTGGTTGGCACAGCATCAACGTCCATCCGAGCCACGGGACGGGCGCATTCATCGTCAACGGCTGCTGGTGGATGCCGTTGCAGGGAGGTTTTTCTCCGTGCGCAAGGTGCGACAGACCGGTATTTCGCAGGACGAGGCTCATGTCCGGATGCGCGATGATGCGACCACGGCTATCGACGACAAACGCCGTGCGCTGCAAAGTGGCGCTGATTTCTGAAATCACTTCCCGAATGAGTTTGAGATTCACCTCGGCAACCACGACACCGTGGTCTGCGCTGGCGCCCGCGATGGCCAGCGTCATATATGGCTCCGAGTCGCGTCGAAAGTAGACCGGTGAATAGTAGTGCTTGTTGGCCATCGCCTGGACGAATTTGGGCTCATGAGAAAAATCGGTTTGACTGCCGACGATGTCGGCTGCGATGCGCGAAACCCAGACCTGCTCACGGCCTGTGGAATCGATGCGGGCAAGCTCCGTGATTGCGGGGACCTGGCGTAGAACGCGCACCGACTCGAAACGCCATTCATCAAGGCTGGCAGCGTTCGACGGAACCTGTGTCAGCCATCTCATCTGGGCTTCAATTTCCTTGACGAAAAGCCCGATCCTGCCGGCGGCAGCCTCGGTTTGCTGCTGTTGCACGCGATCCAGCAGCGACTTTTGTGATTGATCGAAGAGCCAGCCCTCGATCGTGCGACTCGCGACCAAGACAATTGCCACCGCAAGGGTAAGCCAACAGGCGTACCTGCGTAACAGGAAGCCACAATATTGAATTGCTCCCGTCGGCTGTCTCAAAGTCCCGCCATCGGCCACGGGAGCGTTCATGCTCATACCCTCGGGCGCGGGGGCACTAGTGGTCTTTGGTCGCCGGCTTGAGGTCCCACCCTAGCTCGCGCGCCGCAATGGCGGCTTCGGTTCGATTGATGACCTTCAATGCCTTGAAGATTGCCGTCACGTGGTTTTTCACGGTCGGCTCGGCGAGATCCAGCACGCGGCAGATCGCCTTGTTGCTCTTGCCCTGCATCATGAGCGCGAGCACGTCGACCTGTCGTTCTGTAAGGCCGAGATCCGCAGGTTCCGCAGTCGATGGGACGCCGAGACGCGTTGCCGTTGCAGACAGCGGAGCCTGAGATGGCTCCTCGCGAGCGAGAATTTCGGGAGGGATGTAGATGCCGCCGGCGATGATCAGCTGCAAGGCGCTCAGCATCACCTCGCGCTGGCCGGTCTTGGGTATGAATCCGACGGCGCCGAGATCGAGCGCCTTGGTAACGCTGCTCCGGTCGTGCGCACCCGAGAGAACCACGACCGCAATCCCCGGGTGTTGTTCGCGTAATTCGGAGAGCACGGAAAATCCATCGCGATCCGGCAAGTTGATGTCGAGCAAGACAAGCTCGAGGTCGTTGTGTTCCGCAACGAGCTGCATCGCCTGCCGACTATCCGAGGCTTCGAACAATGCAACGCCGTCCTTCAAATCGTGGAAGACGCCGCGCAAGGCCTCGCGTATCAGCGGATGATCATCGACAACCAAGACCTTCATCGCCATCCCGCCGTCGGTCCAAACCTGGGTTGCTACGTTCTGCATGATGTTATCTCGAATCCTGGCGTGGTTGCACCCACCGGGGTCTGCCAGGGGGGTCTTGCGGTCCCTGGCTGGCGGGCGCCCGGTTCAACGCGACTCCTTCAGCCATTGGCGCGTTGCCGTGGTTGCATCCTCATCGAAAGGATGGATGAGCGGAATCGTCTGGAGGTCTTGAGACTGCGGGCCGGTATGGGTTGAAACCGCGCGTCAGGGGGAGAAGTCGGCCGAGCGGGGGCATACTTAGGTACTAGAGCCTGTCTTCAGTTGAGCAGGATGATAGCGCAGGCGAGCTGGACACCGGCGAGGAAATTTCTGGCGAGTTTG
>JAIESR010000043.1 GCA_019745775.1 Xanthobacteraceae bacterium | reverse complement strand
GGCCCCTCCTCAGGCCGACCGCCCATGAATCACTCAACTGCTGATTTGGGAATCCCCCAACTGAAGACACGCCCTAGGACCCGGATACATTGGTGAATGCGCCGCAAGATCAGGGGCTGGCGGGAGTGCAACAAACGGCCGAAAGGCCACGCCTTGCGTGGGCGACTGACTCTGCGATCGCCGGGCTCGCCTTGGTTGCGTTCTTAGACCGCATTATCTTTGGAATCGCACGATTTTTCGCGCATCTGCCGAGAGCCGAAGCCTTCCGGTCTGGCCGCCAGGGCGCAATTCATGGAAGGTGTCGCATCGGCACCTAATCCGGGCGTGACGCCGCGCCGTTTGGATAGGGTCGGGCGCTCGACGCTTCGTCGAACCCGTTTCGCTCGGCGTCGTACGCAATATCGAGCCAGCGCCGCGCCAGTCTAAGAAGTGCGGACTTTATCTGTTCGTCCACGGTGATCGCTGCGCGTTCCTGCAGCCGCCGGGCTTCGGCGCGGTATTGTTCCGCTTTGACCGCCACAACACGGTCTTCACCGGTCTCATTTGACATACTAAGCATCCACGCTTTCCGATTGCGCCGCTGGGTTACCCATCGCGGTGCTCCAGCGCACACATCATCCGGCTATCGATGCCTGCGTTGAATCAGCGGGAGGTCCTAGGACCCCGCACCGGCAAGCTCCGCCTCTTGTAAAGCCGACCCTGCAACAAGCCCTGTCGCGCCATGGCTGCCCGGCCCGCTGGGTCCTGGGCATGAGGTCTGGCCGCCGGTGGCCGCGCGATGCGCCCCGGCGATACACATTCGTCCAGCCCGGATCTGCATTTCCACCAAGATATTGATTTTGCTGAAAATAATTACTCCTTTCAATGTGAGCCAGCTCACATTGGCCCACGCTCAGGGGGTGTACCTTGTGCCCGCCAACAAAGCGCAAGAGAGGCCGGAATGGTTACTCGTGACGTCAACGCGCAAGCTGCAGCCCACCAAAGCGCAGGTCCGCTCACTGCAGTCGACAAGACCTGCAGCGCGACACTGAATGCCATTCGAGACCTGACGCCGCTGCAGCGTGACGTCCTGGATTTTATGACGCAGGGAAAGAGTAATAAGGGTATCTGCCGCAGTCTGAATCTCACGGAGCCCGCGGTGAAAAGTCATGTTGCGGCCATCCTGCGGACTTTGGAGGCCACAAGCCGCGCCACGGCCGTGATCAAGGCCTTGAGAGCGTCGGCTCTTCCCATCCCCGACAGCAGTGCGCCGCGCACCTATCTCGGCTACATCCCGGCTGCACCACTGACGGATCGTTGACCAGACCGCAAGCTTTACGTGACGCGGCGAAAGGCGGCCGCTCAAGCACTCATGAATCTGGCGGCTGCCCGATCAGTTTTGACAGTCGCTGCGACACCTCCATCAGCGCGCGCGCTCCGTGATAAGGCTCTTTCCACTCGCCACCCTTGATCAAACTCAGTGGATTTCCCGTTTGCCAATGCGTTGACTCAAACCAGTCGCCTTCGCGATGGTCGATCTGATGGCTCCAGACCCAATCGAATTGCCGCTCGAACGCGAGGAGATAGCGGGGCTCTCTCGTCAGCTCATAAGCCACGAGTGTCGCGACCAGCATTTCGGCCTGCTCCCACCAGCGCCTGATGCGTAGGTCCGCGCCGAGATACCAGGCGAAACGCGCCCGGCCTAAAGGCGGTCCCGCAAGCGCCAATCCGCCATGTCGATGGTCGAAGCCGAAATCCAGCGCATGATCGATCAGCCCAAGCACATGGTTGCGGACACGGTCGGCAGGGTCGCCGAGCACGTCGATGGCATGCCGCACGAGCCAGGCAAGCTCGACATTGTGGCCGTAGCTGGTGCGGAGCGGGGATTTCCGCCAACGCCAATCGTTTTCGAGAAGGTCGTCTATCGCATAGAAATCCCGCCGGTGAACGCCGTGGCTCAACACGAGGTCGATAAGGTCGCGAAGTTGCGCCGCGTGGCGCGTTTCACCCGTGGCCTGGAACAGCCGCGTTAGCGCTTCGATCAGGTGCAGATGCACATTCACCGTCTTGCCGCTGCCGATACGTCCCGGTGCCGGCCGCCAGCGTTCATCGAATTTCTCACGAAAGCCGAACGGGCCGTCGCCGGCACGTTCGGCCAGAACGTCAAAAGTATTGATGGCCCAGTTTCGCGCCCACCGACTGTCGGCCGCGAGCGCATATTCTGACAGCGCAAAAATTGCGAACGCCTGGCCATAAGTGACCTTGTCCCGGACTGACGGGCGGCCATCGCGTTGCACGGTCCAGTGAAAGCCCCCGACTTCTGCATCCCACATGCGCTCGACGAGAAAGTGGGCTCCTGCGGCAGCCGTATCGAGATAGCCTTTGTCCACAAGGCCGTGGCGGTGCGCCGCCGCAAAGGTCCAGACCAGCCGTGCTTGAGGGACGAGATATTTGTCGGTCGGGCCGAGCCATTGGCCTGCCCGATCGAGATGCGTGACGAAGCCGCCATGGCGGTCGTCGACCGCGTGAGAAGCCCAGAACGGCAATATGTTGTCGGCCAGCGCAGCATTCGCCTGGTGGCGTATGGCATCGAGTTGCACTGCATCGGGCCGCACCGAGCTGCGGGCAAATCGACCAACCGCGCCGATCCGCTGCCATCGACTGGTCGTTCCGTGAATGGCAACGGCTGCTCGTACAGCCAGTTTGCGGATCTTCCGACCCATACGTTCGCTGCGGCTCATGGCGATCCGGAGCTTACATGGTCCAGGCAGAAACCAGTCGAAATTTGAGCGCGTCGTTCGCGATGTGAAGTTCGGCGTGCGCGTTCGGTGGCACGAAGGCGACCGGCCGCGCTTCGATCGAGATCGCGATATCACTTTCGCGCGGCTTCGGCAGTGGCAGCACGAACGTAATCTTCTTCTCGTGGCTTTCCGGCGGTCCAAGCCGGCTCCGCAGTCGTGCCACGGCAATCCCATCGGCGGTCACGTCGAAGAAGATGCGGCGCGACAGCGGCGGCGTTGCGACGGCAAGCTTGATGGCCAAGCGCCGACCTTTGGAGCCGCTGCTCACCAGCAATTCGTGGCGATAATCTGGATACGGTGATGGGACTGGAATCGACTGACGGGTCCCAATCGGCCACCGTCGCAAGACGGTCGGCCGAGCCACCGTCACCGCTACCCGGTCTTTGGTATGGACTGAATAATTGCGCTTTCGCAGGGCGCGATCGGCGATGCGTTCGGCGGTCTTTTGGACAAGGTTCTGGCTGCCCCGGTTGGAAATATTCGACCAGTATTTCGCCCATGCCGCGGCGCTTACCGGCGCGCTGGTCAGCGCGTCCAACGTGACTTGCGGGATCGGTACCGACAGCCGCTCCCGCAGGTAGCGAAGGCCGGCGAGACAAGATGGAACGAGGTCGCGTTCGCGCGCGATATAGACGAGCTTTTCCCAATCGATGGCCTGATAGGCAACGCGAGTGGCGACGTCGAAGGCCCATTCGGCGGTGCCGGTCTGTGGCGCATGGGCCAGGCTGATGACGATCGAGTTCGTTGAATCGGGAATCAGGACCGATCGGGTGCCGACCATTGCCGATTTCGCTTGCTGCCAAAGCGCCTCGTCCATCACTTCGCCGGACCTCGAGTAATGGAACGGGAAGCTGTGAAGATCGATCTCTCCGTATTGGCCTTTTCGGTAGTTGCCGCTGCGCCGGACCTGCGCCTGCGTCAGACGATGCAGCAGGGCAGCAGACTCGCCATTGATGGAGCACCAGCCGGCGTCGATCAGGCATTTGAGTGCGTCGGGTGCCGCCTGCGGGCGAACCAGGACGTCGATGTCGCTCAAGATGCGCCGGCGCGTGGAAGCGAAATCCTCGACCAGAAGTGCGCCGCCCTTGAATACGATGAACGGAATGCGGGCGGTGTTCAGCACGTCGAACGCGTCGAGCGTCTGGCCGAGCGTTCGGCGTGCCGCCGTCCACAAGTGCTTGGTCAGGCCGTTGATCCTCGGCACGAGGGGCGATCCGGGGTCGAGTTCGGCAATTCGCGTTGAGAACGCGGCAAGCAATCGCTTTTCCTGCCAGGTGACCTCGTCGAAGTCGCGCGTTCTGTTCCAGGCCGCCCATGCTTGTTCGGCTTGGGGACGAGGCGCGATGCCCGCTGCGAGCAGCAAGTGAATCGCGCCGGTAGGCCAGCTGCGTTCGACCAAACGATTCCGCAAGTACGCGCCCAAGGGGGACATGGCGCTCATCCACAAAGCCTGTTGTTTTGCCCTCAAGCCGTCGCTTATAGTGTTTAATGAGCCATAACGGCAGCAGCACGTTAGCGTAAAGTGATGATGCGATCATTCAGGCTGAAACCCTCCACCGTTCATGAGCGGTTTGGCGATGAAACGGTTATTTTGAACCTGGATTCAGGCAGCTACTACAGCGCGCAGGGGACCGCTACTGCAATCTGGAGCTTGGTCACCGACGGTGTGCCGGAGGCGGGCATTCTGCAGCGCGTGCGGGCCGAGTATGCGGGCAATAGCGAAGAGATTGCCGGTGCCACGGCAAGGTTCCTGGATCAGCTGGTCGCGGAAGCGCTCGTGGAAGCCGACAACACCGTCGATGGTGGCGCCGACCGAGAGCTGACGATCGCCGCAGCGCCGAGCAAGAATGATCAATTCTCCTTGCCGCTGCTGCAAAAATACACCGACATGGAGGAGATGCTTCTGCTCGATCCCATTCATGAGGTGGACGAGCATGGCTGGCCGAGCGCCAGGCGTGTGCCCGACTGACGGCCGCCTCCAAAAGCATCCAGCGTTCCCATGGTTGACATGAGTTCCGCCGTGCAACGCGCGGAGGCCTTCTACGACTCGGCGTTCCGAAAATTCGGCGACCTGGCCGCGTCGCCGGGAGCTGTCCTGCAGCGATACATTGCGCTCGCCGGCCGCATCGTCCGGATCGAGATATCGGCCGGTGCCATGGAGCGGGCGGTCATGCCCGCACTGGCGCACTTGATCGTACCAGCGGTTGCCGAGCCGGAGCTCGTGCTGTGCGTGTGGGACAGCGAAAGCACCGGCTGGCCATCGATGTCACCCGGCTGGGGGCCGGAGGCCTATCGCCGCGAGGGATACATCTCCGGCTTCAATGACACGCGCTTTCATACGGGAATGCAGTTCGAGCCGATCATTCTGCGGATGATCGACATGAAGCACCGGCGCGCGATGTATTGGACCGCGGACGCCTTGAAACTTCCGTATTGGGAAATCGGCGCCCCGTTGCGGCCGCTTCTGCATGAGTGGCTCCAGCGCGTCGGCATGGTTGCGATCCATGGCGGAGCGGTCGGCCGTGCTGATGGTGGGGTCTTCCTGGCCGGCGCGGGCGGGCAGGGCAAGTCCAATGTCGCGCTTGCCTGCCTGAATTCGGACCTTCTCTATGCCAGCGACGACTTCTGCTTCCTGTCGCAATCACCCGAGTGGACCGTGCATAGCCTCTATTGCACGGGGAAAATGGCAGGCGGCGATCTCATCCGCCATCCGCATTTACGTGGCGCCGAAAGCAACCCCGATCGCTTGGATCGCGAGAAGGCGCTGTTCTTCCTCAATGACAAGTTCACCGAGCGGCTCATCCGTCAAATGCCGCTAAGCGCGGTCTTGCTGCCGCGCGTGATCGGACAAGGCCCGAGCGAGATTGCTCCCGTTGCTTCGGCGGTCGCGCACAAGGCGATTGCGATGAGCACCATCGAGCTGTCGCGCTGGACCGGCGGCCACACGCTGCGCAAGGTCTCGGAATTGCTGCGCGAGCGTCCCTGCTACGAGTTGCGCGTGGGTGCTTCGATCGACGAAGTGCCGCCGTTGCTCGCCCGGCTGCTCAGCGATCTTCGCCAGACTCAGCAGCAGCACGCGCAGCAATAATCCGGCGGCGGGCGCTGTTGAGGACGGCGTCGCGCCACCAGCTCCCGGACCAATGGTGCACGGCGTAGGGGCCCGCTGCGTTCGTACGATCGGTTGCAGGCCGGAGATAGTTATCAAGCGGATACAGGATGTCCGACGGCAGGATGGTGATGCGTTGCGGTGACGGATAACTGTCATAGGCGCGCGTCAACGCAAACGGGCCCGCGCATTCCAACACATTGCCTTCGTCTTTGCTCGCCATCAGCAAGGGAAAGAGATGCTGCCAGAATGGATGGCCCGGCACCGAGGCGAACAGCGCGTTGCAGACGACCCGTGTGAAGCCGCGCGACGCGACCGTCGGGCGCTGTGCGTGCGATGGTGGCTCAAGCCCGAACACCAGTTCCTGCCCGGCGATCAGATCATCCAGCGGCTTCAAGGACTCGCAGTCGAGATCCGAGTAGATGCCCCCGAAGTGGCAGACCACCAGATAGCGGGCGAGGTCCGCCCGGCTGATCGGGTGCCGGTAACCATCATAAACGGCGAGGAACTCGGGGAAAAACTCGGCAACAAAGGCGCGATTGGCGTCATCGGTCCAGAAGCGATATTCATAGTCTGGATGGTTCGTGCGCCAACTCTGCTGAAACGCGAGCCATCGGTCCGGCACTTGCTCAACCTTCCACGACTGGTGGATAATTCGCGGGATCATCAGTTGCCCTTGGCGATGGCAGAAGAACGAGTCGCACGTTGGCGGCGTTTTCCGAGGTGCGTTCGTGCGCTTACTCTACCAGTGTAACGGGTTCCTGCTAAGCACTATCGGCGGTGTGGAGGTCCTGTCCTATCACCTCCTGAAGGAACTGAGCCGGCGGGGCTACGAAGTTCTCGTGGTCACCGGGCGCGATCAATCAGACCCTTTGGGCGCCCAGACGTTTGAGGGGGTCGATCTTGTCAGGCTCGATTTCGACTATGCCGTGGCGAGCCGCAATCTGGTCGTGCTCCGCAGTGTCAAAACCGCCGTCGCCGAGCTCGTCGACCGCTTTCGGCCCGACATCCTGCATCTCAACGATGCCTTGACGAGCAGCTTTTGTTTTCTCCGGGGCGGCGCGACCGGCAATCTTCGGCGCGTTCTGACGCTTCATTCGCCGATCCGGCCGGTTGGCAAGGACGGGCTGCAGGCGCGCCTCGCCGCGGATGCCGACCGCATCGTCATGGTGTCGCAAGCGCAATACGACGATGCGGTCGCAGCAATGCCCGCGCTTCGCGGCAAGATGTCGATGATCCCGAACGCGCTGCCCTGGCCGGATCTGTCGCCAACTGACCTTCCGTTGACACCTCCGGTGCTGCTCTGTATCGGCCGGATGCGATCGGACAAAGGTTTCGATCTTGCGATCCGCATGTTCGCGCGCTTGCGCGATCGCGGCGTGGTCGCAAAGTTCGTCGTGGCTGGAGACGGGCCGGAGAAGGCCCGCCTCGAGGCGCTCGCGCGCGGCCTCGGGCTCGCCGAGGACGTCGACTTTCCGGGCTGGGTTGCGCCTGATCGCGTAGGGGCGATGATCAATACCTCGACCGTGGTGGTGATGCCATCGCGCTGGCCGGAGCCTTTCGGCCTGGTGGCGTTGCAGGCGGCGCAGATGGGCCGTCCCGTTGTCGCCTGCAGCGTTGGCGGATTGCCCGAAGTGGTTGAGCACAATCAGACCGGGCTGCTGGTGGCGGCGGACGATGAGCAGGCCATGGCAGACGCCGTCGAACGCCTGCTGTCGGATGTTTCCTTGGTCGAACGGATGAGCGAGCGTGCACGCCAGCGCGCGCGTGATAGATTTAGTTTTCCCGCATTGGTCGACGCCTACGAGCAAGTTTACGCGGAAACGCAGGCGTCGGCCGCTGTCGAAAGAGATATGGTCGGATAGCGATGCGCGGCGGCATCAGCGTTGTCATTCCCGTCTATAACGGAGCGCGATATCTGTCCGAGTGCATTGAAAGCGTTCGCAACCAGATTCTGCCGGCGGCCGACATCATCGTCGTCGATGATGGCTCCGAAGACGACACGCCGAAAGTCGCCGCCGGTTGGGGCGATCGCATCCGCTACGAGCGCATATCGCACGGTGGGGCCGCACGCGCTCGCAACCATGGCATCCGATTGGTTGCGACCGATATCCTCGCCCTGGTTGACAGCGATGACATCTGGCTTCCTGGCAAGCTCGATCTCCAAGTGGCCGCGCTGTCGCGCGAGGACGGTCCGGCGATGGTCTTCGGCCACATGGAGCAGTTTGTCAGCAGCGATCTGACGCCGGAAGAAGCGGCCGGGTTTAAGTTCAATCCGGCGCCGCTGCCCGGGATCGCGGCCTCGACGCTCGTGATCCGGCAATCCGATTTCGATCGCGTCGGGCCATTCGATGAATCGCTCGCAACGGGCGAGTTCATCGAATGGAACTCACGTGCGCGCGATCTCGGCATCAAGACGGTGCTCGTCCCCGATGTGGTCTGTCGCCGGCGGCTCCACCGCGGCAATATGGGGCGAGGAGGGGCTGCGATTCATGGCACCAGTTACCTGCGCATGCTGAAGCAGGTACTGGATCGCAGGCGGCCATGACCGCGCGCAAAGCCAGCGCGTGAGGACGACACTTGCCGAGTGCCGCTATTTTTGCAGGAAGCGCGGCGAATGCCCGTGCGCCTTCGCCCACGCCGTCAGGTCGTCGCGTCCGATCTCCGTGCTCCAGCCTGGGTTTCTCTGTTCCTGGGCGTTGGCCGCCTGACTGGTGCCGGTTTTTGCAATGGCCGGTAGTTCCCCGCGCTTGACGGCGTCCAACATGGCATTGCCCCAGGCGATGGATTCCTGGGATGCGGGGCTGCCCGGTTCGATGTCGCACCACAAACGCGATGCGTCCGAGATTCTGAACTTGCTGACGAGTTTCCAGGCTGCATAGTTGGGTTCGCGGTTCATGCTGATCGGAGCGGCCACAGTGGGGGCGCGCCGTCGGACATTGGATAGCGCGGCGCCCAAGCATCCGCTGCCGACCGCGGTGCAATATCCGACCATGACGGCCAGCGAATAAGGTACACCTTCGTGAATCGCCAATACGCTACCGCCAATGGCCAAAACCACACCGACAAGAACGACAGCAAGGCCGGACAATCCTATCGTCGCCTCGATCGTGGCGAAGCCCGCGCGCACGCGTTGCATATGTGTGTGTTCGCTGGCGCGTCGATTTGACGCTTGTTGTGCTTCCGGCGGGATGATCTGCGAGACAGTGGCACTGGCGGGCGGTTGGTTGATAGGCATGCTTACTGACATTTCCTGTGACGCGCTCCCCGTGGAAAGCTCGTTCGCATGTCATCTGAGTCGCCGCCGCGTGACAATTGCGGGCGTCGAGGCAAAAGTGCGTGTCTCACAGTTTCGGCGGCGCGCCCAGGGCTGAATCCTGGGCTCCCCCCCCGCGGGGCCGCTGCTATACCCCGTTCAACGCTTGCCGATTTGAGCGTTTTCGTCGGCGCGGAACATGCCGGACGTTTGTCCGCCCAACGCGCCGTTCGTCAGCCAGTCGAGCGACGCCTTGTGAAGCACGCGCCGCTGCTTTTCCCAGTTCATGAAATGGGTGCCGCAAGCGACACCCAGGAACACCTTCTGCTGGCCACCCAGATCTTCGAACAATTCAAGATTGGACTTGGTGAGATCGTCCTGCTCGCCGGCCATGATCAGCGTGGGAAACGTGATCTTCTTAGCGCCATTGGTATTCCAGCCCCAATATGTCCTTGAAGGTGCGCGCAGGCCGCCTGGCCCCCAACTGGCGGCGACCGGATCGGCAAGCTGGTTGAGGCCCCAGATCATCTCGGGCATACCCGGCTCAACCGTATCTTCGCACTTCACCGTGCCCAGCCAGCGCTTGTCGACGCCGACGGCCCGGGTCTGCATCAGCATCGGAGCCCCGGGCTTGGGCAGGGGCGGCGCGACATCGGGATTCTTGCGGCTGTAGTTGGACGACGCCCAGATCACGTAACGGTCCACTTTATCAGGATATCTTCCGGCGAACGTGCCGGTGCGAATCCCGCCGCCGGACCAGCCGATGAGCGAAACCTTGTCGACGCCGCGCAGGCGGCGAATGAAGTCGACGACCGCGTTGATGTCGGCGGTCTCGCTGTCGCTGTTGACGAGCTCATACGGATACTTTGGCGCGCAAGGTTCGCCGAGAGTGTTCGGGACCAGCGGCTTTTGACTCGCGGCGACAAGATTGCAGGGGTCGTCCATCATCGGCCGGCCCGACCGGCCGTAACCGGTCATATCCATGGCAAAGACGTCGAAGCCTTCGGCGGCAAGGCGCTCCATCCATGAATAATCCCGATAATTCACGTCGAAGGCGAGCGTCGCGGGCGAGAAGCCGCCGTGGACCATGAGCACAATCTTGCGCTCGAATGGCTTGCCTGATCCCCGTTCGAGCAAGCTGGCGGAAATCTTCTCGCGCACGAACAGATTGATCTTCTGGCCGGCGATCGCTGGCACGGTCGACGTGTGGTCCACGAGCCGGTCGATGGTGACCAGGGTGGGCGTTTGTGCGGCGGCTGCACCTGCGCCAAGGCAGACGATGGCGGCAAGCGCAGCCCTTGGGACCAGTTTCATTTTCATTTCCTCCCGTATTCGCCACGACGATAAGGCCGCTTCTTGCGCGTGGGAAGGCCTGCGGCCGCGCCGCGTTCGACTACCAAAGCGCGAAGCCGCAGGAGCTTGGCGCCTCCTCAAGGGGCAGCGCGAGGGGCAGGGTCGCGCGTGAAGTAGGGCGCACGTACATTCGAAGCGGCAACCGGGCGCCTTGAGCGCTCGCAGTGTGATCTTGTAACCTTGAACTACCGCTGCGGAGACAACGACGGCGGCGTATACAGAAGGGCAGTAATGATCCGGGGCGTTTCGATCGCCGGCGCTGCACCGTTGCTGATGGCCGCGATAGCCGTCGCTTCCGCGCAGACGCCGGACGCGTTCTACCGCAACAAGAGCATCAACCTGCTGGTCGGGTCGGGCGAGGGCGGCGGCTTCGATCTCAGCGCCCGGCTGGTCGCGCCCTATCTCACGAAGTACCTGCCGGGCAATCCGACCGTGGTGGTGCAGAACGTGCCCGGCGCCTCCGGGCTGCGCGCCGCCGAGTTCATCTTCAATGTCGCGCCCCGCGACGGCACCACCATCGCCGTCACCCAGCCATCGATCGTGCAGCACAAAGTGCTCCATCCGTCGGCGCGGTTCGATCCGCGTTCCTTCACCTGGATCGGCCGGCTCGGCGCCTTCGTGACCTTCGGCGTGGTCTGGCACACCGCGCCGGTGCAGACGATCGAGGCGGCGCGGCAGCGCGAGATCATCCTCGGCGCGGTGGGGCCCTCCGGACCGGGCGCCATGCTGCCCGCCGCGCTCAACCAACTCGCGGGTACCAAGATCAGCATCGTGCGGGGTTACAGGTCCGCCGCCGATATCGGGCTCGCGATCGAGCGCGGCGAGATCCACGGTTCGGGCTCCGCCTCTTACGAATTCGTCAGCGGCAAGGGCTGGCTCGACAAGAAGCTCGCGCGGCTGTTCTTCACCATCGGGCTTGCGCGCAGCGACAAGGCGGCTGACGCCCCGACGGTGGTGGAGCTCGCGCGCGACGAGCGCGGCAAGAACATCATGCGGCTCGCGGCCTCCGCGTCCGAGATCGGCCGTTCCATCATGGCGCCGCCCGGCCTCGCGGCCGAGCGTGCGGCGATGCTGCGAACGGCGTTCGAGCAGATCGTGAAGGACAAGGAGTTCATCGCCGAGTCGTTGCGGCGCGGCCTCGAGGTCGAGCCGCTGTCCGCCGACGGCATATTGAGAATCGTCGCTGATGACCTCAGCATGTCGACCGACGTGGTCGACGGTCTGCGGGCCATCATGGAGCAACAGAAATGAACGAACAGCTGCGTCCCACCGCCGTCGTCTCCGACGATCTCGCGCAGAAGTTCAAAACCGAGAAGGACACGCCGTATCTCCGCTTCATCCGCAGCGAGGGGCTCGACCTTCTGAGCGCCCATTACGTGCGCAACCTGCGCCATGTCGAGCTGAAGCCGTGGGCCCGCCGCGGCGGACGCGGTGCGTACCTCAACCACGACGCGTCGCGCACCAGCAACGATTGCTACGTCTGCGAGGTTCCGCCCGCCGGGAAGCTCAACCCGCAGCGGCAGCTGTTCGAGGAGATGGTCTACGTCCTGGACGGCCGCGGCTCGACCACGATCTGGAACGACGCCGGCCAGCGCGTCACCTTCGAATGGAAGGCGGGCTCGATCTTCGGCATCCCGCTCAATTGCTGGCACCAGCACTTCAACGGCTCCGGCCAGGTGCCGGCGCGCTACGTGGCGGTGACCAATGCGCCGGTCGTGATCAATCTCTACGAGGACATCGATTTCGTGTTCAATCACGGTCGCGACTTCAAGGTCCGTTTCAATGGCGAGCCGGATTACTTCGCGCCCGGTAAGGAAGTGAGCGGTTGGACGATCACCACCAACTTCATCCCGGACTCGCTCGCCCTGCCGCTGCCGCTCGCGGAAGAGCGCGGGGCCGGCGGTGGGCACATCCGGTTCAGCCTCGCGCGATCATCGCAGCAGGGGCACATTTCCCAATTCCCGGTGGCGACTTACAAGAAATCCCACGCCCACGGGCCCGGCGCCCATGTCATCATCCTCAGCGGCACCGGCTACACCCTGATGTGGCCGGACGGGCCGAAGAATCCGATCCGCTACGATTGGGAGGTCGGCACGCTGATCGTCCCGCCCAATGCGGTGTATCACCAGCACTTCAACACCGGTTCGGCGCCTGCGCGCTATCTCGCCTTCAGGCATGCCGGCTCGGCGCGCAATTCGCAGGGCGTTTTGTTGTGTTTCATCAGCAAGCGGCTCGGTGGCGATCAGCTCGACTATGCCGACGAGGATCCGGCGGTGCGCAATCTGTTTGCGGACGAGCTTGCCCGTCACGGCGTCGCGCCGAAGATGGAGGAGTTCTACCGCAAGGAGCTGGACACGCTGCCCGCGAAGTGAGCTGAACCGATCAGCGCGCAACGATCAGCGCATCGATGGCGATAACGCCTTCGCCCTTCGGATAGACAACCAGGGGATTGATATCGATCTCGGCGATTTCCGGATGCGCGCTGACGAATTGGCCGAGCTTCGCAGCGATCTCAGCTGCCGCATCGATATCGAGCGCGGGCCTGCCGCGGTATCCTGTCAGTAACAGCGCGCCCTTGAGCTTGCGGAACTCATCGGCAATCGCGGCGGGCGCAAGCAGTGCCGGCATCAGCCGCACGTCTCGCAGCGCCTCGGTCCAGACACCGCCCAGGCCAATCGTAAGGCTTGGGCCCCAATCGGGATCGTTGCGTGCGCCCAGAATGAGTTCGACACCCGGCCGCGCCATAGCCTCGACGAGGACGCCTTCGAGATTCAGGTCCGCCCGCGCACGGGCGATATCGGCGTGGAGCTTGCCCCAGGCAGCGGCGAGTGACGCCTCATCGGCGATGCCGAGCGCGACGCCGCCGACGTCGCTCTTATGCGAGAGTGCCGCGCTTTGCGCCTTCAGCACGACCGGATATCCGATCTGCGCGACGGCTCGTTGCGCGTCACCCAAATCCCTTGCCAGTGCCGCACGCGGAATCGGAATGCCGGCGGCCGTCAGGACTTTCTTGGCGGCGTATTCCGGCATGACGCCTGACGGCAGCCGTTCGTCCGCAGGCGCGACGAGAGGAGCGGAGAGTGCGGCCTGTGGCGGACGTAAAGCGGCAAGCTTCGCCAGTGCGCGCAGCGTGCGCTCCGGCGATCGGAAGAACGGGACGCCAAGGTTGCGCAGCTGCGCGGTGATCTCCGGCGCGACCTCGCTATCCTCGCCCATCATCGCGAACACGACCGGCTTCGGCGGTCCGAAATCCGTTAGCGCGTTGATGATCGGCGCCATCTTGCGCTGGCTATGGGTCGGGCTCGACAGCACGACGCACAGCACCACGCTACCGTAGCGCGGGTCGTCGAGGAACGGCTTCATCGCCCTGCGATAGAGATCGGGATCGACCAGCGACTGGGCGGTGACGTCGAGCGGATTGGTCGGCAGGATGAGATCGGGCGCAAGTGCGGCGAGGCTGTCCTTGGTCGTGCCGGCCGGCTCCGGCACTTCCAGGTCGGAGTGCTCGCAGAAATCGAGCACCATCGCCTTGAACGCGCCGGAGTCGGAAATCACCGCGACCCCGCCGCGCGGGCGCGAGGGCCAGCGGATCATCAGCTCCCCGAGATCGTGCAGCTCTTCCAGCGTGTCGACCAGCACGACGCCGGCGTGAGCGACCAGCGCGCGCATCACCTCGTAGTCGCCGCTCAGCGCGCCGGTGTGAGTCTTGGCGGAGGCCTGCGCGGCGGCGCTGCGGCCGGGATGCAGCAGCACGATCGGCTTGCCGGCAGCATGCGCGCGGCGCGCCGCTGCCAGGAAGCGCTGCGGCTGGCGGAACTGTTCGACCAGCATCAGAATGACGTGGGTGGCCTCGTCCTCGATCAGGAAGTCGAGGAAATCCTCGGTGCCGTTGAGCGCCTCGTTGCCGGTCGAGATCGAATGGGAGATCGCGATGTCGCGCGGATGCAGCGCGGCACGGAACACGGTCGCCATCGCGCCGCTCTGGGACACGATGCCGATCCCGCGCCGTCCCGCGAGCGGTACCGGCGCGCAAGAGCTGAACGTCAATGGAATGCCGTCGACGTAATTGATGTGGCCGAGGCAATTCGGCCCGGAAACGGCCATGCCGCGATCGCGGGCGATACGCGCGATCTCCACCTGCAACCTCTGGCCCTCCGGGCCGGTTTCGGCAAATCCCGCCGCGTAGATGATGACGCCGCCGACGCCGCGCGCGGCGCAGCCTTGGACCGCCTCGAGAATGCCGGCGCGCGGGATCGCAAGCGTCGCACAATCGACGCCCTCTGGCAGCTCGAAAGTAGATTTCAGGCACGGCCGCCCGCCGATCTCGCTGCGGGTCGCGCTGACCAGATGGAGATCGCCGCGATAGGCGAAGCGCTCCAGGTTGGCGAGCAGGCTTTGGCCGAGCGCGCCCGGCGTCGCCGACGCGCCGACGACTGCAATCGAGCGCGGCCGCAGCATCCGCTCGATAGGGGAGCGCGCTCGCGCCGGATCAGGCATCACGCTTGTACCCGCCGAGACCGGGCCGGAAGCTCTTCTCGTCCAGGAACTGCTTGAGGCCCTGCTCGCGTCCTTGCTCGGGATCGAACAGGCGAGCCTGATCGTTCTTCGACATCAGATAGTCGTTGGCGTCGTCGTAAGACATGTCGCGCACGCGGCGATAGGCGGTCTTGGCGGCGCGCAGGACGGTCGGGTTCTTGCCTTTGAGAACCTCGGCGAGCTCCTTGGTGCGCTTGCGCAGATCCTTGAGCGGCACCGCCTCGTTGACGAGGTTCATTGCGGCGGCTTTGCGGCCGTCGAACGTCTCGCCGGTCATGATGTAGTAGAGCGCGTCGCGCTGGCTCATCACCTGCGCCACCGCCTTGGTGACGACGCCAGCGGGGATGATGCCCCAGTTGATCTCCGACAGGCCGAATGTCGCTTCCTCTGCCGCGATCGCGAGATCGCAGGACACGAGCGGCGTGAACGCGCCGCCGAAGCACCAGCCGTTGACCATCGCGATCGTCGGCTTTGGATAGAACATGAGCTGCCGCCATTGCCACTGCGCATTGGTGCGGATGATCTGCTCGCGTTCCGGCGGCGACATCCCATCGGTCTGGCGGAAGAATTCCTTCAGGTCCATGCCGGCCGAGAACGAGTTGCCGGCGCCGGTGAGGACGAGCACCTTGCAGCGGGGGTCGATCTCGAGCGCGTTCATCACCGAGAGCATCTCGGCGGCGAGCGTCGGGCTCATCGCATTGCGTTTCGCGGGCCGGTTCATCGTCACCCAGGCGATGCCGTCCTCGAATTCGACCAGCACGGTGTTGCCGCCGGGCGTCGGAGCGGACGATGGGGCTTCCGGGGATTCCGTCGTCACGGGATCGATCTCCCTTGTTACGGCGCGAGCACTTGTAACGCATGCGAGCAGTAGCAAAATCGCGCCCTATTGACTATGACAGTCCGCAACTGCGCTAGGGCAGACGCCGCATCTCCGCGGCGCCACGCCATGGTTTACGTCAATCATTTGCCGTGTCGTCCGGGGAGTGAAACCAATGATCCAAGTGAAGCGGCTGGGGCACGCCACCTTTTCGACGCCCGACCTCGAAAAGCAGTTGGACTACTGGACCCGCATCATGGGTCTCGCCGTCGTCGAGCGCGATGCGAAACGGGCCGTCCTGGCCAGCAAGCTCGGCCAGGAATCGGTGGTGCTCGAAAACGGCGATCACGCCGATCTCAAGCGCATCGCGTTCCAGGTGGCGCCGGGCACCGATCTCGCAGATGTGGCGCGCAAGCTCGGGGCCGCCAGCGTATCGAGCGAACGGCGTTCGGACATTACGCCGGGCATCGCCGATGCGGTGGTCTTTACCGACCCCAAAGGCACCTTGGTCGAGCTCTATTCGGACTATCGTTTCCACGCGCGGGACAAATCGGAAGGCGGCGTCAATCCGCTCAAGATCGGCCATGTCGCATCGCGCGTTCACGACGTGAAGAAGGTCGCCGAATTCTATCGCGACGTTCTGGGATTTCGCGTCTCGGACTGGATCGGCGATCATTTCGTCTTCATGCGATGTGGCATCGACCATCACACCGTGAATTTCGTGCGCTACGAGACGCAGCGCCTGCATCACGTGGCGTTCGAGGTGAAGGACTGGGCGGAGATTCAGCGCGCCTGCGAGTTGCTGACGCGCAACGAGGTCCAGCTCGTGTGGGGACCGCTGCGTCATGTGGTCGGCCACAATATCGCCGCCTATCACCGCAACAGCGACGAACTGCGTATCGAATGCTATTGCGAAATGGACATCATGGCCGACGAACAGCTCGGCTACTGGTCGCCGCGCCCCTGGCACGAGGAAATGCCGCTGCGCCCGAAGGACTGGCCGAAGGATACCTGGCGAAGCGCCTGGGGCTTCGGCTCCTTCGGCACGTTCCCCGGCTATCCGTAACGGCACTGGCAACTGCTATACGCCGACCGCGCATCTGCTAGGATCGTCCCCTGTAAATGGCCATGCGGCCGGATGCGAAAGCATGCGGTTCGACAAGAAGGCCGGAGGAGTCGGATGCTGTCGCAAAAGGACAACGAGGCACTCACGCGCGTCGGGGCCGGAACGCCCATGGGCGAGCTGATGCGGCGCTATTGGATACCTGCGGCATTTTCGCACCAGGTCGCGAAACCCGATTGTCCGCCCATCCGGGTGAAGCTCATGGGCGAGAACCTGGTTCTGTTCCGCGATACGAATGGTCGCCTTGGGCTGCTCGACGAGCGCTGCCCGCATCGCACCGCGTCGATGTTCTACGGCCGCAACGAAGAAGCCGGGCTGCGCTGCGTCTACCACGGCCTAAAGTTCGACGTCGACGGCAACTGCGTCGACGTGCCGTGCGTGCCGCAGGTCGGCGACAAGCAACAGCAAAAGATCCGCAAACAGCTCGCGATCAAATCCTACCCCTGTATCGAGCGCGGCGACGTGGTCTGGACCTATATGGGGCCGGCCGAGCACAAGCCGGCGTTTCCCGAGCTCGAATGGACCATGGTGCCGTCGTCGCATCGTTTTGCGACGCGACACATCCAGGAGTGCAACTGGCTGCAGGGCCTGGAGGGCGGGTTCGATGCCACGCACCTGACGTTCCTGCACGGCGGCGACGCCGAGAAGAGCCGCAGCATCGTTGCGACGATCTACGAGGTGCTGCCCACCGATTTCGGTTTTGTCGTTGCTACCGGCCGCGATCCCGGCAACGGCTCGATCATGTGGAACATCAATGTCATGCTGATGCCGTTCCACAAGGTGATCTCGTCGATCCCGCATGCGGCCCATGTGTGGGCGCCGATCGATGACGAGAACACGATGCTCTACAGCGTCAACTTCCATCCGTCGCGGCCGCTGACCGATGAAGACCTGGCGCGAGAGAAAAGTTTCCGCGGCATCCACACCGAAAACATTCCCGGCACCGACCACGCGATCCGCAACAAGGCGAACGACTATCTGATCGATCGGGTGCTACAGGCGAGCGGCCAGTCCTACACCGGCATGAGGGGACTCGGAACGCAGGACTGCGCCATCCAGGAATCGATGGGCCCGATCGCCGATCGCACCCGGGAGCACCTGCTGGCGAGCGACGCGGCGATCGGCAAGATCCGGCGCCTGTTGCTACAGACGCTGAAGGATCGCGCCGCCGGCAAGCCGCTGCCCGGCATGCGGCCGGAGAGCTATCGCGTGCGCTCGGCGCGGTGCGAAGCGCCGAAGGGCCAGCCGATCATGGACCTGATCGATCGTCACGTGCGCGTCGAGACGCGAGCCGCCGCCGAATAGGCCGCGCGGTTGTGCCGGGAGCTCAGCAATGATCCGCTGCCTTGTCTCTGGTGTTCTTGCCGTGCTGCTCGCCTCGCCGACGCACGCGCAACCCTTCTACGAAGGCAGGACCATCACGATCGTCACCAGCACCGGCGTCGGCGGCACCTACGATGTCACGGCGCGGCTGCTGTCGCGTCACATGCCGCGTTTCATCCCCGGTCGACCGAACATGGTCGTGCAGAACATGCCCGGTGGCGGCAACGTGCTGGCCACCAACTTTATGTACTCGATCGCGCCGAAGGACGGCACTTCGATCGCCACCGTGCACAACGCCATGCCGCTACATCAGGTGCTGGGCGGGCAGGGGGTGCGGTTCGACGCGACCAAGTTCGAATGGATCGGCTCGAGCGGCGCGGAGAACGAAGTCATTCTGGTCTGGCATACGGTCGGCATTCGAACGCTCGACGAAGCCAAAAAGCGAGAAATCATTCTCGGCGGTACCGGCGCAGGCTCCGGCATCGTCATCATTCCGCGGCTGATGAACGCGCTCCTGGGGACACGGTTCAAGATCGTGACCGGCTACAAGAGCTCGGAGGACGTCAACATTGCCCTGCAACGCGGTGAGGTCGAAGCGCGCGCGTTCAGCCTGATCTCGATTACCGCGCAGCGCGGCGATTGGCTACGCGACAAGAAGATCACGATCCTCGCGCAGGTCGGCGCCAAGCGCGCGCACGAAATCCCGGATATCCCGCTGGTGACGGAACTCGCCCGCACCGAGGAGCATCGCCAGATTTTCAGATTGATGTCGGCGGCGTCCGGTCTCGGCCGTCCCTATCTCGCGCCGCCCGGGGTACCGGCCGACCGGCTTGCGATCCTGCGCGGCGCCTTCGCGGCGACGATGAAGGACAAGGCGTTCCTGGCCGAGGCCGAGAAGCTCAATCTCGATATCGATCCGATCAGCGCCGCGGACGTCACGCAGCTCGTGCTCGACACGGTCAACGCGCCGCCGAGCATCGTCGCCAAGGCCAAGGCCGCGATCGAAGGCACCGCGGACCGCTGACGCCGGCGCTCAAAGGCGCTCGATCTTGCGCGCCGCTTCGTCGATGGCATCGGCGACGGAGAAGATGAGCTGCTTGTCGGGCTTGTTGGCGAGCCGCTGCTGCAGCGCCGCCCGCAGGTTGCTCATCGCCCGGTATATCGGCCCGGAATCAAGGGCCTCGCCGCGCCGGCGGAGCTGTTCCAGCCGCGCCAAAGCCGCTTCGGCCTCGCGCTCGCGCTCGGTGAGGAACGCGAGGCCCGCATCGGTAATGGCGTAGAGCTTACGGGAGCCTTCGACCGCGCGCTCCTCGACCTGACCCATCTCTTCAAGCAGCGTCAGGGTCGGATAGATGATGCCGGGACTCGGCGAGTAGGACCCGCCGGTGCGGGTCTCGATCTCGCGAATGAGGTCGTAGCCGTGCCGCGGCTCATCCTTCATGAGCAGGAGCAGGACGAGCCGGAGCTCGCCGGACTCGAACATGCGGCGTCGTCCGCGCCCTCCGCCACCTTCTCCGTCCCCTCGGCCGTGGCGGCCGAAGCCGCGCCTGCCGAACTCTTCGTGCCGGCCGCGGCGCATCGCGTGCATCCGAAGCGCATCTTCTCGATCGCCGCGCGGGCGGCAATTTCTGTGATGTCTCATAGACTTGTTAGCCTTTCTGTCTGTTATTAGACGGTTCTAAGATATATCTTAGAGCAGTTTTGTCAAGGGCAGCATCGAGCGGTGTGGTCGGCTGTGCGCAGCAGAAGCGCGCCGTCGCAACGCGGCGCCGATCGCGAGCACGAGGTGGTGCGAATTGGCCGCGCGCGGGCTGCTAGAAGAGCTTCTACGAATTGATGCCGACAGGGGGCGGCTCATCGCATGGCCCTCGAGGGCGTCGGGCGGTCTCGTTGAGGATCGGCCCCGCCTTGCAGCCAGCGCCCCCGGTCTGATAGCGACCTCCGAAGAAGAACCAGGCGGGGAAACGCGGTGAAGGCTTGTCTGAGAACGGCCGGCATGTTGGCACTCGTCGCGCTCGCGTGTCCGACAGCGGCCGGCGCGCAGGCGTGGCCGGCCAAGCCGATCGAATGGATCGTGCCGTTCGCGCCCGGCGGCAGCGGCGACGCGCTCGCGCGTCTCGTGGCGGAAAAGCTCAAAGATCGCCTCGGCCAGCCGATCGTGATCGTCAATCGTGCCGGCGCCAACGGCGATATCGGGTACAAGGCCGCGGCGGCCGCGACGCCCGACGGTCATACGATCGTGCTCACCGTTCCCGCGCTCGTGACCAATCCGTTCCAGCTCAAGGCGGCGCTCGATCCGTCGCGGCTCGCGCCGGTCATCTATCTGGCGGACGGCCCCTATGTGATGTTGGCCTCGCAGAAGTTTCCTGCGACCACCATCCAGGAAGCCATCGCCCGAATCCAAGCCAAACCAGGCTCGGTCAGCTGCGGCATGACCGGCGGCACGGGATCGGTCGCTTGTCAGGCGCTCCAGGTGTTCGCCAAGAGCAAGATGTTGGAGGTTCCGTACCGCGGCGTCGAGCCGGCGACCGTCGCGATCATGGCCGGCGATATCGATACGGTGTTCAGCTTCTCGATCACGGCGGCGCGGCCGATCGATTCCGGCCGCGTCAAAGCCCTGGCGACGACCGCGCTGAAGCGCGGTTCGCTGCCGTTCCCGGAACTGCCGGCCATCAGCGAGGTGCTGCCGGGCTTCGAAATTCTCGGCTGGAGCGGCGTGGCGGTTCCAGCCGGCACGCCGGGCGACGTCGTTGCCCGTCTCAACCGCGAAATGAATGCGGTGTTGCAAATGTCCGACGTCAGCGCGCGGCTGAAAGCCGGCGGTTTGAACCCGGTAGGAGGGACCTCGGAGGATTTTGTGAGGCAGCTGAAGGTTGCCGAGGAGGTGCAGGGCAAGGTGCTGAAGGCTTCCGGTGTGACGCCGCAATGAGCACGGAGCGCGCGCCGAAAGACCTTTCGATCGCGATCGTCGGCGCCGGCATTGGCGGCCTCGCGGTGACGGCGTGCCTGCGCCGCTTCGGGATGGACGTGCAGATCTACGAGCAGGCCGCGCAATTCGCGCGCGTCGGCGCGGGCATCCAGATGACGCCCAACGCGATGATGGTGCTGCGCGGCCTCGGTCTTGAGGAGAAGTTGCGCGAGATCGCGTTCGAGCCCGGCTTCGGGCTCAACCGCGACCACGATACCGGCGCCGTGAGCAACAAGCTTCCGATCGCCAGGGTCATGCAGGAGCGCTATGGCGCGCCGTTCCTGCTGATGCATCGAGCCGATCTGCACGCGGCGCTCGCTTCGCTGATCCCCGCGGCGATCCTGCATCGCAGCAAGAAGCTTGCCGGCCTGAAGCAGGATGCCGGCGGGGTCACGCTGGATTTCACCGATGGCACGAATGCGCGCGCCGACGTGGTGGTCGCAGCCGACGGCGTGCACTCGCTGGCGCGTGAAATCATGCTGGGCAAGGAGAGCCCGCGCTTCACGGGGAAGGTCGCGTATCGCACGACGTTCCCGGCGTCGCGCCTTGGCGACGCGCGGCTGTCGCCCGAGCGCACCAAATGGTGGGGGCCCGACCGTCATATCGTCATCTACTACGTCACGCGCGCGCAGGACGAGATCTACTTCGTCACCAGCCAGCCGGAAGACGCTTCGTGGATGACGCCGGAGTCATGGTCCGCAAAGGGAAGCCTTGAAGAACTGCGCTCGGCCTTCGCCGCGTTCCACCCGGAGGTGCGGGCGGTGCTCGATGCGTGCCCGGACGTCTACAAGTGGGGGCTGCTCGAGCGCGACCCGCTCCCCACGTGGCGTCAGGGACGCGTCGTGCTGCTGGGCGACGCCTGTCATCCGATGACGCCGTACATGGCGCAGGGCGCGGCCTCGGCGCTGGAGGATGCGGTCGTGCTCGCCCGCTGCCTCGAACGCGTCCGCGAGGACGGCATCGATCGCGCGTTGAGCAGCTACGAGGCGACGCGCAAGCCGCGCGCGTCCGAGATCCAGGGCACGTCCAGCCAGAACACCTGGATGCGCCAGAGCACCGACCCGGGCTGGGTCTATGGCTACGACGCCTGGCGGGTGCCGCTCGTATCGTAGGGTGGGCCGGACGAGAGGTATGACGAACGAGAGGTTTGACACATGGCGCGTATTCCGTTGCCGAGCCTGGAGACGATGACGCCCGAGCAGCGCCGGGTGCACAAGGCCATCGGCGATCTGCGCGGCGGGCACATTCCGATGCCGTATCGTCCGGCGCTGCACAGTCCGGAGCTGGCGGACAAGTGGCAGCAGGTCGGCGAGCTGTTGCGCTATCGCACCAGCCTGCCGCAGCGGCTGTCGGAGCTCGCGATCCTGGTGGTCGCGCGCTATCACGGCTCCGACTACATGCGCAATGCGCACGAGAAGGTGGCGCTCAAGGAGGGCCTCGGCCACGACGTGGTCGAGGCGATCAGGAACGGATCGGTGCCGCGTTTCGACAAGGCGGACGAGCGCGCTGTCTATGGTTTCAGCAAGGAATTGCTTGAGACCAAGACTGTGACCGACGCCTGCCATGCCCAGGCCCTGTCTGCCCTGGGCGTGACGGCGCTGGTCGAGCTGACGGCGCTGCTCGGCTATTACGTCATGGTTGCCATGATGCTCAACGCCCACGATTTGCGTTGAGCTCAGATCTGTTACCCGCCGCTCGCGCGCCGGCTTGATCGGACAATGCGCACCGTCGCGGAATGAAGGGCTCCGCGACGCTTGACCGCTACGTTGATCCTGGAATCAATCTCGCTGGCGGTCGGTGGCGTTGGTAGGGGTCGGGCGTGCGCATCCTGGATTCCCAAGTCCATATCTGGCCGGCGGATCGTCCCGACCGCCCCCTGGACGCGCACTCTCGCGGCCGCCCGCCTTACACCTACCAGGCCTTGCTGGCGGCGATGCAAGAAGCCGGCGTTGACGGGGCGATCCTCGTTCCGCCGTCCTTCGATGGCGACCGCAACGACTACGCGATCGAAGCGGTGCGTCAGCATCCCGACCGCTTCGCGATCATGGGGCGCGTCGCGCTCCAGGCCGGCCCCGCATCGCTTGCGCGCTGGAAGGAACAGCCCGGCATGCTGGGTGTGCGGCTTACGTTCCATCGCGACAAGGACCGGCCCTGGCTGACCGACGGCACGGCCGACTGGTTCTGGCCGGAGGCCGAGCGTCACGCCATCCCGGTCATGGTGCACGCGCCGGAGCGCATCGCCGTCGTGCACGACATCGCGCGGCGGCACCCCGGCCTGGCCATCATATACGATCACATGGGCTTCGCGCGCGAAACGATGGACGATCGTGCCATGGCGCGCGTCGAGGAGTTGATCCCGCTCGCGGCGCTATCCAACGTTTTCATCAAGGTCTCGGCGCTGCCGTGCTATTCGACTGAGCCCTATCCGTTCAAGAATCTGCGCGAGCCGCTGCGGCGGGTGATCGACGCTTTCGGTCCGGCGCGCTCGTTCTGGGGTAGCGACATTACGCGCGTTCCCAAGAGCTGCTCCTATCGTCAGGCGGTCACGCATTTCACCGAGGAATTGGATTTCCTGTCGGACCACGAGCTGGAATGGATCATGGGCAAGGGACTGGCGACGTGTCTGAAGTGGCGCGCGGCCGCGTAACGAGGAAGCGACGGATGATGTCGACCGGATTGAAACGAGGTCTCATGGGTGCCCTGTTCGCATCGCTGCTGACCTTGGGCGCGTGCGCGCTGGCCGTGCAGGCGCAGACGAACTTCCCGAACCGGGCCATCCGGGTCGTCTCCCAGTTCGCCGCCGGATCGGTCTCCGACCTGACCTTGCGGATGCTCGGCGACCGCATCGGGCAACGCCTCAAGACCCAGGTCGTGGTCGAAAACATGCCGACCGGCGGCGGCCTGCTGGCAGCGCGCACGGTCAAGACGTCGCCCGCCGACGGCCACACGCTGGTGCTCCTGTCGAACGCCACCGCAGTAACCGCCGCGATGTTCAAGAACCCAGGCTTCGATCCATTGGTGGACTTCACGCCGATCTCGGGGATGAGCGATTTCGCCTATATCCTGCTGGTCAACAACCAGTCGAAATTCAAATCTTTGCAGGATTTCGTCGCCACGGCGAAGGCACAGCCGGGTAAGCTAAACGTCGGCACCTCCGCGCCCGGGACCACGCCGTACCTGACCGCGCTGCTGCTGAAGAAGGCCGCCGGCATCGACTTCGTCGTGGTGCCGTTCCGTGGCGCCAACGACCTCAGCGTCGCGCTGCTGCGGAACGATATCGACCTCGTAATCAATGCCTATGGTGCGGTCCGGCCCAATTTAGAGGACAAGCAGCTACGCGCGATCGCGACCACGACGCGGAGCCGTTCGCCGTTTCTCCCGGATGTTCCGACCGCGCACGAGTCCGCGATTCCGAATTTTGAAGTGTCGTCATGGAACGGCATCTATGCGCCGGCGAAGACGCCTGAGGCTGTCGTCGCGCGGCTGGCGCAGGACATGCAGAGCGCGCTCGCCGAGCCCGAGCTCACCAAGCTGTTCCTGGAACGCGGGGTTGAGGTGTGGCCGGCCAAGGCGCAGGATCTTGCGGCGCGTATGCGGTCCGAGATCGCGCGCTGGAACAAGGTCATCGACGATGCCGGGATCAGCCGCGAATAAACCGACAAAAAAGGGGAGGTGGAGATGTTGCGAGTCATCCTGAGTGTCGTTGCGACGGTCAGTGTCGTGGCGACGATGCCGGTCGCCGCCCAGCAAGGACCCGGGCCGCGCGTTCCCCTGGTCCAGGACGACACCAAGGATCCCGATGCGCAGGCGCTGTTCAAGGAATTGCGCGCGCGGGGGACCGCGCCGCTCAACCTGCATCGCACCTACAGCAACGCGCCGAAACTTGCCCGCGCCACTTTGGCGGTCGCCCAGGCGTTGCGCTACGACGCCATCGTGTCGCGCTCCGACAAGGAACTGATCATCCTGCGCGCCACCCAGCTTGCCCGCGGCGACTGTCAGTTCGGCCAGCACCGGCGGCTGGCGCTCAGCTGCGGCATCACCGAGGAGCAGATCGAAAGCCTGCCGAAATGGCGCGAGAGCAAGCTGTTCAGCGACCGGCAGCGCGCGGTGCTGGCCTTTGCCGACGCCATGGCCAGCGCCGACGGCGTTGACGACGCGACCTTCGACGCCATGAAGGCGTATTACAGCAACCAGGAAATAGTCGAGCTGACGATGAACGCCGCGTACTACGTGGCCAGCTCGTACATCAGCCGCACGCTGCGCATCACCGCGGAAGGAAACCCCAAGGGCGGCGCCTACGGCGTATGCAAGTAAGGGACGGCTTCGCGGCGTGCTACGCAGGCCGACTTGCATTTCTCTTATAGCGGCGGATGACGTTTCGATATGACCCGCGCCTCGCCGCGGGCTTATATGGCGGCAATTATCCGGCGCCGGTCATTCGTGTCGCGGTGGCAAGAAAAAGATCGCCGGAACTGTCCCTAGCGGAGGGAAACCGATGTTCGCACGCAGTCGATCCGTATCGTGGTCCGGGCGCGTCAATGCACGCGCCGGCGGATTCTTGGCCCTGCTTCTGTCGATCGCGGTCTGCGCGCCGGCTTACGCGCAATCGAAGTTTCCGACGCGTCCGGTGCGTCTGATCCTGCCGTTCGGCCCCGGCGGTGTCGCCGACGTGACCATGCGGCTGCTCGGGCAGAAGCTCGGCGAGAAGTGGGGCCAGCAGGTCGTCATCGAGAACAAGCCCGGTGCCGGCGGCGTGCTCGCGCAACAGACGCTGTTGGCGTCGCCGGCGGACGGCTATGCGATGTCGGTGACCGGCAACGGCACGGCCATCGGTATGACGCTGTTCAAGAACCGGCCCTATGACGTGCTCAAGGACTTCACGCACGTGTCGATCACGGCCACGTTCGACATGCTGCTCGTCACCCGCCGCAATGCGCCCTACAAGACGGTGGCCGATCTCATCGCGTACGCCAAGAAGTATCCGGGCAAGGTCAACCTCGGCGCCATCAACCCGGGATCGACGCAGAACCTGTCGGCGCATCTGTTCAAGCTGATGACCGGGATCGACGCCACCATCGTGACGTATCGTACGACGCCTGACCTTATCACCGGCGTGCTGCGCGGCGACATCGACATGGCCTTCGACTTCTACGCCGCCTTCAAGGGGCCGTTGTCGGATAACCAGCTGGTTGTGCTGGCGTCGGCGGATGAAGAGCGCAATCCGCTGCTGCCGAACGTGCCGACCGCGAAGGAGAGCGGCCTGCCGGACTACGTGGTGACGAGCTGGAATGCGCTCGCAGCGCCCGCCGGCCTGCCGAAGGACATCCTCGGCATCCTCAATCGCGACATCAACGCAGCGCTTGCCGACCCCGACGTGCGGCAGAAGGCGCGGGACCTCGGCCTGAACGCGCAGGGCAGCACGCCCGAGGCCATGACCGAGCGCATGGCGCGCGACATCAAGCGCTGGGCCGATGTCATCGAAAGGGCCGGCGTCCCCAAGCAATGAAACAAGCAATGAAACAAGCATCGAAAAAGGACCAGGAATGGCCAGCGCACCACGGCTGAAGATCGCGATCGGGACCTACGGCCACACCGCCGCGCTGAAGGACGGACGGGTGAAGATTGCCGGCGTCGATCCCGATTTCGTCGAGGTCGTGCCGATTATCGGCGCGTTCCGGCGCATGGTGCGCGACCTCGAATTCGACGTCTGCGAGATGGCGCCGACCACCTACATGATCGCGCGCGGGCTCGGCGCTCCATACATCGCATTGCCAGTGTTCCTGATGCGGCGCTTCCATCACGGTGGCTTCGTCACCCGGCCCGATTCCGGCATCCGCACGCCGAAGGACCTGGAAGGCAAGAAGGTCGGCGTGCGCGCCTATTCGGTCACCACCGGCGTGTGGACCCGCGGTATCTTCGTCAACGAATACGGCCTCGACTCCTCCAAGGTCACCTGGGTGGTCGACGACGAGGAGCATGTCACCGCCCTGAAGCTGCCGCCCAACGTCGTGCACGCGCCGGACGGGACCTCGCTCGCCGACATGATGGACAACGGCGAACTCGACGCGGGCTTCACCGGCAATGCCGGCATCGGCCGTTCCGGCTCGCCGACCGGGGGGTGGCAGCAGCGGTCGAACCAGAACTATCCGGAGCTGATCCCGCACGTGGCGCAGACGGAAGCTGACTGGTTCAAGCGCACCGGCATCTATCCGATCCACGGCTCGGTGGTGGTGAAGACCGAGGTACTGGAGAAGCATCCGCACGTGGCGAAGTCGTTATTCGATGCCTTCGTCGCCACCAAGGCGATCTACATGGACCAGCTCAAGGCCGGGAAGGGGGACACCGCCGACGACAGGAAATATCGCGGCCTCGCGTCGATCGTCGGCGATCCGCTGCCCTATGGCATGAAGGACAACGCCGCCAGCATCGACGCGATGCTCAACTACGGCCTGCAGCAAGGCCTGATCCCGCGGCGCATGGCGCTCGGTGAAGCCTTCGTCAATCCGACCTGAACCGCGCGCTAAATCCAACAAGGTAAGGACCTATGGCATCAGTCGTCGATATCCATCCGCATGTGATCTCCAAGGACACGGTGAAGTATCCGCTCAACCCGCTCGGCGGCATCCAATCCGACTGGTCGCGCGAGCGGCCGGTGCCGTATCCCGACATGCTTGTCGCCATGGACGAGGCGGGCGTCGACAAGTCGGCGCTCGTGCATTCCTCGACCGCCTACGGCTACGACAACACCTATGTCTCCGAGGCGGTCGCCGCCCACCCGAAGCGCTTCACCGGCGTGTACTCGGTCGATGTGCTGGCGCCTGACGCGGTGGACAAGATCAAATACTGGATGCTGCGCGGGATGGCGGGGCTGCGCCTGTTCACGACCGGCAGCACCATGCGCGGACAGGCAACGTGGTTCTACGATCCGCGCACCTATCCGTCCTGGGAGTATGTCGGTGAGGTCGGGCTGCCGGTCTGCATGCAGATGACGCAGCAGGGTTTTCCGCAGCTGCGCGAGTTGATGCAGCGGTTCCCGAAAGTGAAGATCATCCTCGACCACCTGGCGCGTCCGCAGATCGTCGATGGTCCGCCGTTCGCAGCCGATCGCGAGTTCTGGGAATTCGCGAAGAATCCGAACGTGTATCTGAAGGTGACGCCGATCAATTACATGCGCGAGGACTGGGGCAAGGGCTCGCCGGAAACCTTCTTCGGCAAGATGGTCGCCGAGTTCGGCGCCAACCGCGTCGCCTGGGGCTCCAATTTCCCGGCGACCGCCGGCAAGTTGAAGGACAATCTCGCGCAGGCGCGGAAGGCGTTGTCGTCGCTCAGCGCCAGCGATCAGGAATGGATTTTCGGCAAGACCGCGCAGACGTTGTATCCCGCACTGGCGGACTAAAGCATGTTCCGGTCGAACTGAATCGCGTGTCCCGGACGCGGTGCAACACGAAGTGATGCACCGCCGAGCCGGGGCCGTTACAAAGGCGGTATTCGATACGGTCCCGGGTCAGCAGCGCATCATTTCATGCTGCGCTGCGCCCGGGACACAGGATCGCGAATGTTTCATCAAGAACGGAATCTGCTCTAAGGGGATCGTTGGATGGCTGACAAGATCACGCTGAAGGCACTGCTGGCCGATTACAAGAACGCGATCGCGTTGAAGAAGGGTGAGGTCTCGTCGCCGCTGGTCGATTTCCAGTTCGCCGACGTGAAAGTGGCGAACACCGCGTTCAAGCGGATGGTGCGCGACAAGGAGTTCGATTTCGGCGAGCTCGCGATCGTCACCTATCTGCAGGCCAAGAATTACGGCACGCCATATCTCCTGCTGCCGGCGCCGGTGGTCGGCCGCGGCCAGCACCACACCATCGCCTACAACCCGGAAAAGGGGCCGCTGCGCCCGCAGGGCCTCAACGGCAAGCGCGTCGGCCTGCGCGCCTATTCGGTCACCACCGCGACCTGGGTGCGGGGCATCCTGGCGCAGGATTACGGCGTCGACCTCGACAGCGTGAAGTGGGTGACGTTCGAGGATCCGCATGTGGCGGAATACAAGGACCCGCCCACCGCGACGCGCGCGGCACCCGGCAAGGAGATCGCCAAGATGCTGCTCGACGGCGAGCTCGACGCCGCGATCGTTGGCGACCATCTGCCCGATCCGCGCCTCAAGCACCTGATCCCCGATGCCGAAGGCGCCGCCCGTGCCTGGGCGGCGAAGAACGGCGGCGTGCCGATCAATCACATGACGGTGGTGCGCGACACGGTCGCGAATTCGCGTCCGGACGTGGTGAAAGAGCTCTACCGCATGCTGCAGGAGAGCAAGCGCGCGGCGAAGCTCCCGACCGACGGCACGCCCGACGACCCGCTGCGCTTCGGCATCGAGCCGAACCGCAAGGCGCTCGAGCTGATCATCGAGATCTGCTTCAAGCAGGGCCTGATCCAGCGCCGCTTCACGGTCGACGAGCTGTTCGAGGACACCCGCAAGATCCTCGGGCTGTAGCCCCTTCAGAGCGACGGCAGCAGCTCGCGCGCCCGCGTCACGGCGGCTTCCGGCATCGCGTAGATGCCGCGCACGATGCCGGTGAGCTCGTCAGCGCCGATCGGATCGAGCTCGAGGCTCTGCTTGCGCAGCGCCTCGGCGAAATCCGGATCCTTCATCGCGAGTACGTAGGCGCGGCGGATCGCCTCGACGCGGTCCCTTGGCACGCCCGGACCCATGAACGAGGGATAGCCTGTCGCACCCGGGGCGCACAGCACTTCGAGCACCTGCCGGTCTTCCGGCGTCCTGGCGAGATCGAGGCCGAGCGGTACCTCGGCGGGGATGTCGGGCGATTTCTTCACGCCGAGCTGAACCAGCACGGTGACGATCTTGTCCTTGACCCAGTGCGCGCTGGAGCCGGAGTTGAGCGAGCCCCAGGTCGACCCGACCTTGCCCTGTACTTCGCCGCGCTGAAGCGCAATGTCGACCGCGCCGAGGCCGGCGTAGCCGGTGACGATCTTGAATTTGGTGCCGGCGATCTGGTTGAGCGCGCGCGGATAGATGCCGGTATCCTGCGCGATCGAGGTGGCGCCGACCACGACCTCCTCGCGCATGGCGTCCTGGATGGTGCGTACCTTTGTATGTGCGTTCCACACCAGCCCCATCGACACGGTGCGGGCCGGACTGCCGATCCAATTGAATTTCGCCGGCTCGAAGTCCGCCTGCGGCAGCTTGAGCAGCGGCGCCAGCATGAAACCGCGGGTGATGAAGCCCCAGGCGGTGCCGTCCTGCGGCGCGACGCGCTCGATATAGGTCGCGGCCTTGATGCCGCCGGCGCCCGGCATGTGCGAAACGACGAGATTCGGGTTGCCGGGGATGTATTTGCGGATCACCGGCGCCAGCGCCATCGGATAGCCGCTCACCGCACCGGCGCCGGGGCCGGTGCCGACATACATCTTGATGGTCTTGCCGCGATAGAATTCTTCGACGGTCTCGGCGCGCGTCGATGGCAGCGCCGCCAGCACGCCGAGGATGCCGATCGCCAGAGCCGCAGGAATTCGCCGCACGTTCATTTTCTGTCGTCCATCGTCTCTCGCCGCGCCTTGCCGTCGGTGCCGACGGTGACGCCATAGTCGCGTTCCGCCGCCGCCTTGGAAACATACCCGCCATCGAGATCGCGTTGAATGCGCTCCAATGTCCTCGCCTGCGGCGGGCCGTAGCCGCCGCCACCGCCGGTTTCGACGCTGACCAGATCGCCGGCCTTGAGCTGGAGGCCTTTCTCTTTCTCGATCGGCCGTTCGCGGCCGGTGGCGCCTTCTACCAGCAAGAAACGGCCGGGTTCGCCTGGCTTGCCGCCTTGCACGCCCCAGGGCGGAAACTTGGTGCGGTCGAGATTGGTTTGCAGGCCGCAGGGTGCGAGCATCCGGTAGCGCTTGCGGAAGCCGAGCCCGCCGCGGAATTCGCCGGCGCCGCCGGAATCTTCGCGCAGCGAAAACGCCTCGATCCGCACCGGCAGGTAGGTTTCCTGCAATTCGAGCGGGATGATGCGGGTGTCGCCATGCGCCATGGTGCGGAACGGGCCGGCGCCGTCGTGGGTCGCGCAGGCGCCCCAGCCGCCATGGCCTGAATCGTGCGTGCCGAAGAACGCGCCGTCGGCGCGGCGGCCGTGGAAGCGCACGCCGGAATGGGTGCCGAAGTGGCCGCCCGGGACGCGCGCCGGCAATGCTTTCTCCAGCGCCTTGATGACGGCATCGATCACGGTGGGGAACGGTGTCGAGTAGTTGCCCATCGGGGCGGTCGGATCGGCGCTCAGTATCTTGCCCGGCGGCAGGATCAGCTTCAGCGGGCGGAACGTTCCCTCGTTCGCCATCTCGCCGGCGCCCATCAGGTATTTGAAGGCGACGCGCGCGGTGGTCTGGCCGCCGCCGAACCAGCCGGAATTGATCGGGCCTTTCACCTGGCCGGCGATGCCGGAATAGTCGATGGTCATCTCGTCGCCCGCGACGACGACCTTGATCCGGATCGGCAGCGGCTCGTCGCCGGCGCGGTCGTTGTCGAGGAACGTTTCCGACGTGTAGGTGCCGTCCGGCATCGAGCGGATCAGTGCGCGCGCCGCCGCCTCCGACTGTTCGAGGATGACGTCGACCGCGCGTTCGAACGTCTCGGCGCCGTACTTGTCGACCAGCGCGGCGATGAGATCGCGGCCGAGCAGACAGCCGGCGAGCTGCGCGGCGATGTCGCCCATCAGCTCGACCGGCTGGCGCGTGTTGTTCTCGATGATGCGGTAGACCTCCTCGATCGGCTCGCCCTTCGACATGAGCTTGATCGAGCGGAGCTGCAGCCCCTCCATGAAGATGTCGGTCGAGTGCGGCACGCAGCCACCGATGTCGATCCAGTGCACATTGATGGCGAAGAAGCCGACCAGCGCGTCGCGGCTCGCCCCGGCGTGGATCGGCGTGTACATCACCGTATTGTTGAGGTGCTGGCCCTGCACGGCGGCGTGGTTGCAGAGCACCACATCGCCGTGGTGCAGCCGCTCCTTACCGTAGATATGGAGGCCGTCGCGGACAGCCATGCCGACGGAGTCGGCGACGAACGGCGGCATGCCGCCGGTGCATTGCGCGACCAGCATGCCGTCGGCGTCGGTCAGTCCGACGGCGAAATCGTTGTATTCGTAGATGTAGGCGGAAAACGCCGTGCGCTTGATATTGGCGTCGATCTGGTTGGTGATCGACACCATCGCATGGCGGACCACCTCGAGCGTGATCGGATCGATCGCGTGCGCGGCATGCTTGTGGTTGAGCGCTTCTTGCATCTTCTTCGTCGTCAGTCCGCGACCAAGCCCTGCCGGCGCGCGATCAGCCAGTAGACCGCGATCAGGGGTGTCATCATCAATAGCATGACCATGGCAAGCGCGGAGGCCTGGCCGAGCCCGCCGCCGAGCCACAGGCTCCACACCACCACCGGGAAGGTGAGGTTGTCGGCGGTCGACAGGATCACGGCGAGCGTCAGCTCCCGGAAGGTCAGCAGCGCGATCCAGAGCCAGGCATAGAGCAGCGTCGGCGCCAGCAGCGGAATGGTGACGCGGCGGAACGCCTCCCAGGTCGAGGCGCCGCTCACCAGCGCGGACTCTTCCAGCTCGGCATGGATCTGGATCAGGCCGGAATTGGTCATGCGCGTGCCGTAGCTGATGCGCGCGATCACGAACACGATCAAGAGTATCCAGATGGTGCCGTAGAGCGGCAGCGCCCGCTGGAGCACGAACAGCGTGAGCAGCAGCGCGCCGACACCGAAGATGATGCTCGGCACCGCGTGCGGCAGGAAGGCGATGAAATCGAAGCCGGCGCGGCCGGGAACGCGCGAACGCAAGACGATCCAGGAGAAGGCGAGGCTGAGCGCGAGCGTCACGGTCGGCACCAGGACGGCGAGCACGAGCGTGTTGCTGACCGCGCGGAACACGAGGTCCCATGGCAGCGTTGCGTAATGCGTCAACGACATGGTCGAGAACGCCATGGCGCTCGGGAGCTGGAAGAACGGCAGCCCTGAGGCGTAAGCGAGCAGAATGAGCGGCATGATCTTGCTGAGCAGCAGATAGGCGCCGATGAAGCACCAGGCGGCGATGGCGCGGCGGCCGAGCGGCTTGAGCGCGGGCCGGTAGGCCTTGCCGGTGACCACCGCGAACTGGCGCGAGCGCTGATGCATCGTGCCGTACCACCAGCTCGCCGCCGCGGCGATCACCAACGCGATGGTCGAGAGCGCGGCGGCAAGCCCGTAGCGCGGCAGCACGTCCTGCGGATTGAGCAGCAGGTAGAGATAGGTCGAGAACGTGAAGATGCGATTGCCCCAGCCGATGATGGCCGGTACGTCGAAGGCCGCGAACGCGGTCATGAACACGTAGATCGACGCCGCCATGATGCCGGGCCAGGCGAGGCGCACGGTGATGGCGCGCAACACGCGCAGCGGCGCCGCGCCGTGCACCTCGGCGGCTTCCTCCATGGACGGGTCCATGGAGCGGAAGACGGCGGCCGTCATGATGAAGGCGAGCGGCGCGAGGTTGAGCCCCTGCACCCAGCCCATGCCGAGGATCGTCGTGATCGAGAACGGCGAGGGCATGCCGAATACGATCTGGAACAGCTGGTTGATGAGGCCGATGCGCGGGTGCAGCAGGAACAGCCAGCCCATCGCGACCGCGAAGCCCGGGATCAGGAGCCCGACCGCCATCAGCGTGAACAGCAGCGTCTTGGCGCGGAAGTCGGTGCGCTCCGCGATCCAGGCGATCGGGATGCCGATGCCGAGCGCCACCGCCAGCGATACGAACGCGAACAGGAATGTGTCGATCAGCACCGTATAGGTGCGCGCGTCGGAGAACACTTCCGTGTAGTTGGCGGGCGTGTAGACGAGGCCGGTGCCGGGCGTGCCGTCGCTGAAGCTCAGCCACAGCACCACCACGAGATGGCCGAGGACGATGACGCTCGTGCCGATGACGGCGACGAGCATCGCCGCCGGGAGGAGGTCGAAGTTACGGCGTTGCGTTGCGGGTCCGGCGATGGTCGACATCAGGCGGTGTTAGGTTGCACTTGTTGGATTCGGTCTCTCCACCGCTCATTCCCGCGTAAGCGGGAATCCAGAATCTTCCTTTGTGGCTCCTGGGTCCCCGCCTTCGCGGGGACGAGCGGAGAGAGAACGCGATCCGAACGAAACATCCGCTACCGCTTGGTGGTCAGGATCTTGATCAGCTCGCTGCGGCCGGTGTTGATCTCCGGGTGCTGCAACTGCCATTCCACGGTGACTTCCTTGAACGGGACCTTCTGCTGCATGTAGCCGTCGACCATCTTGCCCATGCGCGAGCCCGGGAGGAAATGCAGGTCGGTCTTCCAGGTGTCGTAGGAGAGGCGCTGGCCTTCTTCCGTCATCTGGAACACGCTGTAGAGCTTCGCGGCGTTGGGATGCCGCGCGTTCTTCGGAATGGCGAAGTAGTAGTAGCGCAGTTGCGCCGCGTCGAGCGGCATCATCTGGCCGACCGGCGCGCCCTTCTCCTGCCATTGCAGGGCGTCCTGGCCGGTGCAGTCCATCACCAGCGCGAGATACTCGCCGGTCGCGATGCGCTCGGCCTCGCCGCAGCGGATCAGGCCGGTGATCTGCGACGACAGCTTGGTGACGTACTCGGTGGTCCTCTCCTTGCCCCAGACGTCGGCGGCATAGAGCACGTCGAAGCCGGCGGAGTAGGGCGTCGAGGCGATCTTGCCCTTCCATTCCGGCCGCAGGAAATCGGCCAACGTTGTGGGCTTCATCGGCGCCAGACGTGAATTGTAGGTCGCGCCCGAGAGCCCGGTGACGATGCGGATGATGCGGCCGTCGAGCTCGATCATCTGGTCGGTGATGCGGCCGGGCAGGTATTGCTTCCAGTCGACGCGCTCGAAGAAGTCGATCTTCACCAGCGGCGTGAGCTGCGGCGACGCGCCGAGCAGGAGGTCGACATGGGCGCGCTGATTGGCGGTGAACTCGGTCGCGAGCTGGTTCGCGATCCGCGCCATGTCCGGCCCCGGCAGGAAATTGACCCGGATATTGGTGCCGAACATCTTGTTGATGGCGGCCTGGTAGCGGGCCGCGCCCTGGATGCCGGCGAAGGTCGAGCCGCTCCAGGAGAGCGTGAGCGATCCTTCCTTGTTGGCGGCGGCGGCAAGCTCCTTGAGCGCTGGGCTCATGCCTTGGGCGGACGCAGCAGCGGCTCCCCCGACGGCAACAAGGCCGGCGACAGCCAGGCTCGACAGGCGCAGCACGAGACTGGACACGGCAACCTCCCCATTGTTCCCGGCTTGTGCCGGGCATTCTACGCCAGCTTCGATCGCGGCGGATACTCGCTGGCAATGCGCTTATCGCCGCGCCTTGCCGTCTGCACCGACGCGCACGCCGTAGTCGCGCTCGGCGGCGGCGCGCGTAACGTAGCCGCCGTCGAGATCGCGCTGGATGAGCTCGAGCGCGCGTTCCGACGGCGCGCCATAGCCGCCGCCCCCGCCGGTCTCGACCGACACGAGATCGCCGGGCTCGAGCTTGTAGGCGTTTTCCTTCTCGACGCTCTGCTCGGTCGTCGCGCCGGCCTTGGTCAGCATGAAGCGCCCGGGCTTCGCGTCCTTGCCGCCTTGCACGCCCCAGGGCGGGAATTTGGTGCGGTCGAGATTGGTGCCGAGCAGGCACGGCCGCAGGATGCGATAGCATTTGCGGAATCCGAGCCCGCCGCGGAATTTGCCGGCGCCTGCGGAATCCTCGCGCAGCGAGAACGACTCGATCCGGAACGGCATCAGCGACTCCTGCAATTCCAGAGGGATGATGCGGGTGTCGCCATGCGCCATGGTGCGGAACGGGCCGGCGCCATCGTGGGTCGCGCAGGCGCCCCAGCCGCCGTGGCCGGAGTCGTGGGTATCGAAGAACGAGCCGTCGGCGCGGCGGCCGTAGAAGCGCACGCCCGAATGAGTGCCGAAATGCCCGCCCGGCACGCGCGACGGCAGCGCGTTCTCCAGCGCCTTGATCACGGCGTCGATCACGGTCGGGAACGGCGTCGGGTACATGAACATCGGCGCGGTCGGATCGGCGCTGATCAGCTTTCCAAGAGGAAGGACCAGTTTGATCGGGCGGAACGTGCCTTCGTTCGCCATCTCGCCGGCGCCCATCAGGTACTTGAAGGCGACGCGCGCGATGGTCTGGCCGCCGCCGTAGTAGCCGGAATTGATCGCGCCCTTGGCCTGCCCGGCGATCTCGGAGAAATCGACCGTCAGCTCGTCGCCTTCGACGATCACCTTCACCTTGATCGGCACCGGCTCGTCCGAGCCGGAGCGATCGTTGTCGAGCCAGGTGTCGCAGCGATAGACGCCGTCCGGCATCGCGCGAATGAACGCGCGGGCGGCGGCCTCCGACTGATCGAGGATGCGTTCGACCGCGCCGTTGAACGCGGCCACGCCGTATTTCTCGGCGAGCTCGGCGGTGAGATCGCGCCCGAGCAGGCAACCCGCGAGCTGCGCGGCGATGTCACCCATCAGCTCGTTCGGCATCCGGGTGTTGTTCTCGATGATGCGGTAGACCTCTTCGATCGGCTCGCCCTTCGACCACAGCTTGATCGAGCGGAGCTGCAGGCCCTCCATGAAGATGTCGGTCGAGTTGCTCTGGATGCCGCCGATCTCGATCCAGTGCACGTTGATCGCGAAGAAGCCGATCAAGGTCGAACGCCCGGGGCCGACATAGATCGGCGTGTACATTACGGTGTTGTTGAGATGCTGGCCCTGCACGGCGGCGTGGTTGCAGAGCACGACGTCGCCGTGATGCAGCCGCGCCTTGCCGTAAATCTGGATACCGTCGCGCACCGCCATGCCGACGGAATCCGCGACGAACGGCGGCATGCCGCCGGTGCATTGCGCGATCAATTGTCCGTCGGCGCCGACCAAGCCGACCGCGAAGTCGTTGTATTCATAAATGTAGGGACTGAACGCCGTCCGCTTGATGTTGGCGTCGATCTGGTTGGTGATCGAGACGAGGCCGTGGCGGATCACCTCGAGCGTGATCGGATCGAGCGTGATCGGATCGAGCTCGGGGGCGACGTCTTTGCTGCGGACGATCTCCTGCATCGTCAGCCCTGTCCGCATTGGATGCGCAGCTCGCCGAACGTGCCGACCTCAAAACGATCGCCCGGCCAGATCAGCGTGGTCGATCCGTATTCCTCGATCAGCGCCGGTCCCTGGCCCTTGAAGCCGACCGGCAGGGCGGTGCGATCGAAGACGGCCGCATCAAGCGTGCCGGCGGCGCCGAAATAGACCTGCCGCCGCTGCGGCGTCGCGCTGCCGCCTTGCGCGCGCGGCAGCCATTTCAGCTCCGGCCGACGCATCCGCGAGAACGCGGAAAGATGCAGCGCCTGGAATTCGGCATTGGCGCGCGCATCGGCGTGGCCGTAACGGCGCTTGTAGTCGCGGTCGAACGAGGTGCGGATCGCCGCCGGATCGGCGGTGTCGGGGAGCGGCACCTTGATGTTGTGGCGCTGCCCGACATAGCGCATCTCGCCGAAGCGCTCGAACAGCACTTCACCGGCGCCGAAGTCGCGCACCAGCGTGGCGCGCGCTTCCGCTTCCATGTCGGCGAAGGCGTCCTTCAGCGACGCCACGGTGGTGTCGCTGAGTCTTCCGGTGAAGGTCTTCGAGACGTCGAGCCGCGCATCCGCAAGCAGCATGCCGACGGCGGAGAAATTTCCGGGCTCCGGTGGGATGACCACGGTCGGGATCGACAGTTCCCGTGCCAAAGCGCTGGCGTGCAACGGACCGCCGCCGCCGTAGCAGAACAGCACGAATTCGCGCGGGTCGCGGCCGTGCTCGATGGAAATGGTCTTGATCGCGCCCGCCATGATCACGGTGGCGAGCGCGATGATGCCGTCGGCCATGCGCGTCAGGCCGTCGGCGCCGGCATAGCCGAGCGGCGCGCCGATCTTCTGCACCGCCTTGCGCGCGGCCGCGGTGTCGAGCCTGAGCTCGCCGCCGAGGAAGCGGTCGGGATTGAGCCGGCCCAGCACGAGATTGGCGTCGGTGACGGTCGGCTCGGTGCCGCCGGTGCCGTAGCAGGCGGGCCCGGGCGTCGAGCCCGCGCTTTGCGGGCCGACCGAGAGACGGTTCTGCGGATCGAGCCAGGCGATCGAGCCGCCGCCGGAGCCGACCTCGACGATGTTGATCACCGACGACTTGATCGGAAAGCCCTTCACATAGCCGCCGGCGTAGTAGATCGAGTCGACCGAGAACCGGCCGTCCTCGACCAGGGCACATTTTGCAGTGGTGCCGCCCATGTCGAAGGCGATGACGTTCTTCAGGCCCAGTGTTTCCGCATAGGCGCCGGCGCCGATGCAGCCGCCAATCGGGCCGGATTCCACGAGCCCGACCGGCTGCCGGCAGGTGCGCTCGACCGAGAGCAGGCCCCCGTTCGAGCCCATCATATAAAGAGTGCCCGAGAAACCCTGGCTGGCGAGGTCGTCCTCGAGCCGCCGGATATAGGTCGTCACCTGCGGCCCGACATAGGCGTTGGCGGCGACCGTCGAGGTGCGTTCGTATTCGTACCATTCTCGCGTGAGTTCCGTCGAACAGGTGATGAAGACGCCCGGCAGCAGCGCGCGCAGCGCTGCCGCGGCCTGTTCTTCGTGCACGGGGTTGGCGTAGGAGTTCATGAAGAAGATCGCGACCGCCTCGATGCCGAGCGACTTGATCTTGCCGGCGAGCGCGGTGAGCGCGGCGCTGTCGAGCGGCGTGACGATCTCGCCCTGGCTGCCGATCCGCTCCGGCACCTCGAATCGCAGCGGGCGCGGGATCAGCGGATCGTCGCGGCGATAGTGCAGGTCGAACGGGTCGGGCCGGTTGCCGCGCGCGATCTCCAGCACGTCGCGGAAGCCCGTGGTCGTGACCAGCGCCGCCTTGGCGCCCTTGCGCTGGATCAGCGCGTTGATGACGAGCGTGGTGCCGTGATTGACGAAGCTCGCCGCCTCCGGCTGAAGCTTCACCTTATTGAAGCAGTCGAGGATGCCTTCGACGAAATTGCCGTAGGTCGTCGGGCTCTTGGCGTAGGCGACGCGGTGGTTCTCGTGGTCGTACGCAACGAGGTCGGTGAAGGTACCGCCGATATCGACGGCGACGGCAAAGGCCATTTCGGTATCCCAGCTTCGCGCATTCCGGCCGGCTGGCGCCGGCCGTCTACGGCTTGTTTGGAGCGAGTATCAGGGACGTGGCTGCCTGGCACAAGAGCGGGGCCTACCGCACGGACATATCAATCCGTGCTCTTATAGGCGTCGCGCCAGTTCTCGCCGGCGCGGAATTCCGGGTCGTTGCCGTCGTAGCGCCAGACGCCGCGGGTCGGCTTGTCGTAGGCCGGCACGAAGCGGTCGCGATAGCGCATGCCGCAATAGTGCGCCGGCTTCACCTTGTCCCACACGATGAAGCCTTGGTCGGTGATGCAGTCGGCGTCGATGCTGACCGCCTCGACGCGGCCGCAGACCATCAGCCGGTGCAGCCACTGGCGCGTCCACTCGACCTTGCACTCGAAATGGCTGTGGCACTCGGCGATGCGCGGCGGTTTGAGCTTGCGCGCGGGCAGGGGCGTGAGGCCGGCTTTGGGGAGCTCGTTCTGGCCGGCGTTGAACGGCAGGCCGCAGATCAGCGTCCTGTCCAGCATCGTCTGCTCGAACGGCACGACGTTGACGGTGAATTCGCCGGTCGCCTGGATGTTGTCGTAGGTGTCCTTGCCCTCGCCGCAGGTGAAGGAGATGTACATCGGGTCGTGGCAGACCCGCGTGCAGGTTCCGAACGACGCCGCATTCACGCGTCCCTGCGTATCGACCGTCGTGATGATGACCAGGCATGAGCTGGGCGCGAAAATATTGTCCCACCATTCCGGGCGGACGTCGGTTTTGGTTGTCATGATCCCTCACGAGAACGCGTTTCCAGGCCGCGAGTGTCGCACGAACGGCGAGGCGGCCGAAGGGGCTTGAGTGAAGGGGCCGGATGGTGAAAATCACTTACGTAAGATCGTCTGCGCGGTGCCTGCCGCGGACGAATAACACGGAGAGAAGCGTTTGGCCGAGCCGCAGCAAAAGCCCGCACATGCAAAACCCGCCTGGCCGAACCTCATCCACGCCGTCCTCAAGCGCAACGGCATCCGCCAGGTCGGCTATGTCCCGGATACCGGGCACGCGCAGCTCATCGCGCTGTGCCAGGCCGACAACGAGATCACCGACGTGGTGCTCACCACCGAAGCGGAAGGCCCGGCGCTGGCGCTCGGCGCCGCGCTCGGCGCGGAGCGCACGGCGCTCCTGATGCAGTCGAGCGGCGTCGGCAACTGCATCAACACGTTTTCGCTGTTGAAGAACTGCGCGGTGCCCATCGTCATCCTGGTGACGATGCGCGGCGAGTTCAACGATTTCAATCCGTGGCAGGTGCCGATGGGCTCGATCACCGAGCCGACGCTCAAGCTCTGCGGCTTCCTCACCTATCGCGTCGAGCGCGAGGAGGACATCGAGGATATTCTCGCCTCCGGCTGCAAGATGGCGTTCGGCGGCGGCAATCTCCAGGTCGCGATCCTGCTCTCGCAGCGCATGCTCGACCGCTACAAGCCGGAGGGACACTGATGATGGACCGCCGTCCCTTCGTCGCCGGCCTCCTCGTCGATCGTGGCGACCTGCTGGTCGTGACCGGCCTCGGGTCGTCGACATACGACGTCGCCGCCTGCGGCGACCATCACCTTAATTTCTATATCTGGAGCGCGATGGGTTCGACCGCGATGGTCGGGCTCGGGCTGGCGCTGGCGCGTCACGACCGCCGCGTGGCGGTCATCACCGGCGACGGCGATGTGCTGATGGCGCTCGGCAGCCTCGCGACCATCGGCGTCAAGCAGCCGGGCAATCTCGCGATCGTCTGCCTCGATAACCGCCACTACAGCGCCACCGGCATGCAGCCGAGCGCGACCGCCGCCGGCATCGATCTCGCCGGCACGGCGGAGTCCTGCAAGTTCAAGCGGGTCGAGCGGGTCTCCTCGGTCGACAGCGCGGCCGCGATGCGCGGATTGCTGCACAGCGGGGAGGGGCCGATCTTCGTCCACGCGACAGTGCAGGCCGACGACCAGAAGCGCGTGTTCCCGAGCCGCGACGGCTACGCCATCAAGCAGCGCTTCATGCAGGCGTCGGGGAGGTAGGCGCCAATTAGCGCACTGTCCGCTCGTCCCCGCGCAAGCGGGGACCCAGGAGCCAAAGCAAGATTCTAGATGCCCGCTTTCGCGGGCATGAGCGGAGAGAGTCGAGTAGAAATCTAGTCCGGCCCGGCCTTCGCGCCGGAAGCTCTCACCACCTTCGCCCATTTCTCGGTCTCGTCGACGATCAGCTTGCCGAAGGCGGAGGCCGGACCGGTGAGCGCGGTGCCGCCCATGTCTTCCAGTTTCGCCTTGATCCTGGGATCGGCGAGGCCGGCATTGATCTCCTTGTTGAGCCTGTCGATGATCTCGGGCGGCGTATTGCGCGGCGCGCCGATTCCGTACCACGAGCTCGCCTCGTAGCCCGGCACGAACTCGGCCACCGTCGGCACGTCCGGCAGCGCATTCGATCGCTCGGCGGTGGTGACCGCGAGCGCGCGCAGCTTGCCGCTCCTGATGAGTTGGATGGTCGACGCCGTGGTGCCGAAGAAGAGCTGCACCTGTCCGCCCATCAGGTCGGCGAGGGCGGGGCCGCCGCCACGATAGGGGATGTGCACCATCTGGATACCCGCCATCATCTTGAACAGCTCGCCGGCGACATGCTGCTGGCTGCCGGTGCCGGCCGACGCGTAGTTGACTTTGCCCGGGTTGGCCTTGGCGTAGGCGATGAACTCGGGCAGCGTCCTGGCAGGAAGCTCCGGGTTCACCTCCATCACGTTCGCCACGCGGATCAGCCCGGCGACCGGCGCGATGTCGCGGATGAAGTCGAAAGGGAGCTTGTCGTAGAGCGTGGCGTTGATCGCATTGGCCGGCGCCACCAGCATCAGCGTGTAGCCGTCGGCGGGCGACCGCACCACCGCCTCGGTGGCGATGTTGCTGCCGGCACCGGGACGGTTCTCGACCACGAAGGTCTGCCCGAGTCGTTCCGACAGCCACTGGCCGATCAGCCGCGCCAGGATGTCGGTCGCGCCGGCCGGCGTGAAGCCCACGACGATGCGTACCGGCCGCGACGGATAGGATTGCGCGATGGCCGGACGCGCGACGACCGGCAACGCGACGGCGCCGGCCGCCAGCCGCAGGAATGTGCGGCGGGGTGTAGTCATGGATTTCCTCCCGAGGCAGCGCGCTTCTCGAGGCGGCGTCCGCGATTACTTTTTGGCTTTTTCCAGCGTCGCGCCCTTGCCGGCTTCGATCGCCTTGCGGGCGCGCTCGAACACGTCGGGCGGGCTCGCCATGACGCGCTTGATCAGCGCTTCGACCTCCTCGCCGCGCATGAACTCGGCCTCGAGGTGCTGCTTCTTGGCGTCGGCGAGATACTCCGGATCGCGCAGCACCGCTTCGAACGCCTTGCGCAGGACGGCGACGCGCTCCGGCGGCGTGCCGGGCGGCGCCACCACCGGATAACCCATGTCCTGGCGCGAGAAGATCAGCTCCAGCACGCCGCGATCGGTGTCGTTCTTGGCGAACTCCATCACCAGCGGCGCCGGGTTCATGCCGGGATGCTTCTTGAGGCCGAGCTGCACGATCACGTTGATCTGCTTTTTCGCGATCCATTCCGGCTTCGACGCATTGAGCCCGCTCCACGACACGCCGGCGGTGCCGTCGGCTTCCTGGCGCTCGACCGCGAGCAGGAAGTCCGCCGCGCCGGGATAGCCGGTCACGATCTTCATCTTGGTGCCGAGCACACCGTTGAGGATGTAGGGGAAGATCACGCTGTCGGCGCCCGAGCCGGTGCCGGCGACGACCATCTCGCGCGTGCGCAGGTCCTCGACGGTCTTGAACGGCTTGGTGTGCCACGACAGGACGAGGCTCACGTCCGCGGAGAGACTGCCGATCCAGTTGAACTTCAGCGGTTCGTACTGCACCCCGGTGGGGTCCAGCAGCGGCTGCATGGCAAGGCCGCGTGCGAACACGCCGAGCGTGGTGCCGTCCTTCGGCGCGGTGGTGAAGATGAAATTCGCCGAACGCAGGCTGCCGGCGCCCGCCATGTTCTGGACGATGACGTTGGGATTGCCCGGCAGATGCTTGCCGAGATGACGCGCGAAGTTGCGCGTATAGATGTCGTAGGTCGCGCCTGGCGAGTAGCCGACCACCATCGTCACGGTCTGAGCGGCCGCGGGTTGGCAGGCGAGCGTCGTTGCGATCAGCGCGATTGCGACTGTTGCATTTTTCATGGCGAACCCCGTTGGACGTCTGACACGGATACTGGCTCTGGGCTCAAGGCTACTCAAGTTTTCCGGTCGAACAAAGAACTCTGCGGGGTTTCGCCGCGGCAGCCGGTCGCCGGGGCACGCCCCGATTGGCGGGGCAGCCACGCGGCAGCCGGCTAGCTGGACGCACGATTTCTTCTTATGATGCCCGCAAACCCTGCTTCGCGGGGGGTGCCCCGGAAAGCAGCCATTGCCCGGAGAAACGCCATGAAGAAACTCACGTTGGAAAATACCCAGCCGTTCCAAGGCCTGCCGGAGCTCGTCGCTTATGACGAAGGCCTGTTTGAAAAGGAGGGGCTTCAGATTGAGTGGGTGGACCGTCAAAAGGCCGCCAATACCGAACGTGTTGCGACCAACATCATCACCCCGAAGGGGCTCGATCCGTTCCTGAGCCACGGCAAGATGCTCGAGGACGGCAAAGCCGACATGTACAACGCGTGCGAGTGGGGCAACTACTGCCGCGTCGAAGAGACCGGCAAGGCAAGCCGCCAGGTCGGGCGCCGCGCCATCATCACCTACGCCGCGATCGTCGTCGGTCCGAAATCGTCGATCTACACCCCGCAGCAGCTTGCCAACGTGCCGGTGGCCGTTCCCTTCTATTTCGGCACGCACTATGTCGCGCTGCACCTGCTGCAGGGCTTCATGCCGCGCGAGATGGTCAGGCTGTGCAGCGCGCCGTCGCTCTCCATCCTGCGCGTCAGGGCGCTGTTGGCCGGCGAGGTCGAGGCGGTGACGCTGACCGAGCCGCACATTTCGCTCGCCGAGAAGCTCGGCTGCCGCGTCGTCTGCTCGTCCTTCTATCACGGGACCGAAGTAGCCTCCGATCGCGTCGATCCGGAAACCTACAGCGCGTTCAACCGCGCGGTGCGTGAAGCGGTCAGGCGAATCAACGCCAACAAGTCGGCCTACATGCACTACTTCATCGACTATCACGTGAAGAAGGGCGAGACCGAGGTGGCGCAGCTCAAGGTCTCGGATCTGCGCGAAGGCCGCCTGGTGGTGACGGACCCCGCGCCGATTCCGGCCGAGGAGCTCGAGCGGACGGCCGAATGGCTCAAAAGCTGGGGCATGCTGGAAAAGACCGGCTCGCCGACCGCGCTCGTCAACGATGAAGTGCAGCGCTACGCCCACGTCGCGGCGGAGTAAGGATCGACTCGGTCTCTCACCGCTCGTCCCCGCGAAAGCGGGGATCCAGTCAGCGAAGACTCTGGATTCCCTAAGTTCACAAACGAAGTGCAACACCTTCTTAGAGAGGTGTTGCCATGGGTCGCAAGTACGAACAG
>JAIESR010000082.1 GCA_019745775.1 Xanthobacteraceae bacterium | reverse complement strand
CGGCGCCCCCCCCCCTGGGCGCCCCCCTCTCGCTGTTGTTTGGGGTGGGGGGGGGGGGGGCCGCCCCCGCGACGCCCTGAATTTGTTGAGACTCCCCCTCACCCGGATTGCTTCGCAATCCGACCTCTCCCCGCAAGCGGGGAGAGGTGACACCCGGCACGGCCGAGATAAACATCATCCCCGCCATGCGTGGAATCGGGTGGCGTCCGCCACGCCGGTGCGCCTATATGCGCCCGCCGGGCACTCGCCCACTCGACCCTCCTCTCGCATGTCCATCATCACCGACCCGCTGTTCTACCTGCTGGCGATCCCGGCGATCACCATCCTGGGCCTCGGCAAGGGCGGCTTCTCCGGCATCGGCATGATCTCGACGCCGCTGATGGCGCTCGCGATCCCGCCGTTGCAGGCGGCGGCGATCGTGCAGCCGATCCTGATCGTGCAGGACGCGATCTCGGCCTGGGTCTACCGGCGCGACTACAGCGCCTGGAACCTGAAGGTGCTGCTGGTCGGCGGCGCGATCGGCGTCGGCGCGGCCTGGTTCCTCGCGACCTATCTCGACGACGCGCACGTGCGCATCATGGTCGGCACCATCGGCGTCGCCTTCGTGCTCTACACCTGGCTCGGCCGCGTTCCGGCGGAGCCGAAAAAGCCCAAGGCCGCCGCCGGCGTGTTCTGGGGCGCGATGACCGGCATCACCTCGACGCTGGCGCAGGCCGGCGCGCCGCCGTTCCAGGTGTTCATGCTGCCGCAGAAGCTCGACAAGATGACGCTCGTGGGCACCACGCTCATCTTCTTTGCGGCGCTGAACTGGATGAAGCTCGTTGCTTATTCCGCACTCGGCCAATTCACCCTTCAGACGGTGCTCACCTCGGCCTTGCTGCTGCCGCTCGCGATCGCCACCAATTTCTTCGGCATCTGGCTGGTGCGGCGCGTGCCGCACGAGACGTTCTACAAGATCGCCTATGCGCTGATGTTCGTGATCTCGCTGGAGCTGATCCGCAGCGGGGTGATGGGAATCGTGCGGACCTGACGCCCTCGATCGACATGCCCGGCGGCGACCCGCCGCCGCAGGCCGCACCTGTTGTTCCTGGTCGCCGGATAACCTAGCCTTCCGGGCATACAACGAATGCCCCGGGAGCAGGCTCAATGCGTTGTTCGAACATCCGCCCGATTACTTTCGCTGCGCTGGTCGGGGCACTCGCGGCATTCTCTTCCCTCCCCGCCGCTGCGCAGGATTTCTTCGCCGGCAAGTCGATCGACCTCCTGATCGGCGCGCCGCCCGGCGGCGGCTACGACATTTACGGGCGCGCGGTGGCGCGGCATCTGGGACGCCATATTCCCGGAAATCCCAGCATCGTGCCGAAGAACATGCCGGGCGCCGGCTCGGCGCGCGCGGCCGGCTTCATCAGCAATGTCGCCCCGAAGGACGGCACCGTGATCGCCAATATCATGCCAGGCGCCGTCATGGACCCGATGCTCGATCCCAAGGCGGAGCGGTTGTTCGAGCCAACGCAAGTCATGTTCATCGGCAACGTCAACAACGGCGTCCGCGTCTGCGTGTCGGGCAAGCACGCGAAGGTCAAGACGTTCGAGGACGCGCGCACGGTCAAGGCCGTGTTCGGCGGCGGACAGGCGAACGACTCCACCCGCGACTACGGCTATCTGCACAGGAAGACCACCGGCGCGAAGTGGGACATGGTCACCGGCTACAAGGGCACCTCCGATCTCTCGCTTGCGCTCGAGCGCGGCGAGATCGAAGGGTTCTGCGGCTTCGACTGGGCGAGCCTCAAATCGCAACGGCCGGCATGGGTGCGCGACAAGGTCGTGAACGTCCTCACCCAGGACGCGATCGAGCCGATGGAGGAACTCACCAGGCTCGGCGTCCCACACATCATGACGTTCGTGAAGGACGACACCACCCGCAAGGTGCTGGAGCTGATCCTGAGCCAGACCGTGTTCCACCGCTCCTTCATCGCGCCGCCCAAGACCACGCCGGCCAATCTCGCCATCCTGCGCCGGGCGTTCGACGCCACGATGAAGGACCCGCAGTTCCTGGCCGACGCCGAGAAGCTGCGCATCGACGTCGCGCCTCTATCGGGAGAGCGGGTCCAGGAGGTCGTGCGCAATCTCTATGCATCGTCGCCGCAGGTCATCGACCTCGCGCGCGCAGCGATCAATCCATAACCGGACAACAAGGCGGGGAACGCATGCTGCCTTTGAACGACCGCCGCACGCTCCTTGCCGCCTGCGCGGCGCTCGGCGCATGCATCGCCGCGCCGGCCATGGCGCAGGACTACTACGCCGGCCGCAGCATCGACCTGATCATCGGCTCCGGGCCGGCCGGCGGTTATGACATCTACGGCCGCGCGCTGGCCCGCCACATCAACCGGCACATCCCCGGCAAGCCGAGCATCGTGGTCAAGAACATGCCGGGTGCCGGCTCCGGCCGCGCCGCCGGCTTCCTCGCCAAGATCGCGCCGAAGGACGGCACCGTCATCGCCGGCATCATGCCGGGCGCGGTGATGGGCACACTGCTGGAAGAGAAGCCCGAGATCCTGTTCGATCCGGTGCGCGTGCAATATCTCGGCACCGCCAACAACGGCACCCGCGTCTGCGTCGGCTGGGCCGCGGCCGGCGTCAAGAGCTTCGACGACGTGCGCGCCAGGGAAGTGCCGTTCGGTGCGGTGTCGCCGAACGAGTCGACGCACGACTACGCCTTCATGCTGAAGAAAACCGCCGGCGCCAAATACAAGGTCGTCTCCGGCTACAACGGCACCACCGAGATCGGCCTCGCGATGGAGCGCGGCGAGGTGGTCGGCTCCTGCGGCTGGGACTGGGCGAGCGTGAAGGCGCAGCGCGGCGACTGGCTGCGCGACAACAAGCTCAGCGTGCTCCTGCAGATCGGGCTCGAGCGCAATAATGAGCTCAGCAAGATGGGCGTCCCCCATGTCTGGGACTATGTCAAAGGCGGGGTCGACCGCGCCGTGGTCGAGCTCGTGAGCGGCCAGCAGGTGTTCCAGCGTTCCTATATCGCGCCGCCGGAAATCCCAGCCGCGCCGCTGTCGGTCCTGCGCAACGCCTTCGACGCCACCATGGCCGACGCGCAGTTCCTCGCGGAAGCCGACAAGCTGCGCATCGACATCGCGCCGCTGCCGGGGGCGAAAGTGCAGGAAATCGTGCAGAAGCTGCACGCGACGCCGAAAGATGTGGTGCAGGCCGCGCGCGCGGCGATCAGGCCGTGAGGGACACCATGAACCGACTCCTGCGAACCGCGCTGCTGGCCGTGTCATGCGGAGGCCTTGTCGCCGCCGTGCTCCCGGCGGCCGCGCAGGATTACTACGCCGGCAAGACCATCGATTTCGTGATCGGCGGCAATCCCGGGGGCGGCTTCGATATCTACGCGCGCGCCTTGGCGCGCCATCTTGCGCGTCATATCCCCGGCACCCCGGCGATCGTCGCCAAGAACATGCCAGGCGCCGGCAGCACCAAGGCCGGCGTGCATGTCAGCACCATCGCGCCCAAAGACGGGCTGACGCTCGGCGCGGTGACGCCGGGCGCGATTACCGGCCCTTTGCTCGACGACAAGCCGAGCACGCTGTTTGCGGCGAACAAGGTACAATGGATCGGCAGCGCCAACTCTTCGACCCGCATCTGCGCGACTTTCGAGCGTTCCAAGATCGCAACCGTCGCGGATCTGTTCACGCACCGGACCGTCATAGGCGGCGGCTCCTACGGGGACGCCACCCACGATTACGCACACATGATCCGCAAGACCACGGATGCGAAGATCGACGTCATCGGCGGCTACAAAGGCACGCTCGACACGACGCTCGCCATGGAGCGGGGCGAGATCGACGGCATGTGCGGATGGGACTGGTCGAGCGCCAAGTCGCAAAAGCCCGAATGGATCCGCGATGGCAAGCTCCGCCTGCTCCTGCAGATCGGCGCGACGGCAGACGAAGAGCTCACCAAGCTCGGCGCGCAGCCGTTGTGGAAATACGTCAAGGGTGACGCCAACCGCGAAGTCGTCGCGCTGATCGTCAGCCAGCAGGCTTTTCAGCGGCCGTATTTCGTCCATGGCGACACGCCGATGGAGTACGTCGGCATCCTGCGCAAGGCGTTCGATGCCGCCATGGCCGATCCGCAGTTCCGGGCGGATGCCGACAAGATGCGCATCGATGTTTCCCCGCTGCCCGGCGCAACCGTGCAGGAGCTGGTGCAGAAATTCTACGCCACGCCGAAGGACATCGTGGAACAGGGCCGCCGCGCGATCAGGCCGTAGACGATCTCGTGCCCCGGCCGCCCAAGCGACGCAACGCCGCAAGCGCGGCGCGGCGATTCGGTTGTCCGGCGCGCGCCGATGCTCTAGCGTTTCATGCCAGATACGCCCGGAGCCGAAGATGCCGTTCGCGCCTGCAAAGTCCCTGTCCTGCCTCGTCGCCGGCGCGATCGCCGCGCTCGCCGCCGCACCTGCGACGGCGGAGGACTACTATGCGGGACGGACGATCGAGTTCATCGTCGGCGGCGACTCCGGCGGCGGTTACGACATCTACGCACGCGCCGTGGCGCGGCATCTGGGCCGCCACATCCCCGGCAATCCGGCGATCGTGGTCAAGAACATGCCGGGCGCCGGCTCGACGCGCGCCGCGATCTACATCTCGACCGTGGCGCCGAAGGACGGCAGCAGCGTCGGCGGTCTGATGCCGGGCGCGATCGTCGGGCCGCTGCTCGAAGACAAGCCGATGACGCAGTTCGATCCCACCAAGGTGATCTATATCGGCACCGCCGACACCGGCGTGCGTGTCTGCGCCACCCACGAGAGATCGAAGATCCAAACCTTCGCCGCCGCGCAGAAGAACAAGACCATCGTCGGCGCCAGCTCCGCCGGCGGCGCGACCCGCGACTACGCCTATCTGCACAATCACACCGCCGGCACCAATTTCAGCGTCGTCACCGGCTACAAGGGCACGGTCGACATCTCGCTCGCGATGGAGCGCGGCGAGGTCGACGGGCTGTGCGGCTGGGACTGGTCGAGCGTGAAGTCGCAGAAAGGCGACTGGCTGCGTGACAAGAAGCTCAACATCCTGGTGCAGGTCGGGCTCGATCCACAGCATGAATTGACCGAGATGGGCGTGCCGACGATCTGGACGTTCGTGAACAACGAGAACGACCGCCGGGTCGCCGAGCTGGTCGTGAGCCAGCAGGTGTTCCAGCGCTCCTACATCGTCCCGCCCGGCACGCCGGGCGAGCAGGTGAAGATCCTGCGCACCGCGTTCGACGCGACCATGAAGGACCCGCAGTTCCTCGCCGACGCGGCCAAGATGAAGATCTCGATCACGCCGCTGGCGGGCCAGCAGGTGCAGGACATCGTGACCAGGCTCTACGCCACGCCGCGTGAGATGGTCGAGCGCGCCCGCACGGTGATCAAGCCGTAGCGGACAACCAGCAGGCTCTGCTCAGGCGTTGAGGCGCGATCGCGCCGCGGCGTCCCCTCCCCCTTGCGGGGGAGGGACAGGGAGGGGGGTGGCGGCAAGCTCGGGACTCGCAGCTACCCCCCTCCCCAACCCTCCCCCGCAAGGGGGGAGGGAGCAGACCGAGTACGCGGCAAGACCGTGCACTTTGCTCAATCGATCTTCAGCCCGAGCTTGCGGATCAGCGGGCCCCACAGCGCGTCCTCGCGCGCCATGTCGGCGGCGTACTCCTCCGGCGACGACGTGACCGGGTCGCTGCCCTCCTTGGCAAGGCGGTCGAGCATATCGGCGGAGCCGACGATCTTGCGCAGCTCTGCGTTGATGCGATCGACGATCGGACGCGGTGTTCCCGCCGGCGCCAGCAGCCCGTAGCGCAGCACGGCGGCGAAGCCGGGCAGTCCCGATTCCGCGACCGTCGGCGACTTCGGCAACAGCGCCATGCGGGTCGGCGTGGTCACCGCGATCACGTGCAGCTTGCCCTGCTGAATGTTGCCGAGCGCGGGCGGCATCACGCTGAAGATGACCGGGATGTGGTTGCCGAGCACGTCGGTGGTGAGCGCCGCGGCGCCCTTGTAGGGCACCAGCGTCACGTCGATGCCGGTGGTCGCCTTGAACAATTCGGCCGCAAGATGCGAACCGCTGCCGGGCGGCGAGGTGCCGAACGAGAGCTTGCCCGGCTGCTTCTTGGCGAGCGCGACCAGATCGGTGACCGACTTTGCCGGGAATTCCGGATGCGAGACGATGCCGATGCCCATCTGCGCGATGTTGCCGATCGGCGTGAAGTCGCGGCGCACGTCGTAGCCGGGATTGGAATAGAGCGCGAGGTTGATCGAGGTCGATGAGGAATTCGCGAACACCAGCGTGTAGCCGTCGGGCGCCGCCTTCGCCGCCTGCCGCATGGCGATGACGCCGTTGGCGCCGCCTCGGTTCTCGACCACGACCTGTTGGCCGAGCGCGTTGCTCAAGCCCTGCGCCACCAGCCGCGCAATGGTATCGTTGCCGCCGCCCGGCGGGAACGGCACGATCAGCGTGATGACGCGCGAGGGATAGGTCTGCGCCCTCGCCTCGCCGGCGAAACAGGCGAGCAGCGCCAGCGCGAGGAAAGCTGAAACGCGGCGCATCGCTAGTCGACCCGCAGGTTGAGCTTGCGGATCAGCGCCGACCACTTGGCTTCTTCCTTGTCGATGCTTTGCGCGTATTCCTCCGGGCTCGACGTCACGACGTCGCCGCCCTCGGCCTGCACACGCTGCCTGACGAGGTCGGTCGCCGCCATGGCGACCAGCTCCTTGTTGAGCCGGTCGACGATGTCGCGCGGCATGCCGGGCGGCCCGATCAAGCCGTACAGCAGCACCGAGTCGAAGCCCGGCAGGCCCGATTCCGAAGCCGTCGGAACGTCCGGCAGCAGGCTGAAGCGGCGCGGGCCGGTGACCGCGATGGCGCGCAGCTTCCCGCCCTGGATGTTGCCCATGGCCGGAGGCAGCACGCCGAACGACACCGGCACGTGGCCGCCGAGCAGGTCGTTCATCAGCGGCGCGGTGCCGCGATAAGGCACGATCTGCATCTGCACATCAGCGGCCGACTTGAAATACTCCGCCGTGAGATAGCCGCCGGTACCGATCGCCGAGGTGCCGAAGTTGAGCTTGCCCGGCTCCCTCCTGGCGATCGCGATCACGTCGGCCACGGTCTTCGCCGGAAACGACGGATGCGCGATCAGCGCGACCGGCATCGAGGCGATCATGCCGATGGCGGTGAAATCCCTGCGCGGATCGTACCCGGCATTGGCGTAGAGACTCGGATTGATCGCGATGGTGCCGGTATGCGCCATCATCAGCGTGTAGCCGTCAGGCGCCGCCTTCGCGACCTGGCGCGTGCCGACGGTGCCGCCGCCACCCGGGCGATTTTCCACCACCACGGTCGCCTTCATGCTGGCCGAGAGTCGCTCCGCCGCGATGCGCGCGAGCACGTCGACGCCACCGCCGGGCGGGAAAGGCACCACGATCGTGACCGTTCGTGAGGGCCAGGGCTGGGCCTGCGCCTTCGCGGCGAGCACGAACGCGGCCGGAGTGAGCGCAACCAGGAAAGCAGCCGCAACAGCCGGTGCGCGCCTCATCGTCTCCTCCATCGATTTCCCGTTTGTCGTGGTCCTGACGCGTCAACGGCCACGCCGACTCGACCGCGATGCGGCGATCGAGCCAGCTTGGCCGTCGAGAATTCTACGCTCCAAGCGCGCTAGTGAACGCTGGCATCCTGCCGCAGGCGCGCGATTTCGTCCTTCAACAGCAACTTTCGGCGCTTCAATTCCAAGACTTTCAGGTCATCCGTGGATGGATGCGTTAGCGCCTCGTTGATTTCGTCTTCCAGCGCGCGATGCTTTTTCTCAAGTTCCGCAAGATGCGCTTGAATTGCCATGTGGCTTTTCTCCTTGCGCAGTGGCTGCCTAACCTTTGAAAGTGTACACCAAGCCGGATGGAACTTCGACGCTCGTTTCGGTTGTGCGTCGCAACAATCCCCGCTGCGTTACCACAGTGCTGATGATGCGCTACTGCCTTGAATCCATAGGATTAAATCTGGCTAAATTCATAGGTTGGGGCGCTTCCCGCCGGGGAGCGACCCTCTCGGCCCAGCCATGGCGATGACCCCCGAGGAAGAACGTGAGTTGCGCGAGCAACTGGCGCGGCTGCTACAGGAGCACCGCGACCTCGATTCGGCGATCGAAGCGCTCCAGGGCAGCCCGGGCTCCGACATCCTGCAGGTGCAGCGCCTGAAGAAGCGCAAGCTCTACCTGCGCGACCGCATCACCTTCATCGAGGACCAGCTCACGCCCGACATCATCGCGTGAGTATAGGCTATTCGGCGGTGATCTTGGCGCGCTTGATCACCTCGCCCCAGCGCCGGGTTTCTTCCTGGATCAGCTTGCGCATGTCGGCCGGGCTGCCGCCGACCTTGATGATCTCGAGTTCGGCGAACCGCTTCTCGGTTTCGGGATCGTTCAAGGCGTCGTTGATCGCCTTGTTGAGCTTGGCGACGATCGCCGGCGGCGTCCCGGGCGGTGCGCTGATCGCCTGCCAGGTATCCGAGACGAAGTTCGGGATGCCGGCCTCGATCATGGTCGGGATGTCCTTGAGCGCGTCGAGGCGCTTCTCGGTGGTGACCGCGAGAATGCGCGCGCGCTTGCCCTCGTGCAGCTTCAGCGCCGACGATAGTTGCATGAAGATCAGGTCGACGTGGCCGGCGACGATGTCGTTGAGCGCGGGAGCCGTGCCCCGATAAGGCACGTGCACCATCGCGGTGCCGGCGAGCGAATTGTAAAGCTCGGCGGTGAGATGCGAGGTCGTACCGATCCCCTGCGAGGCGTAGTTGACCTTGCCGGGGTTCGCCTTCACGTAGGCGATGAACTCCTGCACCGTCTTGGCCGGGAAATCGTTCTTGACCAGAAGCGTGTTCGGGTAGGTGCCGAGCACCGCAACCGGCTCGAACTTGGCAGGATCGAACGGCAGCTTCTTGTACATGAAGATGTTGGTCGTCAGCGCCGCCGGGACCGAGGCGAGCAGCGTGTAGCCGTCGGGCGCCGAGGAATAGACCGCCTCGGCCCCGATATTGCCGCCGGCGCCGCCGCGGTTCTCGATCACCACCGGCTGGCCGAGCTTCACGGTCAGGCGGTCGGCCACCACCCGCGTGACGGTGTCGATGCCGCCGCCGGCGGGATTGGACACGATGATCCGGACCGGACGGTTCGGATAGTCGGCCGCCGGGTCCTGGGCACGGGCAGGCAGCAGCGCCAGCAGCGAGGCGGCGACGGCGACGAGCGCCAGTCCCCGGACATGAAGCTGCTTCAACATTGAAAAACCTCCATCGGATGGAAAGCCATTTGGCCTTCCGATAGTCGAACCCGGGCGTTCTGCGAATGTGGCACATTGCACCGGGAGCGGCAAAAAACCCGGATTCTCAAGGTTCCAGCTACTAAGCCGCGCGGCGGGCGGCCTTGCGCGCATACATGGCGCGGTCGGCGCGGGCGATGGCCTCGGCCGGCTCGTCGAGCGGCAGCAGCGTGGCGGCCCCCACCGAGGCCCCGACACTAAGGCTCGTCCCCGCATGCGTCGCGGTGGTGCGACCGATCGAGGCCTCCAGCACCAACGCCTTGGTTCGCGCATTGTGCTCGTCGCAGTTCCACAGCAGCAGCGCGAACTCGTCGCCGCCAATGCGCGCTACCAAGTCGGACTCGCGGACGTGACGGCCGAGCACGCTCGCCACCGCGCGCAGCATGGCGTCGCCGGCGCCATGGCCGTGGCGGTCGTTGATGCCCTTGAAATCGTCGAGGTCCAGATAGAGCAGCGCGGCGGTGGTGCCGTAGCGTTTCACATAGGCGAGCGCGCGGGCGAGCTCGCGCTCGAACGCACGGCGGTTCGGCACCTCGGTCAGGGGATCGACGTCTGCGCGCGCTTCAAGCACGGCCAGCTGGCCGCGCGCGGCCTCGAGTTGCTTTTGGAGGCGCTCGACCTCGGCCGCCAGCCGCGCCGCCGCATCGGGGCGGCTGGGACGCTTCGCGACCTTGGTTTCCTCGGCGGGCGCATGCTGCCGCCGTTGCGGCACCGGCGGGCGTTCGCGCGCAGGCCCAATGGCGAGCTTCGCCCTGATACGCCCGTCCGGCTGGCCTTTCGGCATCGGCTACCGCTCTCCCGAATCGTCTTGCGGGAAGGATAGCCGCGACCGGAGTCAGGTCAAACGGCGGCGCGGCGCAGGCGCGGCAACCGTGCCAGCATGCGGACGCGCCATTCGCGCATATTCTCGATCGCCATCAGCATCGCCGGCGTCACCACCAGGGTCAGCACGGTCGCAAATCCCAGGCCGAACACGATCGCGGTGGAGAGGTTGATCCACCACTGCGTGGCCGGCGCCCCGACCGTGATCTCGCGCGTCATGAACTCGATGTTGATGCCGAATGCGATCGGCAACACGCCGAGGATCGCCGTTACCGCCGTCAGCACCACCGGCCGCGCCCGCTCGCGGCAGGTCTCCAGGATCGCGTCGTAGGCCGCGACGCCCTCGCGCCGCAGCCGGTCGTAGGTGTCGATCAGCACGATATTGTTGTTCACGATCACGCCCGCGTTCGCGATCACGCCGATGCCGGCCATGACCACGCCGAACGGCTGACCCATGACCAGCATGCCGAGCATCACGCCGAAAGTGGAGAGCACCACCGCGGTCAGCACGAGCCCGACCGACGTGAGCTTGTTGAACTGCGCCAGCAGGATCGCGAAGATCAGGAAGACCGCGGTGCCGAACGCCTTGAGGAGGAAGGCCGACGCCTTCTCGCGCTCCTCGTCCTCGCCTTTGAGCTTGAAGCGTACGCCGGGGCCGAGGTCGGCGTTCGTCAGCTCCTGCTGGACCTCCTGCTGCACGCGCGCCGTCTGTACGCCTTCGGCAATGTTGGCCGAGACCGTGGTCACGCGATTGCCGTTGACGCGGTGGATGAAGCCGACGCGTTGCGACGGCACCCGCTGCACGAAGTTGCCGATCGGCACGTGCCCGGACTGGGTCTGGATGTGCAGTTCGTCGATCTGGTCGAGGCTGCGCTGATCGGGCGGGAACCGCACCAGGATGTCGACCGCCTTGTCGCTGTCGGCGGGGCGGTATTCGGTCGCCTTGAGGCCGTTGGTGATGAGCTGCACCGCGGCGCCGACGGTGTTGACGCCGGCGCCGTATTTCGCGGCCTCCGCCTTGTCGACCTGGATGGTCCAGTCGATGCCGGGGAGCGGCTGGCCGTCGTCGAGGTCGCGGATGTCCGAGCGCGCGGCGAGCAGCGCGGCGACCTTGCGCGCCGCATCCGGCAGCAGGCTCGGATCGAGCGCCGAGAGCTGGACCTGGATCGGCTTGCCGGTCGGCGGCCCGGCGCGCGGCGCCGTGACTTCGACCTGGATACCGGGGATGTCGGCGGTGCGCGCGCGGATCGCATCCATGATCTCGTGCCCGGGCGGCCGCGTGGTCCAATGGGCGAACTCGAACTGGATGACGCCGATGGTGTCCTCGGTGAGTTCGCCCATGCCGCGCGGCTGCTCGCCGATGCGGGAGTAGACGGTGGCGAGGCCCTCGAATTCGAGCACGCGCTTCTCGACCTGGGCGACCAGCTTGTCCTTCTCGTCGAGCGAGAGATTGCCGCGGCCGTGCACGACCACCTGGCCGAAGTCGGGCTCGACATTCGGGAAGAACTCGACGCCGCGGCCGAACTTGCCGTAGGCCATCTGCACGGCCACCAGCAGCAGCCCGGCAAGCATCATGGTCATGCCGGGACGGCGCAGCGCGAGCTTCACCGTGCGCATATAGGGCCCGGTGTCCTTGGCGCGCTCGTCATGCGGCACCGGCGCCGCCTTGCCGAGCAGCGCGCCCAGCGTCGGCGTGAAGAACAGCGCGACGACAAGCGACGCCGACAGCGTCGCGATCAGCGTGATCGGCAGATATTTCATGAACTGGCCGACCACGCCGGGCCAGAACAGGAGTGGAGAGAACGCCGCGATGCGGGTAAGCGTCGCCGCGATCACCGGGCCCGACATGCGCTTGGCGGCGAGCGAATAGGCCTCTTTCGCGGGCATGCCTTCGGCCATCCGCCGCTCCGCGTATTCGGAGACGATGATGGCGTCGTCGACCAGCATGCCGACCGCGAGGATCAGCGAGAACAGCACCACGATGTTGACGGTCAGCCCGGCGAGTTGAAGGCCGAGCACGCCGGCCAGGAACGAGGCCGGGATCGCGATGCCGATGAACAGCGAGGCGCGGAAGCCGAGCGCGAACAGGATGATCACGGCGACGAGCAGCACGCCGGTGGCGACCGAATTCTGCAGGTCGCCGAGCATCTGGCGGATCACCTTCGACTTGTCCTGCGTGAAGGTGACGTGTACGGCCTCCGGCCATTGCCGCTGCATCTGGGCGACGATGTACTTCACGGTGTCGACGACTTCGATCAGGTTGGCGCCGGTGCGCTTCGACACCTCGATGGTCATGGCGGGGCGGCCGTTGACGCGCGTGATCGAGGTGGCGTCCTTGAAGGTCGGCTTGATCTGCGCGATGTCGGCGAGCGTCACCGATGCATTCGACGACGCCACCAGCGGCACCTTGAGGATGTCCTGCGGCCGCTCGAACAGCGACGGTATCTTGACCGAAAAGCGCCCGGTCTGCCCTTCGAGCGCACCGGCGGCGATCAGCGTGTTGAACGACTGCGTCACCTGTCCGAGCGTGTCGAGCGAAATCCCGTAGCTGCGCATCTGCATGCGGTCGATGATGATCTCGACCGCCTCGTCGCGCGCACCGCGCAGCTCCGCCGAAAGGACGCCCGGCGCCTGCTCGATCGCATTCTTGGCCGAGCGTGCAATCCGCAGCAGCGTGCGCTCCGGCACGTCGCCGGAGAGCCCGACCACCAGCACGGGATAGAGCGAGAGGTTGACCTCCTGCACCTGCGGCTCGTCGACGTCGCGCGGCAGGTCGCGCTTGGCGGTGTCGACCTTGGCGCGCACGTCGGCGAGCGCCGCATTGGAATCGAAGCCGGCCTCGAACTCGAGCAGCACGTAGCCGCCGCCCTCATGGGCGGTGGAGCGCATTTCCTTGATGTTGCCGACCGACTTGAGCTGGGTCTCGATCGGCCGCAGCAACAGCCGCTCGGCATCCTCCGGGCTGATGCCGCGCTGCGAGAGCTGCACGATGATGATCGGGATGCGGACGTCGGGCTCCGCCTCCTTCGGAATCGTCACATAGGCGACCGCGCCCGCGACCAGCAGGAAGATCAACGTCGCGATCGTCAGCCGCGCATGGTTGATGGCGTAGTCGATGAAGCGGGACATTGTTGCGACCTGTATTGTCGGCAGCGAATGGCAATTCGCGTTATTTCACTGTCGCTGTGATCTCCGCCGCCGGCACAGCATCGACCGTCTGGCCCTCGCGGACGAAGTCCTGGCCCTGCACGATCACGCGCGCGCCGTCGCGGACTCCAGTGATCCACATGTAGCTTTGATCGTCCTCCAGCAGAGTCACACGGCTGAAGGCGACCGTATTGTCGTCGCCCACCGTGCGCACGCCGACGTCGCCGCTCGATGCGATCGTGAGCGCGGAGCGCGGCACGCGCACCGCCGGCGTGGCCTTGACCGGAATCGCCACCTCCGCGCTGATGCCGTCGGGGATCGCGCCGTCCGCGTTGGGCAGCTCGACCTCGACGCGATAGGTGCGCGTGTTCTGGGTCGCGGTCTTGGCGACGAAGCGGATTTTGCCCGTGAGCTTCTCGCCGGTGATGAGCTTGACCTCGGCCGTGTCGCCCTGGCGCAGGCCGCCGAGCCGGCGCTCCGACACTTCGACCACCGCCAGCATCGGGTCGAGCGAGACCAGCGTCGCGATCTCGCGACCCATCATCGGCAGCGAGGCGCCGCCGACCTCGACGGTGACGTCATTGACGATGCCCGAGAACGGCGCGCGCACGAAGCTGCGTTCGAGTTCGGCCTGCGCCGACGCCAGCGTCGCCTCGGCGGCGGCGAGCTGCGCCTCGAGATTGACCAGCTCGAGCTTGGGCACTGCGCCCGACACGATCAGCTTGCGCTTGGCGTCGAGCTCTGTGCGGCGCTGGATGACGAGCGACTCCGCCTGCGCCACCTGCGCCTTGCGGGCGTCGTCGGACAGGACGGCGATGATCTCGCCCGCCGCTATCCGGGTGCCGCGGCGCACGCGCAATTCCGTGAGCACACCGCCCGAACGCGCGGCGACGGTCACGCGCCGGTCGGCCTCGGTGCGGCCCGCGAGCACGAGCTTGCGGGCATGATCGACCACCTGAGCATCGATGACGGCGACGCGAAACGGCTTCTTCGGCGCAGCATCGCTGCGCACGGACGCTTTGCTCTGCGCGCTCTCGTGCGGCAGGAAGTGTCCGGACGCGATCCAGAGGCCCGCGGCGGCCACTATGCCAATCGCGGCGATACGACTTGCCTTCATCCTGCACCTTCCTTGGCGCGCACGCGGTTCGCGGTGCGGCTGCCCAGCATGTGACGCGTGATGTCCATGAAGATCGGCAGCAGTGCCTTGGCGTCGAAATTGGGCTCGAGCGCGCGCCGCCACCAGACGCCGTCGGCGATCACCATCAGCATGGTCGTGACGGCATCGAAATCGAGATCGCGCGCGATATCGCCGCGGTCGGCACCCGCGCGCAGGAGATCGATGAGCCATTTCCGCACGTCGGCATCGAACGCCGCCGAGATGCGCGCGATCTCGGGATGGCGGCGCGCCTCCGACATGATCTCGGTGCAGAGCTTAACCTGCTCGTCCGGCCGCTCGGAGAAATGGTGATAGGCCATGCCTTCGAGCACGGCAAAGAAACCGCGAGAAAGATCGGCACTGGCGAATTCCTGCGCCACCTCAGCGCGGTCGCGCTCGGCGATGCCGGCGATCAGCGCCTCCTTCGAGGGGAAATAGCGGTAGAGGTTGCCCGGGCTCATGCCCGCCTCGTTGCAGATGTCATGCATCGACGCCCCGTGGAAGCCCGAGCGCACGAAGCAGCGCTGGGCCGCGGCCAGGATCTCCGACCGCCGGTCCGTTTTGGGCCGCGGCGGCTTGCTTCCGGTCGGTCTGGTCGTGGCCGGTGGGGCCGCAGTCTGGGCGCGTGGCATGGCTGGAGAGCCTCGGATATCAAGAGAATGAACGTTCATTCTCAAAGAAGGAGGAAAGTGTCAACCCCCGCCTGGTACCCTAGGTGGGCGCTCAGCCTCGAGAGCGCGGTGAAAAAACCGGAAAATGGAGTGGGTTATGAGGGAGCTGATGCTGACGTCCGCGGCCGTATTCACGCTGCTTGGCATGGCAGTGCCCGCGGCCGAGGCACAAGTCTATTTCGGACCCGGATACCACGGGCCCCGCCCCTTGTACGGCGGCTCCTACCATCGCCGCGCCGTCTACGTCGGCTCGCCGCGCTATTTCTACGGGCCGACCTGGTATGGCCCGGGCTATGTGCGGGTCAATCCGTTCTTCCGACCCTACGCCAACAGCTGCTTCCGCTGGCAGTTCATCCCGACCTCAATCGGCCCGCAGTGGCGGATGATGAATGTCTGCCCGCAGCCGGCCTTTGTCGGCCCGATCTACCGCCGCGCCGTCTATTACTGAGTGCCACCGTTGGACCGTTGTCCTCCGGGAATTTCGGATGTCGTAAGGCGACCGCGCCGTGACGCGGCCGCGTGCGCGTGCGCGTGACGCGCGCTGACTGCGGCAACGATTGCGCATGACGGATTCAGCCCGACATGAATGGACTGTCAGCGACCTGGCACCATTTCGACACACAGCAAGCATTCAATAGGTGGTCAGCGAGATTTTTTTGGACCATCCCCCGATGGCAATGGCAACTCGCGGATGGAGAACTCATGATGAAGAAAGTGCTGATGTCGCTCGCCGCAGCCATGATCATGGTTGCGGGCTTCGCTACCAGTGCTGATGCACAACGCGGACGCGGCGGCGGTCCGGGAGTTGTCCGCGTTGGCGGCCCCGGTTTCGTCGGTGTCCGCGGCGGATTCGTTGGCGCGCCAGGATTCCGGCGTGCAGCTTTCGTCGGCGGCCCCGGTTGGGTCGGAGGCCGTCGGTGGGTCGGCGGCCCCGGCTGGTATGGTGGCCGTCGGTGGGTCGGCGGCCCCGGGTGGAGATACCGACGCCTTGGATGGGGCGTGCCCGTTGTCGCTGCCGGGTGGTACGGTGGCTACGGGGGTTGCATGCGCTGGCGCCCGGTGGCCACGCCGTGGGGACCGCAGTGGCGGCTGGTCAACATCTGCTACGCCCCGGTTGGCTTCTATGGATATGGTTATCCGGTCCGTTTCTACGGCGGCATCTACTGAACGCGAGTCGCCCCGCGACGCATGCGACCCGCCGGGCGTTGCCCGGCGGGTTTTTTAAGTGCCATAAGTCGCCCCGCCATGGTGATGATCCTCGGGTTCCTGATCTCATTCGCGGCCGGCTGGTCGATTGCGGCCGCCGACGCGCTGTACCGCGCCGAGGAGCGGCCCGGCATCTTCCGCGGCACGCCCGGCATGATCCTGCTGCTGACGATCTCCGCCGTTGGCGGCCTCACCATCGCCTATGCCGTGATCTGGTTCCTGCAGTCGATGATCTCGGCCGCTGTCATGGTGATCCTTGCCGGCGGGCTGGTGCTCGGCGGTGCGGCATCGAAGAAGCTGCATGTGAACGCGGCCGGCGCTGCCAACCGCATGATGGTGGGATTTGCCGTCCTGGTCGCGCTGTACGGGCTGGTTTGGACCTATTTCCCGCCGGAGCCGTTGAAACCGCCTGCCCCGGTGGAGACGCCGGCGAGCGTTCCGTTGTCGAAATAGCGTCCTGGTGGACTTTCTGAAGTCTTTCTGCTATCTGCGCGCCCCAGTAGCCGGTGATTTGTGGGCTTTCCACGCCACCGCGCCAGAAATTCAACCCGCTTGATCTGAAAGGGGCACGCTGCGTGCAAGTTCTCGTCCGCGACAACAACGTCGACCAGGCCCTCAAGGCGCTCAAGAAAAAGATGCAGCGCGAGGGCATCTTCCGCGAGATGAAACTCCGCGGCCACTACGAAAAGCCCTCCGAGAAGAAGGCCCGCGAACGGGCGGAAGCCATCCGCCGGGCCCGCAAGCTCGCCCGCAAGCGCCTCCAGCGCGAGGGCCTGCTGCCGATGAAGCCGAAGGTGGTCCCCGGTGCCGGCGGACCGGGCCGCGGCGCACCGCGCCGGCCGAGTTTCTGAACGGTCTGACGCGTTCGGATTTTGAGACGCGGGCCCTTGCGGCCCGCGCTGTCGTTCGGGCTACTCGAATTTCTCCTCGATGAATTTCCGCGCCTGCGCCACCGCCCCGTAGCTGCCGAGGTTCTCGTGCCCGCCGCCGGCGATGCGCACGAAGCGCTTGGGCGACGTGATCATCTTGTAAAGCTGTTCGCCGGACGAGATCGGCACCACGTTGTCGCGATCGCCGTGCAGGACCAGCACCGGCACCTTGACCTTGGCAACACGCAGGTCGGAGCGGAACTGATCCTTCATCAGCCAGCGCACCGGCACATAGGGATAGACTCCGGCCGCGATATCGACGGCGGAGAGGAACGGCGCTTCCAGCACGACGCGCGCGACCGGCCGTTCGGCGGCAAGCGCGAGCGAAACGCCCGAGCCGAGCGACTCGCCCCACAGCACGATGCGCTCCGCGCCGTAACGTTTGACGGCGAAATCGTACGCCGCGCGCGCGTCGTCGATCAGGCCCGCTTCGGTCGGACGGCCGGTCGAGCCGGCATAGCCGCGGTAGCTGAGCGCGACGAGCCCCTCGCCGTTTGCAGTAAGCTCGCGGAAACGGTCGACGCGATAGCGCAGCGCGCCGCCGTTGCCGTGGAAATAGAGCCAGACCGGGCGGTCGCCTTTCGGCGGGATGTGCCAGACGATGACGCGCGCGCCGTCGGGCGTATCGAGCACGACCTCATCGGCCTGCGGCAGGCCGGCGTCGGCCGGCGCGGTGCGGAAAGTCTCCGGGAAATACATCAGCCCGCGCTGCGCGACATACATCAGCGCCACCAGCGCGAGGTAGCCGGTCGAAAAGAAGACCAGAAGCCACTTCCATCCGGGCATGCAACGTCCTGATGATGAATCCCGTCCCGGCTCCGGGCCGGCCGGGAACCCGCCGCCGCGGGCGGGCGTTAGATTAATGGTTCTCGCTTCTGATGAGGAAGATGCCATGGCGACGATGGTGAAGGGAACGGACGAGCAACTTACGCACGCGTTGGGCGCGGGTGTGGTGCAGATCTGGAGCTACCTGCCGCCGGACGTCCAGCACGAATTGTTCGAGGAGGCCATCACCTGCCTCGGGGAGCGGATGCGCCACCAGCTCGCGCTGTTCCTGCACGACCATCATGCCCGCACCAACGTGCGCTCGCGCGGCATGCTGGAGCCCGACAGCCTCGGCGGGTAACCTTGGTGAATCCTTGGTGACGGCCCGACATCGCCTGTTGGCCGTCAGGCAACTTGTCCGCCACTACCGGCGCCCGGTCGCCTTCGCGATCTCGTCCGCCCATTTCTCCTCGACCGCCTTGCGGCGCTCGGGCGACGCGGACGCCACCTCCGGGAATTCGTGCCGCCACGACCACGGCCGGCAGGCGTTGACGATCGCGCGCGTGCTCTCCCACGGCGGCTCGCGCAGCATCGGATCGAGCGGCGTCGACCAGGCGCGCTTGATGGTCTCGATGTCGACCACCGGGTCGCAGCGCGTCGACATCGCCCAGATCACGTCGTCGAGATTGGTCGGGTCGATGTCGCTGTCGACCACGACGATCCAGCGACCGGCGTAGTTACCGGAGTGGCAGGCGGCGACCAGCATGCCGGCCTGCTGCGCGTGGCCCGGATGCAGCTGCTCGATCGAGATGACCGTGAACATGCGGATGGCGCCGGCCTCGTGACACCACACGCCCTTCACCCCCGAAAGGCCCGCGCTCTCGATCTCGTCCCAGATCATGCCGGACTGCACGATGCACTTGGCAAACGAGACGTCGGTCGGCGGCCGCATCGGCGACGCCATGGTGAGGATCGGATCGTTGCGGTGATAGACGCGGCGCACGCGCACCACCGGCTCGTCGCGCACGTGGCTGGCGTAGTAGCCGGTGAACTCGCCGAACGGGCCTTCGGCGCGGGTCTCGTCATGGCGGAATTCGCCTTCCAGCACGATCTCGGCGTTCGCCGGCATCGGCAGGCCGTAAAGCTCGCTCGCGATCGTCTCGTAGGGGCGGCCGCGGTGGCCGCCGGCATAGGCGTATTCCGTCGTGCCGTGCTTGATCTCGTGGCTGCCGGCGAGGAACAGCACCGGGTCGAGCCCGCAGCAGATCAGCACCGGGCATGGCTTGCCCTGCTTGAAATATTTTTCGCGGATCAGCCGGCCGTGCTTGCCGGGCGAAATCCACACCCCGGCGTTCTGTTTGTCGTGCGCGACCGTGCGGTAGGTGCCGAGATTGACCCAGCCCGTGTCGGGGTCCTGCATGATCACGACGCAATAGGTGCCGATGTAGCGGCCGCCGTCCTTCTCGTGGATCATCGGCACCGGAAACTTGAACAGGTCGACGGCGGCGTCGCGGTCGACGTTCTCGAGGATCGGGCCGCGGGTCACCGCGACCGGCGGAATCAGCTTGAAGTCGCCCTTCATGCGGTCGCGATAGGCCTTCACCAGCGTGGTCGGATCGTCGCTGTCGGGGAAGCCGAACGAGAACGCAACCCGCCGGCAGGAGTTGTGCAGACCTGAGACGATGCGCATGCCCGCCGGATAGCCCTTGATGCGGTCGAACAGCACCGCCGGCGAGCGGCCGGGATTGGAATGCGCGAAGATTTCCGCCAGCACGCCGATCTCGAGATTCCAGTCGGCGCCGTCGATGCGCGCCAGTTGGCCGATACGGTCGGCGTAGTCGACGATGTCGCGCACGTCCGGCAGCCGCTCGTTCGAGCCGGTTGGGGTTCTGGTGACGTCCGGGTCCAGCATGCTGGTCTCTTCGTTATTGGCTCGCGCCACGCTTGCCGCATCAGCAACCATAACACAACGCGGCAAGATGCGCGGGCGTGCCAAAACGCAATGACCGGGCATCAGCCCGGCCATCGACGTCTTGCTATCTGGTCTCAATCGCTACGGCAGCGCAAACACCACGACCGAGTTGTGGCCGCGTACCGGCGCCGGCATCACCTTCCTGGTGAGCGACAGCGGACCGGCGGTGACCGACTCGCCGTCGCCGGTGAGGATCGCAACATACTGCTTGCCGTCGACCGCATAGGTGATGGTCGACGTCATCACGATGCCGCCCACCACCGTCTCCCACAGCACCTGGCCGCTGTCGGCGTCGAAAGCGCGGAAGCGGCGGTTGGCGTCGCCCCAGAACACGAGATCGCCATCGGTCACCAATGCCGACGCCTGGCTCGGCTGCGCCTGCGAGTACAGGACCTTCATCTCGCCGGTGGCAAGGTCGATCTTGGCGAGGTTCATGAACTTGTTGGGATCGATGCCGGGGCGCATGACGCCGAAGCGCGGACCCCAGCCGAGCTTGGCCTTCATGTTCGAGGTCATCGACAGGCATTGATCCTGGAACGGAACGTAGAGCGCGTTCTTCTTCGGATGATAGGCGATCGACCACAGCCCGCGCGTGTTGTGGAAGCAGCCGAGAATGGTCTGGCCGTCCTTCTTGAACAGCTTCTCGACATTGACGTGGGTCTGCCCGGTCTCCGGATTGATCTCGTTCATGTTGAGATCGGGATTGTCATAGGGGAACGGGTGCGCCCACAGGAACTTGCCGCGATCCCGCTCGACCATGAACAGCCCGCCGCCCTCGCCCACAGTCACCACCACCTCGCGCTCCTGGTTGCGCGGCAGGTCGGTGGCGCGCCACTTCACGTGCCGCGCGTCGGGGTTGACGATCGTGCGCAGCAGGATGCGCTCCTGGTTGTGATCGGCATCCCAGTCGTCGCCCGGCAGCTCCTGGTAGTGCCAGACGAGCTTGCCGGTCGCGATGTCGAGCGCCACCGTCGAGTTGCTGTAGAGGTTCGACGGCGCGGAATGCGAGATCGCGTCGTGGCTGCCATGGCGCGACAGCCGGGTGTAGGGATCCGGATTGGCGATGCCCCAATAGGTGACCCTGCGCTTCGGATCGTACGAACCGGGCAGGCCCCAGGGACTGGCGGCGCGCTTCTCGGTCGGCATGTCGGCCCAGGTGTCGCCGCCCGGCTCACCGGCGGCGGCGGTGGTGTAGAACTTCCACACCTCCTTGCCGGTGCGGGCGTCATGCGCGGCGATGAAGCACATGTCCCGCGTCATGTTCATGCACATCCGGTTGGTCAGCACCTTGCCGTCGGCCACCAGGATGCCGCCCGCCGTGATGCCGCCGGTGTCGGTCTTGGTTTCCCAGCGGACCTTGCCGGTCGCGATATCGAGCGCGACCAGGACGCCGTCCGGCGCGGCGAAATAGATCATGTCCTCGAAGATGCCGAGGTTCTTGTGACGCGATGCCCGCGGATTGATCTCCTTCGGATAATCACGCGCGTATTCCCAGATCAGGTCGCCGTTGGTGGCGTTGATCGCCTGCACGTTGCCGCCGGGCACGTTCATGTACATCACGCCGCGATAGACGATTGGCGTGGATTCCTGGGTGCCGGCCGGCAGGCCGCGCGTCCATGCCATGCGCAACTGCCCGACATTGCCCTTGTTGATCTGGGTGAGCGGGCTGTGGCGATGCTGATCGAAGGTCCGGCTGATCATCAGCCAGTCGGCGGGGTCCGGGTTGGCCAGCACCTCCTCGGTGACCGGCTTGAAGCCGGTGTTCTGCGCCAAGGCGTGCGTTGCGACGGCGCTCAGCAATGCAGCCGCCAGGCAGGTCGTGACTCTGGCCATGAATACCTCCCCGTTTGTCTGTGTTTGTTGGTTCTAAAGGTTCCGGCCGCGCCCGTGACACGCAGCAGGGTCCGTGAACTAGACCAAATGCCAAACCGGCTGACAAGGACGTCGCAGGCGTAATGACGATTGCGCGACCCCGGCCGTTGCCGCTTTAATGGCGCAAGACGGGGATCAGCGAATGCAAAAACGAAATCTTGGCCGGGTTTTGGCAGCTGTGCTCTTGGCGACGGTCACGCATGCAAACGCGCAGGATGCCGCGGCGATCGGCGAAGAGATTTACGAGCAGCATTGCCAGTCATGTCATGGCGAGAAGCTCAGGAGCGCGGGCGCGATCCCGGATTTGCGCGACCTCGGCGCCAACGACCGTGAGAAGTTCGACAAGATGGTGATGGAAGGGCGCGGCCAGATGCCGGCCTGGCAGGGTGTCGTCAGCCCGCTCGAGCTCGACCAGCTCTGGGCCTATGTCCGCAGCCGCGCGCGCTGACTCAAAAGGCGAAGCGCCGCGGCCGAGACCCTGGCGGGTCGCGCGCCGCGGCGCTGAGATTTCTGTCGACGTCGTCGCGCTCAGCGGCGACGCGGACCGACATACCACGGGTTCGGCTGGCACGAGCCGCCGTTGCCGTGCGCCATCGCGCGGCACTGGTCCATCGTGTAGTACGAGCAGTCCCACATGCCCGGGCCGTTCACGCCGTCGCGCAGGCAGTAGGGCCGGTGCGGGTTTCCAGGCTGGGCGCTGGCGGTTTCGACACTGGCGGTGAAGATCGCGGCCGCAGCGGCCAAACCGGCAAGAATCAAGCGCATGGTATCCTCCAAAATCCAGGGTTCAGGTCATCCGACAAATTCGTACCCGCGTTAGTTTCGCCGGACCGGATTCGGTTCAAACCCGGGGAACGGCCGCGGACCGACTGTCTGATATCTTTGTAGCCACGGCCGCCCCGGCAAGCTGTGATCCCCGTCACATTTTGCCCGTTTTGCAAGATTGCGACCCCGTAACAACCGACGAGGTTACCGGCGTGCCGATACCCCTCACCGACCGGCCCCACGGCTGAAGCGCGGCCATGGTCCGGCAGACCCGCTGGGGTGCGGTATTCATCCTGATTTTCGCCGGTGTGATCTCGGCGCTTCAGATCGGCAAAGCCGCGATTGCGGTTCCGGTGCTGCAACGCGAGCTGGCCATGACGCTGCTGGCGGCGTCCTGGATCGTCGGCGCCTATGGCGTGCTCGGCGCCACCGCCGGCCTGCCGGCCGGGATTCTGAGCTCGCTGGTCAGCGCCCGCACCGCGCTGTTCGCGGGGCTCACGGTCGCCGGGTTCGGCAGTCTCGCCGGTGCGTTTGCCGAGAGCGGAACGGTCCTGATCGCCACGCGCATGCTCGAAGGCTGCGGCTCGCTCGCCGCCGCGCTGGCGGTGCCGCGGCTGTTGCGGACGGTGACCGCGCCCAGACATATCGAACCCGTGCTCGCGATGTTTGCCGCCCATCTGCCGCTCGGCTCGGTGGTCATGATGCTCGCAGGCCCGCATCTGATGGCGTTCGGATGGCGGACGCTCTGGTTTGCCAACGCCGCGATCGTCATCGGCTACGCGCTCGCGATCGCGCGCGTAGGGTTCGAAGAGCCGCAGGTCGTACACACCGCGCCGTCCGTGCGAGCGAACATCGGCGCGGTGCTCGGCGCGCCTGGTCCGGTGCTGCTGGCGCTCGCGTTCGGCACCTACACTTTCCAGTACCTCGCGCTATCAGGCCTGCTGCCGGCATTGCTGGTCGACCGTCGCGGCTTGTCCATCACTGCGGCCGGCACGGTCAGCGCGATCGCCGTCGCCGCCAATGCGGTGGGCAACATGTCGGCGGGTGCGCTGGTTCGGCTCGGCGTGCCGGTGTGGGGCACGATGGCGGCGGCGTTCGCGTTCGTCGGCCTGGCGGCAATCGGCATCTTTGCCGACGCGACGCCGGTCGCGCTGGTCACCGTGCTGGCGGCCGCAAGCCTCGGGCTCACCGGGCTCATCCCGGGATCGATCTATGCGGCGGCGCCGCGGATCGCGGCGACCTCGGCGGCGCTCGCGATCGCCCTGGGCCTGATCAACCAGCTCAGCAATCTCGGCAACCTCACCGGGCCCGCCGCGATGGCATTCACCGTGCAGTCGCTCGGCTGGGGCGGCGCGCCGCTCCTGTTCGCCGGCGTTGCGGCGATCGGTGTGACGATCGCGCTGCTGTTGCGCGGCGTGCTACGGCGCGCGTCTCATTCCGGCTGAATGCCGGCCTCTTTGATCAGGCCGGTCCATTTCACCAGCTCGGACCTGACATAGGCGTCGAATGGCTTCGGCCCGGTGTAGAAGATTTCGACACCGCTATTGAGCAGGCGCTCCTTCACCTCGGGCCTCGACAGCATCTTCTGCAATTCGCCGGAGATGCGCTCGGCGATCGGTGCCGGCAATCCAGCAGGCCCGAACATCCCCGCCCACGCCAGCAGGTCGTAGTCCGGCATCACGGTCTCATGCAGGGTCGGCACGTCCGGCAGCGTGGTGCTGCGCTCCTTGGTGAGCACGGCGAGCGGGCGGATCTTCTGCGCCTTGAGCTGCGGCAGCGCGGTGCCGAAGTCCGGCACCATCAGCGGGATGTGGCCGGCGACCAGATCGGTGATGGCGGCGGGATTGCTGCGATAGGGCACGCGCGCGATGTCGATCTTCGTGCGCTGCTTGAACGCCTCGATGGTGATGTGGCCGGTGCTATTGCCGTGCGCGATCGAGAGCTTGCCGGGATTGGCCTTGGCGAAGGCGACCAACTCCTGCATCGATCTGAAAGGCTGGCCGGGATTGGCCGCGATGAGCGACGGGAAGCTGCCGATGCGCGCCACCGGCGCGAAGTCCTTGATCGGATCGTAGGCCACGTGCTTGAACAGCCCGGGCGCGGCCGAATGCGTCGTGTTGGTGGTGATGAACAGCGTGTGGCCGTCGGGCGCCGCCTTCGCCACCGCGACCGCCGCCGGCATGCCGCCCGCACCGGCGCGGTTCTCCACGATGAACGGCGACCCCAGCGCTTCCTGCAGGTGCGCGGCGATCGAGCGCGCGGTCGCGTCGGTGACGCTGCCGGCCGCGAACGGCGTGACGATGGTGACGGGGCGGGTCGGATACGTTTGCGCGGTGGCGGGCGTCGCGAGCGTGGCAATCGCAACAAGCACGGACGTCCGAACAGACATCATTGGGCGCACTCCCTGACGTTCGCCCGCGTTGACGCACAGGCGTAACGAGTACAAGCCGCGGTGCGGTCTACATCGCCTTGACGATGCTCTCCGACATCTTCTTGGCGTCGCCGAGCAGCATCATGGTGTTGTCGCGGTAGAACAGCGGATTGTCGATGCCGGCATAGCCGGACGCGAGCGAGCGCTTGATGAACATCACCGTGCCCGCCTTCCACACCTGGAGCACCGGCATGCCGTAGATCGGCGAGGTCTTGTCCTCCTCGGCGGCCGGGTTGGTGACGTCGTTGGCGCCGATCACGAAGGCGATGTCGGCCTGCGCGAACTCGGAATTGATGTCCTCGAGCTCGAACACCTCGTCGTAGGGGACGTTCGCTTCCGCCAGCAGCACGTTCATGTGGCCGGGCATGCGGCCCGCCACCGGATGGATGGCGTATTTGACCTCGACACCCTCCTTCTTGAGGTGGTCGGCCATCTCCCGCAGCGCGTGCTGCGCCTGCGCCACCGCCATGCCGTAGCCGGGCACGACGATCACCTTCGAGGCGTTCTTCATGATGTAGGCGGCGTCTTCCGCCGAGCCGATCTTCACCGGCCGCTGCTCGGCCGCGCCGGCGGCCGCCGCCACCTCGCCGCCGAAGCCGCCGAGGATGACAGAGATGAAGCTCCGGTTCATGCCCTTGCACATGATGTAGCTCAGGATCGCGCCCGAGGAGCCGACCAGCGCGCCGGTGATGATCAGCGCCGAGTTGCCGAGCGTGAAGCCGATGCCGGCCGCCGCCCAGCCCGAATACGAGTTCAGCATCGAGATCACCACCGGCATGTCGGCGCCGCCGATCGGGATGATGATGAGGACGCCGAACGCGAACGAGGCGAGCGCGAGCAGCCAGAATGCGAAGTAGCTCTCGGTGCGCGCGAACCACCAGATCAACAGCACGATCGCGACCGCGAGGCCGATATTGATGAGATGCCGGAACGGCAGGATGATCGGCGCGCCGCTCATGCGGCCGGACAGCTTCAGGAACGCGATCACCGAGCCGGTGAAGGTGATGGCGCCGATCGCGGTGCCGAGCGCCATCTCGACCAGGCTGCCGGTGTGGATGCGGCCGACGCTGCCGATGCCGAAAGCGGCGGGCGCATAGAGCGCGCCGGCCGCGACCAGCACCGCGGCCATGCCGACGAGCGAGTGGAACGCGGCGACGAGCTCAGGCATCGCCGTCATCGGCACGCGCCGCGCGGTCACCGCGCCGATGCCGCCGCCGATGCCGACGCCGAGCGCCACCAGTATCCAGGCGCCGACGCCGGCTGGCGGATGCGCCGCGAGCGTGGTGCCGATCGCGATCGCCATGCCGATCATGCCGAACAGGTTGCCCTGGCGGCTGGTCGCCGGGCTCGACAGCCCGCGCAGCGCCAGGATGAACAGGACGCCGGCGATGAGATAGAGCAGCGCAGAGATATTGGCGGTCATCGGCGCACCCCTAGTTCTTCTTCTTGTACATCGACAGCATTCGCTGAGTGACCAGGAAGCCGCCGAAGATGTTCACCGACGCCATGATCAGCGCCAGGAAGCCGAGGATGCGCGCGAAGATCGGATAACCTTCGCCGGCCGTCAGCGTCACGCCGACCGCGAGCAGCGCGCCGACCACGATGACCGACGAGATCGCGTTGGTGACCGACATCAGCGGCGTGTGCAGCGCCGGCGTCACCGACCACACCACGTAGTAGCCGACGAACACCGCCATCACGAAGATCGAGAACTGGAACACGAACGGATCGATCGCCGCGGCGTCCGGCACCGCCTGCATGGCGCCGCCGGTCGCGACCTTGATGATGTCGAGCTGCGCAAGCACGGCGTCGCCGGCTGCCGCTTTTGCGAGGCCGGCGGGTCCGATCACAGGCATGGTGAAACTCCTCAGGCGGCGCTTTTGGGCGCAAAATTCGGATGGACGACGGCGCCGTCGCGCGTGAGCACGGTCGCCTTGACGATCTCGTCGTCCCACGGCACCGCCAGCGACTTCGCCGACTTGTCGATCATCAGGTCGAGGAACGTCAGCAAGTTCTTTGCATAGAGCGCAGACGCGGTGGCGGCGAGCCGGCCCGCCACGTTGAGGTGCCCGACGATCTTGACGCCGTCGACGGCGGCGACTTCGCCCGGCCTGGCGCCTTCGACATTGCCGCCGCGCTCGACCGCGAGATCGACGATCACCGAGCCCGGCCGCATCGAGGCGACCATGTCCCGGCTCACCAGCCGCGGCGCCGGACGACCCGGGATCAGTGCGGTGGTGATGACGATGTCCTGCTTCTTGATGTGGTCGGCGACCAGCGCGGCCTGCTTGGCCTGGTACTCCTTCGACATTTCCTTGGCGTAGCCGCCGGCCGTCTCCGCCTGCTTGAACTCCTCGTCCTCGACCGCGATGAACTTCGCGCCGAGGCTCTGCACCTGCTCCTTCACCGCCGGCCGCACGTCGGTCGCGGTGACCACGGCGCCGAGCCGGCGCGCGGTGGCGATTGCCTGCAAGCCGGCGACGCCGACGCCCATCACGAACACCTTGGCGGCGGGCACGGTGCCGGCGGCGGTCATCATCATCGGCAGCGCGCGGCCGTATTCGGAGGAGGCGTCGATGACCGCGCGATAACCGGCGAGGTTCGCCTGGCTCGACAGCACGTCCATCGACTGCGCCCGCGTGATGCGCGGCATCAGCTCCATCGCGAACGCCGTGACGCCGGCATCGGCCATCGCCTTCAGCGCCGTGTCGTTGCCGTAGGGATCCATGATGGCGATGACGATCGCGCCCTTCTTGTAGCTGGCGAGCTCGATCGCGTTCGGGCGGCGCACCTTCAGCACAACGTCGGCATTGTTCACGGCATCGCCGGCGATGCTCGCGCCGGCGGCGGTGAACTCGGCGTCCGGGATGCCGGATTTGACACCTGCGCCCGGCTCGATCACGAGCTCGGCGCCGAGGCTCTTCAGTTTCTTGACAGTGTCAGGTGTGGCGGCGACTCGATCCTCGGCCGGATCGGATTCGCGCGCGACGGCGATGCGCATAGTGCCCGCCTCCTTTTGGTTTGACGGCGAACGCAACCACAGACCGGAGGGTTCGCTCAGCCCGCGGCGGCGAGTGCGAGGCTGAGCAGCGAAATTCCGACCATGACGGCGCTCGGGGCCCGGGCGCCGGTCGCGAGGCCGTGGATGGCCACAAAGCTCGCGACGAGTATGAGGCTTGCCGTGACCAGCCAATGGGGCGTGGTAAGCGCGATCACAAGCGCAATGACGATGCTCGCGACATGGCAGGAGCCGACATAGGCCAGCAGTATGAAGTTCTTGTAGGTCGACTCGTGCGCCGGCAGGTCGTTGCCCGTCGCCGTCGCGTATTCGACCTGGCCGTGGTCAGCCATCACGTCCTCCGATCATCAAACCCAGCGCGCGGGAATTAGCGCAAATAGGGGGGAAGGGCAACGTCCGCCGCGCCCGGGATTGGGGGCAATTGGCGTCCTATGGTGCAGGGGCCGGATCGAGCCCTGCGGCCGCCAGCGCCTTCGCCTGCTCAGCGGCCACCCGTTCGACCGAAAAGTCCTCGATCGCCTCGTTGAACAGCCGGTAGAAGTTGAGTTCTGCGCGCAGATGCAGGAACACGGCGCCGAGCCCGATCGCGGCGCGGTCCATCAGCACGAACTCGCGCGGCACCGTCACCGGTCCCTTTTCGCGCAGCGCGGTGTGCACCTGATAGGCCTGACGGCGGCCGTATTCGGAGGGTTTGACGCCGTCCGCGATGCTGCGCACCCGGTCGTCCATCAGCGGCCCATAGATGAAGCGCGCCCAGATATTGAGGGTCTCGATCAGGTCGCGGCTGAGCCGCTTGAAGCCCCAGGTCTCGTAGGCGTGGACGACGCGCGCATCGTCGTTTGTCATCAGGCCGTGATAGAGGTCGACCACCGCACCGACGAAGGACGGCGGGAAGACGCGGATACAGCCGTAATCGAGCAGGTTGATGCCGCCGCCCTCGCCGTCGCGCGCGAACACCGAATAGTTGCCGAGATGCGGGTCGCCATGGATCACGCCGACGCGGCTGAACGGGAACCACCACGCGGTGAACATCGCCTGCGCCAGGCGGTTGCGGATCTCGAGCGCGTCGTCCTTGTGCGCGAGCATAGGGTCGCCGTCGAGCCAGTCGAGCGTGAGCAACCGCCCGGTCGAGAGCTCCGGCCACGGCTTCGGCACGCGGATGAGGTCGATGTCCTCGAGCATCGCGCGGTAGAGCGCGACATGCTTGGCCTCGCGCCGATAATCGAGCTCCTCGCGAATGCGCGCGCTGATCTCCTTGGCGATCTCGGTGGTGTCGATCGCCGGGTCCATGCGCCGATGGATGGCAAAGATCAGGCCGAGTTGCCGGAGGTCGGCTTCGACCGCCGACTGCATGTCCGGGTATTGCAGCTTGCAGGCCAGCACAGCGCCGTCATGCGCCCGCGCGCGATGCACCTGCCCGAGCGACGCCGCCGCCGCCGGCTGGTGCTCGAAGTCGGCGAATTTCTGCTGCCAATCAGCGCCAAGCTCGGCCATCATCCGCCGCTTCACGAACGCCCAGCCCATCGGCGGCGCCTGGCTCTGGAGCTTGCTCAGCTCCTCGACATATTCCGGCGGCAGCGCATCGGGAACGGTGGCCATGAGCTGCGCCACCTTCATGATCGGCCCTTTGAGGCCGCCGAGCGCCGCCGCCAGCTCCATCGCGTTGCGGCCGCGGTCGAGGGTGAGGCCGAAGAACCGCGCCCCGGCAATGCGCGCCGCCACGCCGCCCACATTGGCGCCGACCCGCGCATAGCGGGCGGCGCGGGCCGAGAGACGGTTGCGTTCGGTATCGGTCATGCGTCAGAGATAGTGCGGCGGCGCGGCCAAAGCGAGGCCTGATGCGGCGGCGTGCCGCCCTGGAACCGCCGCGGCGTACCGGGATGGACCGGCAGGAGGCATGACGATGCGGATCGCGGCTGCCTTGATCGCGACGATGCTGGTGGGCGCGGCTTATGCTCAGACCACGCCCGCACGCGAGTCCTTCATCAGCGTCGCCGGCGAAGGCCACGTCAACGTGGCGCCGGACTATGCCGAATTCTTCGTCGACGTCGTCACGCGCGGCGAGAGCCTCGAAGCCGCCACCCGGCTGCACACGGACCGAGCTGCCAAAGCCACTGCGGCGCTGCGCGCGCTCGCGAAATACAACGTCAATGTCGAGCGCTCGTCGTTCCGCCTGGAGCAGGTGCGCGGCGCGGCGCGTCCTCCGGAAAAGAAGCAGGCCTCGCCCGAGTATCGCGCAACGACGACGTTCGCGTTGAAGGCCAACCAGCTCTCCGCGCTCAACGATGTCATTTCCGCAATCGCCGGCGCCGGCGTGTTCGAGGTGCGCACGGTCCGCTACGGCATCAACGACGAGCAGCGCGCCATCGACGACGCGCGGCGCGAGGCCGTCAAGAACGCCCGCCGCCAGGCCGAGGTCTACGCCGACGCTGCCGGCGTCAAGCTCGCCGAGATCCTCGAAATCTTCGATGGCGTGGCGCAGAACCTCGGCTCGGAGGCGGCGCTGCGCGCCGCCACGCCGAACGTGCAGGTGTCGCCGCCCGCCACCATCCCGTTCCGCGCCGGCATCAACATCAAGTGGCGGATTGTCGCCAAGCCTTAGCTTTAAGCCTTAGCCGCAAGCCTTAGCCGCGTACCGCTTGCTCAAGAAACGTCGATGCACCCGACATGATGACACGTGGCGAAAGGCGCGCGTCGTGGCATGATGTCCAAAACAACAATCTCTGCGGGGGGAGCGATTTGCGATGCGCGCGTTCAACGTCATCCTGCAAACGATCGTCGGGTTCGCAATCATCGCTCTGGCATGGTGGGCGGCCGCCGCTCTCTTGCAGGATCCAAGCAAGCTTCCCGCGCCGGTGCCGGTGTTCGACCGGGCGATTCAACTCGCGACGTCGGACGACTATCGCGCACACCTCGACGCCACGACCCTCGTCCTGCTGGGCGGCCTGCTGCCGGCGATCGCGGGCGGCATTTTGCTTGGCGTGCTCGCCGGAATTTCGGGCGTGCTCCGATGGCTGCTCGGGCCGCTGTTCGTCACGCTGGGAACCGCCCCGCTGATCGCGATGATGTCGATGCTGCTGCTGTGGGTCGGGCTCGGTCCGAACCTCACCCTGATCGCGGTCGGGTTCGTCACGCTGTTCCCGGTCGCCAACGTCGTGATGCTGTCGCTGGCGTCGCGGCAGGGATCGGTCCTGCTGGCGGCGTTGCGCGGGCTGCGCTGGGGCGTGGTGCTCGGCGCCACCGCGCTGGTGATCTGCGAAATGCTGACCGCGCGGTTCGGCGCCGCCACCTTCATCATGAACGCGGGGTCGCAATTCCAGACGACCGACGTCGTGGCCGGCATCATGCTGGTGTTCGTGCCGGTCATCGTCGTGGCGGCGATCCTGCAGGCGATCGAAGAACAGCTCGCAGCCTGACCTACCCAAGCCGTTCCAGCTCCTCGATCATCGTCTCGATCACGCCGAGCCCGCCCTGCCAGAACGCAGGGTCGCGGGCGTCGAGCCCGAACGGCGCCAAGAGCGCCGAATAGTGCTTGGTGCCGCCGGCCGCGAGCATTTTCATGTAGCGCTCGGCAAAGCCCTGGTTCGAGCGTTCGTAGACCGAATAGAGCGAGTTCACCAGGCAATCGCCGAACGCATAGGCGTAGACATAGAACGGCGAATGGATGAAGTGCGGGATGTAGGCCCAGAACGTCTCGTAGCCCGGCCTGAGGTCGATCGCGGGGCCGAGGCTCTCGTGCTGCACCGACATCCAGAGCGCGTTGATCTGGTCGGAGGTGAGCTCGCCCTTGCGCCGCTCGGTGTGGAGCTTGTGCTCGAAGCTGTAGAACGCGATCTGCCGCACCACGGTGTTGATCATGTCCTCGACCTTGGCGGCGAGCATCGCCTTGCGCTGCTTGCGCTCGGTGATGCCGGCGAGGAGCTTGCGGAAGGTGAGCATCTCGCCGAACACGCTCGCGGTCTCGGCCAGCGTCAGCGGCGTCGGCGCCATCAGCGGGCCGTTCGGCGCCGCCAGCACCTGGTGCACGCCGTGGCCGAGCTCGTGCGCGAGCGTCATCACGTCGCGCGGGCGGCCCTGGTAGTTGAGCAGCACATAAGGATGCGCCGACGGCACGGTCGGATGCGCGAACGCGCCCGGCGCCTTGCCCGGCCGCACCGGCGCGTCGATCCAGTTGTTCTTGAAGAAGCGTTCCGCGATCTCCGCCATGTCGGTCGAGAACGCGCCGTAGGCGGTGAGCACCGTGGCCTGCGCCTCGGTCCAGGTGATGGTGCGGGTCGCGACCTTCGGCAGCGGCGCGTTGCGATCCCAATGCGGCAGCTTCTTCCGGCCGAACCAGTGCGCCTTGAGCGCGTAGTAGCGATGCGACAGCCGCGGATAGGCGGCGCGCACCGCCGTCACCAGCGCGTCGACCACCTCGGGCTCGACGCGGTTCGAGAGATGCCGCGCGTCGGCGACGTCGGCGAAGCCGCGCCAGCGGTCGGAGATCTCCTTGTCCTTGGCGAGGGTGTTGGTGATGTGGGTGAACTGGCGGATATTCTCCTTGAACGTCACCGCCATCGCCTGCGCCGCCGCCTTGCGCTTGTCCTCGCGCGTGTCCTGCAACAGCTTCAAGGTCGGCTCGATCGCCAGCGATTGGGTGCCGACCTTGAAGCGCAGCCGCGCGATGGTCTCGTCGAACAGCCGATTCCAGGCCGAATAGGCGGTCACCGACTTCTCGTGGAAGAGCTGCTCGACGCGGTCCTCGAGCTGGTAGGGCTTGTCCTTGCGGATGTCTTCGAGCCACGGCCGGTAATGGCCGAGCTCGGGATCGGCCATCGCCGCTTCGAGCGCCGTGTCGTCGAGCCGGTTGAGCTCGAGCACGAAAAACAAAAGATGCGTGGAGGCGCCGGTCAGCCGCTCCTGCACGTCGCCGTAGAATTTGGCGCGCACCGGATCGACCGTGTCCTGCGCGTGGATGAGGCCGGCGTAGGAGGCGAGCCGCCCGAGCAGATCGTCGAGCTGCTCGTAGCGCTTGACCGCTTCGGCGATCCGCTTGCCGGGCGCGGGACCGTCCGCCAGCGCGGCGAGCTTGCCCTTGAAATCCTCCTCGAAGGCGATGCTGTAGCGGTCGGCGCGATCGAGGTCGCGCTTCACCGCCGGATCGTCGAGGCCGGCGTAGAGCGCGGTCAGATCCCATTCCGGCAGTTTGCCGAGCCCCTTCACCGCGGCCTTGGCGGCGGGCTTGCTGGCTTTGCGGGCGACGGCGCGGTTCGATCGTGCGGGCATGGGTGGGGTCAATCGCTTGGACAAGGTGATGTACAGAAGCCCGCGGCTGTGGCGAAGCCATGGCCGGGCGGCCATGAATCATGCGCGGGCGACATCACCATAACGTGTCGGCACCGCACCCGAGCAACCGTGCACACGGCGATCCACAGGTAGCGCCCGATGCTTTGACAATTGAACCGTGTCCCGGGCGCAGCGCAGCACGAAGTGATGCGCTGCAGAACCGGGACCGTATCGCACTCCGAACCGCAAGACCATGTCTGGAACGGTCCCGGCTCTGCGGTGCACCGCTGCGCGCTGCACCGCGTCCGGGACACAGACAACCTAACTGGATCACGCTTGAACAGGCCCAAGGTCATTTGCCGGACTTAAGCCCGAGCGTCTTCGCGACCGTCGCCATCTGCGCGGCCTGCTCCTTGAGCGTCTGCGCGAGCTCCGCCGGGCCGCCGGTGCGCACCAGCTGGCCGGTGGCGACGAGCCGCCTGGTGATCTCCGCCTCCGCCACCACCGCGACCACGTCCCTGCCGATGCGCTCGCGCAGGTCCTGCGCCATGCTGCGCGGGCCGTAGAACCCGGCGGTGGTCTCCGTGTTGAGCGCCGGGAAGCCGGCCTCGTGCACGGTCGGGATGTCCGGCGCCGCCGGGAACCGCTGCCGGCCGCCGACCGCCAACACCTTGATGCGGCCCGACTCCTGGCCGCCGCGCAGGATCGCATAGGACGACAGCAGGAACTGGATCTGCCCGGCGGCAAGGTCGGTCGCCGCCTGCACCACGTCCTTGTAGGGCACCCGCGTCACGTCGAGCTTCTCGACGTGCAGGAAATAGCCGAGCGTGAAGTCGGGCACGCCGGCGGCGCCGGCGGCGTTGAGCTTGCCGGGCTGCGCGCGGGCGAGCGCGACGAACGCCTTGAGCGAATCGACCTTGACCGCCGACGACACGCTGGCACCGAGCACGGTGTCGGTGACGCGCGCGATCGGGCGAGGTCGCGCTCCAGGCTGTAGGGCATTTTGTCGAGCGTATAGGGATGCGCCATGAACGACGCGGTCGACGCATAGAGCAGCACGTGGTCGTCATTGGCGGCGATGAAGGCGTTGATCGCAAGCAGCCCATCGGCGCCCGGCCGGTTCTCGATCACGATCGGCCTGCCCCAGCGCACGGACAATTTCTCGCCCATCAACCGGGCGGCGACGTCGGTCGCGGTCCCCGCGCCGAACGGCAGGATCACGCGCACCGGCCGCTGCGGCCAGGCTGATGATTGGGCGGCCGATTGCGCGGGCGGCTGCGCCGATGTGGAGGACGCGAGCGCACAAAGTGCCATCGCCACCGTCGCGGCCAACAGCGAGGCGCCGCGCCCGCGCGGTTCGACCCTGGTCATGCGTTTCCCCTCTGTCGTGTTCTTTCTGTCACTTGTTTTCTTTTTCGCTTGCGCCGCCAGGATCGCCCTGACGATGGTTCGTTCGCACCATCGCGATCTTACGATCTTCGCGCAATCTTACATCTCGCGGGCCGCCCTGTAAGATTGACAGAATGCCGAATTCCGCTTTGGCATAAGCACTTTACGACTCGCCCCGGCGTCAAACTTACATTCTTACACCACTTACCACTGTTGCCACGCTTGCAGCATTTCACGGAGTTCGCCCGGTCCCTCAAATGCCTCCGCCACCGATTGCGGCAAGCGAATCCCATCGTCGATGGCGTTCCCGGGAGCGCGCCACGGGCTGCTGGCCGGAACGCCGCGTTTTCGGCCCTGCCCCCGCTCGCAGGCGGAAATTCGAATATAGCCGTTCCTAGGACTAATTTCAAGAGCAATCTGGCTTTTGGGAGTTAAGGGCGATGGCCGGACCTCGCGCCCACCTTGACGAAGGATGCCGCCGGCGTGCCGTAAAACCGCCCTGACACCGCCTTTGTATCTCAAGATACTTTGCATTAGAAAGTACACTGACTTCCAAACTTCGAAGCGCCTCGCGGCGCGGGCATCCCGACTGTTTCAGCGGAGAAGCTTCATGACCGACAGCAGCGCTGCGGCCGCAAGCCTGACGCTCGTCAGCAACGGCAACTGGTTCGAGAGGATCGCCATCGTGGCGCTGCTGACGGCGCTCGCCGACTGGCTGTTCTTTCGACAATACGTCGGCGTGTCACTCGCGCTGTTCATCGTCGCGCTCGCCACCGCCGTGCTGGCGGCCAACCACACCCGGGCAGATACCCGCGACCCAACACCCTACGCCATCCTCCTCGTCGCGGCGCTGCTGCCGAGCCTGGAAGACATCAATGTCATGTCGGTGCTGATCGCCGCGTCCGGCATCGGCTGCTTTGCGCTCGGCGTGACCGGCGCGCTGAGCGGCGGCGTGACGGAGCGGTTCATGACGATCGGATGGCTCTTGGTGAGCGGGCCGTTGCAGCTCATGCGCGATCTTCCGCTGCTGCGGCAATGGGCGAGCCGGCATGGCGGGCCGGCGTCGTTCACCGCGTTGAAGGGCTGGATCGTTCCGCTCGGTCTCGGCGCGGTCTTCGTGGCGCTGTTCGCCGCCGCCAATCCGGTGATAGAAAACTGGCTCGCGCAATGGAACACCGGCGACACGCTCAAGCAGGTCAACCTCGCGCGCGTGATATTCTGGGGTTTCGTCGTCATCGCGGTGTGGGGACTCGTCGGCGTGTCCAGCCGCTTCGCGCTCCCGCGGCTCGAAGAGCGCGCCAATGCCAACCCCGACACCGATATGAGGCCGGTATTCAATGAGGCCGCGAACGTGCGACCTCCCGACATCGACCTCAGCCCGATCTTTACGACGACGGCGATCATGCGATCGCTCGTGCTGTTCAATCTCCTGTTCGCCGGGCAGACGGTCATGGACTTCCACTACCTGTGGCGTGGCGCGGCGCTGCCGGACGGCATGACCTACGCCACCTACGCCCACCGCGGCGCCTACCCGCTGGTCGTCACCGCGCTCCTGGCGGCCGGCTTCGTGCTCGCGGCGATGCGTCCCGACAGCGTCGCCGAATACTCACCGCGAATCCGCGCGCTCGTCTTCCTCTGGGTCGGACAGAACGTGCTGCTGGTCGTGTCGGCGATCATCCGGCTCAATCTCTATGTCGAGATCTATTTCCTCACCTATTGGCGGGTCGCCGCCTTCATCTGGATGGCGATCGTCGCCGTCGGCCTGATCCTGATCGTCGCGCGGATCGTGCTCTATCGCTCGAATGCCTGGCTGATCGCGGCCAATCTCGTCGTGCTGGCGCTGACGATTTACGTTTGCGGCTTCGTCAACTTCGCGAACCTGGTCGCAAGCTACAACGTCGCCCATGCGCGGGGCTTGCATCTGGTCGATCTCCCCTACCTCGCGGGACTCGGCCCCCAGGCCATCCCCGCGATCGACCGCCACATGGCCGACAACCCGAACGCGGATCAGCGCGATTTCCGCGTCCACCGCGACAACTATGCGCGCGCGCACGCGCAGCGCACAGAAAACTGGCGCGCCTGGACGTTCCGCGGCTGGCGGCTCACGCGTTATCTTGAAAGCACGAAGCAGCCCTGAACATTCATGCTCACTGACTCCGAGCCTGTCGAAACCAAGGCCGATGTGCTATATTTCGGGTCATGGCAAGCAAAGCCGCGACCAAAGACAAGCGCCGCCGTACCACCATGGTGCCGGTCACCACAATGGAAGAGATCCCCGTCCTTACTGACGAGGAGCGGGCATCGTTAATTGCGTCCCTCAAGGAGGCAGAGGCGCAGATCGAGGCCGGCGACTATACCGAATACGATCGGAAGAAATTTCGCGAACGATTTATGCGCACCTACCGAGGCAAGAAACGGTAAAGCCGTATGACGTTTCGCGTGCGCCTCTCGTCCGTCGCGCAGCGCCACATTGACGAGTTTGCTGATTACCTTCGCGCGTACAGCGAGGAATTCGCGGTCGAACAGCTCGACCGGCTCGATCGAATCTTTTCCGTCAATCTTCGAGATTCGCCCCTGACGTGGGCGTACTTCGCGTTCACTGGCGCCCCTATCGCGCCTACTTGTTTCGGGTCGGCCGGCGCACTCAGTATTGGATCATCTACACCGTTGATGAGGATGCCCGAACTGTCGACATCCTGTTGTTCTGGAATGCGATGCGCGATCCGGAAACAATCGACCTCTGAGCACCAGGAAATTTCTCAATCGCCGAACTCGCCTGCTTATTTCGCGCGTCCTCTATCGCGCCCGTCAAGGCGACCCTCCCGGGGCGGAGAGCCCGCCCAGCCTTAACACCCCCTTAAGCCTCTCGCGTCACAGTGCCCCAAATCGGTACATCAGTAGCCAGTAAAGGGTGCGCACATGGTCGAGCGAGTCCTCGTCGTCGACGACGATCCGGTGCAGCGCCGTCTCCTTCAAAGCATGCTCGCCCGCGCCGGCTATGACGTCGTGATCGCCGAGGGCGGCGACGCCGCCGCCGCGATGCTGACCGGCGCCGACGGCGCCGGCATCGACGCGGTGGTGCTCGACCTGGTGATGCCCGATCTCGACGGCCTCGGCGTGCTCGCCCGCATCCGCGAGGCCGGCCTCACCACGCCGGTGATCGTGCAGACCGCGCATGGCGGCATCGACAATGTGGTGTCCGCGATGCGCGCGGGCGCGACCGACTTCGTGGTCAAGCCGGTGGGTGCGGAACGCCTGGAGGTGTCGCTGCGCAACGCGCTCGCCACCCGGGCGCTCGAAAGCGAGATCCAGCGCATCAAGCGCAGCCATACCGGTACGCTCACCTTCAAGGACATCATCACCCGCAGCCAGCGCATGCAGGCGGTGCTGCGCCAGGCCGAGAAGGCGGCGGGCTCGGCCATCCCGGTGCTGATCGAAGGCCGCTCCGGCGTCGGCAAGGAACTGATCGCGCGCGCGATCCACGGCAGCGGCGAGCGCCGCGCGAAGCCGTTCGTCGCCGTCAATTGCGGCGCCATCCCCGACAACCTCGTCGAGTCGATCCTGTTCGGGCACGAGAAGGGCGCCTTCACCGGGGCGACCGAGCGGCACACCGGCAAGTTCGTCGAGGCGCATGGCGGCACGCTGTTCCTCGACGAGGTCGGCGAGCTGCCCCTGCCGGCGCAGGTGAAGCTCCTGCGCGCGATCCAGGAAGGCGAGGTCGAGCCGGTCGGCGCCCGCAAGCCGGTCAAGGTCGACGTGCGGCTGATCTCCGCGACCAACCGCGATCTGATCGCCGACGCGAGGGACGGCCGCTTCCGCGAGGACCTGTTCTACCGGCTGCACGTGTTCCCGATCGCGGTGCCCGCGCTCGCCGAACGTCCCGAGGACGTCCCCGAGCTGGCGCGGCATTTCCTCGCGCGCTTCGCCGCCGAAGAGGGCAAGCGCATCCGCCGGCTCGACAACGACGCCATGACGCTGCTCGCCGGCTATCGCTGGCCGGGCAATGTGCGCCAGCTCGAGAACGCCGTGTTCCGCGCGGTGGTGCTCGCCGAGGGCGACGAGATCGGCGTCGCCGAATTCCCGCAGATCGCCGCGGCGGCGCAGCGCCAGCCCATCTCTGCCCCCACCATGTCTGCTGCTGCCGTGTCTGCAACCGGCATGGCGGCGCCCGCCATGGCCTCGCCCGCAGTGGTCCCCGCTCCGGTCGAGATGGCGGAGCCGGCCGGCACGTTGCGCGACATCTCGCCGGCGGCCGGTAGCATTGCACCGAAGCAGCAACAGGACGGCGGGCTCGCCCTCCCGCTGCTCGATGCCCAAGGCGAGGTCCGCCCGATCGAGGAACTCGAGGCCGAGGTCATCCGCTTCGCGATCACGCACTATCGCGGGCAGATGTCGGAGGTCGCCCGGCGGCTGCAGATCGGCCGCTCGACCCTCTACCGCAAGCTCGACGCGCTCGGACTGGAGCCGCGCCTGGCCGAGAACGACACAGACTCGGTGGTCACCGGGTAACTACGCGTTGTCGCCGGGTCACACGCGGCAAAAAATCGACCCAAATCCGCGTGATGATGGGCCGCTTGTTGTTGCACGGGCGCCAAAATTAGAGTCTGTTCGGACCACTCGCATGGGTGGATTTTGACGCGGAATCGCGGTTCTAGCCGCTGTTCCGAGGGACATTCGGGAGACTTTTGCAATGCGCGGCCTTCGCTTCGACCGCCTGATGAGTGGCGTCGCACTCGCTCTGCCCCTCACGGCTGTACTGGCAATCCCGCCGTCCAGCGGCCAAACCAGCACCGCAGCGGTTGAATCGGCGGTCCCGATGCCGGAGGCGTCACCGATCGCCCCGCCGACCGCAACCGACGTCGCCCCCGCGACGACCCAGGGGATCGGCACGCAGCCCGAAGGCAACCCTTCGCCGGCCGAGACCGCCACCCCGGCTGCGCCCGCAGCTGCCCCCGCAGTCGCACCTGCCGCCGAGACCGCGACCGCTCCGGCGGCGGAGCCGCCGGCCGATCCTCTCGCGTCGCTCGACCCGGCCGACCGTCCGCTCGCCGAGAAGCTGCGTGACGCGCTGCCGAAGGCCGAACGCATCTTCGCGAACCGCAGGGAACGCCTCGCGGTCGAGGCATTCTACCAGAAGCGCAACTATCAGCCGGTCTGGTTCGAGCGCGGGACCATCGCCGCGCGCGTCAATGCCGCCGTCACGCGCGTCCACGCGTCGGCCGCCGACGGCTTGATCCCGGCCGAGTACAAGATCCCGGAGATGGCGTCGGCCGCCACGCCCGAGGCGCAGGCGGACGCGGAGCTGCGGTTCACCGCGATGATGATCACTTTCACGCGCCACCTCCAGGCCGGCCGTTTCCCGTTCGCCCGCATGGGCGGCGAGATCCAGATGCCGCAGGAGCCGCCGGACGTGAATGCGGCCCTCGCCAAGCTCGCCGGCGCGACCGACGTCGCCGCCGCGATCGACGAATTCAGCCCGCCGCAGCCGGGTTACCGGGCGCTCAAAGCCAAGCTCGCAGAGCTTCGCGGTCAAACCGGCGAAGAGACGAAAGTGGTGCGGATTCCGGAGGGTCCGAATCTGCGGCCCGGCATGGAGGACGCGCGCGTTCCGCTGCTGCGCCAGCGGCTCAACGTCGCCGGCGACGAGACCAATCTGCGCTACGACGAAGCGCTCGTGACCGCCGTCAAGGCTTACCAGAAAGCCAACCGGATGAACGCCGACGGCCTGGTCGGCGCGAACACGATCCGCAGCCTCAATGCGGTCGCGGCGCCGCGTCGCAGCGACGTGATCGAGACCGTCATCGCCAACATGGAGCGGTGGCGCTGGACGCCGCGCGATCTCGGCAACGCCCACGTCGCGCTCAACATTCCGAACTACATGCTGCGCGTGATGCACAACGGCAAGCAGGTCTGGGAGACCCGCGTGGTCGTCGGCAAGCCGTCGACGGCGACGCCGCAGATCACCGAGACGATGAAGTTCATCACCGTCAACCCGACCTGGAACGTGCCGCCGTCGATCGTGCGCAACGAATACCTGCCGGCGCTGGCGCAGGACCCGACCGTGCTCGCGCGCATGGGTCTCAAGGTCACCACCAGGGCCGACGGCAGCGTCCACATCTACCAGCCGCCGGGCGAAGCCAATGCGCTCGGGCGCATCCGCTTCAACTTCCCGAACCGCTTCCTGGTCTACCAGCACGACACGCCGGACAAGCACCTGTTCGCGCATGACAAGCGCGCCTACAGCCATGGCTGCATGCGCGTGCAGAATCCGGCGAAATACGCCGAGGTGCTGCTGTCGATCGCGCTGCCGAACGCCGGCTACACCGAGCAGAGGATCCGCTCGATGTACGGCACCTCGGAGCAGAACATCAACTTCCCGACCCCGATCCCGGTACACATCACCTACCAGACCGCCTTCGTCGACGACGCCGGCGAGCTGCAGATACGGCCCGACATCTACGGGATCGACGCCAAGACCCGGAACCTGATCCGCACCGAGCGCGGCGTCGTCGAACCGACGCCGGAACGCGCCCCGGCCGTCGCCAGCAGCAACGGCTCAGGCGGCAAGCGCAACGCCGCGCGCCCGAAGGATCAGCCGCGCACGGTCGGCTTCTTCGAGCAGCTGTTCGGTGGCGGCAACGCCGCCGTCCCGCAGCGGCCGCCGGCCCGGGTCCGCTAAAGACGTTGACTCGCTCTCTCCCGCTCGTCCCCGCGAAAGCGGGGACCCAGGTTAACTCAAGACTGGATTCCCGCTTGCGCGGGAATGAGCGGGGAAAGACCCCGTTTCAGCTCTAGGTCTGAAATTGTGGCAACGGCCCCGCCCGGGGGGCCGTTTTCCACAGGGCCGGTAGGCGTTAACCCCCGGCTAGCCATCAGGATTACCGCGGCCACTTTTCGCCACAGTCCCCTCGTAGCAATATGCCTATCGGGGGGGACGGGGTACGTCGCGCATATACCTATCGGTTACCGCGCATTAACCCATCCCCATTAAGTCTGCGTTCACCATATTCGCTGCGGCAGCCCGCCGTGGCGGATAGCGATGAGTGCAACTTTAGGGCGGGATGCTGGTGCCGGTCGGTCACGCGCGCACGGATTCTACGCTTTTGAAGGCCCTGCGGGTCGGGCTTTGTGGTGGCGCGGCCGCCCTCGCCGTCGTATGGGGCGCCGAATCGCTGCAGACCGCGACCGCCAACGGCGACACCCGCACCATCAGCTTCCACCACATCCACCTGAAGGAAGACACCACCGTCACCTTCAAGGTGAACGGCAAGTACGACCAGGCCGCGCTCAAGAAGATCAGTCACGCGCTGCGCGACTGGCGCACCGGCAACCCCATCGACATGGACCCGCACCTGATCGACGCCCTCTGGGAGGTCTATCGGGATACCGGCGCCAAGGAGCCGATCCACGTCATCGGCGGCTACCGTTCGCCGGCCACCAACGCCATGCTCCGCCGCCGTTCCTCGGGCGTCGCCAAGTTCAGCCAGCACATGCTCGGCAAGGCGATCGACTTCTACATCCCCGACGTCAGCCTCGAATCGATCCGCGACGCCGGCCTGCGCGTGCAGCGCGGCGGCGTCGGCTTCTATCCCTCCTCCGGCGCCCCCTTCGTCCACATGGACGTCGGCGGCGTGCGGCACTGGCCGCGGGTGCCGGAAGCGCAGCTCGCGCGCATCATGTCCACCAAGGGCCCGGCCACCCGCCTCGCGTCGAACACGCCGGCGGCGCAGAAGGCCCAGAAGGCCCGCCCGGCCGTCGTCGCCTCGCGCAGCGCGCGTGACGAGGACGAGGATGCCGAGGTCGTCGCCCGGCCGAGCAGCCGCCGCGTCGCGTCGGTCGCGCCGCAGGTCCCGGCCCCGCAGCAGCCGCCGCAAGACACCATCGCCTCGATCCTCGCCGCCGTTCCGATGCCGAAGTCGCGTCCGGGCACGGCCGAGCCGGCACCCGCGCCACAGGCTGAGCAGCCGGCCCGGGCGTCCGGCTTCAGCCTCGCCTCCGCCTCTTCGCAGCCGGTGCGCCTGCCGGCGGCCCGTCCGGAAGCGCGTCAGGAAGCCCGCCCCACGCCGGCGCCGGCAGCTGAGGCCGCGCCGTCCGGCGGTTTCAGCCTCGCCTCCGCTAATTCGCAGCACGTGCCCGCGCCGCGTCCGGCGCAGGCCGCGAGCCTCGCCGGTTCGCAGCCGGCCCTGCCGTCGGCAAACGCCGTCATCAGCGAGCGCGGCTACTGGCAGGGCCTGGTCGAGAAGTCCGAGCGGCCGGTGCCGCCGGCCGAGATCCCCGAGGCCCGTCCCGCCGCGGTCGCCGAAGCGCCGATCACCGGCAGCGTCGGTGGCGCCGCGCCGTGGCCGATCCCCGACCGCGCCGCCGGCGCCCTCGCCTACGCGCCCCCCAATACCATCGTCGACAACCGTCCAGGCCAGGCTGCGAAGGCCCGCGTCGTCTCCAAGCTCTCGCCCGAGAAGCAGAAGGACACCGGCATCGGCACCAACGGCGGCACCGCCAAGCACGCCACCCGTTCGGCAACGGCCAAGGTCGGCGACCGCTTCAACAATCCGTGGATGCGCGCGATGATCGTGTCGCCGAGCGCGCTCGACTTCATGCACACCTCGCTCTACGGCGCGCCCGACACCGCCTCGCTGCGGCCGCACCTGGCGAAGCCTGCCGCCACCGTGATGATGACGTTCTCCGACGATCCCTATCTCGGCATGTCGTCGGAGCAGTTCCGCGGCAATGCGGTGGTGTTCGTCGCGACCGTCACGTTCCGCCAGCGCACCGCCGCGCTGCGCTGAGCGAGCCCCACTGTCTCCCGCTCGTCCCCGCTAACGCGGACCCAGGTTAGACTGGATTCCCTAAGTTCACAAACGAAGTGCAACACCTTCTTAGAGAGGTGTTGCCATGGGTCGCAAGTACGAAC
>JAIESR010000005.1 GCA_019745775.1 Xanthobacteraceae bacterium | reverse complement strand
ATGACTCCGATCCCCTTCCAAAAACGAATCAGGATCGTATTGTCAGCTCGGAAAATTAATGAGTTTTGACCCTAGTCCAGCCGTCGACTCTCGTCATCTTGAAAAAAAGCGCCGGGCGCAATCCGTCCGGCGCTTTGCCGTTACTTCACCTGCTGCGTGATCCAGCCGCGCAGGCGGTCCGCCACCTGCAGGTTGTTCTTGTCCATCATCATCATGTGGCTGTTGCCGGCGATGCCGGCTTCCGGCAGCAGCAGGAAGGTGCCGCGTCCGCCGGCCGCGTTGAGGACCTTGGTCGCCTCCTGGCAGGCGGTACGGCGCTTGTCGCCGTTGACACCCTTTGCGCCGATGCTGTTGTCGCCCCATACGGTGACGAACGGCACCTTGGCGAATGGCTTGGCGGCGTCAGCCTGCGTGAAGCTCTCACAGCCGCCTTCGATGCTGATCAAGGCGCGGACGAGGTTCGGCCGTCGGCGCACGACCTCGAGCCCGTAGAGGCCGGATTGCGAGTGCACCATCACCACCGCCGGGCCGATCTTGTCGAGCAGCGCCGCCAGAGCGTCGACGGTGTTGTTGCCGCCGCCGTCGAGCGTGGTTTCGGTGTTGGGCACGAGCTGCGCGAGATACTGATCGAGCGCTTCGACCGGGAACTGCAGGTTGGGGAAGGGCTTTGGATAGTCCGGGCCGAAGCGGAAATTCCACCAGGCGCGATCGAGCGTTCCGAGGAACAGCGTCGGCATTGCTTTCGAATCGGCGCCGCCGTCGCGCACCGCATTGATCGGCGTCGGATTGAAGCTCGAGCGGCCTCGGCCGGAATGATCCACGACGTAGACCGGATGGCCCTGGCGCACGAACCAGGTGGCCCAGCCTTCGCGGCCGTCCGGCGTCGTCTCGTAGGTCATCCCGGTGTGGTTGGAACCGTGCACGAGCACGAGCGGAACGCCGTTCGCAGCCGCCGGGATGCGGAAATGCACATACATCTGGTTGACGGTGATGTTGCCGGGAGCCGCGGGCCCCGTCGCGGCCGAGGCGCCCGGATAGTTGGACTTCACGCTCTTGCCGTTGACGAAGAAGCTGCCTTCGTCGGCCAACTCGAGCTTGCCGCCGAGTGTCGGCTTGTTCTGGGCGTTAGCACCGATTGTCATTGCGATCGCGATCGTTGCGGTGAGCGCTCCGAGCCCGGTGGTGCGAGCCAAAGCCATGCATCCCTCCCTATTGTTTGTGCCCGCCTTTCAGGACCGAGGCGGCGTTGCCGGCAATCATACAACCAATCATCGCTTTGGAAATCCATCGCGCGTTGTGGCGCTGGTGCAAGGCCCATGATTTGGGTTGTCAGAGCGGTCGAATCCGGCGCATAGCCTGTCGGTCATGTCGCCCTCCGAGCTGCCTTCTCCCGCCGCTACCACCGCGCCGCTGAGCCTTCTGCAATACCGGTCCTTTCTGTGGCTGTGGTGCACGCGCACCACGACCACGGCAGCGTTCCACATGCAGGGCGTCGCGGTCGGCTGGCAGCTCTACGAGATGACCGGCAGCCCGATCGATCTCGGCATTGTCGGCTTCATCCAGTTCCTGCCGCTGGTTGTGTTCAACCTCGTGGTCGGGCAGGTCACCGACCGCTACGACCGCCGTGCCATCCTGCGCAATTGCCAGATCATCAAGGTCACGATGGTGGGCCTGCTCGCGCTCGGCACCGCGATGGGCTGGCTCACCCGCGAGTGGATGTTCGCTTTGCTGCTGGTCGCGTCGACTGCGCGCGCCTTCGAGATGCCGTCGATGCAGGCGCTGATCCCGAGCATCGTGCCGGTCACGCTGCTGCCGCGGGCGATCGCGGCGGCCGCGACCGCGCAGCAGACCGCGATCATCTCAGGTCCCGCCATCGGCGGGCTGCTCTATCTGCTTGGTCCGGTCACGGTCTACGCGACTTGCGCCATCATCTATGCCGTGGCAGCGGTGCTGGTGAGCTTGATCCAGCTGATCAATGACAAGCAGGACAAACGGCCGATCACGCTCGAAAGCGTGTTCGCCGGCTTCTCGTTCATCTGGAATCGCAAGGTGCTGTTTGGCGTGATGTCGCTCGACCTGTTCGTGGTGCTGGTCGGCGGGATCACTGCGCTGCTGCCGATCTTTGCCAAGGATATTTTGCAAACCGGGCCGTGGGGGCTTGGACTGTTGCGCTCGGCACCGGCAGTGGGCGCGCTCACCGCGTCGGTCGTCCTGGCGCGCTGGTCGATCGAGGCCAAGGCCGGCAAGATCCTGTTCCTGAGCGTCGCGGCCTTTGGCATCTCGACGGCGGTGTTCAGCCTGTCGACCTCGCTCGTGCTGTCGCTGATCGCGCTCGTCGGTTACGGCGCCGCCGACGCGATCAGCGTCGTCATCCGCCACTCGATGGTGCAGACCCGCACGCCGACCGACATGCTCGGCCGTGTCATAACGGTCAACTCGATGTTTACCGGCTCGTCCGGCTCGCTTGGCGAATTCCGTGCCGGGATGATGGCGGCATGGCTCGGCGCGGTGCCGGCGGCGCTGTTCGGCGGCATCGGCGCGATCGCCGTGGTGTTGATCTGGATGCGCCTGTTCCCGGAGATCGGCCGCATCGACAAGCTGAACGTTGAGGAGAAGCGTTGACGAGGTCCCTTGCGTAGGAGTCGTCTGCGCGTCTGAGATGTGGTCTTGTAGAGTCTTCAAAAGGAAGGCTCTCGTATGGCAACCAAGCCCTTATCTGCGCGCATCCGCCTGGTCGCCCGGCTCGCCGTGTCGGCCGCCGTCTTTTTCGTTTCGCCCGCGCTGAGCGAGACCAATCGATTGCGCGCCAACCCCGCTGATCGCGCTGCGGTCGAGGCCTGTCTCAAACTTGTCGACGAGAACGCCAAGCAGGCGGCGCAGGGCCAAGTCGAGGACGAGGCGCCGGGGCCTGCCGGCCGCCTCGCCGGAGCTGCCAAAGCAGCCGCCACACAATCCGAGAGCTGCATCGGCGCCGTCACCGTCCCGTGTCAGCAGGAACCCGGCGGCTACTCGACGGTGGGCATGATCGATTGCAATACGCGGGAATGGGCGGTTTGGGATGAACTCCTCAACCGCGCCTATAACAGCGCGCTCAAGGGTGCTGAGCCGAAACTGGCGACAGCGTTGCGAGGGACGCAGCGCGCCTGGCTGCAATGGCGCGAACAGCGATGCAAGCTGCCGGCGATCGAGAACGAGGGCGGTTCGATCGTCGGCCCGCTCTACACGGACTGCATGCTGGGTGCGACCGCGCGGCAGGCGCTCTGGCTGGAGCGGCGGGAGTGACAGCTTCGTCTCTCCACATCAGCACCGCCAACCGCGCCGAACTCGATCTGATGGTCGAGTGGGCCGCGCGCGAGGGGTGGAATCCCGGTATTGGCGACGCCGATTGCTTCTATGCCACCGATCGCGCGGGCTACCTGGTCGGGAAACTCGGTGGCGATCCGATCGCCTGCATCTCGGTCGTGAAGTACGAGCCGGCGTTCGCCTTCCTCGGGTTCTATATCGTCAAGCCGGAGCTGCGCGGGCAGGGCTATGGCTGGCGCATCTGGCAGGACGGCATGGCGCGGCTCGACGGTCGCGCCGTCGGTCTCGATGGCGTCATCGCACAGCAGGAGAACTACCAGAGGTCGGGCTTTGTGCTCGCTCACCGCAACATCCGCTTCGGCGGTGTAACCGCTTGCGAAGAACCGCGCGACGCACGGATCGTTCCCATCGATCCGAACATTGTCGACGCCGTCGTCGCGTACGACCGTCCGTTCTTTCCCGCGACGCGCGATGCATTCATCCGCTGCTGGCTGCGGCCGCAGCGGCGCGAGGGCCGGGCGCTGATCGAGGACGGAGCCATCCGCGGTTACGGCGTCATCCGGCCGTGCCGCAGCGGGTTCAAGATCGGTCCCTTGTTTGCCGATAGCGATGAGGGCGCCGATCTGCTGTTCCGGGCGCTCGCTGCGCGCGCGAAGGGCGCAGAGGTGTTCCTCGATTGTCCGGAGCCGAACCGCGGGGCGACCGGGCTCGCCGGGCGCTATCGTCTGTCGCCGGTGTTCGAAACCGCGCGCATGTATCGCGGCGCGGCGCCTGCACTGCCGCTTGCGCGCATCTACGGCATCACCACGTTTGAGCTCGGCTGATTGTCGTGGCCGAAGTTGGCCGCGGAAACCGCCGCCATCGCTTACTGCCGCACCACCAGCACCGAGCACTGCGCGTAGCGCACGACGTGGCCGGTATGTGAGCCGAGGAAGTAAGTGCGGATGCCGGGACGATGCGTGCGGTGCGAGCTCATCACGATGAGATCGGCCTTGATCGACTTCGCCTCTTCCAGGATCTCCTGGTAGATGCCGCCCTGGCGCACCGTTGCGGAAACCTTCGATGGATCGAGCCCGCTCTCCTTGCAGACGATCGAGAGCGCGTCTTCGGCGGACTTGCGCTGCTGCGTCTCGAAATCGGGCGGAACGTATTCGGCGAGCATCACCGGCGTCAGCGGCAGCACGTTGATCAGCCGCACCGTGCCGCCGGAATCTTGCGCCATGATCACGGCGGCGGAGATCGCCGGTTTGGCGAGCTCCGTTTCGGTCAGATCGATCGGAACCAGAATGCAACGGTACATGGCGACGTCCCTCTCCCAGCAAGGACTCGAACCACGCGGCAATACTGCCACGTCTGGAGGGCTTGTGTAACCGCTTTGTTGCCATGACGGTCCGCCTCAGTCCGTCGCGGCTTTGAGCAGGCGCGGCGTCACGAACTGCTCCAGCCGCCCGCTGCTGGGGTGGATTTTCGCCCAATCGTTGCCGGCGAAATCGATCACCGCCAGGCCGGAGGTGGGGAGCCCCTCGTTGAGCCGCTCGCGGGCCTCGACGTCGCCGGAGGCGATCAACAGCCGGGCGGTCTCGTGCAGCCCTGGATTGTGCCCGACCACGATCAGCGTGCGGACCGCCTTCGAGGTCTCTTTGATGACGGCGACGATCGTCTCGGGCGTCGCATCGTAGAGGCGGTCCTCGTAGAACACCGGGATCGGCCCCGGCAGCGTTGCCGCGAGGCCGTCCCAGGTCTCGCGGGTGCGCCGCGCCGGCGAGACCAGCGCATGGCGGGGCACGAGCTTGTGTTGCGCCATGAAGGCGCCCATCCGCGGCGCATCCTTGAGCCCGCGCGCAGCCAGCGGGCGGTCCCGGTCGCGGGTCCCGGGCGCACCTCTTTCGGCTTTGGCGTGTCGGAAGATCATCAGGCGCATGGCGTTTTCTTCAGGGATTACTTCGACGATTTGTTGGCATCGATTTCCACCCGCGGTGAGTCTAGCATGGCGCGTCAGGTGTTGGGGGCGGCCGGGCGGCCGATTGACAGCGTGAGTTCCACAAGCGGGCCGGCAACGGCGTCGACCTGGTATACCGACACGGCCGTGGCCGCGCCCGCGCGCGGGACGGTGACCAGCGACATCGATGTGGATGTCTGCGTGGTCGGCGGCGGGCTGGCCGGGCTGACGGTCGCGCGTGAGGTCGCGCGCCGCGGCTGGTCGGTGGTGCTGATCGAGGCGCGCGAGATCGCCTGGAATGCGTCGGGCCGCAACACCGGCTTCGTGCTGCCGGGCTTCGCCTGCGACATGGAAGCCATCGTCAAACGGGTCGGGTTCGACGACGCCAAGGTGCTGTGGGCGCTGTCCGAGGCCGGGCTGGAATATGTTCGTACCACGATCCGGGAAACCGGAATGCCGGGCGTCGATCCGGTCGAGGAAGGGTGGCTCAAGGTCGCGAAGTCGGACAATGCCGACGATGATCTCGCCACCGTCCGCCTGATCGGCCAGGACCTCGGCGGCCAGATCGAAGGCTGGCCGGTCGAGCGCGTGCGCGACGTGCTCAAGAGCAACCACTATTTCCATGCGGTCTACACGCCGCATGCGTTCCACATCCACGCGCTGAATTATGCGCTCGGGCTGGCGGCGGCGGCGGAGGCGGCCGCCGCGCGCATCTTCGAGAACACGCCGGCGCTCTCGATCGACACCGCCGGCGTGCGCAAGCGCGTGGTGACGCCCAGCGGCCGGCTGCGCGCCGATCATGTCGTGCTCGCGGGCAACGTCCATCTCGGCAACCTCGTGCCGCGCATCGCCGGTACGCTGATGCCGGTGTGGACCTATGTGATGACCACCAAGCCGCTCGGCGGCCGGCTCGAGTCCGCCATCACGTATCGCGGCGCTGTCAGCGACACCGACCTCGCCGACAACCACTATCGGATCGTCGGCGGCGACCGCTTGATGTGGACGGGCAGGGCGACCACCTGGCCGCACGACGCGAAGCGTTTTGCGCACGCACTGACCACGGACATCCGCGAGGTCTATCCTCAGCTCGGCGGCATCGAGATCGAGCACATCTGGACCGGCCTCATCGGCAACTCGCTGCACCGGATGCCGCAGATCGGTGAATTGTCGACGCGCATCTGGCTCGCCTCGGGCTTCGGCGGTCACGGCATCAACACGACCGCGATGGCGGGCGACATCATCGCGCGGGCGATCACCGAGGGCGACGATACCTGGCGGCGCTTCGTGCCGTTCGAGCTCGTCTGGTCGGGCGGCGCCATCGGCCGCGCGGCGGCGCAAGTGCATTACTGGTGGTACCGCCACAACGAGCGCACCAAGGCGAAGCAGGCACGCCGGCGCGAGGCCGAATACGGCAGCGTGTCGTAGCCGGGCCGCGGCGAAGGAGCGGCTGCTTCTTTCAGCGCCCCCATGGGATGTAAGATTGGGTGTAAGAAAATTTCTTGAAAGCGATCATCGGCTTAGGTTCGAAACTTACATTCTTACGGCTCTTACCACTGTGTTGTCTTTCGACGTGATATTGGCCTTGCGACGCGCATCCTCAAGTGAATGAGACATGGCGAAGGTGGGTGTGCGCGGACAATTGTCAAACGCGCCATCATCAGAAAACGTATGATAACGCGTGCGTGAATTGTGGCGCGTTTCGCCAAGGCGCGGCGCCGTCGACTGTTTTCGCCCTGTCGCTATCCCAAGATTTTTTTGCTCGCGGCGCGGGGACGAAAGTGCGCGATGCGCAGGATCGGTAGAGCGAAGCGAACCATCAAACGCCCTTGCGGAGACATGATGGGTTTCGCAGGAGCTCAGCCCATCCTACGGCCTCATCCCGCCCTACAGCCGGCGCTCAGTAAGGCGCGTAGGATTTTTCCTCGACCAGCTCGGAGCCGGCAAGCTCGTCGATCTTGCGCTTGGTGACGGCGCGCCGGTCGTTGGTCTGGTAGACGGCGCGCGCGAGCGCGACGAAGGCGGCGCCGAAATCGCGCTTGCGCTCGCAATCGCGGATGTCGTCTTCGATCTGCCACAGCGTCTCGTTGACGGCGCGCAGCTCTGCCTTCAGTGGCGTGATGCCGGGCGTTGCGGCGAGGACCGGCTTCAGCACGGCTGTAAGCGCGTCGAGCTCACGGCGGATATTGCCGCGCTTGCCCGCGTCCGCGATCTTCTCGGACTTGATCTCGAGAATCGTAACCTTGTCGACCAGTTCGCCGACCGATATGGGTACTTCGATCCGCGCCATTCCCGCTCGGTGTCCCAAGACTTGTGACAGATGAACACGCCTCCTATGGCATCGAATGCGTTGGCTGTCGATCCACGGGAGCGGCGGATTGCGGTTTTGGTCGACCGCGAGGGACTGGGCGATGCGCTTCTGAAAATCCCGTTCCTGCGCGGGGTCCGGCGCGCCTATCCCGCCCACCGGATCTGGTGGATCGCCACGCACCAGACCGCGATGGAAGACGACCTCAAGCCCTGGGTGGCGCCGCTGATCGATCGCGTGGTCTCCCATGCCGGCCTCACCAGCCCGGACCGGGAGATCGTTCCACGATTGCGGCAATTGCCGCCGTTCGATCTCGTGTTCGATACGCGCACGCGCTTCATGACCGTGCTGCTCGCGCGCTTGTTCCTCAAGCATCGCGGCTTCTATGCCTGCCTGCCGGGCTATGCGCTGTCCGACCGGCTGCCGCCGGGGCGTTGGACGCGGCCGAACGGCGTCGCCGCGCGCGCACTCACCATGATCGAGGCGGCGATCGGTCATGCCGCCGACTGGAAAGGCACGTTCGAGGTCTCGCCGGCGGCCCGGCAACTCGCCGCGGAGCGGCTGCCCGACGGTGCGCGCCATATCGGCCTGGCACCGGGGAGCCGCGAGGTCCGCAAGAACTGGCCGCTGGATCGCTACGTGGCGCTTGCGCAGGCGCTCGCGGCGAAGGGCCATGCGCCCGCGTTCCTGATCGGGCCGCAGGAACGGGACTGGCTCGCGGCGCTGCGCGCCGGCGTTCCGCAGGCGCTATTCCCGGAGGCCGAGCCGGTCGATCCGGCGCACGGCATCGGCCGCCTCGAGTTCGCCATCGCGCTCGGCCGCCGGCTGACGGCGGCGGTCGCCAACGACAGCGGCATCGGCCACCTGATGGCGGCGATCGGTACGCCGCTGGTGAGCCTGTTCGGCCCGAGCGATGCCGGGCGCTGGGCGCCGTTCGGCGAGCGCGTCGTGATCGTGCGCGCGCAGGACTTCGGCGGTGACACGATGGAGGCGATCCCGGTCGACGCGGTAAGCAGCGCGGTGGACCGGTTGGTTGGAAACAACGCACCGCTCGTCTAGTCCGGACATTGTAGGGTGGGCAAAGGCGCGGTCGGCGTGCACATGGTCACCACTCGGAAAGCGCGGCGCCGTGCCCACCATTGTCCGATTGTGGGCACGGCGCGCGCACGATTTTCGCTCACCATCAAGAGCGATGCGCGCCTTTGCCCACCCTACGACAGCCCGACTTGTCGCCTACGGCCGCTTCAACGCATTCACCGCCTTGTCGATGATGTCGCGCGGCGACGAGGCGACGCGCTTGATCAGCGCCTCGAACTTCTCGCCGGTGACGGGATCGACTTCGATGCCGATCTTCGCGGCCTCCGCCAGGAATTCGGGATCCTTCATGGTCGCCATGAAGCTCTCGCGCAGCGCCGCCAGCCGATCGGCCGGGATGTCCGGCGGGCCCAGGAACGGGCGTCCGAACACCTGCTCCGCCATCAGGAACTCCAGCACGCGCCGCTGCTCCTCGGTCTTCACCCAGTTCCAGATCATCGGCACGCCCAGCTTCGTGAGCGCGGGGTAGGGTTCCATCGCGATCTGCACCAGGAGGTTGACCTGGTTCTGCGTCACCCATTGCGGCTGCTGGCTCATCAGGCTCGTCCAGCCGAAGCCGCAGATGCCGCCGACCTCGCCGCGGCTGACCGCGAGCGCGATCTCCTGGGTGCCGGGATAGCCGGCGACCAGCTTGAACTTCGTTCCCAGAATGTTGTTCAGCATGATCGGCGTGTCGTGCGGCGCGCCGCCCGGCGCGTTGCCGCCCATGACCATTTCCGTCGTGAAGGCGTCATCAAAGGTCTTCACGGGCTGGTTCTTCATCGCCACGCAGGTCCGAGACTCCTGGTTGGCGCTGCCGATGAAGGAGAACGACGTCGGCAGGTAGTCGTCGCGCTTGTCCATCAGCGGCTTCAGGATCGCCAGCGGAAAGCCCGTGCCGACGACGAGGCCGTTGCGCGGCGCGGCCTTGGCGGTGTGGCGCAGCATGGTCATGCCCGCGGCGCCGGGCATGTTGCGCACGACGACCGCCGGATTGCCCGGGATGTGCTTGCCCCAATAGCGGGCCACGGCGCGGCCATAGATGTCGTAGCCGCCGCCCGGCGAGGCGCCGACGATCAGGTCGACCGTCTTGCCCTTGTAGAACTCGGCGACGGTTTCCGCCGCGGTGGGAGCGGAGGCGGCGATCGCCAGGGCGGCGAGTGCGAGGGTTGCAAGGGGTGTCTTCATGGTCGTTCTTTCAAATTGCCGATTACGTTGGCAGTCATGGTAACTATCGTGCCAGCCGCGTCACCGTCCCTCGCGCCGCGCCATGAACGCCAGCCGCTCGAACAGATGCACGTCCTGCTCGTTCTTCAAGAGCGCGCCGTGCAGCGGCGGGATCAGCTTCTTGGGATCGCGCTCGCGCAGCGTCTCCGGGCCGATGTCCTCGACCATCAGGAGCTTGAGCCAATCGAGAAGTTCCGAGGTCGACGGCTTCTTCTTCAGCCCAGGCACGTCGCGAATCTCGTAGAACAGCCGCAGCGCCTCCGCGACCAGGCGCTGCTTGATGCCGGGGAAGTGCACCTCGACGATCGCGGTCATGGTGTCGTGATCGGGGAAGCGGATGTAGTGGAAGAAGCAGCGGCGCAGGAACGCGTCCGGCAATTCCTTCTCGTTGTTCGAGGTGATGACCACGATCGGGCGGCGGCGCGCCTTCACGGTCTCTGAGGTCTCGTAGACGAAGAATTCCATGCGATCGAGCTCGAGCAGGAGGTCGTTCGGGAATTCGATGTCGGCCTTGTCGATCTCGTCGATCAAGAGTACCGGCCGCGCATCGGAGACGAAGGCGTCCCACAGCTTGCCGCGCTTGATGTAGTTGCGGATGTCCTTGACGCGCTCATCGCCGAGCTGGCTGTCGCGCAGCCGCGAGACCGCGTCGTATTCGTAGAGACCCTGCAGCGCCTTGGTGGTCGATTTGACGTGCCACTCGATCAGCGGCGCGTTGAGGCTCTTGGCGATCTCCAGCGCCAGCTCGGTCTTGCCGGTGCCGGGCTCGCCTTTCACCAGGAGCGGCCGCTCCAGCGTGATGGCAGCGTTGACCGCGACCTTGAGATCGTCGGTTGCGACATAGGCGCTGGTGCCTTCGAAACGCATGCGAATGTCCTTACCTGCCGGGCGTTTCGCCCATCACGCAGGCTTCGCATGAACGTGACCTGAATTGAAGGGCAGGCGCCGAGGAAATTGGGCTATGATTGTCGCAACCTGGCCCTGCCGTGAAAGGGGAGCGACATGCGTTTTCCGGCCGCTATTCTTCTCAGTCTCGCCCTCAACATAGCCGTCATTGCCGGCGCCGCCGCACAACCGCCGGCCACCGCTACCGCGACCTTCGCCGGCGGCTGCTTCTGGTGCACGGAGGCGGATTTCGACAAGGTCGAGGGCGTGATCAGCACGACCTCGGGCTATATCGGCGGCATGGCCGTCAACCCGACCTATGAGCAGGTGGTCACCGGCCGTACCGGCCACACCGAGGCGGTCGAGGTCGTCTATGACCCGAAGGTGGTGAGCTACGAGCGGCTGCTCGACGTGTTCTGGAAGAACCACGATCCGCTCGCCAAGGACCGGCAGTTCTGCGACCGCGGCAACCAGTATCGGCCGGGCATCTTCTATCACAGCGAAGACCAGCGCGCGCTCGCGGAAGCGACCCGGAAGACGCACCAGGCGCGATTCAAGCAGCCGATCCAGACCGAGATCACCGCCGCGACGACGTTCTACAAGGCCGAGGACTACCACCAGGACTACTATAAGAAGAATCCCGTGCGCTATCAGTTCTACCGCTTCAACTGCGGACGCGACGCCCGGCTCGAAGAGCTGTGGGGCAAGCCCGGATCGTGACCATGCCCAACCGCCGCAGCGTCATCCTCGGCGGCGCGGCACTCGCATCGGCCGCGGCGCTGTGGTGGATCTACGAAACCAGTGAAGCCATGGGAAGTTTCGAGGTCGCGCTCAGCGACGACGAGTGGCGCCGGCGCCTGACACGCGCGCAATTCAGGGTGCTGCGCCAGCATCACACCGAGCAGCCGTATTCGCACGCGTTCAACTTCGAGAAGCGCCAGGGGACGTTTGCCTGCGCGGGCTGCGCGCTGCCGCTGTTCTCGTCGGACACCAAATACGACAGCCGCACCGGCTGGCCGAGCTTCTACCAGCCGCTGCCCAATGCGCTCGGCACCAAGCGCGACTATGCGCTGCTGATCCCGCGCACCGAGGTGCACTGCCGCCGCTGCGGCGGCCATCTCGGGCATGTGTTCTCGGATGGGCCGCCGCCGACCGGTCTGCGTTACTGCATCAACGGCACGGCCATGCTGTTCACGCCGCTTGCATGATCCCGAAAAGTTGCAGACTTTTCGGATAAGATCATGCGACAGAAAAGAACGGCTGCGCGAAATCAGAGCCGCAGTTCTTTCTCTACGCGCGCCATGTCAGGCCGCACCAGCCCGAGTCGCCGGAACAGGTTGAAGTCGTCGCGGATCTCGTGGGCGTAGGTCCGCTTGCCGTCTTCGCCGCGGTTGCGGTCGCGGACCGATGCGTAGAGCTTCATCGCTTCGGCGTAGCGGCCGAGAAACAGCTGGGCGTGACCGAGATTGACCGTGTTCCACGGCGTATCCGGGTTGAGCGACAGCGCCGCCTCGATATGAGGCAAGGCGTCGGCTGCGCGCCCGGCCAGCAGCGCGTTCCAGCCTGCGTCGCCATAAGCCTGTGTCAGATCGTTGCGGTTGGCTTCGTTCGGCGTATCAAAATAGCTGTCGCGCACGACACCAAGCCAGCGCTCGATGGCGGTCGTGGCCTCGCCATAGGCATCGCGGGCCGCCGCCGGCTCGGACAGCTCCATGAGCAGGCCGGCGAGCTTGGTGAGGTCGTCCTTCAGCCTGCGGTGGCGGTCCTTGTTCTTCGGATCGCGTTCGAGGAGCCGCCGATCGACACCGATCATTTCCTCGATGTATTTGCGCGCCGCAACGCGATCGCTGAGGCGTTGCCGCACGAAATCGCTGATCTTGTTGAGCGTCCATTGCAGGTCGTTGAGCGCGGTCAGGTTATTGGGATCGCGGGCCACAAACTGCCGGTCCATCGACAGCTCTTCCTCGAAATACTTGAGCGCACCCGGCAGGTCGCTCATGTCGCGCAGGACATTGCCGACGCGATCGAGCGCCAGCGACAGGTCGCGCAACGCGTCATTGTCGGTATCGGAGGCGCGCGCGAACAGCTTGCGGCGCAGGCCGAGCTCTTCCTGGTGCAGCGCCAATGCGCCGGTATAGTCGCTGGTGCGGGAGCGGGCCGTTCCCAGCTTGCTCGCGATCAGCGCCAGCGCGCGCATCCGCACCGCGCTCTCGGGCTCGCGCGCGATCAGTTTGCGCTGGATCGCCAGCGCCTCCTCGTAGTACTTCGCGGCATCGCCGTGTCTGGAGGCATCGCGGTCGAGGTCGCCGATCCGGTTCAGGCTCCACGCAAGGTCGGTGAGGCTGACCGTGTTGTTGGGGTCGTCCCTGGCGATGGCGCGATCAACCTCGAGCTGCTCGGTGAAGGCGGTGCGTGCGCCGTCGAGATCCTTGTTTTCGCGCAGCGAGTTGCCCAGATAGTCGAGCGCGCTCGAAACGTTGCGCCTGGCGGCGATATTTCTGGGTTCGCGCGCCAGCAGCTGGCGGCGGATGTCCAGTTCCTCGCGATGCAGCCGGATCGCCTCGGCGAAGTCCCGCAGGCGCCGTTTGCTGTCGCCGATCTTCTGGAGCAGCGACGCCAGCGTCTGCTGTGGTCCGGCCGCGTTTGAATTCGCCGCGGCCGTTCGTTGCAGCCGCAGCGCCTCTTCGAGGGGGCCGAGCGCTTCGCGCTGGCGGCCGAGCTGCCGTTCGAGGTCGCCGATCCGGGTCAGGCTCAATACCAGGTTCTCCTGCCAGCGGCCGGGATCGCGCCGGTAGAGGTCGCGGTCGATCTTGAGCGCTTCCTCAAAATACTGCCGGCTGCCGTCGAAGAGCCTGTCGTCACGCAAGAGCTGGCCCATGCGGTCGAGCGCAGTCGAGACCTCCCACAGCAGCTGGTTATCCTTCGGCCTCAATTCCTGACGTTTGCGGCGGACTTCCAGGCGCTCCCGGAAAACCTCTCGCGCTTCGAGACGCAACTTGAGATCCCTTGGGGCGCCGGACGCTGAACCACTCTCCGCCAGCCTGATCAAAGTGTCGCCGAGATAGCCAAGATGAAGCTGCAGAAGTCCATGAAAGCGGTCTACATCGTCCTGGAACTCGAAAAGACTCCGCGCCATGGCAATCGCCTTTTCGAGATCGGCGCGGGCGCCGGCGTGGTCGTTGCGGCGCATCTTGACCCGTGCAACGCCGCCCATTGCCAGAACGTACTCGTCCTTCCAAAGAATCGTTGCCTCATTGGTCTCGGCCGTCACGGGGTCGCTGTTGAACTCGGCGCGAATGACGCTCTCGCTTTCACTGAAGGCCCGCTGGGCCGCCGCAATATTGGCGGCTGCGGTCTTGGGGTCGTTGACCCGGAGGTAAGCATCACCGAGCCAATTGAGGCTGACAGCGTAGAGCCGCTTGATCCGCTTGTTGGACGGATTGGGCTTCATGAGCTGCCGCACCTGCCTCAAATTGTTCGTCGCCGCGGTCACCTCGCGGGTGGCGGTCTCGCCGGTTTGCGGTGTTGCCTCGCGGTCCCCCGCAGGTTGATCGTCCGGTGCTGGGGCTTCCGGAGCGCCGGGTTCCGAGGCGCCGGGCTCGCCTGGGGCGGCGCCGGTGCGCCCGGCTTGCTTGCCTTCCGGCGCCCGTCGCGCCGAGCTGGTAGTCGCCCCGCTGCCATCCGAACGTGCCAGTGGTTCGATGATCTCGAAAATCATCGCCTCGAACAGTTCGACGATCTTGCGTTCGTTCTCGTCGGCGCGCTCGCGCTCGACGCGGGTCATAGCGAGCTGCTCGCCCAGACTGGAAGCCTGCCGGGAAACATAGATTCCGAATCCCGCCAGAAGCACGAACGCCGCGACGGTCGAAGCGATGGCGGCGACGCGCTTGCGGCTCTGCGCGCGCTGGCTCTTGTCGAGATAGGCGATGACCGACGGATAGTCGCCGCCGTAGCGCTTGGCCCAGGCCGCATTCGGCCTTGTCTCGACCCGCCAGGCGATCAGGTTCGCGAGCTCGCGGCCGCGCAGCACCTCGCCGGTGCCGAAGCGGTCGACCAGGCGGCGCCACTGCTGCGCGGCGCGGCCTTCGGCCTCGAGCCACTCCGAGAGCATCTTCCATTGCCGGATCAGGCTCTCGTGGCTGATGTCGATATAGGTGTCGAGGGGGAGCTTGGGGTTTTGCGGATCGAATTCGGGCACCAGGAAATTGACGCCCGGCGCCCGGAACGCATCGACCACGGCGCGCACGCCGGCCTCGTCGCCGCCGCAGGCGGAGACCAGATCGTCGAGGCGGGTCGGGCGGCGCACCGCGTCGGCGATGGTGGAGCCGGCGGTCAGCGCACGGAACACCCATTCGGCGACTTGCGCACGTTCCTTGCCGAGATCGTCGAAGATCTGGTCGGCATGGGCGTTGAGCGCGCCGCTCAGGCCTCCGATGGCCTCGTAGTCATCGATGGTGAGCTTGACCGTCTTGCCGGGATCGCGCTCGTGCGCGCGCTGCCACATGCGGTTGAGCGTGTATTGCAGGAGCGGGAGCTGGTCGGCGCGCCGCATCAGCCGGTCGAGCTGGTCGTTGGAGTCCTGCGAGTCCCACGGCGCGAAATTGGCGAGGTCGTTGAGCAGCCGGTTGACCAGCGCCGGTTCGATTTCGATGTTGCAGACCTCGGCCGGCCCGACGATCGCCTCGCGGCAATGCTCGCGGGTCATGCGCGGCGTCAGGAACATGCCGGCGTTGATGGCGTCCGACAGTCCCTCGATCAGCGCGCAGGCGCCGAGATATTCCGAGCGCATCGTGATCGTCACGTAGATGCGGGCATCCTTCTCGCGCGCGCTCTCGAGCAGCAGCGCGACGAACGCTTCGGCTTCCTCCCGCCCGGCGTAATCCTGGTAGCGGAACAATTCCTCGAACTGATCGACCAGCAGCAGCAGGTTGCCGCCCTGCGGCAGGTGGCCGGAGCGGCACCATTCGATCACCGCGCGCGGCCCGCGCGCGAGGTACGCGCGCAGAAGGTCGACGTCCTTGGCCTCGATATACGGCGTCTCGGCGTCGTGCTCGGTCTCGAGCAGCCGCCGCGCCAGGTTCTTCAGCGGTGCGCCGCCGGGCCGGAAGTCGACGATCTTCCAGCGCGAGCCGGCCTTGGCCATGAGGCCGAGCTCGAGCGCGTCGAGCAGGCCGGTGCGCACCAGCGACGACTTGCCGGTGCCCGAGGAGCCCAGCACGGCGAGGAAGCGGGTCGCCGCCAGCCGGTCGACCATCGCATTGGTGCAATCCTCGCGGCCGAAGAACAGATCGGTCTCTTCGCGCCGGAAGGCGCGCAGGCCGGGATAGGGCGCACGCTGCAACGCTTCGTCGGTCACCGCCGGAGCTCCGCGACAATCGCTTCGACGCTGTCCCCCGTAAGGCCGCTTTGAAGATCGATCTTGGCGAAACCGCCCGACATCGCGATTTCGGGTTTAGGCGCAGGAGGAGCGAACAGTATGGTCTTCACCCGCGGCGCCGTGTCCCGCAGCCGCTCGATCTTGCTGTAGCGGCGCAACTGCGCGCGCACCCAGGGTGCATCAGCCTTGCCGTAGACCAGGAGCAGCGTGTCGCAATCGACCAGGTTGGCATCGAGGTCCTTGGTGATCTCCTCCGCGGATCCTTCGAACAGCGGGCCGGCGGCGATCCAGTCGCGCTTGCCTTCGAATGCTTTCAGCAGCTGGTCGGTCAGCTCCTTGTCGCTCTGGTCCGCATTGATGAACAGGAACTGGGTCTTGGCGGCGCTGTCGCCGCCCTTGCCGTTGCCGCCGCCGGCCGCGGCGGCCGCCGCGGCCGCCTCTTTCTCGGCTCTGGCTCGTTCCTTTTCCGCGGCCGCGTTCTTGCGTTCGATCTCCTTCTTGATCTCCTTCATGAACTCCTGAAGGCCCATGACCAGCACCTCGGGTCCATCAAGCAGCCGCTTGTCCCAATGGGTGACGTTGGCGGGGTTGATGTCGGGGCGGCGCCATTGCAGCACCGGCTTCCCGGCGGCCTTGGCGGTGTCGTACTGGAACTGGGCATAGCTCTTGGGGTCGCTGGCGCCTTCAGCGAGCAGGTCCGGCGGGCGGTTGGAACGATAGGGGCCGAGCAGCTGCACGAACATCCCGGCCTGCGCGAGATCGGCCTTGAACGCTTCCGCGAATTCCGGGCCGCCCTGCTTGTAATCGCCTTCCGGCAGGATCTTGGCGCCGAACTGGTTGAGATAGGCGACGACCTGGTCGCGCTCGTCATAGAGATCGTTGGTGACCTGGGCGAGCAGGATCGTCTCGCCGGTCAGCGGCCCCTTGGTGTCTGCCGGCCTGGCGGAGCGGTCGCGGATCGCGCGCAGCAGACCCTCCATCCGGTGCGCCAGCCCTTGCAGGCGCTGCTCGTATTTATCCGGATTGAATTTCGGCGTGAGCTTGAGCGCGATGTCCTCTTCCAGCGGGTCCTTCCAGTAGAAGGGGGCGCGCTTCACCTGCAGCAGCGCCGGGTGGCATTCGCTCTCGAGCACCGGCAGCAGCTCGACCGGCACCAGCCGGTTCTGGTCGGCGCTGCTGTTGGAATGGAATGCCTCGAGCTCCTTGATGGTCCATTCGCGCTTCATGTAGCTCGGCGACATGATCGCGATGAAGGCGGCGGCGCTGCGGGCGTTTCCCGTCAGCTCGTCAAGGAATTGGTTCTGCAGGCTGCGATTGTCGAAGAAGATGTCGGGGTCGACGCCAAGCCGCTGTCGAAGCGCGACCTTCAGATCAGCCTGGAAACGGCTGACCCAGCGGATTTCCTGGGTATCCGGCTCGTTGTCGAAATGAGCGTAGCTGACGAAAACGTCGTGCGCGAATCCGGGAACGAAAGCCATGGCGCTACCGCCGCTTCCCCATGCCAAGATTGCCCCTCGATCAATCTAGTCTAACCGGCGGAAGCAACAAAGCAAAAGCGGCTTCGGCGCGTGTGGTGGCGACCGTCGGTTAAAGCCTGTGGAAGAACCAGCCGGTCGTGATCGAGCGCGTCCCCAGGTGGCAGGCTCGGTGGCAATCGCGGCGCGAGCGAGGCGGGGCAGGCGCACGCCAACCTCGGACAAACTCGCGTCGTTGCCCGGCAGGAATTGCCGGCATGGCGCGCCTTGCCGGGTTTCCGGCCGCGGCGCGCACCATAACCATTTGAAATATCGAATATTTTCGTTGGCATGGCGTTTGCGATGGGGGCTGCGATGGGCGTGGGCCTTGGGGGGCCCGCCGCAGTTGGAGACAAAGTCATGGGTATCTTCGGTGCTCTTACGACCGCAGTCACGGGCATGCGGGCGCAGTCCTTCGCACTCGAAAACGTTTCAGGAAACATCGCCAATTCACAGACCACCGCGTTCAAGCGGATGGACACGAGCTTCGTGGACCTGATTCCCGACGCGCAGCCGTCCAAGCAGCTCGCCGGCAGCGTGGTCGCCAATGCGCGCATGACCAATACCATCCAGGGCGACGTGCAGGCCGCCTCGATCGGGACCTTCATGGCGATCAATGGCGACGGCTTCTTCGTCGTCCAGAAGCCGGCAAGCTTCACCGACAACCGACCGGTGTTCGACGGCATCGACCGCTATACCCGCCGCGGCGACTTCCAGCCCGACAAGAACGGCTATCTGGTCAACGGCGCCGGCTACTACCTGATGGGCATTCCGGTCGATCCGGCGACCGGCAACCTGGTCGGCAGCGTTCCGCAATTGCTGCAGTTCCAGAACGACTTCCTGCCGGCGCAGCAGACCACGCAGATCGAGTATCGCGCGAACCTCGCCGCCTATCCGCTGACCCCCAATGCCGATGCCGACATCCCGCGCTCCGAGCTGCTCGATCCGACCACGTTCTCCTCGAACCCGGTCGCAGGCGCGCCGACGGCGGCGCGCATCACCGGCTCCGGCGCGCAACTCGCCGACGTCATCGCCGGTATGTCGGGCACCGGCACTTTTGCAGTGCCAGGCACGACGCAAATGGGCGTCGGCAACGGCGGCACGCTGCGCATCACCGTGACGGCGGCAGGCAGCGCGCCCGTCAACTACGACCTGACGATCAACGACACCGATACGCTCAACGACGTCATCAACACCATCAACACGACCGTCGGCCTCAACGCGGCGGTCACGGCATCGATCGATACCTCGGGCGGCACCAACAAGCTGCGGATCGTCGCCGACACCGCCGACTATGATTTCGAGATCGGCACCTTCTCGACCGACACTACCACCACGCGCCTCGGCCTCGCCGAGGGCGTTCCGCAGCTGTCGGAGAACCTCCTCGATCAAGGCGTCTCCCAGGGTGAGGCGCTGAGCATCACCGTGGGTGCCGGCAACTTCAACCTGAACTTCGGAACCGGCGTCGGCGAAATCTCCACCATCGCCGAGCTGCAGACCGCGCTTGCGGGCTACCCGGCGCCGATGGGCACCGCCTCGGTCGATTCCAATGGCAACATCACGCTCATCGCCAGCGGCAGCAACGATATCGACATCGCGCCGCCGTCCACCGCCGTGAAGTTCGGCATGAACGTGTTTCACGCCGTGGAGGCCAACGGCACGGTGAGGGCAAACGACGTCACCGTGTTCCTCGACCAGTCGATCGGCGGCGGCGCGGTCACCGCCTTCGACATCTCCGGATCGCCGGTGAACATCCAGCTGCGTTGGGCCAAGGTCGATTCGGCGGATTACAGCGGCGGCACCGACACCTGGAACCTGTTCTACCAGACCGACTCCAACGCCACCGGTGAGAATCCGGCCTGGCAGAACGTCGGCGTGAACTACATGTTCGGCGCCAACGGCCAGATGAATCCGACGATCGGCAGCCTGACCCTGTCGAACGTGACCGTGAACGGCATCTCGCTCGGCGACATCCAGCTCGTCCACGGCTCGGGCGGCATCACGCAGTTCGCCGACGCCAACGGCAATGCGCAGGTCAACATCCTGCAGCAGAACGGCTTCCCGGCCGGCGAGCTGCAGCAGGTGTCGGTCAGCGACAAGGGCCGCATCATCGGCAGTTACTCGAACGGACGCACCATCGATCTTGCCGAGATCACGCTCGCCAACTTCAACGGCGCCAACTACCTCAAGCGCATCGACGGCGGCGCCTTCGAGGTGACCGACGAGTCCGGTCCCGCCATCTACGGCGCGTCCGGCAAGATCGTCGGCTCCTCGCTGGAAGGCTCCAATACCGATATCGCCGACGAATTCACCAAGCTGATCGTCACGCAACAGGCCTATTCGGCCAACACGCGGGTCATCTCCAGCGCGAACCAGATGGTTCAGGATCTCCTGAACATGCTGCGCTAGCGCCGGAGCATGATCCCGAAAAGTGGGAACCGGTTTTCGGAAAAGATCATGCTCAAACGTCTGTGCATGGCCGGTCAAGGATGTAGGGTGCCATGAGTCTCACGCAGGCGCTCGCGACCGCCGTCAGCGGCATGCGGGTGAACCAGGCAGGGCTCTCGGTCGTCGCCGCCAACGTGGCGAATGCCGAGACCCCCGGCTGGGTCCGCAAGACCGCCACCCAGGTGCCGGTTGCTTCCGGCCCGGTCGGCGTTGGCGTCCGCATCGCGGCGATCAATCGCGAGCTCGATCAGTACATCCAGCGCCAGATGCGCATGGAAAGCTCCGGCGCGTCCTACGCCAGCATGCGCGCGCAATTTTTCGAAGGGCTGCAGTCGATCTACGGTCGGCCGGGCGCCTCCAGCACGCTTGAGACCGCCTATAACGAGTTCATGAGCTCGCTGCAGGTGCTGACGACCAACCCGGAGATGGCGTCGGCGCGCAGCGGGGTCGTCAATGCGGCACAGGTGCTGGCGCAGCAACTCAACCGGATGACCGGCGACATCCAGTCGCTGCGGGGCGATGCCGAACTCGGGCTCGCCGATGCGGTGACGCGGGCCAACGAAGCGATGCAGCGGATCATGCAGATCAACCGCCAGCTCGCGACCTCCAGCCCCGGCGACGCCACCACCGCCAATCTGCTCGATCAGCGCGACGTCTATATCGACGAGCTCGCGAAGCTGATGGACATCAGCGTTGTCGCCGGCGACTTCAACCAGATATCGGTTTTCACCAACTCCGGCATCCAGCTGGTCGGCATCAATGCGTCGACGCTGGAATTCGACCCGCAGGGCGCCATGAACCCGGCCGCCCAATGGAGCAGCGATCCCTCGCTGCGTACCGTCGGCACCATCGTGCTGAAAGGGCCGAATGGCAGCGACGTCGATCTCCTGGCTTCCAACGCGATCCGGTCGGGCGAGATCGCCGCCTATCTCGAGATGCGCGACGAAGTGCTGGTGCAGGCGCAGACCCAGCTCGACGAGATCGCCGCGGCGATGGCGCGCGCCTTGTCCGACCGCACCATCGATGGCACGGCGGTGACTGTTGGCCCGCAGGCGGGCTTCGACATCGACGTCGGCAGCCTGGTCGACGGCAATTCGGTGCGCATAAGCTATACCGACGTCGCGTCGGGCCAGCAGCGCACCATCACGCTCATGCGCGTGGACGATCCCAACGCGCTGCCGCTGCCGGATTCGACGACCGCCGATCCGAACGATCGGGTGGTCGGCGTCGATTTTTCGGGCGGCATGGCCTCGGTCGTCAGCCAGCTGACGGCGGCGCTTTCCACCACCAAGCTGCAGTTCTCCAATCCGGCCGGCAACACGCTGCGCGTCCTCGACGACGGCGCGGCCAACAAAGTCGACGTCGATGCGGTCTCGGCGACGTACACCGTCACCAGCCTGACCGGCGGGGTGCCGCAACTGCCGTTCTTCGTCGACGGCAATGCGCCCTATACGGGTGCGATCGGCGCGGGCGGTTCGCAGGTGGTCGGTTTCGCCGGGCGCATTGCGGTCAATGCGAACCTGGCCGCCGATCCGTCGCGGCTGTTTGTGTTCCAGACCGTGCCGATGACACCGTCCGGCGATGCGACGCGCCCGAATTTCCTGTACGACCAGCTCAACGACGCCGTGCTCTCGTTTTCGCCACAGACCGGCATTGGCGCGCCGGCGGTTCCGTTCAGCGGATCGATCCATGCGTTCTTGCGCCAGGTCATCAGCCAGCAGGGCGCGGCTGCGGAGGCGGCCGCCAATCTCAACCAAGGCCAGGAGGTCGTGTTCAACGCGCTGCAGCAACGGTTCAACGACAGCGCCGCTGTCAACATCGACCAGGAGATGGCGACCTTGCTCAGCCTGCAGAATGCCTACGCCGCCAACGCCCGCGTGCTGACGACGGTGAAGGAAATGCTCGATCAGCTCTTGAGGATATGAGGTCGCCCCAGGTGACACGTGAGGTCGACACATGAGCAGCATTGGCGGCATCGGGACCCGTTCGTCGTTGACCGTGCAGACGCTGGTCGAGATGCGCAAGCAGCTCGACGACCTGCAGCGCCAGCTCGGAACGGGCAAGAAATCGGATACATATGCGGGCCTCGGGCTCGAGCGCGGTCTCACGGTCGGCCTGCGCGCACGACTCTCCGCGCTTAACGCCTTCCAGAGCTCGATTACGCACGTCGATGTACGTCTTAATCTCGCGCAGACCTCGCTCGGTCGATTGATCGACGTCGGAAGGACCGTCAAGTCGGCGGCGTTCCAGTCCTCGACGATCGACAGCAACGGCTCGACGATCCCGCAGTCGACTGCCTATGCCAGCCTGAACGAGATGCTCGGCCTCCTGAATACGCAAGCCGGCGACCGCTACATCTTTTCGGGCCGCGAGGCCGAAAAGCCTTCGGTGGCAAGCTTCGAGGAGGTCATGGACGGCGACGGTGTCCGGGCCGGCTTCAAGCAGATCGTATCGGAACGCGCGCAGGCCGATCTCGGCACGCTCGGCCGCGGCCGCATGGTGATCACTGCGCCGACATTGACGTCGGTGCAGGTGGCGGAAGAAGCGCCTGCCACGGTGTTCGGCTTCAAGCTCGCAAGCATCAACTCCTCGCTCAGCAACACCACGACCACCGGCCCCGCCGGCGCGCCGCCCGCCATGTCGATCGATTTCACCGGCGTCCCCAATGCCGGCGAAAAAGTCCTTTTCCGCTTCGATCTGCCCGATGGCACGAGCGAGCTGATCTCGCTGACCGCGACCACCTCGGCGACGCCCGGACCGAACGAGTTCACGATCGGCGTGGACGCCCAAACGACGGCCGCCAACTTGCAGACCGCCGTGACGGACTCGATCGAGACGTTGGCCAATACGTCCCTGGTCGCCGCCTCCGCCATTGCCGCCGCGGACAATTTCTTCAACGGCACGCCCCAGCGCGTGAGCGGGCCGCCCGCCATTGCGACAACGTTGGTGGCCGGCACGCCGGCCAATACCGTGATATGGTACACCGGCGAGGTCGGCGCCGATCCGGCGCGGGCGACCGCGACCGCGCGGGTCGACACATCGATCAGCATTTCCTACGGCTTGCGGGCCGACGAAGAAGGCATCCGCTGGATCGTCCAGAACGTGGCGGCATTGGCCGCGATGACGTTCTCGTCGGGCGATCCCGATGCGGTCGCCCGCAACGCGGCGCTCAATGCCAGGATCGGCACCAATCTCAGCGTGCCGGCCGGCACCCAGCGGATCGAAGACATCTCGTCCGAGCTCGCCGGCGCCCAGCAAACGCTACAGAGCGCGGCCGAGCGGCATCGCCAGACCGAGAGCACGCTCGCCGGCATGCTGGACGGGATCGAGGGCGTGTCGGACGAGGAGGTCGCGGCGCAGATCCTCGCCCTGCAAACGAGGCTGCAAGCCTCGCTGCAGACGACGGCGATGCTCTACCAGACCAGCCTGGTGAACTACCTCTAAGCGCCTCGTCAGGCACCTCGCCAGGCAAAGGCCCAACGCTCCTTCCATTCGGTCAGCGGTCGGCGTCCCTCGATATCGAGCCCGGTGTCTATCCAGGTACTGGCCTTGCGCGCGTCGGCCCAGACGGTTTCGAATGTGGCCGGCGCGTTGATCTGCACGAAACGGAATTCGCCGTCGCCGTTGGCCTCGAGCGAATGCGGCTCGCGGTCCGCAAAACAAGCGAGATCGCCGTCGCGCAAAGCGATGCGTTGGCCGCCCGAGGTCGCGCTGCCACGACCGCTGACGACGTAGACAAACGTCTCGGCGCCCTCGCGATGGACCGTCTGTCCCACGCCACCTGGCGGATAGATCACCATGTCGGCCTTGAAGGCCTGCGTATTGACGATCGCCGGCGTCGCCAGCAGCACGCGCTTGCGCCCATCCTTGGTCTTGAAGACCGGCTCGCACCGCCAGTCGGTCGCAACCAGCCGCGGCGGGCTGGCAGCGGCGCCGGGGCCGAGCGCGGGACCATGGACTGCGGTCTGCAGGAACGACACGCCTTTGCCAGTCGACAGCGTCGCCTGAACGCCCGCCGGCAAGGTGAAGGAAACGGCCTCTCCGACCGGCCCGTTGGTGTATGGCGTTCGAAGCGTGCCTTCGCCGTCGAGCATCTGGACCCAGATGATCGAACCGGCCGGCACGTCGAATTTGAACGATGCGCCGGTCGCGACCGCGTAGCGGTCGATGACGACGTGCGTGCCCTTAGCCTCCTGGCCGGAAAGCAGCGGTTGCCGCGTGACGCCGCGGTCGATCGGCTGTGGCGACACAGCCGATCCACTGATGTGTAAGGACATGGGATGCTCCTCTATGTCCGCGATGACCTTCCGCCCGCAACTCAACCCGCGGGCGGAAGGTCACATCGCAGGCGCCGCCGGGTTCGACTGCACCACGAGCAGGAGCGCTTCGTTCGGCGCGCGATTGTTTCGCGCGATCACGATTCGCCGCTGGCGCGGGTTCGACTGGCCCCAGTCGGCCTGGTGGTAGACGGCGACGGTGGCCTGGCTGCCGGTCGGTATCCCGGACAAGGCCGGCACGGCCATGGCTGCACCAAACGCGACCGCAACCGCGATCATCGACGCCGCAACCGTGCGAACGGAAACGGACGGAACTGAATTGGGCATGGACTTCATTGGTAACTCCCCTTGATCGATCCGGTCCGACCATCGCACCGGACGTGCCTCTTTGTGCATCGGCGCGGCCGCCGGGGATGTGACGATCGTCACAGGAAGTCGTTTTGGGGCTGCCGTATAAAGGTAAAGACGTGCGGCTGATCCGCCGGAACCTGCCGCAATGCCGAAATCTTCGCCGCCGGGTCAGGCGTGCTTTTGCACGACGAACTGGTACATGCCTGTAAACGTCCGGGGATTCTGCTGCTCGTAGACGTGCCAATGATCAAGATTGGTACAGGCGGGATCGTCCGGGAATTGCCGACGATAGCGCAGCAGCACATCGGCATCGTGCTGGAAACCGAGCAGCTCCAGTCCGTTGTTGGCAAGGAAATCCTTGATCCTTGGGAGCGTGAACTGGTGTTCCTGGACATGCAAGATGAGATCGCGGCAGTTGCTCGTGGTGTAGAAGTCGCTTCTCTCCGCGACCCCTCTCGCCGGTGACGCCTGGTCGAGAGCCAGGATGTCCTGCCGGCAACGCCTGATGTCGTCGATCGTCGCGCGGTAGCCCCGCATGGCGAGGAAATCACGCGTTGCGACGACATCGGTCCGCGCAAGCTGGCTGTAGAGACCAATGTGCATAATGCCGTTCGGCCGCAGGATCGACAGCAAGACGCGCCAGCCTTCCAGCGGATCGCCGAGATGGTGCAAAACGCCACTGCATGCGATGACGTCGAATTGGCGGCCGATCGACGCGAGCTTCAGGATATCGGCCTGGCCATATTCGATATTGGTCAGGCCGAGCGTGTCGGTACGGTACTTGGCGTAGCAGAGGCTGGCCAGGCTGAGATCGACCGCGAGGATGCGTGCGCCCTCGTATTGCCGGGCCATCATGACCGCCTGTTGGCCCGTGCCGCAGCCGGCGATCAGCATGTCGAGGCCGTCCATCCGACCGACCGGGCGGTAGCGGGCATGGGGAAAGTCGTTGCGCATTCTGTCATCGATGGGACGCGCGGTCTCGTCGAGAGCGCACTTCACCCAGCGCGGATAGGGGCTTTCCTCGTATTGGTTCTGCACCAGCACGGAAACATCATCTTCAATCGATGTCAGTCGCCGAATCTCGTTCCGCAACGCGCGCTCGGCGAGTGGTTCGCGGACCTGCTGGGTCAGAAGGCCGTCGAAGCCGAGCGGCCATGATCGCGCCGCCAGCGCCTCGAATCCGGCAATGGCATAGAGCGGTTCGTAGGATGCAATGACGGCGAGTGGCAAGGCTGCGATGGGATCGCCGATCCGCAGGGCGGCGGTCACCTGGCCCCTCAGGAGGGCGACGCGCGCCTGCTCGTCCGGACCGCACGCAAACACATACTCATTGATGAAGCATTGCTGTGCCAGCATGCAGGCGAAAGCCGCGATGTCGTCGTCGCCGGTGCCATCGGGTGCTGCCGTTGCGGTGATGGCATCAAGCAGGGCCGAGCGCGCCAAGGTCAAGAATCGTTCCAGCGCGACGTCCTTGGCATGGGTGTTTTGCAGGAGCGCGCGAAGAACGCGATCGCCGGCCGTGGCGCGTAGCCCTTCGGCACCGAACAGCTCCGCACACGACAATCGCGCGGGCCACGCTGCAACCGCTCGATCGATGCTCTGTCGGATATGCGGATCTTGTTTGACCAGCGTGACGGCGGCTGTGGTGGTCGCTCCTGGGCGCCCCCAGGGTTCCGTCATGGCGCGCACGAGGTAGTGGCGAAACGCGACGCTGACAGGAATCGACTTGGCGTGGCGGGCGCAGGTGACGAACATGCTCTTGAGGGGCGCCGTCTCGTTGACCTGCAAACCCTGCATGACGACGTTCAGTGCCTGGAGAACGTCGCCGCCCAGGAAAGTGATCATGGCAAGGTTGTTGTAGGCCGTGACGAGATCGGGCTTCAGCCGAAGCGCCTCTTTGAAGCTCGCCGCGGCCTCATCGAGGCGCTCCTGCGCAAACAGGGCCTCCGCGAGGTTGTTGTGTGCCTCGGCATGCGCCGGATCGCGTGCGAGACTCTGCCGATAGGCGCCAATCGCATCGTCGAATCGGCGCAGCTTCAGGAGCGCATCGCCGAGCAGCAAATACGCGTTCGTGTAGTCGGGCTTCAGCGCAATCGCACGCTGAGCGTGGCGGACGGCGTCCGCGTGCCGGTCGAGTGCGGACAGCGCAAAGCAGATGTCGTGGTGAAGTGTGGGATTGGCCTCATTCAACGCGATCGCCTGCTCGATCAGATCGACGGCGATTTCCGGGCGGCCGATCTTGATGGCGACAACGCCCAGGTGATGCAGGCTGCCGATATGCTTTGGGTCGGCGAGAAGCGCCTGCTGATAGAGCTGCATCGCCTCCATCAGCCGGCCTGCCTGGAAGTGCTGAACGGCCCTGGCGAACAGCTCGCCGACCCGCTGGGCACTCGAACTTGATGTCTGGCGTAACGCAGAAGCCGGCTCGAGCCGGGCCATCTGGCGACGCTGCTTCCGGTTCATGGACGAATCATCCCGGTTCGATGATTCAAGATGCCAGTAGTTCGGATAAACGGAAATGGCCGGGACATCAGGGCATCCATGCCCCGTCAGCGCCGGTTCAGCCCGGGCGTAATTCGGTTGTTGTGCGGAATTCGCGCTAGGCGCGGCCGAGCAATCCGGCGGCCAATTCGCGATTGATATTGATCAGCGAACGAAGCTGCTCGCGCTTGGGCTCTTTCAACAGCGAGACGGTCTGGTTCATGACGAACAGGCCGAGATTCGCGACGTTCTGGCGGATCGCGGCCGGCAGCGCGTGTTCGGGGCTGGTCACCGCGGAAAGAAAGATCGACCAGAGCTTGCGATTATAGCGCAGCGCGACGTCGAGCTCGGACGGCTTGCCTTCCCAGCGGTCATAGACCGCCTGCAGTTGGGATGCGGCGCGCAGCAGCAGATCGGCTTCGAGCTCACGCGGATTTGCGATCTGTCTCGCTACCGCGCCGTAGGCCTGTGCCGCGTTTTGCATCTTCGAGAAGCTCCTGCTCGTAGGCGATCAATTTCTTTGCGTCTTTTAGAGCCTTATACATCTCGCCCGTTAAGATATGATTGTTGATGGTTTCTATGTGGGGCCAGACGCTTGGCGCCGCACTCGTGATGTCGCGCACGAGCGAGAAGTAGTGCTCGTGATAGGTGCGCGGCTCCTTCGACGTGTACATCAGCTGGATGGCGAGATAGATGCGCTTGGCCGGCGTGTCGGCCCGCTGCGGCGTCAGGATGTCCTTCTCGCGCAGGATCGGCGCCTGGCCGTCGATCATCAGCCTGGTGCGCTGGTCGTGATTGGTCACCACGCAGTCGCCAATGATGATCTTCTCGCCCGGTTTCAACTCAACCTTGAGAGCCATCTTGGTCTCCCGATCCGGATACGTTTCGGCCATCGTGACGGCCCATGGTTAACCGAGAGTAAAGAGAGCGGCGGGACTTTCGTCCCGCCGCATAGCCCCGTCCGACGTGCCGGGTTCGTCAGCCGAACAGACGCAACACTGCTTGGTCAGCCTGCGAGGCTAGAGACAGCGCCGTGGTCGACAGTTGCTGGCGGGTCTGCAGCGCCAGCATGTTGGCGCCTTCTTCGTTGGTGTCGGCGAGCACGAGATTGTCGGCGCCGACCTGCAACGTGTTGATCATCTTCTTGGTGAATTCGGTGCGGATCTCGACCAGCGAGAGATTCGAACCGAAGCTCGACGCCTGCGAGCGCAGCGTATTGAGGCTGGCGGCGAGGTCGTCCAGGAAGCTATCGATCGAAAGGTCGGCGTCGACGTCGGCGTTGAGCAGGAGATCGATGCCGAGCGTGGTCGTGTTGATCGGGCGCGGCGTGCCGAATTCGTCCTGGGCCTGAACGATGATTGACGAAGTGCCGAGCTCGTTGAAGTTGATGCGGAGCTTGTCGCCGCGGAGCAGATTGATGCCGTTGAACGACGAGTCATCGGCCAGCTTGTTCAACTGGTCGCGCAGATCGTTGTACTGCTTGACCAGGTTGCGGCGGACGACGTTGCCGCCGATGGTCGCGGTATTGACCGCGCCGGTGTCGCCGTTGATGACGCCGCCGACGGTGGCGCCGACCAGCGTCAGGTCGCCGGTGGAGAGGTTGGAAATGCGCAACCGGCCGCTGTCGTTCGAGGCCGAAACCTTGTCCGTGAGGTTCGCGTTGGCATTGATGTTGTTGACGAGTTCATCGACCGTCTGCGCTACGACGCCCGTCTGAGTGAGCGTGCCGCCGGCGTTGAAGCCGAAGCTGGCCGTCAGGAGGACGGCTGCGTCAGTCGTGCCAATGCCCGTGACCGTTACGTTGGCGCTACTGCTGGAGACGCCCACATCCGACGTGAACGACAGTGCGCCACCGCCAAAAGCCGCCGTGATCGGAACTGGTGTAACAGCCGCATCGAAGGCGGCATTGAGGGCGCCGGCGAGTTCAGCGCCGGTAACCGCGTCAGAGTCCGCCGTCGCAAAGGTGGTGGCGGGACCGCCGTCAATCGTCACGCTCAACGTGGTGTCGTTGGTCGCGGTGATCGTGACGGCGCGCGCGGTGCCGCCGTTCGCGGCAATGCTGAAGCTCAACGTCTCGAATGCGTTGTTGGCGTTGTCGTTGAAGTCCAGAGCCGTATATGCGGCGCCGGTGCGGACACCTTGTGAATTGGTGAGGTCGACGTTGACGGTGCCGGTCACGGCGCCGCCCGACAAGGCCAGGACGTCGGTGGCGGCCGGCGTCGTGAGCCCGATGCTGTAGGTCGAGCTCTTGAAGGACTTGTCCTGCCGCGCCTGCAGCAGGGTCGACTTCATCGATTCGATCGTGCTCTTGATGCTGGTGATGCCGTTGTCGGCAGCCTCGATCGTCTTGATGCCGTTCTCCATGGAGTCGAGCAGCGCGCTCAGATCGCCGGCGCGGGCCGTCAGGCCCGAGGACGTGAAGAAGTTGACCGGATTGTCGAGCGCCGAATTGACCTTCTTGCCCGTGGCAAGTCGGTTCTGCGTGATGCTCATCAGCTGGGCGGTCGACTGCAAGGACAACAGGTTCTGGCGAACGCCCGCCGACAACACGACATCGCTACCCATGACAGCACCCCTCGTCTAATTAGCTGCGCAATTCGACGCCGCTCCCGCGAGCGGCTGGGTGCGATAATGATCTGGTAACCCTAATGTCTGGTAAAAGAGAGACTAACGGTACGTTAATGCCGCGGCTCGAGATTCTGGTCGGTTAAGGCTCTGATGCTTAGCGCCATCGCTAAAAAGCAAAACGGCGGGGCAAGAGCCCCGCCGTCGATTTTGGCCGTAGCCGTCTAGGCTTAGAACAGGCGCAGCACGCCTTGGTCGGCCTGCGAGGCCAGCGACAGCGCCGTGGTAGACAGCTGCTGGCGGGTCTGCAGGGCGAGCAGGTTGGCGGCTTCCTCGTTGCCGTCGGCGAGGACGAGGGTGTCCGAACCGGTCTGCAGCGTGTTGATCATCGCCTTGGTGAACTCCTGGCGATTCTGCACGATCGACAGGTTCGAGCCGAAGGCCGATGCCTGCGAACGCAGCTGGGTCAACGCGTTGGAGAGGGCGTCGAGCCGGGTGTCGAGCGAGGTGTTGGTCGAGAACTCCGTCGCCGTCGCCGCACCGATGCCAAGCACCGAGCTGTTGATGCCATTGGCGTTCTGCGAGACGATCGAGATCGAGCTCGTGTTGATCTCGTTGAAGACCAGCTTCAGCGTGTCGCCCTTGAGCAGGTTGACGCCGTTGAAGCTCGAGTCGTCAGCGAGCTTGTCGAGCTGGCTGCGCAGGTCGTTGAACTGCGTGATCAGGTTCTTGCGGACGGTGTTGCCGCCGACCGTTGCCGTGTTCGCCGCGCCGGTGTCGCCGTTGATGACGCCGCCCGACGTGGCGCCGACAACAGACAAATCTTCGGTCGAGAGGTTCTGGATCGAGACCTTGCCGTTGTCGTTGGTGGCCTTCACCTTGCCGGTGAGCGAGGTGTTGGCGTTGATGCCGGCGACGATCTCGTCGACGGTCTGCGCCACCGCGCCGGTCTTGGTGAGCGTGCCGCCGGCGTTGAAGCCGAAGCTGGCCGTCAACAGGACCGCGGCGTCCGTCGTGCCGATGCCGGTCACGGTCACGTTGGCGTTGCTGTTTGACACAGCGGTGTCCGCCGTGAAGGACAGCGCGCCACCGCCGAAGGCAGCGGTGATCGCAACCGGGGTGGCGGCCGCGTCAAAGGCTGCGTTCAGCGCGCCGGCGAGTTCGGCGCCGGTGACCGCGTCGGAGTCCGCGGTGGCGAAGGTCGTCGCCGGACCACCATCGACCGTCACGCTGAGCGTGGTGTCGTTGGTCGCAGTGACCGTGATCGCGCGCGCGGTGCCGCCGTTGGCCGCAATGCTGAAGCTCAACGTCTCGAACGCGTTGTTCGCGTTGTCGTTGAAGTCCAGCGCCGTATAGGCCGCGCCGGTACGAACGCCTTGCGAGTTCGCGACGTCAACGTTGACCGAGCCGGTCACCGCACCGCCCGAGAAGGTCACGACGTCGGTCGCGGCCACCGAGGTGAGCGCCACGGAGAACGCGGACGCCTTGAACGACGCGTCCTGACGGGCCTGGGTGACGGTCGCCTTCAAGCTCTCGACCGCGGTGGTGATCGCGGTCAGGCCGTTGTCGGCGGCTTTCACGGTGTTGATGCCGTTCGCCATCGAGTCGAGGAGCTTCGAGAGATCCGAAGCGCGCGAGGAGAGGGCGGACGAGGTGAAGAAGTTGGTCGGGTTGTCGAGGGCCGAGTTGACCTTCTTGCCCGTGGCGAGGCGGTTCTGCGTGGTGCTGAGCAGGGCAGCGGTGTTCTGCAGAGCGAGCAGGTTCTGCCGGACGCCAGCCGACAGGGTAATGTTGGAAGCCATGACTATTGAACCTTTCTGGTCGTTTGCCGTACTGGCGGTTGTTGCAACGTCGATCACAGTGGATCGGCCGCCAGCAATGCCATGGTCCGCCGTAATTCTAAGTGAAAAAACGTGGTTAATGCGTGCATAATATGCAAATACGCAGTGTTTGATCGTGGATACTTAGTATAGATGCATTAACCATAAATAATTACTGACTATTAACTCAGGTAACGCCCGCGGAATCTGCAAAACGACTGTGCGAGGCCCGGGGCATGCCGAATTCGGTTACGGGACGCGGCTGCGTAACCTGGAAGCATAAAGTGGATTAAGGCCGGCCGCGGCGGGCGGCGGTTTTGGCTGACAATTTTAAGGACTGTGAAAAAGCCCGGGCAGCTTCGGCGCGCCTACAGCACGCGGCTGACAGCCATCGGCATGGCATTGCGCGGGCTGGGCGCGTTGGCGCGGCCGCTCGCGCCATAGGTCGAAGGCGCGGCCTTGCGCGCGAGCTCGCCCGACACGCCGCGCACGATCCCTTCCGAGACCGCGTGCGCGGTCGCCAGCACCGTGAGGTTGATCTGGAGCAGTGCGCGGAAGTCGTTGTGGCGGCGGACCAGCTCCGGCATCGTCTGCGGCGTGATCTGATCGATCAGCGCCCGGTTGGCGCGCAGCCGCAGCGTGTCGGCGACGTAGAGGCGGGACAGTTCGGTCTTGGTCTGCTCGAGCTCCGCCGCCCGCTTGAGGTGGCCGGCGCGTACCAGCTCGGTCTCCTGCTGGATGACGTCGAGCAGCGAGTCCATCACGCTGATGTAGTGCGCCGCCAGTTCGTTGGCGTCCGCCGTCGTCGCCACCGGCCTCGTCTGGCGGTCGTTCGCTGGTGCGGTCATGCGGCGTCCTCTTCGTGTAGCGATTTAACGCGCGCGCGCTTCCTGCTGTTGCAGCAGCGAGCGATAGACGTGATCGGCGATGCCGATGCCGCCCGCCTTGGCGAACGACTTGGAATATTCCTCGGTCAGGAACGAGCGCCACACGCCGGCCTTGCCGCCGCCGCCGAACGGACCGTCGCCGTCGATGCCGGTGAACATCTGGCTGAACATGTTGTTGAGGAACACCGCTTCGAACTCGACCGCCTGTTCGCGCGCGCGCGCGCGGACGTCGATCGCCGGCTTGGCTCCGAGTGCCATGTACGGTGCCGACGAGGAGGTCGCAGGTGAGGCGACGGCGCTCATCACATCACCTCGATGTCGGCCTGGATCGCGCCGGCGGCCTTGATCGCCTGCAGGATCGAGATCATGTCGCGCGGCCCGATGCCGAGCGCATTCAATCCGTCGACCAATTGCTGGAGCGACACGCCTTCGCGCACCAGCGCCAGGCGTCTGCCGTCTTCCTGGACGCCGACGCGGGTGCGCGGGACCACGCGCGTCGTGCCGCGCGAGAACGGTTGCGGCTGCGAGACCTGCGGCGCTTCCGAGATGGTGACGGTGAGATTACCTTGCGCCACCGCGACGGTGGAGACGCGCACGTCGCGACCCATCACGATGATGCCGGAGCGTTCGTCGATCACCACCCTGGCGGCGAGATCGGGCTCGACCTGCAACTGCTCGATCTCCGTGAGCAGCGCGACCACGTTGCCCTGGAATTTCTGCGGTATGGTGAGCTGCACGGTCGAGGGATCGAGCGGCTCCGCGGTCGGCTGGCCGATGAAGTCGTTCACCGCCGATGCGATGCGGCGCGCGGTGGTGAAGTCGGCGTTGCGCAGCGACAGCCGCACCTGGCCGAGGCGATTCAGCGCGAATTCGATCTCGCGCTCGATGATCGCGCCGTTCGAAATGCGTCCGACCGTCGGCACGCCGCGCACGATCTTCGCGGCTTCGCCTTCGGCCTGGAAGCCGGAGATCGCAAGCGAGCCCTGTCCGACCGCGTAGACGTTGCCGTCGGCGCCGAGCAGCGGCGTGACCAAGAGCGTGCCGCCTTGCAGGCTCTTGGCGTCGCCGAGCGCCGACACGGTGACGTCGATGCGCGTGCCCTGCGTGCCGAACGGCGGCAGGTTGGCGGTCACCATCACCGCGGCGACGTTGCCGGTGCGGATCTGCTGGCCGCGGATGTTGACGCCGAGCCGTTCGAGCATCGCTTGCAGCGATTGCCGCGTGAACGGGATGTTGTTGAGGGTGTCGCCGGTGCCGTTGAGACCGACCACCAGGCCGTAGCCGATGAGCTGGTTCTGGCGCACGCCCTCGACATTGGCGAGGTCCTTGATGCGGGACGTCGCGTGCGCGGACGACACGAGGGCCGGCGACGCAGCCCCAGCCAACAAGAGAAGTGTGACCGCGAGTGCGGTTCGAAACGTCCTCGTCATCTTGCTCCCCAAGAGGTTCGGACCGCCGATCATCTAGCGAAAGCCGTGCCAAAACCGGCGCACGCGCAACACACTGACAAGACGGTGGTTTTTGTGGCGGCGCGGGTTCGCGCGGATGTGGGGCCCGGGGCGGACTTGCCGGGGTGCGGCAGATTTTGCCGGCCCGTTTACCGTGCGTTAACCATAACCTTGCGAGGTTGAGGGTACCGGACAACCATTCCGGACGGACCCTCGCCATGCGGATCTACGGATCGAACGGAACTGCGGCGCTCGCGACCAGCGCGCCGGCCCGGCGCGCGCCGGCCGGCGGCTTCAGCGTGGCCGAAGCTGAGTCGGCGCCCGCGACCGCCGCCGCGTCCCCGTTGCGGACGGTCGGCGGCATCGATGCTCTTATTGCATTGCAAGGTGTCGATGACGCCACCGAACGGCGGCGCCACGCGGTCAAGCGGGGCAGGGTAGCGCTCGACGCGCTCGACGAACTGAAAGTCGGGCTCCTCGGCGGCGACCTGACGCCGGCGACGCTCCAGAAGCTCAAGGCGGTGGCCGCCTATCTCAAGAATGGCTCGGGGGACCCGGCCCTCGACGGCGTCCTGGCCGAGATCGAACTCCGAGTCGAGGTCGAAATCGCCAAGCTGGCGACCGCTTAACCCCTGTTAATTCAGCCCGGATTGGCGGGGTTTTGGCCCCGCCATAACCGGACGGGTGCGCCCGGCCAAGTCCCAAGATTCCCCTTTCATTCCCTTATTGTCCATGTCACACGGCCGCTATATAAGCTCGCCGCGCGAGCAGGGGGGCGCCGCGGAAGCGCACCAGGAGAGCACCAGTCAGTGCGGGGAATAGATGCCAGATAAGAAGAATAATCGGGCGGCTCCGTCGGAGAAGAAGAACGGCCATGCCGTGGCCGCGGTAACGGACAAGAAGAACTACCGTCCGACCGACAAAGAGCCGTTCATGAACGAGCGCCAGCGCGAATACTTTCGCGAGAAGCTGCTCGCTTGGAAAGAGGACATCCTCAAGGAGGCCAAAGAGACGCTGCAGCATCTCCAGGCCGAGAACGAGAACCACCCCGACCTTGCCGACCGGGCATCGTCGGAGACCGATCGTGCGATCGAGCTGCGCGCGCGCGACCGCCAGCGCAAACTGATCGCCAAGATCGACGCCGCGCTCTCGCGGATCGAAGACGGCACCTATGGCTATTGCGAGGAGACCGGCGAGCCGATCTCGCTGCGTCGCCTGGAAGCCCGTCCGATCGCGACGCTGTCGATCGAGGCGCAGGAACGTCACGAGCGGCGCGAGCGCGTCTATCGCGACGACTAGAACGACCTCGTGTCCCGGACGCCATAGACAGGCGCGTTCATGCGTGTCTTCGACGCACATGAGCGCGCCTGCGACCTTTCATGCCGCGACCGCGCGCCACACCGCCGCCCATGTTGTGCGTGAGGTAATGCTGGCCGGACCGTATGGCCGCACTGTTTGGGGGAGTATTGGTAATGCGTAGCATGACCACACCGATCATTTCACGCCGCGCGCTGCTGACATCGGGCGCCGCGTTCGCTGCCTCGCTCGCCGCGCCATCCGCGCGCGCGCAAGCACAGGCGCAGACTTGGCCGCAAAAGCCGGTGCGCGTGCTCGTCGGCTTTGCCGCCGGTGGCAACATCGACAATCTCGCGCGCGTCACCTGCGCGCGCCTCTCCGAAGTGTTCAATCAGCAGTTCGTGGTCGAGAATCGCGTCGGCGCGATGGGCACGCTCGCCGCCGCCGACGTCGTACGCTCGTCCGCCGACGGGCACACATTCTTCTGGGCCGGCACCGGCACGATCTCGATCTTCCCAGCGCTCGGCAAGGCGCCGTACACGATGAAGGATCTTGCGCCGGTCAGCCTGATCGGCACCAGCCCGCAGGTGCTGATCGTCAACGGCAAGCTGCCGATCAAGACGCTGCAAGACTTCGTCACCTGGATCAAGGCGAACCCGAAGAAGTTCGCCTACGCCGGCGGCGGCGGTCCGGGCAGCGTCAGCAATCTCCTGATGGCGCTGTTCCTCAAGCGCGCGGGCCTCGAAATGAACGCGGTGAGCTATCGCGGCACCGCGCCGGCGCTCACCGACATCATCGGCGGCCACGTGCCCGCGATGTTCATTCCGCTGCCGGAGGCGCTGCCGCAGGCGGCGGCCGGCGCGGTGCGCATGCTCGCGCTGTCGGATGACCGGCGCGCGCCGCAGGCGAAGGATGTTCCGACCATCGCGGAGTCGGGCTTCCCGGGATTCCGCGGCGTGAGCTGGAACGGCATGATGGCGCCGGCCAAGACGCCGCGCGAGATCATCGACCGCGTCGCGGGCGAGTTCATCAGGGCCACGAAGGATCCGGCTTTCATCAAGCAGCTGGACAAATACGGCGCGTCGCCGGTCAGCTTCACGCCGGAGGAATTCGGCAAGTTCCTGCAGGAGGACATGGCGCTCTGGGCCGAGGCGGTGAAGATCGCCGGCGTGACGCTCGACCAGGCGAACTAGGCAAGAGTGACGGGTGGGAATTACTGTGCCCTCTCCCCTTGAGGGAGAGGGCAGCTCGGAACGTCCAACAGACTCAAATTGGGTGAGGGGGCTTCTTCGCAAGAAGGATATTGCGAAGCATACCCCTCACCCAATTTTCTTCGTTGAGACACCGAGTAGCCCTCTCCCTCAAGGGGAGAGGGCACATCAACTGACGCCCGGAAGAAGTCGCGTCATCGACCCCACAACTGCCTGCTCGCCAGCCGCGCGCCTTCGGCGAGCGTCTCGAGCTTCGCCCACATCACCTGCGGGTGCACGCGCTGCATGTCCTGTGCCTGCGCGAAGCCGCAGTCGGTGCCGGCGATCACGTTCTCGCGGCCGACGAGCTTGGCAAATGTCATGATCCGCTCGGCGACAAGCCGCGGATGCTCGACCGTCGTGGTGTGATGCGTGACCACGCCCGGGATCAGCACCTTGCCGGGCGGCAGCTTGACCTTCTCCCACACATACCATTCGTGCTCGTGGCGCACGTTCGCCGCCTCGGTCGAATAGGCGCCGGCGTTCACTTTGAGGATCAGGTCGACGATGTCCTCGAGCTGCGCGTCGGCCACATGCGGCACGTGCCAGCTTCCGAAGCAGACGTGATAGCGCACGCGATCCTGCGGGATGCCGTCAAGCGCATGGTTGAGCGCGGCGACGCGCAGCTCCGCCCAGTCGCGATATTTCTGCGGGCTTTGCGCGACCAGGTGGTCGTACATGTTGGCGAGCACGGCGTCGTCGACCTGGAGCACCAGCCCGGCCTTGATCACTTCGAGATATTCCTCGCGCATGGCGCTCGCGATCGCGAACACATAGTCGCGTTCGCTGGCGTAGTGTTCGTTGGCGGCGTCGTAGCCGACGCTCGCCGGCGCCACACAGGTGAAGAACACGTCCTCGGTCGGCGCGGCGGCGGCGGCGGCTTTCAGGTTGGCGATGTCGCGACGCACGGCGGCGTGGCCGCGATAGACGATCGGCTGGGTGCAGGCATGGCCGGGCGTGCCGACGGTGCCGCGTGGAAATTCCGCCGCCATGAACTCCGCGAAGCGGTGACGGTCGCGGCCGAGCCACACCGCCTCGTAAAGCGTGTCCGGCCGCGGCTCGAAACCGGAGAGCCGCTCTAGGCTGTAGTTCGCCCAGCCGGACTTGCCGTACTCGCCGTCATTGACCACATCGATGCCGGCCCTGGCCTGGCGCGCGACCACGTCGGCCACCGCCTTTGTGAGCGCGCGCTCATGCGCATCACGACGTGCGGGATCGGGATCGCGCGCGGCGTCGAGCAGCGCCTTGGGTCGGATCAGGCTGCCGACGTGGGTGGTGAGGATTCGGTGCTCGCTGCGTTTCATGCAGCAACGTTCCTGCGCCTCGGCCCGCGCGTCAATAGACCCCACATACACGAACACGGCCTCCGGAGGGGAGCTTCCGGAGGCCGTGTCGTTGACACCATCCCCTTGTGCACGAGGGAACGGCGGGGAGCTCAGCTACGTCACTTTGATTCCGGTCGTGCAACGCGAGGATTGAAACGCACGCGGATGGAACGCGAACGGTGACGCATTAGAACGGCAGCAGCACGTCGAGCACCTGCTGGCCGTAGCGCGGCTGCTGCACGTCGGTGATCTGGCCGCGGCCGCCATAGGCGATGCGCGCCTCGGCGATCTTGGTGGACTCGATGGTGTTGTCGCTCTGGATGTCTTCCGGCCGCACGATGCCTCCGACCAGCAGCTCGCGGACTTCGAAGTTGACGCGGATCTCCTGCTTGCCCTCGATCACCAGGTTGCCGTTCGGCAAGACCTGCGTGACGACGGCGGCGAGATTGGTGAGCAGCTCTTCCTTGCGGTCGATCGACCCCTTGCCTTCGCTCGATCCGTTGGAGTCGGCGGTCAGGATGCGGAACGGCGGCGCAAACGGCGACGTCGGGCTGATCGCTTTCGAGCCGATGAAATTGTCGACGCCGGAATTCTCCAGGTTCTTGCGGCTGCGCTGGGTTTCGTTCTCGAACTGGGCGCGGTCGGTGATCTTGATCTGCACGGTGAGGATGTCGCCGATCTGGTTGGCGCGCTGATCCTTGAAGAACGCGCGCGAGCCGGTGCGCCAGAGCGAATTCGGCTGGTAGATCGCCGGCTGCGGCGCCGGCATCGGCATCTGCACGGGCTTGTAGCCCGCGCGCGTCGTGGGATTCTGGATCGCGTCGAGGTTCGGCTGCTCGCCGACGGTGCGCAGCCGCTCGAGCGACGAGCAGTTGGTCAAGAGCAGCAGGAGCGCACATGTGACCAGCAACCGCTTGCGCCGCGAGAGCAGGGTTTGCGTACCGTGCACGATTGTGTCTCGCTTGCCGTGATCTGAATGCAACGTGGATTCAACTGTCATGACACTCACTCGGCACGGGCGTGCGGTTGCGTGGTGGGATTGGTGCGGCCGGTGGTCTGGGCGGCGAGGCGCGGCGCGGTCGTGGCCGGGGTGATGCTCACAAGCGACGTCGCCGTCACCACGACATGGCCCGGGCCGGCGACGGTCGCCTGGATCGTACGCTTGGATTGCACGTTGAGCACGCTGATGGTGTCGCCCTGCGCGCCGCCCTCGATCGCCTTGCCGCGCATGGTCAGCGTGATCCCCGGCACCTGGAAGGTGATGGTGACGTTGTCGTTGCGCGCGACCAGCTCGGCCTTGCCGAGGTCGTTCTGGCGCAGCAGGTCGCCCGACCGCATCGCGCGGCGCGGCGCGAGGCCGACCGCCTGCTCGGGGGCGGTGATGATGTTGCCCTGGAATTCCGCCTTCGGACGCCGCACGACGGTCACGTCGGAGGCGCGCAGCGCCTCGTTGGCCGCGATCGGGCGCGTCAGCACGACGGCCTCGAAGGTTTCTGCATAGGTGCCGGTGAAGCGGATCAGGTTGCGATTGCCCGGCCGTTCGAACAGCACGTCGAAGCGGCCGCCGCGCGGATCGAAGGTCATGCGCGCGATGCGCAGCTCCGTGCCCGGCTCGATGTGGAAGGGACGCGCCTCGGCGTCGAAGGTCAGCGTGAGATTCGCCGCATCGGTGTTGCGCTGCCGGCCGGCGAGCGCTTGCGTGATGCGCGCCTCGATGTCCTTCGGCGTGACCGTGGCGCTCGCGCGCGTCACCACGACTTCGGTCAGGCCGCGGGTTTCGAGGTCGACGATCTCATGCGGCAGCACCGCCTCGATGACGCGCTCGACCGCGACCCGGCCGGTCTGGCCGAGGTCGGGGGCGCGGAAGATCGCCACATTGGCGGCGGCGCCGGCGTTTTCCACCAGATCGCCGATGCGCACGATGTCGCCGACCACCGTGACCGTGCCTTTGAGGGTGGGGCCGCTGATGCGTTGCGTGATCGGCGCGTGCGCGGCGAAACGGTCGGCGAACGAGCCGTTGCCACCGATCTGCGCGGCCGCGGGCTGGAAGGCGGCAGGAACGGTGAGGGCGAGGAGCGAGAATGCGGCCAGGCGGATGGTCATGGTTCGTCTCCTCAGCGGATCATCGCGGACGTGGACTGCAGCATCTGATCGGCGGCCGAGATGACCTTGGCGTTCATCTCGTAGGCGCGCTGCGCGGCGATCAGGTCGGAAATCTCGGTCACGGCTTCGACATTGGCCTGCTCGAGGCTGCCTTGCATCATGTCGCCGTAGCCGTCGGTGTTGGCCAGCCCGTCCTGCGGAGTGCCCGAGGCCGGCGTCTCCAGGAAGAGATTGTCGCCGATCGGCTGCAAGCCGGCCTTGTTGACGAAGCGCGTCATCGTGAGCTGGCCGAGCACGGTCGGCGTGGTGGTGCCGGCGACGATGGCCGATACCTGACCCTGTTGGTTGATCGTCACCGACGTCGAGTTGGCCGGGACGGTGATGCCGGGCTGCACCACCAGGCCCTTGGCGGTGACGATGCGGCCCTGCGCGTCCATCTGGAACGAACCGTCCCGGGTATAGGCGAAGGTGCCGTCCGTGCGCAGGATCTTGAAGAAGCCTTCGCCGCGGATCGCGACGTCGAAATCCTTGCCGGTCTGTGCGATCGTGCCCTGCGTCATGATGCGCGGCGTGCCGACGGTCTTGACGCCGCCGCCGAGATCGATGCCCACCGGGAGGATATTGCCTTGCGTCGAGGTCTGGGTGCCGACGCGGCTGACGTGCTCGTAGAGCAGGTCCTGGAATTCCGCACGCTGGCGTTTGTAGCCGGTCGTGCGCATGTTCGCGATGTTGTTGGAGATGACCTGGACGTTGAGTTCCTGGGCCACCATTCCGGTCGCTGCGGTATGAAGCGCGCGCATGGATGTCTCCGTTGGCTCAGGCCGGTACTTCGGCGAGCTTTTCGAGCGCGCCGCGGCGGTGATCGCCCGCCTGCTGCAACAGGTTCGAGATCATCGTATAGGTGCGCGTCAGCTCCATCATGCGCGCCATCTCGACGACCGGCTTCACGTTGGAGCCTTCGATCGTGCCCTGCACGACGCGCACGCTGTTCTCGGCCGGCTGCGGTGCGGTGCCGTCCGGCGCGCGGAACATGGATGCGCCGTCCTTCAAGAGGGTCGCCACGCGGTCGAAACGGACGAGCCGGAGCTTGCCGCGCGCCGAGTCGGACGCGGCGTTGCCGGCTTCGCGCACGGTGATGGTACCGTCCGGATTGATCGAGACTTTGCCGTCGGTCGGCTGGAACTGGATCGGGCCGCCGTCACCAAGCACCGGATCGCCGCCCGCGGTCACGAGCTGGCCGGTGGCGTTGATCTGCAGCGCACCGTTGCGGGTGTAGCGCTCGCCGCGAGCCGTCTGCACCACCATGAAGGCGTCGCCGTCGATCGAGACGTCGAGCGGGTTGCCGGTCTGCTTGATCGTGCCGGCCGAGAAATTGTGCCAAGTGGCGCGGTCGTGCACGAAGCTCAGGCGCTGATCGCGGCCCTGGAAATGGCTGTGCCGCGCGACCGGCATCAGGAACTCGTGGAACACCGAGCCGTCGGCCTTGTATCCGGTGGTGTCCAGGTTCGCGATGTTGTTGGCGACGACCTCGAGCTCGCGATGCAGCGCGATCTGCCGTGACAGCCCGATAAGAGCGAGGTTTTCCATTCGGCATGCTCCCCAGCCGAACGAGTGTCCGCACTCCCATGCGTCCGCCCGTCGGTTTCGCTTTCCGCTCTCCCAAGCGTCCAGCTCGCCAGGGTCATTGCAGGCGGCGTGCCAAACAGAAAACGATGCCAGATCAATTGGTTACGAAAATGGCCGGGGCGCGCAGGCGGCAGATTCATTCCAGCGAAACCATCCACCCGGCAAATCTTTCCGCCCCGGCAAGCCCGTAGCAACAATCCGTTAACCATTCGGAACCTAACGTTACCACCAAGGGTAACGAAGGCCCGCGCGGCGCCGTTTTTCTGGCGGCCTGACCGACAGCGAGCCGACAGCGCAGGGGTTGACGGGGATGGCATCCAAGCCAAAGAAGATGGAAGCTGAAGAGGCCGAAGAGGAAGCCGAAGACGGCGCCGAAGCGACGACCCCGGCGCAATCGAAATTCTCGCGCAAGACGATCATGATCGCAGCCGCCGGCGCGCTGGTCCTGATCGGCGGCGGCACCGGCGCTTACTTCATGATGAGCGGATCGAAGGAGGCGAAGCCGGTCGTCGCACAGGCGAAGCCGGCGGTGTTCCTCGACGTGCCGGAAGTGTTGGTCAATCTCTCGACCACCGGCAGCGAGCGCACGCAATATCTCAAGGTCAAGGTAGTGCTCGAACTGCCCGACGCGACGCTCACGCCGCAGATCCAGACCACGATGCCGCGGGTGATGGACGCGTTCCAGACCTACCTGCGTGAGCTGCGTCCGAGCGATCTCGACGGGTCCGCCGGTCTCTACCGCTTGAAGGAAGAACTGACCCGGCGCGTGAACGCCGCGATCGCGCCGAGCCGCATCAACGCCGTCCTGTTCAAGGAAATCGTCGTCCAGTGAGCCTCGGGAAAGACCAGCAGATCGACCAGGACGCGCTCGCCGCCGAGTGGGGGTTGGCGCTCGAGGCCGACGGCGCTGGCGCGCAGGGTGAGCCGAAGGCCGAAGGAGAGGGCGGGGAAGGCTCGGAGGGCGGTCCACAGTGGTCCGGCATGGGCGGCGACGGCTCCGACTTCATGTCGGGCGGCAAGGGCGGCGCCGAACGCGTTCTCAATCAAGAGGAAATCGACAGCCTCCTCGGCTTCAGCCTCACCGACATCTCGCTCAATGACAATTCCGGTATTCGCGCGATCATCGATTCGGCGATGGTCTCCTACGAGCGTCTGCCGATGCTCGAAATCGTCTTCGACCGGCTGGTCCGGCT
>JAIESR010000135.1 GCA_019745775.1 Xanthobacteraceae bacterium | reverse complement strand
GATATCTGAGCCCTATGGAGTTCGAGCGGAAAGCTGGATTCGCTTAACTGCGTGTCATCCAAACCGGGTGCAGGCCACCCGGCAATTCCTGCGGTTGTTAGTGAGACAGGTTAAAGTGTACGTGGTGCAGAAGCCGCTCTCGAGAGAGTCTCATGCGTGACATACTTGTCCTGACACTTTTTTCCATAGGTGCAGCATTCGTAGTGGCGGCCATGGCCTTGATGCTCTGGGTCGTGACGGGCACATCCAGCCGAATGAATCGGCGAGATCCGTCGTCGTGGGGACCAATCCTGTTCGGGCTATATGGACGTCATCTCGTCGCGGCGCTTGCGCTGGGGGCGGTCGGATTTATGGTTTTCGCCTTGCTGATAATCGTTGATAAACGTCTGCAATGACGCGCGAAGGCTGCGATCAAGTCTCTAAGGTTGCATTCTTGATGCCCGCAAGAGCGACGCACATTCAATGGCTCATTCTGGTTGGACATGCTGACGCCAGGCACCCCATTTTCCGCCGATCGTAAAATCCTTCGCGCAACCGAGTGCGCCGCAAGCCATCCCGTCATCTCGATTGACATTCATACTATTATCAGCAACTCAAATTCATGTTCATAGCCCGATCGCAACCCAACGCATTGCGGTTGCTGCGCTTCACATCGATCACGCCGCCAAAAAGCGCGCCGCGTTATCATCAGCCTGATGACAACTTCATCGACGAAGCTTGACCGCGCGTTTTTCTCTGGCAACGTCGTGGCGTCCCGTTTTTCGCGGGCGCTTGCGCGAGGCATTGCTTGAGCGGCACGGGATGCGGCGCCCCGCGAGCCCGCGCATGCACACAAGTCGCCCGGGCGGCTTCGGACAACACTGCGCTCCCGCGACGCCGACGGGACGTGCGATCGCGGCAATGCCCACGTCGAAGGGCAGCGCACATAGTGGTAAGAGCCGTAAGAATGTAAGAACCGAACCTAAGCCGATGATCGCTTTGAAGAATAAATCTTACACCCCGATCTTACACCCTGCGTTCGCGGTGAAAGAAAACACGATGAACCGGGCGAGGCGCGAGAATGCGTAGGGTGGGCAAAGGCGCGAAGCGCCGTGCCCACGCGGGCGTTGCCGCGGATTCGAGACAAGACGTGGGCACGCATCGCCCCGCTGTCGCGGGGACGACGCTTTGCCCACCCTACGCTTGCTGCTTCGCTGTCGATGGCGGCTTACAAAAACCGCGTCGGCCGCATCAGCGTGCGCCACATGTGCGCCGACGGGCTCGAATCCCAGCCGAGCCCTTCCGCGGGCTGGCGGAAATGACGGCCGACGATGTCGACGAAATCGTTGATGTCGACCTTGGCGTTCGGGTCGAACGAGTAGATGTCGTTGACGCAGATCTGGCGTGCGGTCATGTACCACTTGTGCTTTCGCGCCGCCTCGTATTCGCGCACGATGTAGGGCTCGGGCTGATAGTCGGGCCCGAAATTCTTCACGTACATGTCCGGGTACTTGTAGCCGACCGACTCGTCGGGGAAGAAGCGCAGCGCCTGGTGCACGCGCACCGCCCAGCTCACCTCCTCGTCGACATAGGGCTCGATCATCTGCGCGCCCCAGTAGCCGTGGTCGGCGCGGATGAAGCCGGTGACGCCGATGTCGTGCAGGAGGCAGGCGAGGATCGTCTTCTCCGGCAGCCCGGCCTTGAGCGCGTGGGTGGCGCTCTGGAGCAGGTGGTTCATCGAGGCGAAGCGGTGGTGGAAATAGTCGAGCAGCGTCGGCTTCGCCGGCATCTTCGGCAGCCGCGGGTCGTCGCCCATCAGCATGTACTTGCCGGGATATTTCGCGTTGAGCGCAGCGCTCGAATCCATGCTGACCTTGCCGTCGGCCAGGTTGAACAACAGCGATTTGGTGACGATGCGCTCGAGCTCTTCTTCCATGTGGTGTTCGAGCTCGTCGGCGCGTTCCGACAGGGTCTTGGGCTGCTGGACGACGTTCATGATGACACCTTGGCGTTTGTCTGTTGTTGGCCGCTTGGCGTTGGGACGATGCTATACCGACTCGCGGCGTACAGCGAGGGGGGCCGTCCTCCCTCCATCATGCCGCTACCGCGGCTGGGAGCCGGCTTTCTGCCAGCGGACGCGGCTGTGGCGGAGCCCGAGGCCCGCCATCAACGCCGCCATCCGGATCGGCGCGCCGATCCCCTCCACCACCGGCACGCCGAGCTCGCGGGCGAGCCAGTCCGGCTTCATCTGCACGGGGCATTGGGTGATGCCCTGCGGGATGATGACGTCGGCGCGGTCCTTCTCGATCAGGTCGCGCGCCGCCATCAGGAACGACTCGACCATGCGATCCTTGTTGGCGGCGATGTGCTGGAGGTAGAAGCCGGACGCGCGCCGTCCCGCGATCCAGGATTCCATGCCGTAGGCCACGCATTGCGCGCGGTGCCGCGCCATCGCCGACGGGTGATAGCAGACCACGCCGAAGCGGTCGCCGAGCATCGCCGCCACGTGCAGCGCCGCTTGCAGCGGCGCGATCACCGGGATGTCGACCGCCGAGCGGCCGCCGTCGACGCCGATGTCGAGCATGCCGAGCGGCACCACCGCGTCGTAGCCGTCGCGCTCGGCCTCTCGGAACGCCGCGTGGAACACCGGCGCCGCCGCCTGGATCTCCGCCGGCGTCAGCCCGTCGAACGGCCGCGCCGGCACCCGCACGATGCCGACTTCTACGTCGGCCGACGCATAGGCGGTGGCGGCGTCGGCGCGCAGCTTGAACTCGGCCGGCGGATAGTCGCCGATCACGAAGGCAACACGGATCATGGTATTGGCGCCCTCTCCTACTTTTTCTTGTCTTCGGCCTTCTTGTCAGGCGCGGCCTTGTCGGCGGCAGACTTGCCGGCGGCGGATTTGGCCGCCTGTAGCTCGTCGACCTGCTTGCGCATCGCCCCCAGCGCCGACCGCAGCGCCATGAGCTCGGTCTCGGCCGCCTGCAGGCGGCGATGCGCGTCGAGCTGGTTGCGGGTGATAGTCCGCTGGAGGAAATTGACATTCGACTGCATGCAGCCGGTGCGCTTGTCGAGGCCCTGGGTTTTGGTGCAGTCCTCGACCCCGGCGACGTCCTGGGCCGACCCCGCCGCCACGCTCAAGAGCATCGCGGCCGCCAGCATGGTGATCATCCGCATCGCCGTACCTCCTGTCGCGGGCCTTGTTGCGGGCCCACCTGTCGCAAATCTTTAGTCTCGCCGTTGTACACAGGGTCCCATCGATGGCCGGGCGACTCAAGCTGGCGACTCAAGCTATTGTCGCGGCTACTCCACCCAGTGTCGCTATCGAGGAGACGCGAATGCAAGCGAGGCCGGCCGGGTCGTTTCCGAAGCGTTGCGCCTATTGCCACGAGCCGTTCTGCTTCAGCGACAACCAGGTCCAGGCGCTGCCGGTCGGCGAGCAGTTCGTCTGCAACGAGTTCTGCGCCCAGGCGCTGCGCGAGGAAGCCCACCTCGCGGTCAGGCGCGCCTCCTGATCGCTCGCGCGCGGGCGCAGGCCTTGCAGAGGCGGGCGCGGACCGCGCAAAGGCGCGCGCGGACGGCACAAAACTGTGCGACCATGACCCCGGTCATCCTCAAGGTGAGCGGGCCTTGTTTCGGTTCTGGCAGACATTCCTGGAACGGCGCCGGCTGGCGAAGCTCGACGCCGACCGGCTGATGGAGGAATACGGCCCCGCCGCCTACGAGGTCGCCTGGACCATGGCGCAGGAGGTCGGCAGCGGCACCCTGATCGACACCCGGCCGGACGGCCACTGGGACCGCGTGCGCAACATCATCGCGCGCCGCACCTATCGCCCGTTCTGGCGCAGCCGCGAGCCGTGGCCGTGAGCATGTGCTAAGCTGGCGTCACGCGACTGAATCGGCCCGCGATCCCGTTCAACCGTTGCAAGCGAGGAACCCAGAAACGAGGAAACCAGAAACGAGGAAACCAGAAGCGAGGAAAACCATGCGACACATCATCTATGCGATCGTTGCCGTCGCCATCGTGGCGGTCTTTGCGACCGCGAATCTCGCCCTCTCCCAGGGCACGGTCGTGTGCCGTCCGGGCGGCGACTGCATCACCACCACCGCCGCCATCTACAACAGCTGCGTCGATCTCGCGATTCGTCGCGGCGTGCTGCTGACGAAAGACGACCGCTGGGTGCTGGATCGCTTCGTCTATCAATGCGTCGCCGGCCGCGTCACGCGATAGCGCGGCGCATCCGCGCTTTCGCGGGACCTTCAAAAATGCCGATTTCAGCGGCAAACAAGCCCGTTTTTCGAGGCGCCGCAGTGGGTTAACGCGCGCTGTAAACCACGGCGAAATCGGTCATCAAAATTGTCTTGCTTTCGCCCCATTCCGTCTCCATCCCCTGGGGCTCACCCCGGATTCATGGATCGTCCAACGATGCGCAGCCTCTTTTGCTGCGTCCCCGTGGATCCATTTCGACCAAAGAAGATGGATGGAGAGCGTTAATCAATGGGACAGCGGAACTTTGGGGTATCCACTCGTTTGTGTCTCGGGGCTTTGGGCGCGGGATTGTTCCTTTCGATCACATCGACGGCTTCCTTGGCGGACTATCGCTGTACGCAACTCGAGGAATTGCATCGGCAGTACCAAGGCGTATCGCTGACCAGCGACCAGCAGGCGCTCAAGCGCAAGCTCGTCGCCTGGTACAACGCGAACTGCCGGCAGCGCCGCGCGTCGCGCTAAGCGCGAGGCGAAAAGCCACCCATACGAAGCCCCGGCGCGCATCGCGGCCGGGGCTTTGTTTTTCACCTTCGGGGGCGCTCGCGTCTCCGGCTGGTGCGAAATCCCGGCAGTTTCCCGGTCCAGCCCCGATCATCGCAGCCCGGCGCCCGCGGGTAGCAAAAGGGCGGCAAATCGAATATCTACCCGACACAACAAGCGTCGCCCTTTTCCAGGGCATGCCGGGTTAGCTCAGCGGTAGAGCAGCGGTTTTGTAAACCGTTGGTCGGGAGTTCAATCCTCTCACCCGGCACCGCCTTCCCCCCCGGCTAGGGGGGCCATCTGCGGGCGACCGAGGGTCGCGAGGCGGGCGAGATCACCTTTCACCCTTAGCCCAGGCTGCTGACCCCGGACCGTCGGCATCACCGTCACCGTCTCCACCATTGATCGAATGATGGCCGCCGCTTCCGAGTGGCCATCGGCGAGGTCGCCGTTGACTACCTCAGCCAGCCGATCGAGGTCCCTTAGATAGACACTGACTGCCGCCGGCTGGAAGCCGACGACCTTAGGCGCGGTGCCGAGGGCTGCGAGCTCAGCCGCCAATTCGTCGCGGCGCCTGCGCAACGCGGGCAGATGACGATCCGCCTCCTCTGCTGTGATCCGGCTTTCGATTACGGCTCCGACCGCGCGGTCGATCTGCCTGCCTACTGCCTCAAGTTCGTGTTCGAGATTACGTCGCCGGTCAACGGAGCCAAGGTCGCGCCGATGGCGTTCTTCGTTGTAGGCTCGGACAAACACGGCGATTGCCTCACGCGAGCCAAGTTCGTCGCGGAGGCCACCCACGACCAGCCGTTCAATTTCGTCGAGGTAGTACACACGTCGATGAGTACAGGTCCCGGCCTCGCGCATCTGCGTACAGACCAGCCGCGGGCGGCCATGGTCGGTATCCTTTTTCGACATTCCAGCGCCGCAGGCGCCGCAGCGAAGCAGGCCAGAAAGCATCCGCTTTGGACGGCTTCGGTACCGCCGCCCCCCAAATGAGCGTTGTGAGCGCACGCGCTGCGCAGCCTCGAATGTCGCATCATCGACAATCCGAAGAGCAGGTCTCTCTCCCGACAACCATTCAGCTTCCGGGTTGGGCCTGTAAACTATCTGGCCGGTATCGGGGTCGCGGAGCTTCTGCGCGCGGTTCCACATAACGCGGCCGCAATAGAGCTTATTCTGAAGGATGCCGGTCCCGCGTTTCGAATGGCCCCCAATCGTTGAGCTCCGCCAATAGGCTCCTCTCGGTGGCCGCACCCCTTCGGCATTGAGTTTCGCAGCAATCACACGAGCCGGCTGCCCCCCGATATAGTCGCTAAAAATACGTCGTATGATCTCAGCTTCGGCCTGGACAATTTCCGGCTCGCCCGGTTTGCCGGGTACTGCGCGATAGCCATAGGTCCAACCGCCGGGATGCCGACCGTCTCGAACCACCCCCTTCATGCCGCGCCGAATGGCGCCCTTGAGATCATCGAGGAATTGCGAATCGATGATTGTCCGAAGCCCATGCATGAGCGGGCTCACGACGCCATCGGTTGGAGTGACTAGTTGCACGCCGCTGAATGTCAGCCGTTTGCGGATCGCGGGCGCGTCTTCCTGATCACGCGCGATACGGGACAAAGACTCCGCGATGACGAACTCGAAAGCACTGGTGCGTGCCGCCCGCAGCAGCGCCTGAATGCCTTGTCGCAGGTGGAGCGATGATCCAGTGACGGCGCGGTCCTCGAACGTGGCGACGATCTCATAACCGTTACGAGCCGCGTAATCCCGGCACAATGCGACTTGATCGTCGATTGAACGATCGCGCTGGAGGTCCGAAGAGAACCGCGCGTAGATGGCCGCGCGCCCGCGTGTGGTCATTTGTCTTCCTCCGGTGGCGCTAGCGCGCGCGCCCGATCTTCACGGGCGACTGCGTCGCGAGCGAGCGCCTCTATCAGTTTGATGATCTCGGGTTGCAGCGGCCGCCGGGCGGAGGATTGCCGTGGATGCACTGATTTATCCAGTAACCGCATCCGTAATTCCCTTAAATCCTCTCCTAGCCCCCTAGCTTCAGTCTCTATCCTTCGGTTCAGGGTTCCTTGACCCGGAAAGACCAGACCTTCGGCGCGCTCACAAAAGCGCCCCGTCAGCGGCCTTCCGGGGGAGCTCTATCCTTTCGGACGAGGGCCCTCTTACCGGAGGCGTCTACTTCGGCCCGACCAATCGCGCAGCGAATATCGGGCGTCAGCCTGCGTAGACAGCCGGTGGACTTGTCCGTGCAAGCTGCACGGCGATCGGGGCACCCACCTTACGACCAGACCCCGCGGCGCTTCGATCGCCTCATCCATCGCGCCATTTTTCGCGTGCTGTCGGATCGGTCTCCGCATGAGCAGCGCGCGTCGTGGTGCTACGACGTGAGTTGAAGCGCGCTCGATCGGCCGAGGCCGTGTGCGGGACAAAATCGCGTTGACCAAGTAGAGAGCGATTTGATACTTCGGCCAACGATCCGAGCTTTGCCCTTCAAGCTTCACTCGGATTGGCCCCGGGCAGCCGTAGCAGCTGTGCCGGGGCGCTCTTTTTCTAGGCCGGGAAAGACCGCGCCGGGATCAATTTAAGTCGGCGACTTCTGTTAACTAGGCGCAGCGAGGCTCAACGGGCTGGCCCAAATTCGAGGTGACGTCTTAATTCTTCCGCCGTCGTTGGCGGATCTTCGGGCGCCGCGTTCCCTCGGGCATTTCGCACCATCTGACAAAGGCGATGCACTTCCGAAGCAGAGACACCCGACGCCGCGGCGACGCGAGCCTCCGCTTCAGTGGACGATACGCTCATGCGCTCGCCACGATATGCAGCTTCGATAAAATCGGGCCACCACCGCGTCTGCTTGTACAGCAACCGCCTTTCGTTCGGTGGAGTGTCGCGATCAAAAAGGCGAGTCCAGAAATGCCCTACTGAGACAGCCATCTCCTGGAACGAGATTGACTTATGGACAACACCGCGGCCCACGGCTTTTGACGTCAAAAGCCGCCCAATTCGCCGTTGACCCGCGTGGCTGACCCCGATTTGAAGGAGTCGGCCCACGTCTGCGCGCCGCCAACGATGTCGCTTGCGATACGCGTCTAGCCGGATGCCTCGTTTATAATCGCGTTCGTACTTTTCAATTAAGGCAACGATTGCTACAGAGGAGGCAGTTGCCAGCCGCCGACTAATCTCGTGTCGCAAAGCCTGAATGTTCGGGATTTCAGACTCCTTCGCGAAGAAGGCTGCCATTAAATCCGAGGACGTAAGTTGTACCTTTTTGTATTCAAGTTGTTGGCGAAGGCTGCGAATACGATTGTTGATTTTTTTCTTTTCCTTTGCCTTGTGCCTTGCACGTTTGCGAGGCGGTTGAAACCTGTTCCGTGTCACGAGCTCAAACCCGCGTCTAACCGGTGACGCAATCTAATTACTTGAGTTGCCGCCCATGAACCGCCGGCAGGTGTCGCGACCTTGCGCCGATTGAGTTCGGCGGCTGCCTTGTTCGCTGACATTTGCGATAGCTCGGTGAGGATCGGGCGAAGTTCTTCAGCTCGCTTGCTCGCCTCGGCCGCAGTGCGGTCCGACTGGGCGTTGCGACCCCCAAGTTTCTTGCCTCGCTTCTTGGCTACCGCTAGGCCCGCCTTCGTACGCTCGCTGATAAGCCGGCGTTCCTTTTCGGCGAGCGCCGCGTAGATGTGGAGCATGAAGGGATCAGTTTGCTGCCCCAAATCCGCGACAATGAAGGGCACCTTTTCCGTCATCAGACCGCTGATGAAATGCACGTCGCGAGACAGACGATCGAGCTTCGCGACGAGGACCGGTGCCCTGAGCTTGCGCGCTGCCTTTAGGGCTGCTGCGAGCTTCGGCCGTCGCGCCAGCGTATCTCCTTTGGCGGTCTCGACCTCGGTGAACGTCTCGACGATCCGGAAACCCTCAGCCTTAGCGAAGCGACGGATGGCCTCGCGTTGGGCATCAAGTCCCAAACCGCTCTTACGCTGGCCTACGGTAGAGACCCGTTCGTAAGAAATGGCGTCTTTCACACGTCCCTCCCCCTAGTTTCTAAACACCCCGACGACCGTTGGGGTGTTTAGGGTGCCGGAAGGGGCGCTGGGTTACCAGGACTTTGTCAGGCTCAAACGGGAAAGCAGCAAGAGACCGAACAGCCGGTTTGCGGCTGACCGGTCATCGCTGGCTCGTCAGCGCCGGCCGGACGGCTTTGATTTTCGGATTTTAAATTCAAACCTGACATGCGTCGAAAAGCGCCGAATCTGTTCTAGATCGTGCATATTCGCGCGGCGGCCCGGAGTTGCTATTTTTCAGTGAATTTCAAATGGCCCCCGCTTTTGCGCCCCCCCAACGCTAGCTTTGGGACGAAATCTTTTTATGCGAGCATCATCAACCAGCTCAAAGGTCGCAATCACTCGGTGAGAAATGGTTACTCGGGTCCGATATCTAAGTAGCGCGGGTATTCACCGTCGCGAGATCCCAGGCATCGGCGCACTCGCTCAAGCATACCCGCCGGACTGGCTCCTATATGCGTCGCTGCAGTGTTTCCCGCGAGGCGAACTGCCGATCGAGATGGATGCAATGGTCGTCATGGACGACCGCGTTCTGATTCTGGAGATCAAGGACTTCAATGGCAAACTGACCCACAACGGCGACCAATGGATCCTCAACCGCCGCCGTTTCCGCTCGCCCGTACAAGGGCTGGCCATGAAAGCACGGAAGGTCAAAAGCTTCCTACGCGCCAACATATCTGGGTTCCCCTACTTGGTCGACTTTCGGGTCGTGCTGACAGGAAGCGCGACGAAACATAATCTCGCGACGGCCGAGCAATCGAGTGTTTGGACGTTGCAAGAAGCAGCCTCGATCGCGACCGCTTCTGGAAAGAATCTGCTGGCCAAGGAGAAGCTCCATTCTCGGAAAGCCTTTGCGCTCGAACAGGACTTCGAGCGGATAACGCTGAACCCGAAAATGTTCGGCCCTCTGGAAGCTGAATGGGACGGTTACCGAGTTGTCGACGAGGACTTCGTAGTCCATCCAAACAGGATTTGGCGCGAGCACCGCGCCGAACAGATCAGCGACGCTCGGTTCAAGGCGCTAGTTCGGATCTGGGCGTTCGACAAACTTCCTGCTGGTCTCAACAGTCCGGATAGACGGCGTTTCATCGCTGGCCGAGAGTTGCGTGCGATCGGTCGTCTGCACGAACTGGGAAGCCCGCTCGTAGAACGCAACGCCATCCTTCCTCCGGTTGGTGACGAGAAGTACGAGATCTTAACCCAACACTTCGAACTCAGGCGCCTGACTACCGGCCTCACTACCCTCGATCGCTACCTCGAACGCGCAGCGGACGACCTCGACGTCGACGATCGCGTTACGACTGCCGCCTCAGCAATGGAAATCGTAGCGGAGTTGCATGCGCAAGACATCGTGCACCGCGACCTCGGCCCAAGATCAGTCTGGGCCGCATCTCCGACACGCGTTGCACTCGGTGGTCTAATGACCTGTCAGTTGCCCGACGAAGAATCGCTCGGAAATTGGGTATTGGTATTGCGGGGCCATGCGGATGCGCTTCCCGAGGATGCGAACAAGGCGCTTATAGGTACTAGCAAGCAGCGCGACGTATACGCACTCGGGCAGCTTGTCTTCCGAATATTCACCGGTGGCTCGCCCCCGACTGACCCCGCGACCGCGGCAGCGATGTTACCGTCGGGTATTCCGGACCTCTCGGCATGGTTCGCGCGTGCGACCGCGAGGGATGCGCCGTCGCGATTCGCAGATGCTCGTGAGATGGCGGATAGCTTTGCGGCACTCGTTGACCGCTCCGAGACGTCCACCGTCGACCAGACGCTGATCGACAGATTCGAAACCGACGATGTGCCCTATTTCCTGTGGCCGATGGTGCGCAAACTCGAAGGCGGCAACATCTACATCGGTCGAGATGCCGAAAACAACGAAATCGCGGTCAAAACTTGGCCCAGCATCAGGCGCGGAACCAGCGCCGCGTGCGATATCGCTATGACAAGGTTGTTTGACGGCGTCGGACGACTCGTTAGCAGTCCGTTGCCCGGCGTCCCTCGCTACATTCGCGCCGGGCTTTCAGCAACCGGTCCCTTCGTAGCCTACCGGTTCGAGCCGGGAATGCGGCTCAGCGATGCCCCACCAAAGGATGCTGAATCCGCGCTGCGACTTTCGGAGCGAATCGTCCAGTGCGTGAACGCGATTCACGCGATGGGGCATTCACACGGCGATATTGCGCCAAAGAACATCATTGTGTGCGACGACGGACGAGACATTCGACTACTTGACCTCTTCGACATGACCGATGTGGGCGACGGCCGCATCAGGACACCAGCGATGTGCCCGGACAACCGCGACGCACTCACTGACGAACAGCTTGACCGCTATGGAACGACAAAGATCGTGCGCGATCTGCTTATGGCCTTGGACGATGGGAGCCTTGCCGCCGAAATTGCCGAGCTTGACCAAGAGTTGGCGAGGCCGCGCATGGGGACGCTCGATCCGGTCGCCGTCGTGCTTCGCAACGCCTTGACGCGAATCGAAGCCGCGCGGCCGCGCAAGCTCGTAATCTCTTTCAAGGGCGCCGCCCGCGGTCCATTCGAACCTGACAACGGCCGGTATTATCTACGCACCGGGAAAATCGATGCGGCGACCGTCGAATACATGATCGCAGGCATCGAACGCGAATTGACTATCGAGGTCCGTAAGGGCCAGATCACGGATATCCGCTACGTACCGGCGAACTTTACTCGCCTTTCACAAGCCTCGCAGCACGGTGTTCCTGCGAACCTGCTGATCGAGGTAACTGAGGGACCCGACGCGGGTCTCGAGGCCTTGCTCGAGTTCATATCTCAACTCGTAGGTCCGCAACCGGAGGCGGACAGCGACACTGCAAAGGGTGCGCCCGGACGTTCCCTTGACGTGCCTCGCTACTGGCAGAAGCTCCTTGAGCTTGAAGCGTCGTTGCAGCCCGAGGTGGAGATTCTCCAAGAGATCGGCCCCCCTGGGGGACCTACGGCAGTTTATGCTTACGAAAGACGGGGACAGGATTTTGACTTCGACACGGGGACAACCGTCGATGTGAGACTGCCCAACGGCCGCAAGATTGGAGAAGTGAATCTAGAGCAGACCGACGCGCAGAGATTGGTTGTCGAATATTCCGACCGACGGCTTGTCCCCGGCGACCGTGTCAATCTCGTCGACCGAAGGTCGCGGTCTTCGTTCGACCGGCGAGCCAAGGCCGTTGACCGTATCCTCGATGACGAGGCGGCGATCGAGGGTTTAATCGGCTACTTCCAGCCGGACCTTTCACTCGAAGCCGTCGACATCGGTGACGAGGTTTCCGATGCTACACTCGATCGATACCGGTTAAATCGCGGTCAACGAAACGCATTTCGCCACGTGATCGCGCGCGGACCGGTTGGATTTTTGCAGGGGCCCCCTGGCACCGGAAAGACGCTCTTTATCGCCTCCCTTGTGCACTGGCTGACGACGGAAAAGGGAGCCCGGAAGATCTTGATAGCGAGCCAATCGCACGAAGCGGTAAACAACGCGATTGAGGCTCTGCTCGACCTATTCAAAAAGTTGGGGGGACGTCGGCCAAGCCTACTGCGCATCGGCTCCAAAGGCATCACCGAGAAAATTCGTCCGTATCACACCACATCGCTTCAGGAACGCGTCCAGTCGCGCTTCGAAAACGCATTCCGGCACCGCGTTGTCGGTCTCGGAAGCGCTATCGGCTTAAAGCGGGCCTTCGTCGCCGACGCGGTCGATATTGATCGGCACCTCGGCGAGCGCGTCCGGCGCCTCAAGACGCTTGCCGAGGCCGAACGCAGTGCGAGATCGTCGTCGCGGCGTGAACGGCATAGGCGGGACGCAGCGGTGAGATCGGCAGTGACCGCGTTTGCAGCGGCGGCGGAACGGGTCCTCGGACGTCCCGCCGATTCGGCGCGTGTTGACGCCGAGCTCGACGCGGCCTTTTCGACCTGCTCTCGAAACATCCCGATACGTCGCCGTCAGACTTAACGAAAGCCAGACAATTGGTTGAACTCTCGCGCGAGTGGTCGGCGTCGCTAGCCTCGCCCTATCGCAATTTTGAGGAATTTTTGGCTAAGACACGAACCATTGTCACAGCCACTTGTGTGGGAGTGGGCCAGACGAAGATACGCATGGACCGGAGCACGTACGACTGGGTCATTGTCGATGAAGCTGCGCGCTGCACACCGGGAGAACTTGCAGTACCAATCCAGCTTGGACGACGGGTTCTGCTCGTCGGGGACCACCGCCAGCTCCTGCCAATGACAGAGCGTGCCGTGCTGCAGGCATTGCGAGTTGAGATGCCTGAAACGCCTCGTGACGAGTTCGAGCGAAGTGACTTCGAGCGTGCATATCTGTCCCAGTACGGGAGGAACAACGGGCGCACCCTGACAGAACAGTATCGGATGGCTCCTGCGATCTGCGACTTGGTATCCAAGATCTTTTACGAACCCCACGGCGTTCGGCTTAAGACTTCAGTCGACCGCGAGGCAGATTCGGCGTTCGCGCGGCAGTTCCTTCCTCCGCTCGCGATGCCAGTCACCTGGGTCGACACGTCCGACGAACCAGACCACAAAGAGATTCCCGCCCCATGGGATGAGACGACTTTCAGCAACGAGGCCGAAGCCGAAGCCGTCATGCGGTTACTCGAACGCATCGCAGCGGATGCGAACCTCATCGAGGCGCTTGCCTCCGGCAAGAGCGAGACGCCGATCGGCGTTATCTGTATGTACAGCGCACAGAAGGCGAGAATAGAGGAATCCTTTTCGCGACGCCCATGGGATGTGCGCTTCCGGAACATGGTCCGCATCGACACAGTCGATTCCTACCAAGGCAAGGAAAACACTATCGTCATCGTCTCGCTCGTCCGTTGCAACGACCAGCGCGATCAAGGTCACGTGCGGATTCCAAACCGCTGCAACGTCGCTCTTTCGCGGGCGAAGGAACGGCTCTTTATCGTTGGCGCCCGCCGCATGTGGGGCAACGTCGGAAAACGGTGGCCGATGCGGCAAGTGCTCGATGAGATCGAAGCGGGCGGCCCAAACGTCGCCGTAGTCAAAGCGGGCGCCATGTGATGGCGGGCAGTATCCCAGGGCCAACAACGGTCCGCAGCTTCGGCTTCAACATCCCCTGTCGGCGTTTCCTGATCAGGGCTAACGTCATGCGAGATCGTAGACTGCCGGTAGTCGATGAGTTTGTCCTGCGCACGCTCAAGCTCTGTGAGGACGTGCCGGTACGCCGGCTGGCATCATATTTCGGTTTCAGTGCCGCAGAGACTGAAATGGTGATGGCCGACCTGACGAGCGCAGGACTCGTAGTCCTGGAAGGCGACACCGCACGGCTCCATCCCTCTGCTCATGAGCTCTTCCGCGGCCCGAAGGACGCGATACCGCTTGTTGTCGAGGTCGACAGCTGGGTGGAGCGCCTGTGGTTCGACCTCGTAAGCAAGAACATGGCTAAGCCGGACCGCACGCGATCAGCACGAAACCTGATCGATATCCGACCAACTGGGATGGCGCGGGACCTACCGGGATCCTATGCGAAGAAGGCGTTCGAAGACAATTTCGCGGAGTACCTGAGAAAGGTGCGGCGGATGGCAAATCCAGATCGCTTCACGCTCTACTCTGTGTCGGAATCGATTCCCGAGCGTTTTGGTTCGCTCGTATTTCGGATGGACGAGGATCTTGTCTTCGATCCTGAGCCCCGCCTGCGCCCGAACTTAATCGCCATCGAGGCCGAAGATGCACTGCGGTTCAGGCCACTTGCTACCGCAATGCTGGACGCCTACCGGAAGCTAAATTGGATACAGGCGTCGGCTGCCGCCCTTGCAGAGTTTTCGGGGCTGTCGGGCGAGACCACCGTTACCGACGCTTACAGCGGAACCGCGCGGTTTGACCTTACGAAATGGCTGTCACTCAACCCCGACAGGAAGAATCCAGACCGGCAGAACATCATTGGCGCTTCTTACATCCGCAGGAACGTCGACTTTTTAGCGAAGCTCATCGACAATCTTCCGAAACCTGCGTCGGTCGAAGCGTCAAGCGAGCGCGAGATCGTATGGTACCGCCCGGGGGGATCCGGTTGGGGCTGCTCGCCCGAGCTCCAAGAGGCAATTCTCGCGATAAAGTTCGCATTGCGGCGAAGGTTTGGAAAGGTTTCCATCCGCACGAAACTTATCTGTCCGACGATATCTCGTCGCGACCACCCCGACCGTTTTAGAAATCTCTTCGACGAAGGCCATATAGCTCCGCCCGGCTTTCTCAGTCCTGCCGTCGAGGTCATACACATCCCAGCGGTCGCAACGCTTATGCTCGTCGCCGTCGCCCTTTCCGAAAGCGTGGAAATTCCGGTGGGGTTCGCATCGGTGGCGGCGGATCCGCTCAACCGAGTCACTCGTAGGCTGGCCCAGGTCGACGCGCGTTTCGAAGAATTGTGGAGGAGCGAAAAGCGCGAGGAAGAGGGTCCGATACCAATTGAACCCGAAATTGAAGATGTGGATGACACCTAGCCAGTTCGCATGCTAACGGCGAATCGGAAGCTATCTAATCGCCAACTCCTACAGCCATCGCGCGATTGCTTCATCGTGCCTGTTGCGCGTCAGGCAATATTCCCCTGACACTGCATGCCCGTATTTGCTCCCGCGTGTAGCCGCTTCCGACTAATCCATACCCTGGTTGACAAGGTGGCATCGGCGCTTGACCATTGACCATTGCTGTAATCCGCGCGCACGCGTCGCGCGGGAAGCCCTGACAATATTCCGCCGGAGTCGGCCTCTGATCGGAGTTATCTCTGAACCTTGTATCTTTGGCGCCGGCACACGCGAAAGCGGCCATCCGGCCTGCCACGGAACGGGGCGGTGCAGGCATTACGGGACCCCGGCGATCGAGGTCTTGATAATGACCGCGGCAATCGAAATGGAATCGACTCATGTTCAATAGAGGACAGGTATCGTTTTCGACCACGCAGGTGATTGCGAGCGCAGTACCGTTCGTGTTGTGTGAAATAGAGTTCATGTCAATCGCATAGACCGCTCCGTTGTCGGCCTCGATCCTGCGCCAAGATGCCGCTGGAGGCCCAACTCTCGCAGCACCAACTTTCTGGACATAGCGAATTTGGTAGCCCATGGCCTTCTCGAACTCGGATGGATTGGCGCTACGTGGAGCGTACCCCTGCTTTGAGAGGGTCACGACGTATGGACCATCTAGGTGCTCACCCGAGGGTCCGATCACCGACTGAACGCTCGCCGGCTGATGAGCGGCGCCCAAAGTAATCAGTTCGATAGTGTAAGGGCCTACCGCTATTTTGCCCCGGATTGATTCGGAGGAAACAACGAAACGGCCGTTTTGCACAACGGTCTGTGCCTCGGCATAGCAATTAGGCGCACATGGCTGATCGGAAATCAGATTCCCTCTCAAGCCGGTGCCGTCAGGCAGATTTGTCATACCGGTGATCGTTGGTGGATTCGTCGCCGACACAGCCACTGACATTTCCACCCTGATTTTATTTGGCTTCCCCGCCTGTGCCTTCGGTGCCTGTGCGCGTACTTGCTCCTCGGCCTGTTGCGCCGCTAGCCGTGCCGCGGCTTGCGTGCGACCTGCAGCCAATTGCGCCTCCGATGCTGCACGGCCCGCCGCCAGCGCCGCCTCTTCCCAAGCTTGCTCCACCGTACTGCCCGCCGCCAGCCCCTTTTGAAGAGCGGCGTTGCCGGCCTGCATGGCAGCTCGACCCGCCATTTCATCAGCGATTAGCGCGGCGGCTGGTCTCTTCGCTTGCTGAGCGTGCAACTGCGGGCCCAAACCAGCGACCAACGTCCCGGCTGACACGGCAAAAATGATCAAGGAAACAGAACGCATTTAGGGTCCCTCCTAAACGGCATAAGCATGCGTGCATTATAGTGCGTCGCAATTAATTGCACGCCCTGCCCCATTGCGTCCATGCCCGAAGACGTGCGGCAGCTGGTGGGACGGAACGTGAAGCGACTACGAATCGAGGCCGGCCTTTCGCAGGCCGAGCTTCCGAGCGCATGGGCGTTGATCGCGCGTACGTTAGCGGTCTCGAATTGGGCCAGCGCAATCCCACGGTCGTCACCTTGTGGCATACTGGGAAGGCTCTTGGGGTAAAGCTCGGGTCGTTTTTCGATGAGGAGAAGCCGCGCGGACGCCCTCGGTAGCGGTGGCGGTGCCTCCTCGAAGCCGAACGGCCAAGCTGCACCGCAGCTGACCGACATTTGGTAGGAAAGGCAGGGCCGATGCGCACATAGCCTGCAAGCTGATCCAGAAAAACTTGGCGACCCTCGCCGAACCGCTGAAGCGGTTGGATACGGATGGGGCGTCCTGCGCGTGCAGTCTGTTCTCGACTGGCAGGTCCAGCGCCATCAGGCAAGCGTGCGGCGGATCGGCATCCGGGCATGTGATGCGGCCAACGATGAGCGAAGGATGTTCAAGTTGCACCCGGACCGTGGGCCTGAGCCGTGGTGGACATACGAAACGCGGCAGCAAACCTGAACAACAACGGCCGGGCCTTTACCGCACTTTCAAACCGCGCAGCAAAAGACCCGCCGCCCCCTCGCTTCGCGAGAAGGGACCCGTTGCGCGGTGGCGGCGGTCGACTGTCTTCGGCGCGTCCACGTTTCGCCGCGTGCCGATCGGCGGCCGCCTCGGCTGACGCGAGCGCGATTTTGGGCGCCTCAGCGAGACGCCATCACGCCACTGGCTACGCGGACAGCCCCGAGGCGGCCTTTTAGAGCCCCAAGGAGCAGGGTAAATTGAGGGGCCGTGTCGGAGCCTGACCAGAACGGGCAAGCGAAGCTGCACCAGCTAGGTCTCTCCGACCATGTAGGACGACACAATGAGTCAACGCGCGTTAGGTCGAACCATGTTTCGTTGGGGCAGCACCTCTCTGCCCGAAGAGTGTGCCGCCGGCGCTCACTGAACGGCGCGGGCGTATTGACGTCACCACCGGCCACACCTTAAAGTTGCGTCCGGGGATTGTCTTCCCGATCCACCGAGGATTGACCTCGGTGCTTTCTGAGGCTGGTCAATGCTGGGGTGGCGATCGATAAAGTGTACTGCGCGAGAATGGGGGCAGTCATGGATATTTGGACGACCATACTGTGGGGCGCCGTAGGCGGCATCGTTCCGGACATCCTTCGGTTGATCCGTGAGCGCCATGGAGAAGCTCCGACCTACTTGGCCAAGTGGCATTTCTGGCTCGGCCTCGTCCTCTCAATGGCCGTAGGCGCTTTCGTCGCCTGGATATTTGCTCCAAGCAAGGTTCTCGATGCAGTTGCTTACGGCATTGCCGCGCCGTCTGTGCTGCAAGGACTTGCCGCGGACAAATCCAAGGAACCGAAGCTGAGTGCCGCCAGTGGCTTGATAGATAGTTGGCGCTACTGGTGGAGCCGGTGAGCTGGGCCACCATTGAAGTCGAGAAGCGCCTCCTTAGTACCAAAATTCGCACGCGCCGGGGTAACTCAGATTATCCCCGCAGCGCCCCGTTCTATAAGCTTATCGGCAAGCCCAACCCCGACCCACTTCAAAAGAATCTTCGCCGGGCGCTTGAACAACTCGACGAGCTGTTCGACCTGAAACGAGCAATAGAGGAGATTTGTGTCGTCGCCAATGAAGCAACCGCGTTTGCCGTTAGGGGGGCTGATTTTGCCGACAGGATGACATGGGAGGCGCTCCCGCTAATCTTCGATCACGAGGAACGTCGCCCACTGTTTGCGCCTGTTCGGGTTCACAGCACGACAAGCCCTTGGCGACCCGAGCGTTCTGAGGAGCGACTACGAATTGTCTCCCTTGTTGGTCATCCTGGGCGCTGGACAGCCTTTTCGTTTGAGAAGATCGAGGCACTCATCAGGCAAATCTACGCGGAGTTGGCCGCTCCGCAACGCGAGCTCGTGGATTCGCCGGATAATCCGATTGTGATCGACGTCTCCGACGCCGAGCCCTCAGCTTGGACGGCGCAAGTGGGAGCTGCCCGACCTCACCTAGTCCTCTATTTTGGACACGGCGAGAGCACGCCAAATCCGCGCATTCAGATCTCTCTGAACGACTGGATTCCGTTAAGCGATGTCGCAGCGCGTATCGCGGCAACTGGTATCGCGTTCCCGCCATTCTGGAGCTTTGTCGCCTGTTCGCTAGGTGAGAGCTCGCAGTCTGGCGGAGCCTCAGTGCACGGTCCCGCAGCATTCGACATTCTCAACCGCCTGGGTGCGGTGTCGATGGTGGCTATGCGCTCGCCAATTCGTGTATCCGTTGCCAAAGTCTTCCTGTCCGATTATTTGAGCCGGTTTATCAGCGGTAATGCGCCGGAGCTTGCCGCCGCTGGAGCGCGGCACGTCGTCTTCAGCTCAGAACTCGTTGGCACACAAGGACCGCACGACTGGGCGTCCGCTGCCGTCTGGTCGATCGCAGAGCCGATCAAACGCGTCACATGGGGGGCGGACGATAGCGCCGCTCGAACCTCAGACATGGCTCTGCGCCTTCTTCGGAGGTCATCGCAGGAGGAGAGCCTCGGAGCAGCGATGCTCCGCAATGAAACTTTTCAAAAGGCGAATATCTGGCGCGAACGGCGTCGCGTCCGAATTGACTTACCCTTAGGTTCAGCGAAGGGCTCGCCTTTAGAATGTGCCGTTTTGCTGGAAGCGGCACGGCGGCAGTTTGGCGCCTGTCCAATCCTCATCGACGTCCCTGAAGGCGGACCGTCGTATGCCGGGCGCTTGAAGCAATGGGCTCAAAATCTACGAATGTCTCTGCTGCCCGCCACCGACGATGCGACCTTTGCTGCCGCTATCGGGAACCTTGCTATTGGAGCGGAGGATGGGCTCAAGGGCCTCCTGGCTCTCCCACGGGCGTTTGTTATATTCGTGAGCGCCCCAGCGAAAAATGACGTTATGTGGGACATCATTCTGTCCGCACCCGCTGACACGACCGTTGCTGTATGCCAACCCGAAGATGTTTCCGGACTTCCCTCCGACACTTGGTTTCGGGACGGTACTACTGACGAGACGCAGGATTCCGATCAGCTAATCAACGCTGCTTTGACCGTGGCGCCAAAGTCTATTGCCATCCTCGCTGCGGAGCCTCGGCCAATCCGCGCAGCAGACCTCAGCGCGATTACGGGCGAACCGGCCTCGCCCGCTGTGGATGGTGTTCTCGTACGACGCGAATCCGGGTCTGGCCTCGTCCTTGCCGACCGTTATCGCGAAAGGACGGCCGCGCTCGTCGGCCGCTCTGCGATTGTAGCAGCCCACAATGATCTTGCGCGGTACCTTTCGGCCGGTGGTCAGACATCGTTGGCGTGGGGCGATTTAGCCATTCTTCGGCATCTCGCTCGTGCGGAACGCTGGGCCGAATTGGCCCGAGCGGTGAATGCTTTTGTCGAAACCAGACACGGCACAGTCGACTGGATTGGCCTTGCACGGGTCCTGTCGACTTTGCCTCCTGAGGCGTTTGGAGCGATTTATCCGGAAATCTATATCGAGATCGGCCAGAGGCTCGTTCAGCTTCAAGATCTGGAAGGCGCAGCGATATGGCTCGATCGCGCGCTCCCTACCCGCGACGTCGACAAAGCGCGTCGCGCAAGTCTGCTCTCGGAAGTCTGGAAAGGACGCAATGAACCCGGCGCGCGGGATGAAATGTGGAAGGAAGCCGAAGCGGCCGTGGCGCTCTGCAAGTCAGAGCTCGCAGGCAATCCAAACTTCGAACCCGCCGAGAGAGACCTGCGTGAGCACGAACTACAGTTGGCGCGACTTAAACTCTACTTTCGTGGCGACGCCCAAGAGGCCAGAAACGTGTTCGAGCGCTTGTTGACGGATTGGGAGGGTGACAGCCGGCCTGAAGCGTTACGCGCGATTTGCGCGGCTAAGCGAAACCTTGCCGAGTGTCTCTTCGAGTTTGCACCATTCAAGGACGATCCTGCTCAGCGCGCGATCGCGAGCAAGCATCTCGCAGAAGCTGGTGCGCTCTGTCTCGAGCATAGGCTCAGTCTCGAACACAGGCTCACAGAGATCAGATGCGATATCCTTTACTCACAAGCAAAGCTCGCCGAGAAGGAAGCTAACATCCAAGGCGCCATAAATTTCTTGACTGACTGCGCGGCCGAGGCGCGTCAATGCAGCTACGAAGTGGCTCATCGGATCGCCGACGCGCGGCGCTATTGGCTAGAGGTCCGGCGACAGGACAGGCAATGGGACGCAGCGACCTTTCGGGCCTATCAGCAGCCACTTGATTTTCTCGATTGGCATCTATGGGCTGTGAGATACGGGGCCCAAAGTCGACTCTGGGGTGCCCGCCGTTTCGCGGATTCCAATGCCCAGGAAGCCGCCTGCGCTGCTTTGCATCGGACGCGCGAGCAGTATCAAAGGCGCGCTGTCCTCTCGGGGAAATCGGACAAGGCAACGCTCGCCCGCGCCTGCGCTGGTCTAGCGGTGCTCGGAATGCGCCGGCCCTGGGATGAGCTCGCGATGCGCGATGACATGCAGCAATGGTCCACTAGAAGCGCGGCCGAGGTATGGGCGGAGGTGTCTTGATGGGCACAGGTTCCTTTGGTGGTGGCAGCGGGTCTTATGGAGCAGGAGGCTCGGGTTCGACTGGGTCCGGATCCTCGCGAAGTAGCAGGAGCGGCTCTGGAGGGTCCGTCGCGCAGCTGGTCGCGTCCCTCTTAGGCCTTTCCAGGAATGTCAACAAAGACCCAAGCCTCTCCGGTGCGCGCAAGGTTCTTTCGGAGATGCTGCAGGACCGTGGTCGGCGCGAATTTTTCCTCGCGGTGCTCAGATCACCATTCGTGCAGGGAGTGCTCAAGGAGCTGATTGCTTTGTCACGCCATGGCCGCAAGCAGATGGAGTGGAGCGAGATTGCCGCAAAGTACGAGTTAAGCGCCACGGAAGCCTCGCTGTCAGCCTTTGCTCGCGCCCTGGTTCGAGAGCATCAAAGCCGTTCGACCGATGAGCGTCACCTCGAGGTTGTCCGGCTCGTGCTGTCGGACATCTTCCTGAAGGCCATTGGCAACGACTTGGCTGTGTTCCAACGCACCAGCCCGGCCACCCTCGCCGCGAGATTTGACATCAAGGTGCTCACCTCCGTCAGCGGCTACTACTTGAGCGGGCTGATGCGGCACGTGGTGCGAAAGGACATAATGGAAATCTCGCCCGAACTGCAGATAAGCATGGACACGGCATCGCGCGAAATTGCCGACGGATGGTACGAACGGTTTGAGGTCAACTACATCAAACAGCGCGGCAACAAGCGCGAGGATTTGCTCGCGGTCATTGCGGACAACTATCACGAGTTCGCCTCTGTGGAACTGCCGACCAAGGCGCCGACAAAGGTGGCAAAATGAGCACTGCAAGATGCAGCTATGTTCGCATGCCGTCCGGACGATCGGATACTTTGTCTTTCGACCTTTCGGCTCTGAATTGGGACATTCATGGTCCAATCCCCAGTAAGGGCCTCAAGGATCAAGCACTCGATCTTATTGAGGTTTCCCGCATCGTGCATGAGATCGATCGGTCGATGCCGAGGCGGATCTCGACCGAGCGCACCTCGCGATTTGAAGTCATAATGCCGGTCCGCAAGCCCGCGGTCTGGAAGAAAGCCGCCAACCTTCTGTCGGAGCTGTTATATGTTCAAGGGGGCATCGAGTGGACGTTCAACTTTACGCCGCGGGGTTCGGTGCCAACGGGCCTGGACACCCTCTATGAACGACACAAACATCCACAGCTTGATCCTTCTCCGGCAAAGCAGGTAATCCTATTCTCTGGCGGACTCGACAGCACGAGCGGCCTCGCCATGCTACGCGGCCGTCAGAAAGAGTTCGTTCTGGTCGGCGCATATTCGCGGAACCTGCTCCTCCAGCAAGAAATTGCCGCGGCGCTCGGCTACGACAATCTGATTCAGATTCAGGGAATCTGGCGGCGCGCGCGGGGCGCAAAAGTTGGTGGCCAGTTCCAGCATCGATCCTTTTACTATCTGTCCTTGGCGGCCGCCTTTCTTGATGCGGTCGGAGGCAAGACGATCTACCAGTTCGAAAACGGTCCCCTGGCGCTTGCCGTTCCGCCAGCTCCTCTCTACCGCATGACCCGACATGCACATCCGGCTGTCCACCGCGCGGCCGAGAATTTGTTCCGCCTCGCTCTCGGACGCGAGATCCACATCGAAAACCCATTTCTGGCTCTAACCAAGCGTCAGGCGATGAAGTGGCTGAAGCAGACCAAACAAGATGTGGTGATTGCCCGAACAGAAACCTGCTGGAATATCCGCGCGACGACAGTGGTCGGCGCTCGCATAAAGAAGAGCAGCACAACACCCTGCGGGACTTGCATCCCATGCATCGTTCGGCGAGCCGCAGCGGGCGCTAAGGAAGGCAAGTATGCGGTCGACCTCACATCCCGTTCTGATCCAAATGCAAGCAAGCCGATCGTCCGTGTTCACCTCGACGCCTATCTTGCTTTCGCGCGGCGCGTCAGTGCAAAGACGTACGGCTTTGGCGATCTCTTGCTTGAGATGCCAACCTCTACTGAGGTAGCAATTTTAGAGCAGAACGCCCTCACCCCTGATGAGACCCTAAAGCTCTACAAGACATTTGCGTCCGAAGTCCTCGACGTCTTCGGTCGGCAACGTGCGTGATGGTGACAATGGGGGAAACAGCGCTTGTTCAAATCCCAGCGTTGAGCGTGAAACAACCGTGGGCGGAGCTCATCGTTTCAGGTCGAAAGCGTATGGAACTCCGCAAGTGGTCCACCCCCTATCGCGGACCGATTTGGCTTCACGCCGGCGCTACTCCTGATGAGAGAGCCATGGCCCATTTTGGCATGTCTCATACCTTTACCGGCGGATACATCGGCTTGGTCACCATCGAGGACGTGGTGCCAATCGATGGCGTCCGATGGCGGCAGTGGCAAGAGCTACATCTCGATCCAGGAAGCGGCGGAGCCGGATTGTTCGGCTGGCTGCTGGCGGGACCACGCCGCTTGTCTGCCCCTATCAGTGCACGGGGCGCCCTCAAGCTCTTTGCTGTTCCGCCCGAAATGGTGAGGACTCTCGAGTCACGACTGCTGCGCTAGATCCCCGATGCGGGCTTCGCCACAAGCTCCGCAGCTCATAGGTTCTTGCTCGCGGGCGATTTTGCCCGCACCGGACTCCGCCAAGCCGTCACACTCCATGGAACCCTAGCGTATGAAGGGCCCTAGGCGGCTTTTAGAGCCCCAAGGAGCAGGCTAAATTTCATGGGCTGTGTCGGGGGGCCTGACCAAAACGGGCAAGGAGAACCCCACCCTGTTGTGAGCCGATAGCGGACTGTCGATGTCCGCTCTGGGCCATGCGCAGACTTCGATGGCATTCGGCTCGTCGCCTCCCCGAGGCCATGGTGCCGGGCAGATGGCATTGGTAAGTTCAACCAACGAGCCCACGTTCGCCGTAATCAGGCCATGCAGACCACCGGCACGACGAAACGGGCTTCGGTTTCCCCACGGCGTTTATTGTTTCCCCCGATAGATGAGTTGCCAATGTGGGGTTCACGCATACCGCTTGACGATGTCGAACGAACGGCCAACCTTTATACACCCTTCGTCAACTTGAGCTTAATCTACTGCTGGATGTTCGGGGCGCTGATCCCGATCTACTCGGTCACGTTGGTCTTGTTGCTCCTGCACGAGGCAGCCCTCTACTTCGGCGACGTTTTCGCGGGCCAAACGCCCACCCCCTTCGGCACCATCACTGCCCACTCGATCGGCTCGTACTTCTCAGGTCAACTCGCCTTCTACGATTTGCGGCTGTTCGCGAAGCCAACGTTTCTGCTGAGAGTCGTCGTCACGATCGGTGGCACGATTTGGCTCATCGTCCGGCTGCTGCGGGGCCGGTTCGGCTTGCCCGAGATGGGGGTCTTTTTATTGATCCTCGCATTTAATGCTTCCAACGTAGCAATGACCTTGGCAGGTCTCGCGCCGCGAGCGATCGAGCAGTTGCTGCTTCCGCTGACCGAGCAGGGTGCCGGCTTCGAGCTGCTGGAAGCTCTCCTCCTCCTTGGTGTCTTGTCCTTTGCCGCCTGGGTCGCGTTCCACGCCCTGCGGTCTTTCCTCAAAGTCGATCCGTTGTTGCCATGGCAGACCCAAGTCTGTGCAGACGTGCCGGCTGGGTCCGGCTGGGGGAAGGTCGCCTTGCGCATGGTGGGCGCGCCGAAGAATATCGGCATCGCCGATCGAAAGCTAAGGACGGCGCTCCTGATGTACTTCGCCAACGTGTCGTCGCTGGTCCCGCTGATCATCGTGTTCGGCACGGTCCCAGTCTTGGTGTTTGCACTTGTAAATTTCGTCAAGCTGATGGCTGGCGCGCTCGATCTCAAGAGGATGTACGACCAAGTCGGCGACCCGATGCCGCTCCATTTCTGGCTGACACCACCATACCAACTCATGCTATCAATCGGCGTCGAGGCGTTGAAGGCCGGCGTGCTGCTCGGCTTGGCCTACTTCTTGAGGAGGAGAGCTTTCCGCTATTTGCAAACGTCAATAGGTCTAGCTCAGCACCGCGACCAACGCCCTCCGGTTCTTTTCCTTCGCCCATTCATAACGGACACGATCCCACTCGCCTCCCCACCGATCAATCTGCTGGGAAGAATCCTGAGCGTACCTGTGCTGTCGTCGAGCCTTGACGCCGTCGTGGTCGACGAAGGATCGGAACTCGGCCCTGTGGTCGCGGTCGGCGATCCCGGAGAACCGCTGCCGTCCTATGGTGCGTCGCGCGACTACTTCCAGCACCAGGACTGGCAGCACGCTGTCGCGAGGCTCGCCGCTGAGGCGCAAACGATCGTGCTTGTCATGGGCCGGTCCGAGGGTGCCGTCTGGGAGATGAACCTCGTCGCGACCGCCGGGCATCTGCACAAGACGCTGTTTGTAATGCCTCCCGACGCGACCGATGACGATTGGCGCACGGCCTTGGCCTTCTTCGAGGGCCTAGGCGTCAAGGAACTAGATCGAAGCTTGTTTTGTGCAGGGGACGGCTCCGCACGGCTTATCGCAGCATGGGTCGACGAGAACTGGCGATACCATCAACTGTGCTCAGCCGCCGTAACATCAACATCATTCCGACTGGCATTGAGGACTTACATGCGTTGCGTTAGACACGGCGTTGGCTCGAAAGCCGAACAGACAATTGGAAGAGATCAGTGATGACGACTTCCGTCGGCTACTTTGCTCGCCATTTCGTCCGCTAAGGGTCAATAGCGCACGTACCGCGTTTGCTGGGCAAAGCCTCGCCGCCCCACTTCCCGGGCGTTTTCAAACTCACCTGCGGACGGTGATGGTCCGGGGCGCCTATCGGCGTGCGCTCGCAAAGACCCTCTAGGCGGCTTTTAGAGCCCCAAGGAGCAGCGTAAATTTCAAGGGCTGTGTCGGGGGGCCTGACCAAAACGGGCAAGAAGAACGCCACCCCGCGATCTACAACTATCGACGTCCGCTTAGGGCCAGAAGCACGTGAGCCCGGAACGGGCCCATGAGCTGAAACGTGAGTACCGCCCTATTTTCGCGGCACGCCAAATCGGACGGGGTTCCCTTCCAGGCGTACCAGTCCCACCATTTCATAGGCCTTTGAGAGTTTACCAAAATGGCGAACCACCGAAGCCGAGGAAGGCAGGCTGGCGTCATCATTGATCAAACGAGCCGAGATAAATCCCCAGCGCTCCGCCAAGCCCCTTAGTCCGCGCAAAATGTCATCAGAACGATAGCACAAGCGGGGACGCTGATCTGGAAACCGCGGCCCCCGTCGGATCGACTGGCCTTCCTTTTTTCGCTTCTTGCCGGTGGAGGTAAGCTCAGAGCGGGTCAGAACAGGAAGCTGCGCCAAGGCGCGCGCCTTGGTGAGGGAGCCAAATCGTTTGACGTAATAATACGCGCTCGGAGTAACGCCGTTTTGGTCAATCAGATTTGCCGAAGTGTAGCCGTACTGAGCCTCGAGGGTACGCAATGCCTTGAGGAGAGCCGCATCCGTCCAGCGGACACCGAAGTAATGTTCATCGCAACCAGCCGCCTTCCGACGCTTCCACGCACGGCGTAATTGCTCGCTATGGTTCAGCACCGGCACGCGAGCCAGCCTCGTCGCTTCAGCCAGAGAACCGAAGTAACGACGAATGTACCAACTCGACGGTAGCGCAGGACATGCATCTACGAGCCGAATGGTAACCTCACCTTCGGCTTCGTAGAGCTTTCGCAGTCCTCTGAAGATCGCGCTGACGCTCCGATGCTTCGCGTTCATTCCAAATGGGGGTATGACCGGACGCTCATAGCCAATGGCGGCATAAGCCGCAGTGAGCGACCCAAACTGGTAGATGACGGTGTCCGCCGATGGCACATCTTTCGCTCGATTGATGAGCGTTTGCGAAAGGCGTCCTTTCTCGGCAAGCAGACTCTGTAACGATCGCAGGATCGATTCCTTATCCCAACGCGGTCGTGCCGACCGCGCAAGCAGCTCCTGAGCCTTCCGAAATTGAGTTGGCGGCACGATGGGCTCGAAGGCCGGTACTCTTGTCCAAAGCTCCTCTGGATTTGCTTGCCTCGGGCTCTGCAGCCTCTGGGTCGTCAAGTTGTAGGTCATCTGGCCAATGTTAAGCTCGTTGGAGAGAATGTTTCTTACGGCCGGCCGTGTAAGTGGCCCACCTCCATTTCCCCTCACGCCAGCCTTCGCCAACCGCTCGACAATCTCCGAGACCGATACATGCTTTTGCACGTACAGCCTGAAAATCCGGCGGATCACCGCGAGTTCGTCTGGCGGTCCAGGAACGACGATCACTTTGTCACCGTCGAGGGCCTTCCTCTCTCCAGGTTTTAGAATCTGCCGAGGATTTCGCTGAGAGTCGACGAGGAGCCGGCGAAACCCATAGGTCACTTTTCCGCCTTGGCGAAAGCCGAGCTGCGCCTGCTGACGTTTGGCCCGGGCAAGCTTCGCGGAAAGCTCGCGGCTGTACTCGCCAGCCATAACCCGCTTCAGATGCTTGATGATGGTCGTGATGGGGGCAACGTCTTCACCGAATGGCTCACCACAGTACACGACTCGAACGCCGGCCTGTCGGCAAAGGAACTCATAGTGCGCCGCTTGGTCGGGGTTTTGGAATCGCCCCCACCGGCTAACATCAAGAACCAGTATGGCATCGAAAGCGCGAGGCGTAGCAAGAGCGTCGCTGAGAAGTTGCTTCAGCGCGTCCCGGCCCTTGAGCGACAGGCCGCTCTTCCCGGCGTCGACGTAGGAAGCGACAACAGAGTAACCGTGGCGTGCAGCATACTCAGCAATCGCATTCTGCTGATTTTCCGTCGAGTATCGTTGGTTTTCTGACGACATACGCAAGTATTGCGCAGCGCGTATCATAGCCTCACCAGCGTGCGCGCTGACGCCCGTGGAATTGTGTCGCGTCATTCCCCGCTCCTAACATCGTGGGGCGATCCTCCTGAGCGTAAGGCGCGCGCAGCCTAATCGTCCAGCCGAACCAGCCCTCGATGCAAATCCAGCACGATTGCGATGGAACACAACCCCTGGCGTGAGCTGGGCGACAGCTCCTTAACGCCCTCCCGCGGCGTCCGCTTGGGGCCCAATAGCATTCCGAAGATCCGCTTTGGGTCAAAAGCGAACCTGCCACGTTCTAGGTTGCATACGTCCCCGCTGGCTGTCTGAGCGTTTTAAACTCGTCTAGGCACGCCAAACGTCCCCCGGCGCCGGACCGACTGCTTTGCAGGGTTCCTAGGCGGCTTTTAGAGCCCCAAGGAGCAGGGTAAATTTAAGGGGCTGTGTCGGGGGGGCTGACCAAAACGGGCACCCGGCACCAACAATTCCTCGGCGGGATCAGGTGCCCTCAGCGGCCGGGAGCCGCTGCGGCTTCAAACCGGACGAGAGTAGCCCCGCCACCACCAGCGCCGCGCCAATCCCAGCCACGCAAGCCGCCCAGCCGAACTGATCGAAGATCTGGCCCAGCACCGCGGTGCCGACCAGGCCACCGGTGAAGTAGGCCGCCAGATACATCCCGCTTGCCGATGCGTGGTCCGTCGTCGCGGCCTGGCCGACATATCCCGTGGCCGACGCCTGGGCGAAAAAGGTGCCGATGCCGATGAAGACGAGGCCGATCAGCACCAAGCCGATGGACGACAGCAGGATCAATGGTAACCCCACGATGGCGAGCCCCAGCGACGCCCGAAGCGTGTGCTGCACGCCTAGGCGCTTGACGACAGCGCCGGCAAGCGGCGTGGTAATGACCGCGGGAAGAAACACGAAGTAGACGAAGCCGAGCGCCATCGGGCTGAGTGACAGCGGCTCACGCACCAGCACGAAGTTCACGTACGTATAGGTGCCGATGAACGCAAACAGAATGCAGAAGCCGATGCCGAAGGCAGCGCAAAGCCCTGGATTGCGAAGATGCCGGGTCCAGGCGTCGAACGGCGACGTCGAAACCGCGTGACTGGCCGGCGCCATTGCGGTGCGCGGAATGGTGAAATAGACGAGCACCGCGCCCAGCAGATTCAGCACCGCAAAAAAATAGAAATTGGCGTCGAGCCCGAAATGATCGGCGACGGCGGCGGACACCAAACGCCCGACCAGGTTGCTCGCAACGTTGCCGGTGATGTACGCCGCGAATGCGCCGCCCGCCGCCGACGCGCTACAGACCTCGCCGAGATGCGCGAGCGACAGTGTAAACGCAGCAGCCATGCAGACCCCCTGCGCGATCCGCAGCAGTGTGAAGATCGTCAAATCGGGCGCGACCGCAAGCAAGGCGGTCGGGACAGCGAGCGCGGTCAGGCTGACGAGCAGTCCCTTCCGACGATCGATGCTGTGGCTGAACAGCGCCACCACCAGCCCCGCCACCGCCATGCCGATGGTGCAGGCGTTCACGGCAAATCCCATCGCGGCCGGGCTCACCTGATAGGCGCGCGCCAGCGACGGCAGGATCGCCTGGGTCGCAAACAGGTCGACGACCGTCAGGAAGGCCATGAGCCCGATGACGATCGTGCGGATGGCCGTTCCGCCGGAACGTTGATGCGTCTGAAAATGCGGACGATGCAAGACATACGGCACGGGCGGCATGGCTCGGTGGCTCCGGACGTTATTGATATCGAGGGCCGCAGTGCCTGATCGGGCGCTGCGGCCCAAAGCTTACGTCATCACATGTTGTGGTCGTTCCGGTCGCTCTGCAGGTCGGCAGAGAGCAGCTCGACCGTGACCTTGCCGTGGTTCTGCCACCAGTGCGAAACGCCCGCGGTCTCGATCGCCACGTCGCCGGCGCGATGCACGATCGGGACCGCACAGTTACTGGCGTATTCGACGATCTCACCGGTCAGGATGTAGATGATCGCAGGCCGGTTGCCATGGCTGTGCCAGGGCACGACACCGCCCGGCTTCACCACGAGCTTGCGCAAGCGGAACAGCCGGTCGGGGATTTTTGCTGGCTCCTTCGAGACATCGATCGATCCGATCACGTTATCGGTGACGTCCCGCGCCGGCGTCGAGTTCGCCGGCCGTACGTCGGCCTTCCGCTGGTCGGCGGGGCATTCGCCCGCCATGGCGGCTGATGCGGTGATGATCGCGGCGGTGGCCACGATGGCGGTGAGGATTGCAGTTCGGCCGAAGCCGAGCATTGTCTTGCTGGTCATGTTGGTTGTCTCCTTTGTCGCGACGGGTGTGCGGCTGGAGCGCCACACTGCCGATGACAGGATCAATCGAGATGCGCGCCAAAGGAAATGCCGGATGGCTCTCAAGACGATAGCGGATTGCTATAGCGTGGGCGCCAACCAAACGAATAGCGGCGGCGGGCCCAAGGCCCGCCGCCGGTGTTTCACGCCAAGTTCGATCAGGCGCTTAACGCTGCTGCAACGGGCGGTTAATCGGATGGCCGGTGAACGACATCTGGGTGCGCTCCTTGCTGAAGCGCGGATAGGCGCTCGCACCGCCTTCGTCGCCATCGAAGCGAGCCGAAGCCGGGGCCGAGAGCAACGCAACGAGCGCGGCGGAAAGGATCAGCTTGGTCTTGATGTTCATCGTGCAGTCTCCTCTTGGGGTTTCAAGTTAGTGATGATGAGCGTCGCTTCTCATCTGCGCGTGAGTTCGAAGCCGGCAGCCGCAAAGTTGCGCGCGGGCGCATCACGGTAGCGTGTGACGAACGTGTCGCCGATCGCAACGGCGTGAGCTAGCCGGCTGTCGTCGTTGAAGATTTCATAAAGCAAAGGTTTGGATAGCCAGCGGCAATGGACATCATGCCCGATAGGCATTTCCGTCCGGCACCGCCTCCCGACAAAGTCCGAGCGTCTCAAGGATCGCAGATGGTCTGCGACCACCCCCAAGGGAGAACACCCATGCGAATGATTACAGTTATCGCGGCCGCCCTGGCCACCCTCAGCGTCGTTGCCCCGGCGAGCGCTCAGATGAGTGCATCGACCCGCGCCGAAATGGCCAAGATGCGCGCGGCGAACCCGACCAGCTATGACGCGTGCTACTCGCTCGCGACCCAGCGCGGCTACAGCACCAACGATCAAGAGCACGAAGGCCGCGCGATAATGAACTTCATCAGCGGCTGCATGGCGATGTCCGGTAAGCGCTGACAGCCCTCCTATCACCCGCTAGCTGAAGCACGGCCCCTTCGAAAGAAGGGGCCGTGTTTCTTTGGACGCATTCAAGTCAGCCTGACGCATGGCGGCGAGCAGATCCCCGATTGCCATGCGCTTGCGATGGTCTGGATCGATAAAACTGAAGATTCGATTTGGGTCTAGCGCTCTTCATGGATAACGCGTCCGCCCGACCCATGCCCGTGGCAGTACTATGACCTGGCAAACTGCAAGCGACACCGTGAAGGTTCTTCGCGTGATGCACGAAGGCTTTGTACGGGCTAATGCCGCCCGCGGCAGCGGATTGACGCAGGCATATTTCTTTGAGCTTTTGAGAAATCCTTTGGGTGCCCGGCCTTGTGGATCGCTATTGTGATGGCGGCTGGCGCTCAGCGTGCTGCCACGGCCATCGCCCCTCAATCTCAAGCACTAGAGTCCAGCTCAGGAAGGTGCGGATCAGGATGAGCCCGGCGAGCAATGCCAGGCTGAGATAGGTCAATTCGAGCGCGATCGTCTTCACGATGTCCGCTGCCACCAGCAATTCGAGGCCGAGCAGCAGCGTACGGCCGATACGGACCTTGTAGACGCCGTAGGCCTCCTCGCGCATCCGGTCGCGGGCAAAGACATAAGTGGACCAGCCGATGCCGATGACAATGACCGCGACCCCGAACGACTCGATCGCGACACCGATCAGCCGGGTCCAATGACTTGCGATCGCTTCGAATGTCGCCGTGTGCATGGCCCGTCCATTTCGATTGGCAGGATCGAGGGGGCGACCGGCTCCGGCCAGAGGGATGCTGGGGGGAGCCCGGAGCCGGTCGCAACGCGCGGCGTCATTTCGCCTGCACGCTCGAGGTGATTGCGGCGATCACCTGCGAAGCCATCTCAAACTCTTTGGGTCTGTCCTCGATACGATGACGGCGCGCGATCCATTGGAAGTCGGTGTAGACCGCCCACACCTCGCCGTTCGCATCCTGGTGCACCAAGAGCCGCACCGGCCAGTCGAGCCCGGACGACGGGTTCGAGGACAGGAACGTCGTGCCCAGCGGCGGATTGCCGAAGACCAGGAGCGTGGAAGGCTGAATCTTGATGCCGGCTTTCGCGGCCAGCTTTGACTGATTGATCTCCGAAAAGAACATGATGCCCTTGGAGGCCACCGCCTTCTTCAATCGCGAAATCGTTTCCGCATGCGAATAGGCACTCTTGACTCGCACGACGCCGTCGCGGTCGTCCGCCCGCGCCGTGAGCGACGTCATGAACAGGCAGAAAACGATCACAAGGCTCGAAACAACGATGCTGGAACGGGCCAACATGATGACCTCCTCTCTTGGTGCGGCCCGAAGACATCGAGCCCTTGAATGTCACCTTGGACGGGATGAGGTCGCTGTTGAAATACCGGCTTGCTTCCGAGTCGATAGCCACGCTCTATGGTCACAGCGGCTTGAGCCGCCCCATCATGGTCGGCAGCAGCTCGGAAACGGTCGGATGGATGAACATCGCGCGCTGCAGGATCGTGTAAGGCGCGCGCGCATACATCAGCGCGAGGATGGTGTGGACGACCTCGTCGCCGGACACGCCGAGAATCGACGCGCCGAGGATTTCCTTGCTGTCCTGGTCCACGATCAGGCGCATGAACCCGTTGGTCTCGCCCTTCTCGAACGCGCGGCTGACGTTCTTCATGGGCAGATCGGCCTTGAGTACGCGACGGCCCGACTTGCGCGCCTCGGCCTCGGTCATCCCGACGCGCCCCAGCGGCGGATCGGTGTAGAGGTTGTAAGCTGCGATCCGGTCGCTGACGCTGCGCTGATCGTTGTCGAGCAGATTGGCCGCGACGATCTCGAAATCGTTGTAGGCGGTGTGGGTGAAGGCGCCGCGGCCGTTGCAATCGCCGAGCGCCCAGATCCCCGGGATATTCGTACGCAACTGATCGTCGACGGTGACGTAGCCGCGCTGATCGGTGAGCACGCCGGCGTTTTCCAGGCCGAGATCGTCGGTGTTGGGCCGCCGGCCGACCGCAAGCATCAGATGGCTGCCCGCCACTTCCGGCGGAGCATCCTCGCCTTCGAGCGCGACCGCGATGCCATTGCCGCGCCGCGCCACGGACCGGGATTTCGTATTTGTATGGATCTTGATGCCCTCGGCGGCGAGGAACCCGGTGATGGCCGCGGAGACATCCTCGTCCTCGCGCGGCAGTAGCCGTGGCGCCAGTTCGACCACGGTCACTTCGCTGCCGAACCGGCGAAAGACCTGCGCGAGCTCGAGCCCGATATAGCTGCCGCCGATGATCACCAGGTGCGGCGGAACAAAATCGAGATCGAGCAGCGAGCTGTTGTTGAGATGCTCGACCTGGTCGAGACCGGGAATCGGCGGGGTGAGCGCGCGCCCGCCGACATTGATAAAGATCCGATCGGCCTCGAGTACGTCGCCGTTGACCCGTACTTCGCGTGCCGCGGCGAAGCGCGCATGGCCCTGGTAGACCGTGCAGCGCTCGTTGCCGCGCAGCCACTGCTCAAGCCCCCGGCTCGATAGTCCCGAGACGTGGTCCTTGCGGGCTTTGACCTTGCGCATGTCGACGCTGATGCGGCCGTCGATGTCGACGCCGAAGTCTGCCGATCGGCGCGCCAGAAAGGCGGCATAGGCACTCGCCACCAACGTCTTGGTCGGCGTGCAGCCGGCGTTGACGCAGGTTCCACCGAATTTGTGCCGCTCAACGACCGCGACCTTCATGCCGGCCTCGGTGAGGCGGGTCGCAAGCGACGGGCCGGCCTGGCCGGTGCCGATAACGATCGCATCGAATTGGGGCATGATCGTATTCCTCTAGCCGCAGTGCTTTCGGGGGAGAGGCTCTACCGCAAACGGCTATACACGGGCGCTATCGAATCCATCCACCAGCAGCATTTCAAAAAAGTCGCCTGGCGTGGCTCGATGCGGAGACGCGCAAAGTCCGCGACCAGCGCGTCCGATCAAGGAGGAATTGCCATGACAGCCGGGACAGTCAGCTCAGTCATCCTCGCCAGCGCGTTGGCGAGCGCCATCACCAATCTCGCCTTGCAGCCTGCGGTTCCATTCCAGCGTGGAACTCACCGTCCCCCGCTGGCCGGACAGGGCGATTGCGGGACGACTCCTGGCATGGCGTGCGCTGGACTGCCCAGGGTCGAGCAGCAGGGCAGCCGCTGCTCGCTGCCGCCCGATCACGAAACGTAAACACCGGCTGGCGGCGAGGCATCGAGGGAATATTCATGGCACCCGCTCGTCCCCGCTTTGCGGCACCGACGATCCAACCGGAGTCGTCGGGCGTTTCCCTGACGCGCGGCGATGCGTGCGACTTGGTCGCGCCGGGCCTGGCCGTCGATTTCTTCGCGGTCCATGCCGAAAGCAACATTGGAAACGGGGGGCCGCTGCCCCGTTGGCTGGAGCGGATCAGGGCCGAATATCCCATTGCGCTTCACAGCACCGGTCTTTCGATCGGCGCGCACCATCCGCCCGATCGGGATCATATTGCGCGCCTGAGGCAGTTGATTGATCGCCACGATCCGAGCTTTTTCTCGGTTCCTCTGGCGTGGTCGACACACGAGGGTACTTATCTGAGCGCCGAGCTGCCGCTTCCCTACAACAGCGAATCGCTGACCCTCGTATGCCGCAATGTCGATCAGGTGCAGCGTGGACTGGGTATGCGGGTTCTGCTCGAGAATCCCGCCTCGTACCTGTTTCTCGATGAAACGATCATGCGTGAAGGCGCCTTTCTGCACGCGGTCGTCGAGCAAACCGGCTGCGGTCTCGTTCTCGATATCGCCAATGTCTTCGTCTCGGCCATCAATCTCGATTGCGAGCCGATGGGTCTGGTCGACTCGTTTCCGATCGACGACGTCGAGCTCCTGCATCTCGCGGGGTTTTCCGAAAATACCGACGACAATGGCGCCAGGCTGCTGATCGTCGATCACCAGGTCCGAGTCCCCGAGAGCATCTGGGCGATCTATCGGCGGATCCTGGGCCGCACCGGACCGCTCCCGACCGTGATCGAACGACAGCAAGGCAGCTCTTTTGGGCTCGCCGACGACGCCGCGATCGCAAAGCAAGCACTCCGGCGTGCGGCCCGCCAGTCGATGAACCGCAACCAACGTCAGCTAGGAACCGCACCATGACCAGGCTCACCGATTTCCAGCAAGGCTTTGCCACCGCCATGCTCGACGTTGCCCTTCCGCCGCCCTGCTCAATTCGCGGCGCAGGCTTCGGAAGCGTGGCGCGCCGGTTCGACATTCACCGAAACAGGATCGCAACGAACCTGGTGCAAACTCTGGCGGAGCGCTATCCGGTGACCCGCCGGCTGATCGGGCCGGAGTCATTCGCCGCCATGGCGCAGCTCTACACCGTTCACAACCCTCCGCGCTCACCGGTACTTCTGGACTACGGCGATACGTTCCCGCTGTTCATACGCAGCCTGGGACGGTTTCCTTCCATTGAGTACCTGGCCGACATCAGCGATCTGGAGCTGAGCTTGAGCCGCGCCTATCACGCGGCGGATGCCGCACCAGTCTCCGTCGACGCGTTTGCCCAGCTCAGTCCGGACTTTCTCGAGGATCTCGTCCTCTCGTTTCACCCTTCGGCTTCACTGGTCGCTTCCCGCTTCCCGATCGTGTCGATCTGGGAAGCCTATCGCAGCGAGGACGAAGGCCAGCTTGTGACCCTGTGGGCCGCTGAAGCAGCCCTGGTGGCGCGCCCGGATGACGAGGTGCGGGTTTGGCTGCTGCCCAGCGGCGGCCACGCGTTTCTCGCCAATCTGATGAAGGGCGCAACCTTGGCGGAAGCAACACACGCCGCCGCGGATGCCGCGCCCGATTTCGATTTGATCGCGAACCTCGAGATGTTGATCAGTTCGCGCGCCTGTATCGGCATTGACAGCCTGGCTCTGATGGCAGCTTGACGCAGCCCGCAGAAATTCCTTGCAACGATGGACAACCAAGAGGAACAAGAGACCTCTTAAAGAACAATAGAAATGACTCCCAACTCATGAATCAAGCAGCACTGTCGGCGCTTCACGCAGCGTTCACAAAATGCCAGGAGATGGATGCCCCACTCCAGGAACGGCTGGACGCATATTCAAGTGCGGTTCGATCGTATATTCCCGACTACGCCGACGCAGTCGAACGTCTGGCCAAACGCCTGACGGTCCATAACGCCGGCGAAAATGCACCACGCCCCGGCGATACCATGCCTTGGTTTGCATTACCGGACGAGTCGGGACGGCTGGTGACGCTCGATAGCATTCTGCGGGACGGTCCCGCCGCGATCACCTTCCATCGCGGACACTGGTGCCCCTGGTGCCGCATCAGCCTCCACGCACTGGCTCAGGTCCATGACAAGGTCGCAGACTTGGGCGGCCACGTCGTCGCCCTCGTTCCGGAGCGACAGAAATTCGCGGCGGAGCTGAAAAGCCAAGCCCAATCGCCATTTCCGGTGCTGACGGACATCGACAACGGCTATGCGCTATCACTGAACCTGTCGATCTGGGTCGGACCCGATCTGGAACAGCTGCTGTCGTCCTATGGGCTCTTTCTGCCGGATTATCAGGGCAACGACGCCTGGATGGTGCCGATCCCAGCGACATTCGTCGTTGCGCGCGACGGGCGCGTGCGCGCGCGTTTCGTCGATCCGGACTTTCGCCGGCGCATGGCGGTGGATGACTTGCTGAACGCGCTTGAAAAGGCTGGCTGAACGCCCCGATCAGGACCCCTCAAGCCGCGTCTGCGTAGCGCGACCAGTTTGCCGCACGCACCATCTTCATCATGGTCGCGGCCACGGTCGAACGCTGGCGGCCGGCCACGCCGTAGAGGTAGACCGACCGGCTGAGATCGAAGCCGTTCACTGGAACGTGTACCAGGTCACCGGCCCCAGAAGCGCTTCGCGGCACGAACGCCACGCCGAGATCGGATCCCAGCATGGAAAGCAAATCGCCTTCCGACGTGATCTGGTAGCAATGCTCGACGTCGAGTCCATGCTCGCGCAACAGCGCCGCGCACTGCTCGGCCTGCTCGCAATAGGTCCGCAGCAGGAGACGCTCCTGCCGCAGGTCCTGCAGGTCGACAGATGGCTGACCGGCGAGACGGTGCCTGGAATTGACCAGCAGGACAAAGCCTTCGCTGAACAGCGGCCAGGCATCAAGGCGATCCCAGCCCTCTCCCAGGTCCGAGCCGATGGCGAGCTCGGCGTCTCCGTTCTTCAAGTAGCCGAGGACCTCCGGCCCGGTGCCGCGCAGTAATCGGCAGTCAAGCCGATCGAACCGCCCGCGGAGCTCGTTTAGGTGCGGCAACAAGAGGTTGATATCGAACGTATGCGACAAGGCCAGTCCCAGCGCAGCAACTTCACCTTTCTTGATGGACAGAGCCAGTTCGCGGGCGCTCAACGCGCTCTCGTAGCACTGGTTGAGCAACGGCAGCATCCGCTCGCCCAGTTCGGTCAAAATCGCCTGCGGCCGCTCCCGCCGGAACAAGTCACCGCCGAACTCGCCTTCGAGCTGCTTGATCGCGCGCGTCAGCGAAGGCTGGCTGACATTGCACTCCTCGGCGGCACGCGTGAAGTTGAGCGTCCGTGCCACCCCGAGAAAATACCTCACCTGGTGCATTTCCATCGGTTCGGCGCCTTGGAATTCCTGACGATCCAGCCGCTGATCCCCTCCACCGGATTCGCGGCTGGTTTCCACGCCCAGGACCCTAGCACTCGGCACGATAGCACAGCCGTATAATTACAGTAGCCGATGGGCATTTCCGTCCACGGCCCCGGTCCTCCCAAATGGCACTACCGAACTCCACAAACGACGAAGGTGTGCCTCCCCATGAACATTCAGAACGCGCGAGAACTCACCAAGCAGCCGGGTCCCCTCGCCGGAAAAGTTGCACTGGTAACCGGCTCCACCAGCGGTATTGGCCTCGGAATTGCGCGTGCTTTCGCTGCAGCCGGCGCGAACATCGTCCTTAACGGCTTTGGGGCCCCGGATGCGATCGAACAAGCACGGCACCAGGTCGCCTCGGACTTTAACGTCCGGGCGCTCTTCTCGCCCGCGGACATGAGCAAACCGACGGCCATCGCCGAAATGATTCAGAGCACGGTCGATTCGCTCGGGCGTCTGGATGTGCTGGTCAACAACGCCGGCATTCAGCACGTCGCGGCCGTCGATCAATTCCCGGTCGAAAAGTGGGACGCGATCCTTGCGATCAATCTGAGCTCGGCCTTTCACACGACGCGGGCCGCGCTGCCGGCCATGCGGCGCAATGGCTGGGGCCGGATCATCAACATCGCCTCGGCGCACGGGCTCGTCGCTTCGCCGTTCAAATCCGCCTACGTCGCCGCCAAGCACGGCATCGTCGGGCTGACAAAGGTGGTCGCGCTCGAGACCGCTCAGGACAACATCACCTGCAACGCCATCTGCCCCGGCTACGTCTACACCCCGCTGGTCGAGGCACAGATCGAGGGCCAGGCCAAGGCGCACGGCATTCCCCGCGACCAGGTGATCCGTGACGTGCTGCTCGCTCAGCAGCCGAACAAGCGCTTTGCAACCATCGAGGAAATGGGGGCAATCGCCGTGTTCCTGGCGAGTGAAGCCGCGGCCTCGATCACCGGAGTGGCGCTGCCGGCCGATGGTGGGTGGACGGCGCACTGAGCCAAACGACGTCAAGGGAGGAAGCGATGACCGAAGGACTAGACGTGCACGAGCCGATCGCAGCGAAGTCAGACGCCGCGAGTTCGGCCAAGCCGACCTCGCATACACACGCTCAGCGGCATCAAGTCGTGCTGGTCTTTCAGGGCGGCGGCGCGCTTGGCGCCTATCAGGGCGGCGTCTATCAGGCGCTGCACGAGGCCGGCCTGGAGCCCGACTGGATCATCGGCACATCCATCGGAGCCATCAATGCCGGATTGATCGCTGGCAACGAGCCAGACAATCGATTGCCACGGCTGCAAGAGTTCTGGCGGCGCATGACGCGGAGGGACATGTGGAGCGCGTCGCCCTGGCCCGGCTTGAGCGACACCGTCTCCTATTGGACGACGGTGCTTGGCGGCATCCCCGGCTTCTTCGAGCCGAACCCGCTGGCTTTCATGGGCGCGCACGTTCCGCTTGGTACGGACAGCGCCGGCTTCTATTCGACCCGGCCGCTGATGAACACCTTGGAAGAGCTGATCGACTTCTCCCTGATCAGCAAGATGAGCCCGCGCTTGACCGTCGGCGCCGCCCACGTCCGGACCAGCGAGATGCGGTATTTCGACAGCCGCGAGTGCGAGATCACCGCCAGCCACATCATGGCGTCGGGCGCGCTTCCGCCCGCCTTCCCCGCCGTTCGGATCGATGGCGAGCTCTATTGGGACGGCGGCATCCTGTCGAACACACCGACCGAGGCGATCTTCGAGGACAGCCCAAGACGGACGTCGCTCATCTTCGCCGTACACATGTGGAATCCGGTTGGCCCGGAGCCGGAAACGATCTGGCAGATCCTGCACCGCCAGAAAGACATCCAGTATTCGAGCCGGGTGGCGAGCCACATCACGCGTCAGCGCCAGGTACACAACCTGCGGCACGTCATTTCCGAACTCGCGAAGTTTGTTCCCGCCCAGGACCGCAACACCGCGGCCGTCCGGCGGCTGATGGCTTACGGCTGCCCCACGCACATGCACGTTGTGCGTCTGCTGGCCCCTCGCCTCGACAACGAGAACCACACCAAGGATGTCGATTTCAGTCCGCGGCGCCTCAAGCTGCGCTGGGAGGCCGGATACGCCGACACACGCCGCGCCTTGAAGCGCAAGGCTTGGGAGACCGAGTTTGATCCGCTGGAAGGCGTGATCCTGCACGAGCTCGAGCCGGGCGCCGATCTCGCCGAATAAAGTAACAAGCAACATCGAAAAGCATCATGCAAACCTCCCTATCGATCGACCGCCTTCGCCCGGTTAGTGCCCGGCCTCGCGCGATTCGAAATCTTCCACCGAATATGGTCGCCAAGGAGAAGGAGCTGAGGGCGCTCATGCAGGAGGCGCAGGACGGCAACGAAGGCGCATATTGTCGTTTGATGCGGGAGATTCGGCCGATTATTTGCAGGATCATCAAGCGGCAACGCACGACCGCTTCAGAAAGTGACTGCGAGGATCTACTACAGGAGGTCCTGCTAAAGGTTCACGCCGCGAAGGCCACTTATGATTCTGGTCGCCCATTCATGCCGTGGCTCAAGACGGTCGTGATGAACCAGGCGATCGACTTCGTGCGCAAGCAAAGACGACAGAGGGTCCTCATCACCCTGTCGGATGACATCGCGACCCAATTGGCGGACGATTCAGCTCATGACGCCTTCAACCGATACGAAGCTGCATCGACAGTGCGCAAGTTGGTCAGCAGACTTCCAATCTGCCAGCGTTCCGCCATCGAACTCCTAAAGCTGCGCGAACTCAGTTTGAGTGAGGCAACGATCCTGACCGGTATGAGCGCGAGCGCCCTGAAGGACTCAATTCATCGCGCCTTGATTTCCTTGCGGGTCGCGCTGCCGCGCGCCACCAGCATTTGAAGTGCACGCAAACGCTCAGTCTAGACGGCTGTGCTCACGCGATCCGCGGCACGGCGCTTGGCTGCTCCGTCGGTCATTTGCTCGCTGGAAAGCCAAGCCTTGGCGATCGCCGTCACCAGCTCGATCGAGCTGCACGCTCCATTGGCGTGCCCCTTCTCGAAATCATTCTCTACACAGCCGAGCCGGTTAGAGACGTGGGCGAGGCAAATCACCGGGCGCCGGCACGCGGCGCCAAAGGCGTAGAGCGCGGCCGCCTCCATCTCCACCGCGAGGATCCCCGCGTCCCGGCGTGCCGCGATGCTGTGCGCGGTCTCTCGGAAGGGAGCGTCCGTGGTCCAGGTGTCGCCGACATGAACGGAGCATCCGGCCCGCACCAATCCCTCGGCCGCGGTCGAAACCAGCACCGGGTCGGCTGCGGCGAACATTGTCGGGGGCAGGTAGTGATAGCTCGTCCCCTCGTCGCGAAGCGCCCGTGCGATCAGGATGTGGTATGGCGGCGGGCCGATGTCGGTGATCTGCCCCGCTGACGCAACGCTGAGCAAGAGCTTGCAGCCCGAGGCGAATAGCTGCTCGGCCACCAGCACGGCGAACGAGCTTCCGACCGCGCGGCCGACGATACCGTACTGGATACCCCCGGCGGTCCACTCCCACATGCGCGTGTGATAACAGGCCCAGTGAGCGCTCGCTTGCGCGCCGTGGTGACGGCGCACGTGGTCCACGATGTCGCCGTCGGGATCGATCACACAGATTGGCGCCACCGGCGCGGCCCCAATCCCTTTCTGCCGCCGCGCTTCGCGCAGCATGTTTTCCGGGCGGAAGATCGACGGCGCTGCGTGGTCGCTTCGCTGCAACAGCGGTGCCAGACCATCCGGGTCCGCCGGCTTGGGGACCAGGAAAGTATGACCGTTGTGCCGACGCTTGCTCATCAGGCCGCCCGTTCCGACCTGGCTTGCGCCGCTACCCGCACGAAGGTCGCCACGATCCGCGCGCCGGCGCGGATCGACCCGCGCACGCTGCCAGCCACCTTCGACGTGCCCGCGATGCGCCTGCGGCAAGGCACCGGAATCTCTAGAGCATTTCCCAGTTAGGACGAAGCATATCCTGCATGGGCGAGGTAGTTAGCGCATTCGTCTGACGTAAAGG
>JAIESR010000079.1 GCA_019745775.1 Xanthobacteraceae bacterium | reverse complement strand
GCCTTTACGTCAGACGAATGCGCTAACTACCTCGCCCATGCAGGATATGCTTCGTCCTAACTGGGAAATGCTCTAGTTCAGCTTGGCTTTGACTTCCGCGATGCCCTTGCCGATCAGGTCGTCGGCGAGCTTGCCCTTGACCGTGTCGGTGAGCACGCGCTCGGCGGCGGCCACCGCGGCTTCGGCGGCGGCGTTGCGCACATCGGCGACCGCCTGCGCTTCGGCCTGCGCGATCTTGGTCTCGGCAAGCCTGGTGCGGCGGGCCAGGAATTCCTCGGACTTGGCCTTGGCTTCGATGGCGAGCCGCTCGGCTTCCGCCTTGGCGCCGGCGATGATGTCGGCGGCTTCGCGCTCGGCTTCGCCCTTCTTGCGCTGATATTCGGCGAGCAGCGCCTGCGCTTCTTCCTTCAGGCGACGCGCCTCGTCGAGCTCCGCCTTGATTTTGGCGGCGCGCTGGTCGAGTGCATCGAGGATGAACTTGTGGGCGCCGACATAGGCGAGGATGCCGAGGAAAGCCAAGAAAGCGACGGCGACCCAGAATTCGGCGGTAAGCATCGTCGCGATCCTCAGCGCTTGAGTGCGTCGGCGACCGACTTGGCGACGTCGGCGTTCGACGGCACGTTGCCGGTGAGCCGTTCCACGATCGCCGCGGCGGTCGTCACCGCGATATCCTGGACGTTGGCCATGGCCTCGGTGCGCCGCGCCGTGATGGTCCGTTCGGCCGCTGCAATCCGCTCGTTGAGCGTATTGTCGAGCGACTTGCGGGCCGCCTCGGCCTCGGCGGCGTATTTCTCGCGCGTCTCGTTGGCGAGCGCCTGGGCGCGGCCGCGGGCATCCGCGAGCGCCTTCTCGTAGGAGGCGATGGCGGCGTCGGATGAATCCTTGAGCCGCTTCGCTTCCGCGAGGTCGCCGTCGATGTGCTGCTGGCGCTCTTGCAGAATGCCGCCGACGCGCGGCAGCGCAATCCGCGCCATCAGCAGGTAGAGGGTGGCGAAGATGATCGCGAGCCAGAAGATCTGCGACGCGTAGGTCTCCGCCTGCAGCGGCGGAAACTTGTGGCCGCCGCCCTTTTCGGCAGCCCAAGCATCGATGACCAAAGCGCCGCCGGCCGCCAGGACGAGCCCGGCCACCGCAACGACCTTCGTGATGATCCGGCCCATCGTCGCCAGCCGATCCGGCTTACACGCCGTAGAGCAGCAGGAACGCGATGGCGAGCGAGAAGATGCCGAGCGCCTCGGTCACCGCGAACCCGAAGATCAGGTTGCCGAACTGTCCGGCCGCGGCCGACGGATTGCGCAGCGCGGCAGCGAGGTAGTGACCGAAGATGGTGCCGACGCCAACGCCGGCGCCGCCCATGCCGATGCAGGCAATTCCAGCGCCAATGTACTTTGCGGCAACGGGGTCCATAGTGTGCTCCTTTTCGAGTTGGCTGTCGGGCGCCTTAATGGCCCGGATGGATTGCATCGTTGAGATAGATGCAGGTGAGGATGGCGAAGACGTAGGCTTGCAGGAACGCGACCAGGAATTCGAGCGCGGTCACCGAAACGACCAGCGCGAACGGCACGATGGCGCCGAGCCAGCCGAAGAAACCGAAGGCGCCCAACATGGTGATGAAGCCGGCGAACACCTTCAGCGTGATGTGGCCGGCCAGCATGTTCGCGAACAGCCGCAGGCTGTGCGACAGCGGGCGCGACAGGAACGACATGATCTCGATCAGGATGATCAGCGGCATCAGCAGGAGCGGGATGCCGCTCGGCGCGAACAGCTTGAAGAACTTGATGCCGTTGCGCCAGAGACCGTAGACGATGACGGTGAAGAACACGAGCAGCGCCAGCGACGCCGTGATGATGATGTGGCTGGTCACCGTGAAGGTGTAGGGAATGAGCCCGATCATGTTCACCGCCAGGATGAACATGAACAGCGTGAACACCAGCGGGAAGAACTTCATGCCCTCGTTGCCGGCGTTCGAGCGCAGCGTATTGGCGACGAATTCGTAGGACACCTCGGCGAGCGACTGGAGCCGCCCGGGAACCACCGCGCGCGACGCGGTGGCGCCGATCATCAGCGCCGAGACGACGCCGAGAGCGATCAGCATGTACAGCGCGGAATTCGTGAACGCGATGTCGTGCGCGCCGATGCGCAGCAGCGTGAAGAAGTTCTTGATCTCGAACTGGTGGATCGGATCCATATCCGTCTTTTAGCCCTTAAGCCTTCAAGCCTTCGCCTTCACCTGCCGGCCCGGATCGGGCGGCGTCTTGTCTATCTCGAACCGGGCGGGTCCAGCGGACCAGGCCGGAGCAACCCAGCTGCCCGCATCACGTTGAGAACCCCCGCCGCGAAGCCGAGCAAGATAAATACCAGCAGTCCCCACGGCGAAATTCCCAGCCACCAGTCGAGCAACCGGCCGATGCCGGCGCCAACCAATACGCCTGCGACAAGCTCAGCCGAAAGCCGGAACCCGCGGGCGATTGCCGAAGGATCGGATGTCGGAGATGCACCGGGCTGACTGCCTGGGGGCTGGCGATGATCGCCGAGCCGTTCGCCGAGACGCTGGAACCGCGCGGAGAGCGCAGCCTCGTCGGATGGCTGAAGCTTGCGATCGTCTTTGTCGTGTTTGTCGCGTGAGTCGTCGGCCATGCTTTCGACACCCGCGACAATACGAGAGATCGCGGCAGTCTGCCGCCCTCAAGGCCGCGCGGACCATACTGGCCGAGTCTACCCAAGTCAAGGAAGCCGCTACCTCCACTAACCGCCTGAAAAGCCTTTCAGATCGGGCTTTTTCACAGGGCTGGGAACGGCGCCAGAATCGGCGCCTCCGCCGTTCAAATAAGCGTGGCAGCGCGTCGGCGTGGCACCGGGTACAGTTCTGCCGCGTTAGGCGAAATGGTAACGTCCCGCAGTAGGTTCGTGCGGTCGGCGCGGCGGCGGATGTGAGGGAGTTTCAGTTATGAACCGGTCGAGCCTCCTGGCCATATTGATGATCGCAGGTTCCGCGCTGACGTCAGGGGACGCCGCGGCGCAGCCCTCGTCTCCGGATGGCGGCGACGCCCGCTTTACGTTCCACCGGGCCGACGACGGCTATCTCCGGCTCGATGGCCGCTCCGGCCAGGTGTCGATGTGCAACCGCCGCACCAGCGGCTGGCAGTGCCAGCTGGTGCCGGATGAGCGCACCGCGCTCGAAGCCGAGATTTCCCGGCTGCAAAGCGACAATGCCGTGCTCAAGAAGGAACTTCTCTCTCGCAGCCTGCCGCTGCCGAACGGCATGCGCCCGGACGAGCCGGGGTCCAAGAGCCAGGTCCAGCGCCCGCCTTTGCCGGACGACGCAGAGATCAACCGCATCATGGCAGTCATGGAGAAGATCTGGCGGCGAATGGTCGACATGATCCAGAGCGTGCAACGCGATCTCCAGAAGCGCGGTTGAGGCAGTGTCGCAAGCGTGAACCGGCTGTCCACGATCCAGGGCGTCACGCCGCAACTTATCGCCACGGCGACGCTCGGCATCGACACGACCGGCCCGGGATTTTTCGACTTCACCCGCGATGCGACGCGCTTCCTCGATGAAGCCGCTGCCGGTGACGGTGCGCTACTGGCTTACCTCCGGCACACCTCGGCATCGCTGGTCGTCCAGGAGAACGCCGATCCCGACGTGCAGACCGATCTCGTGACCGCGCTCGATCGGCTCGCGCCGGCCAATGCCGGCTGGGTGCACGACACCGAAGGTCCGGACGACATGCCGGCGCACGTCAAATCAATGGTCAACGGCGTATCCCTGCATATTCCGGTCATCGGCGGCCGGCTTGCCGTCGGCACCTGGCAGGGTCTCTATCTCGCGGAGCACCGCGACCGGCCGCACCGGCGCGAGATCGTGCTGCAGTTCATCGGCAGCCGGCGCTGAACACCCGCTATTGCTCATTCGTTCTCGTGCACCTTGCAGCAATCTGGATTCGGGTTAGGTTTGGGGCTCGGCCGATGCATGCCCGTTGTATGGAGTTGGGGCCATGGCTTTGCTCGACCATTTTCGTCGTCGCGCGATCCGCGATCAGGTGACGGCTGGCGCCTTCATCGACGAGCAGGCGCTTCACCTCGCTGAATCCTGTGTGCGCGATTATTGCAAGCTGCGGGCCGGCGAGGGCGCCGACGCGCTGATAGCCGACGCGGCGTTTGCCGCGGCGCTCGACAAGGCCTGCTGGGAGGCGTATCCGCGGGCGCTCGTCATGGTGGGGACGATCGCCGAGGCGTCGCTGCGTCCCTATGCCGGCGAGAACGCGCACGCGGTGCTGTTCGGGCTCATCACGATGATCCTCGATCACTTCGACCAGCGTCCGGTCCCGCGGACGATCGGCGATGTTGAATGGCGGGCGGCGCGCGCCGACCTCGAGCGTTCGCTCAGCGATCTCGCGCGGACGCGAACCCAAACGCCCGAAGAGCTGGCCCGCGATCATTCGAGCTTTTATCTCGCGATCATGCCGCTGCACCCGAAACTCGGCGCCGACGACTTCGCCGCGCTCACCAACCAGCTCAAGCTCTCGCTGTGGCATATCCGGGAGGCGTTCGCGCAGCGCTCGAACCTTCTGGCGCTGGCCGGAGAACTCGCCGGCCGCATGCCGAAGGTCGAAACCACCGAGGCGCCCTCGGCGCCTGCTTAGGCTCGGCGGGCGCGAGTTCCGCTGGACTGTGCGCGGTTCGAGCAGGTGTAAGATGGGCACGATCTCTCCGTTCCCCTCCCCCTTGTGGGGAGGGGTTAGGGGTGGGGGTGGTTGCTCATGGCACGCTGGATGACCTCAAGCACGCCGTCGATATTGCCCAGCACGTCATTGTTCCAAAATCGCAGTACGCGATAGCCGTTCGCTTCCAGTATCCTGGTTCGTTCGACATCTGCTGCGATGGTCGAAGCATGCTGACCGCCATCGATCTCGATGATGAGGCGGGCGGAATGACACGCGAAGTCGACGATGTACTGCTTGATGCGCACTTGCCTGCGGAAATGGGAATTACTGGCGGCCAGGCGGTGCCGCAGATGCCACCAGAGCTTGCGTTCGGCGTCGGTAGGCGACGAACGCATTTGGCGTGCGAAGCGGCGCTGCGGTGCTTCTGGGACCGATCGGTCCAGCAACGCCCACGTTCTCGGCTCGCGATCACGCTTGGACATCGACGTTTCCCACGCGAGACCCCCACCCCTTCCCCCTCCCCACAAGGGGGAGGGGAACGGAGAGACTGTGCCCACCTTACAGCTTGCAACGCAGCGAGGTCACGTGCGCGCACCCGTGGCACACAAAATCAAGGCTTCGGATTCGATGGTGCCGCAAGTTACCCTCCCCCTTGTGGGGAGGGTCGAACGCTTGAGCGAAGCGAAAGCGGTCGGAGTGGGGGTCGTTGTTGGAGGATGAGGAATCGCCTCACACCAGTCCGACCCCCACCCCGCTCGCTGCGCTCGCGACCCTGTCCACAAGGAGGACGGTAACTCGCGGCACGAGCTCGCTTGCCACCATGTCTGTGACTTCACTGTGAGAACTCCAACAGACACGCCACGCGTGGTCGGGTACGGGCACGCTGCATCGACGTCATTTGACGCACCGCCACGCGCGCGGCATTGATCACGCCAATGCCTCTCCCATCGCGCAAAGCCGTCCTGCCGCCGCTTGAGACCCTGCTGATCGCCGCCGCGGGCGGCATCGCCTTCGCGAAGCTCGGGATTCCGGCCGGGCTGGTGTCGGGCTCGGTGCTGGCGGTGTCGATCGCCGCGCTCGCCGGGCGGCCGATGCGGGTCCCGACCATGATCCAGCGCGTGTGCTTCGTGCTGGTGGGCATTCTGCTCGGCGCGATCGTCACGCCGGAGACGCTGCGGGGCATGGCCACCTATCCGCTCAGCATCGCGGTGCTGGCGGTCGCGACCATTGCGATGATCGCCGCGACCACGTCCTATCTGCGCTTCGTCCACCGCTGGGACTGGGCGTCGGCCTTCCTCGGCGCCTCGCCGGGCGCGATGGCGCAGGTCGTCGCGCTCTCGGCCGAGTTCAAGGCCGACCTGCGCGGCGTCGCGATCGTGCAGGTGATGCGCGTGCTGCTGATCATGATCGGCCTGCCGGGCAGCCTCGCGCTTGCCGGACTGTGGGCGGGAGCGGTGTTCGGCGCGCCCGAGCCCGCAGGCGGCAACGCGCCGATCGAGCTCGTGGTTCTGGTCGTGGTCTCGACCGCGTTCGCCCTGTTCCTGCGCTGGATCAAGTTTCCCGGCGGCCTGTTGTTCGGCGCGATGGCAGGGTCGGCGATCCTGCACGGCACCGGATGGGTGCACGCGATACTGCCGTGGTGGCTTGCCGGCGGCGCGGTGATCGTGATCGGCGCGGTGGCGGGATCGCGCTTTTCGAACACGAGCTGGCGCACGGTGGTCGACTATCTCGGCGCGGCGCTCGGCTCGTTCGCGGTGGCGGTCTCGGTCGCGGCCTGCTTTGCCGCGCTGGTCATGCTGCTGCTGCCGTTCCGCCCCGCCGACGTGGTCATCGCCTTCGCGCCCGGCGCGCAGGACCAGATGATGCTGCTCGCGCTCGCGCTGACGCTCGACCCGGTCTATGTCGGCGCGCATCATGTGTCGCGCTGGCTGATCTGCACGTTCTCGCTCGCGATCTTCGCGAAGTCGATGTCGTTCGGAAAGGGCGGCCCGCCGCCCGAGCCGAAGAAGCCCTGGACGCGGCCGGGGCAGGGGATGGACGACGATTGAGATCCTGCTTCACTCGGCCTTGAGGCCTGCGGACTTGACCACCTTGGCCCACTTCACGGTTTCGTCGGCGATCAGCTTGCCAAAGTCCGCGCGCGACATGGGGATCAACTGGCTGCCAAGCTCGGCGAAGCGCGCCTTGATCTTGGGGTCGTCGAGCGCGGCGCTGATTTCCTTGTTGAGTCTGTCGACGACCTCGGCGGGCGTGCCTCTTGGTACGCCGATGCCGGTCCAGTCGCTCACGTCGTAGCCCGGCAGGAACTCGGCCACGGTCGGGACGTCCGGCACGACGTCGAGTCGCGTTGCGGTGGTGACAGCCAGCGCGCGCAGCCGGCCCGCCTTGATATGTTCGATCGACGATGTGATCGGCAGGATCATGACCTGGACCTGGCCGCTGATCAGGTCCGTCAGCGCAGGCGCTGCGCCGCGGTATGGTACGTGCACCATATCGACGCCGGCCATCAGCTTGAACAGCTCGCCGGCGACATGGCTGACCGTTCCGAGTCCGCTCGAGGCCAGATTGATCTTGCCGGGATTGGCTTTCGCATAGGCGATGAATTCAGGAATTGTTTTGGCCGGGACCGCTGGGTTGACCTCCATCACGCCCGGTGCCCGGACGAGGCTCGCCACCGGGACGATGTCCCGGATGAAATTGAAACCGAGCTTCTCGTAGAGCGATGCGTTGATCGCATTGGCCGCGGTGATCCACAGCAGCGTGTGGCCGTCGGGCGCGGAGCGCGCGACCGCTTCGGTCGCGATGTTGGTGGCGGCGCCCGGCCGGTTTTCAACGACGACCGGCTGGCCGAGCCGGTCCGACAGCCATTGTCCGACCAGTCGCGCGAGCACGTCGCCGACACCGCCGGCCGGAAAGCCGACGATCAGGCGCACCGGCCGGGTCGGATACGCCTGCGCGCGGGCCATCCGCGTCACCGCCGGGGCCGTTGCGGCGCCTGCCGCCAGCCGCAAGAATTGTCGACGCGGGAAAGTCATGGTGCTTCTCCTGGTCCGGCTACCCGATGTGCTTCCAGAGAAATTCAAGCGTGCGCCCGAACGCGATCTGCGCCGAGGCCGGCACATAATTCGCCCGCGCGTCGCAGTTGAAACCGTGCTTGCCGGGATAAACGTAAACGGCCACCTCCGGACGCGCCCGCCGTATCGTTTCGACGTCGCTCAGGGGAATGCTGGCGTCGTCGTCGCCGAAGTGCAGCATCAGGGGAACCCTGGGCACCTCCTGCACGCCGGGAACGATCTGGCTGCCGTAGTAGCCGACGGCGCAGGCGATATCGGTGAGGCGCGTCGCGGCATAGAAGGCAAGCGACCCGCCCCAGCAATAGCCCACGACGCCGACCTTGCCGTGCGGCTTGACGAAGTCGATCGCCGCCTTGGCGTCGAGCAGGCTCTCCTCGAACGGGATTTTGGCGCGCAGCGCGTGTCCTTTGGCGATGCCTTCCGGGTCGTAGCCGAATTCGGCGCCGCGCTCGGCGCGATCGGAGAGGCCGGGCACGATCGCACCATAGCCGAGGGCCGCGAAGCGGTCGGCGACACTGCGGATGTGATCGTTGAGCCCGAAGAATTCCTGGAGGACAAGGAGCTGCCCGCGCGCCGGGCCCTCCGGCGCCGTGTGGTAAGCCGGCAACATGTGGCCGTCTTCCGCCGTCAGGGTGATGGTTGCGCGCATCCCGGTCTCCGGCCCCATCATGAACCGAAAGCCGGAGATTTGCATGGTGGACTTGCGGGCGGCGGCCGCGACAAGATCGAGCCGCGCAGCGACCCGGCCCGGCGATGAGTGAGCTTACTCCGCCGCCGTCGCCCGCGGCTTAAGCGGCAGTTCGAGCCGCTCCCAGACGTCCAGCAGCGCTTCCGCCAGCGCATCGATCAGCGCGTCCTCGTGATAGGGCGAGGGCGTGATGCGCAGCCAACATCAAGCCGATATAGGCCGAACCGCTCGCGGGCCCGATTCTTTCGATATTCCCCATACGCCAACTAGCTTTCATGTCGCTGCCGATCATTCGCGCCGGCGTCACCAAACGCGCATGTCGGATGTTGCCTCAATAGCTGACGTGTCGGTGTCCGTTGCGATGGGCCATGAGCGGTCATCTCCCATTGCGTGATTTACGGGAACGCATTGGCCCTTGCACCGCTTCGTTCGTGGGCGAAAGGCTGGCGTCCGGAACCCAAGTTCATGCATCTTGCCCGCCGTACGACTATGACGCCGGTCGCCAAGGTATTAACGGATGTCGCTCGACCTTTTGAGGCTACGGTTGTGTATTTGATCGCGCGAATGCAGTGCTGCCGATTGCGCACCGCCTTTTGAGTCAAGCAACGACAGTTTCCGAAGCGCGCTCAGAAATTCGTCGAACCTTTTCTTACCGAGAATCGTCGCCCATTGTGCCTCCAAGTGCTGCATCGCCACCAATTGTGTCTCGACGACCTCCCATCCGCGGCGCGTCAGATACACGAGCCGCCGATTGCGCCCCTTCTCAGCCCGGCGTTCGATGTAACCAAGCGTTTCCAGCTCGCCGAGGAGATAATTCATGGCCTGCTTTGTCATGTGGGCCCGATCAGCAAGCTCAGTGGGGCGCGAGCCATCCGGGTGCGGATATTGAAACACGGTCAGATACGCTTGATTGAGGTCGGTGAACCCGCGCTCCATCAAGGCCGTCAGCAGCGGCCGGCGGGTCATCTGATAGGTCATCCGCAGCAGCGCGCCGACATAGGGTGGGCCGCGCGAATTTTTTGCGGCAGGCTGGGACTTTGCTTTTCGTGCTCTTGACATCGGAGTAAAGCTGTTTTACCTTTTATAAAGTAACTTTACGATAGGCAAGCGCAATTTGCAAGCTCGGAGGGGTGCTCGCTGCGCTTGCGGGGCGTCTGCATATGGCGCTCTAGAAAAGATCGACTTCCATCCTCGCGGGTGGCCTTTCAGCATCCGCATGCCGGAACCCGCCACGAAGGTTTTCAGAGGAGGAGCCGATGACCCTCGTTCGACGTCAATTCCTTCAGCTTGGAGGAGCTGCTGTCGCGGTCCCTGCGATCTCGCGGATCGCACGGGCGCAGACCTATCCTGCTCGTCCAATCCGCGTGATTGTGCCAGTGGCGGCCGGTGGCCCGACCGACACGATCGCGCGCTTGATCGCGCAAAAGCTTGCGGAGCGCTGGGGCCAGCAGGTTTATGTCGAAAATCTTCCAACCGGTGCCGGCAATGTTGCCGTGGGCATGACCGCAAAGGCGCCGCCGGACGGCTATACGATACTCATGCCCAGCAGCAGCTACGTCGTGAATCCGAGCCTCTATGCCAAGATCACCTGGGACCCCGTACGAGATTTTGCGCCCGTTACCTTGGCGGTGGCTTCGGCCCATGTGCTGGTGGTTCATCCTTCAGTCCCGGCAAACAACGTGAAAGAGCTCGTCGCGCTGGTGAAGGCATACCCCGGCAAGTACAGCTACGCTTCCCCTGGCGCTGGAACGACCGGCCAGCTCGCTGGTGAACTGTTCAAGCTCTCACTCGGGCTTGACCTCATCCATGTGCCGTTCAATGGAGCCAATCCGGCAATTACTTCGACGATCGGAGGACACACGCCGATCGCGTTTACCGCCCTGCCGGCGGCGGCATCCAATATTAAAGGCGGCAAATTGCGCGCGCTGGTCGTGACGAGCGGTAAGCGCTCCTCTGCCTTCCCACACGTGCCGACGATGATGGAAGCCGGCTTCCCGGACCAGGAATCCATTTTTATGCAGGCCGTTCTGGCCCCGGCACGAACTCCGAAGGACATCGTCGATCTTTGGTATCGCGAGGTCGTCAGAATCGTCGCACTGCCGGACGTGAAGGAGCGTTTAGCGGTCCTGGGCTTTGACCCGGTCGCGAATACACCCGAGGAGTTCGGCGCCTGGATCAAGACGGAAGTCAACCGGTGGGGCAAGGTCATTCGCGAAGCGAAAATCCCAAGAATCGAATGATTGGGACGCCACCTCTCGCCTTGCTCACGGACGTCGAGTGGACGACGTCCGCCAAAGTCGTGCTCATAATGCTGGTTGCAATTCCGCGAAGGCGGAAAGGTCCGTTGTGGGTCATTCGCGCCGCTTCCGGCACTGACGCATGTCCGGTGCTGCGCCGATTGATGTCTGTCGGCATCAGCTGCGAAATTACGGGTGACGAAATTACGGATTGCGGCTGACTCATTTCCAAGCGTCGGGCACGGCGCAGCGTCACCTGCTCCATGATCTTTGATAGGAATTGATATGTCAGCGGCGCGCACGACGTCGGGCGACCTGCCCAGCCTTGCTGCGCCCCTGCCGAAAGTCGTTGACATTTTTGATCCTAGGTATATAATCTGACCCGCATCCCGGTGGTGGGTCAGTTTCATTGTGGCGGCGGATAAAAGTCCCAATCAGACCACGTTGATGAATTACACGCGTTGTTCATTTTCACTCCCACGCGCCCGCTGGCTCTAGCGCGTGATTGCGCTTCGCCTCAATCTGTTTGGCCTCGAACGCCTCAAGCATCTGCACCATGTCGGACATTTCCCAGAGCTTGTCCGTAACGCCAGCGGCCATCGCAGGAGTGACGCGAAGCGTTTTATGGATGCGAACGAAGTTGTAGTAGAACGTGAAAAGCGCGATGGCCCAATAATGGTTTTCGAGTTTCTTTGAGAATGCATTGGTCAATCGTGTGAAGCGGCGATTGTGCATCCGCAAATTCAAATTCTGCCGCTCCGCATAGGACGTGCTGACGTGTCTACGTTCGGGCTTGCCGAACACCGCAAACGGCTTTGCGCCAGTGCAAACCGCCGGGCTATAGCGCCGCTCAGCAGAACCAGGCGCGCCCTCTTTCGGGGAGCCGTACAGCTTCACAAGTTGGGCGTAATCGACTTCCTTTTCGCCAAACGAGTCAGCGACCGCGCGATAGTAGGCGTTGTGTCCATCACTGGTTAGTTGCACGCGACCAGCAAGGCGGCTCTTGAGATCGCTCAAGAAAAAGAACGCGGACTCACCATCGCGCGTGCCAACGTAGTAGCTGATCAGAAACTTGCTATCGGCATCGATCGCCGTCCAGGTCCAGCAATCGCCGCGGCCCTTGACTTGGTTCTTGGTCTTGGGCGCGTTGGCCTGCTTCGAATAGACGAACGACCAAATTTCATCGACCTGCACGCGCTTCGATTGGAGGCCGTGAACTTTCCAATGGTGGTAGTCGTCGCAAGCGCGGCCCGCGTCGATCATCAATTTCGTAACAGTGTTTTTGCTGGCTCCGGTCAGCCGAGTAACCGCACGGATCGAATTACCCTCACAGAGCAAGTGGAGGATTTGCGCACGGCCCTTGGCGTCCAGCCTGTTCATGACTGGACTATATGACCCTTATGCTTGACTGTCAAGCATAAGGGTCATTTTGGATTTGCGCGCCTACCGAGCGCCTTTTCGCTCAGCAATGAGCGGGAAACATCACGATTCTTGAGGTTTGTGCTCGATCCCCTCAGCAGGCTCATTTGGGGTCTCAATAGGCTCGCCTGTGTCCGTGACTGAGGTTTGAATTTGCTGCTGCTGGGATTCTTGCGTGATGGTTTCGACATAGGTGGTCATGTCCTTTGCAGCTGTCTGGCGCGCCGCCTCTTCTTTGGCACGAGTGATAACGTATTGCCTTTCTAGTTCGTCCGTTATCTCGGTTCTAATCGTCGTGCCAAAACCTAGAGTTGGCCCCATCATGTACATATCGGTGGCGGACCCGACACCGGGGGCGACCTCAGAACGCTTCTTCGCCAAATAAACATTCCAGAGCGCCTCTGGAAGCGGGGTCCGATACGTGTGACCGGCTGCCAAGAATTCAGCGCGTGCATGTCGGCCGCCTGCGCCGATAGCAGCAAAGCCAATTGAATCGTAGCAGCCGGTATCAATCTGTCCGTATTCGCTCGTCTCAACCACATTAATGTGTGGTCCATTGGGATCAATGCCGACGATAATCACTGAAAGGAACGGGATTTTGAAATTCACCAAGTCGGACGCGATTTGCTTTCCCAGCTCAGAATCTGGGCTCACCGATATGTGCCATGAATAACGATCCAGCCCTAATGGCTTGAGTATCGACCGCTCAGAGCGCTTAGCGCGATGCTCCTCGACACACGACACATACACATCAACTGCTTCTTGTACTGTCCACCAGCGGTCTCGATCAGCATTTATACGAGCGTGAATCGTTGTGGAAACATCATTCATTATCTCCATATGAAATGCGGCATCGTCATCGCTGGGCATAATCAAAAGCGAGTTTGACAGCGAAAATATCTTTGTCTGAGGCGACTCCATTTCGATGTCGCCAACGGTGACCATTCGGTCAGCTGCGCAAAAAACAGCCCCATCTAGACAGCGAGCAGCGATGCATACGGTCAAATCTTTCCTCCCTCGGTCGCGTCGTTGCCGTAGGAGGCTACCACAATCCTTGCTTGCAGTGAGACTTAGGAGCGATCCTTGCCCCAGCGTTTTGCTGCGGCCTGCCGAGCGATCTGCTTTCGACGGCGCGGCGATAAGGCTTCGGCCCGCGCCTTGCCGCCCTTTAGCCCACCACTTCGGGCGAACTTGGTCGCTGCCGTCTCCTCTGCCTGATGAGGGGGCTCCTCGGCCTCGCCAGTGGCGAGGTCGATCACGAATTTCGCCAGCTGAGCTGGGTCGCGCGGGCGTTTTCGGCGCTGATCCATGCATCCAATATGCCTCCGTCACCGGCGCTTTCCTAGGTTCGTGTCAATAGGATTGAAGTCAAACTGACCCACTACCCGCATCCCGTAGACCGCGGGACCCGACCAGCGGCGCCCCGCGGACTGGCGACGAAGCGATGTTTCACGCGAAAAGCGCCTGAGATGCGTGAGATCGTTGGATAATGGCTTCAATGCACAGTTATGGAAAGGCATCTTCCCGCTTTGGCGACCTGACGCGCGCATGGGATCGCGTTGGATGCGTTGGATTGCGGCCTCCCTCCGCCACCGGCGCGAAGCGCCGCATCGCGCCGATGACGCACACAGTGGTAAGAGGTGTAAGATGTAAGATTGGAGGCTTAAGATATTGGTTAAACAGGGAAATCTGCCGGTTCCCGATCTTACAGGGATCTTGCGATCTTACAGCGGCGCGCTGCGCCGTGACCCGTCCCGCAGAGAAATCGACCGGATCGCCGCGGCTACTCCGCCGCCATCGCGCGCGGCTTGAGCGGCAGGTCGAGTCGCTCCCAGACGTCCAGCAGCGCTTCCGCCAGTGCGTCGATCAGCGCGTCCTCGTGATAGGGCGAGGGCGTGATGCGCAGCCGCTCGGTACCCTTCGGCACCGTCGGATAGTTGATCGGCTGGATGTAGATGCCGTGCTCCTCGAGCAGGATGTCGGTCGCTTCCTTGCACTTCTCCGGATCGCCGACGAACACCGGCACGATGTGGGTGTCGTTCATCATGACCGGCAGGCCGGCGGCCGCGAGCACCGCCTTCACGCGCGCGGCGCGGTCCTGGTGGCGCTCGCGCTCGTAGCTCGACGCCTTGAGGTGGCGGATCGCCGCGGTCGCCGCGGCGCAGATCGACGGCGGCAGCGCGGTGGTGAAGATGAAGCCCGGCGCATAGCTGCGCACCGCGTCGATCAGCGACGCCTTCGCGGCGATGTAGCCGCCGAGGCAGCCGAACGCCTTGGCGAGGGTGCCTTCGAGCACGTCGACGCGCGCCATCGCGCCTTGCAGCTCGGCCTGGCCGCCGCCGCGCGGACCGTACATGCCGACCGCGTGCACCTCGTCGGCATAGGTCATGGCGCCGTATCTCTCCGCGAGATCGCAGATCGCGTTCACCGGCGCGCAGTCGCCGTCCATGGAATAAAGCGTCTCGAACACGATCAGCTTCGGCCGCGCGGGATCGGTGGCGCGCAGAAGCTCCTCGAGATGCGCCATGTCGTTGTGACGGAAGATCTGCTTGTCGCAATGCGACTGCCGGATGCCCTCGATCATCGAATTGTGGTTGAAGGCGTCGGACAGGATCAGGCAGCCCGGCATCAACTTGGCCAGGGTCGAGATGCCGGTCTCGTTGGAGACATAGCCCGACGTGAACACCAGCGCCGACTCCTTGTGGTGGAGGTCGGCGAGCTCCCGCTCGAGCTCCACCAGCGGATGGTTGGTGCCAGCGATGTTGCGGGTTCCGCCGGCGCCGGTGCCCATCCGGGTCGCGGTCTCGACCATGGCGCCGATCACCTTGGGATGCTGGCCCATGCCGAGATAGTCGTTGGAGCACCACACGATGACGTCGCGCGGGCCATCGGGCGAGTGCCATACCGCGCGGGGGAACCGCCCGGCGAGCCGTTCGAGGTCGGCGAAAACACGATACCGGCGCTCTTCCCGCAGACGGGCCAGCGCATCACTGAAATACGCATCGTAGTTCATTGGACAGCCTTCCCCACCCGCACGCGATCGCTTGTTTTTGTGTCCAGCCACCCCTTTTTAGAAGGGTTCCAGCCGGTTTGTCGAGGCGGTTATGATGGGTTGGCCTGGGCCATTCGGCGGACGGTCCTTGCCTTGCCGGTCGCGGTTTGGTGTAGCTCCCGGGTGGGAGGATCGGCATGACGGAACGAGGGACGGGCCTGAAACACGGCCTCACCAACTACGGCGACAAGGACTTTTCGCTGTATTTGCGGCGCTCATTTGCGCGTTCGATGGGATATTCGCGCGAGATGCTGGAGCGCCCGGTGGTCGGCATTGCCAATACCGGCTCCGGATTCAACAACTGTCACCGGCATTTTCCGGAACTGCTCGAAGCGGTAAAGCGCGGCGTGCTGGCGGCGGGCGGACTGCCGATCGAATTTCCGACCGTGTCGCTCGGCGAGGTGTTCCTCAATCCGACCAGCCTGAAATACCGGAACCTGATGTCGATCGACACCGAGGAGATGATCCGCGCCCAGCCGATGGATGCGGTCGTGCTGATGGGCGGCTGCGACAAGACCGTGCCGGCGCAGCTCATGGGCGCGGTCTCGGCCGGGCGGCCGGCGGTGATGCTGGTGGCCGGGCCGATGATGACCGGCCGTCACAAGGGCGAGCGGCTCGGCGCCTGCACCGACTGCCGCCGCTTCTGGGCGCGCTACCGCGCCGGCGAAGTCAGTGCCGAGGAGATTGCGCAGGTCGAAGGCAACCTCGCGGTGACCGCCGGCACCTGCGCAGTGATGGGCACTGCGTCGACCATGGCCTGCATCGCCGAAGCGCTCGGCCTGATCCTGCCGGGCACTGCGGCGATCCCGGCGGTGCATGCCGACCGGCTGCGCGCCGCCGAAGCGACCGGCATGGCGGCGGTCAATCTCATCGGCTCGCAGGTGACGCCCGAGCGCATCGTCAACGAGAAGTCGGTCGAGAACGCGCTGCGCGTGCTGCTGGCGCTCGGCGGCTCGACCAACGCGGTGATCCACCTGACTGCGGTCGCCGGACGCGCCGGCGTCAAGGTGACGCTCGATCAGCTCAACCGGCTCTCCGACACCACGCCGGTGCTGGTGAACCTGAAGCCGGTCGGCAACGGCTACATGGAGGATTTCTTCGCCGCCGGCGGCATGGGCGCGCTACTGCGTGAATTGAAGCCGCTGTTGCATCTCGATTGCCTGACCGTCACCGGCGGCACGCTCGGCGAGCGTCTTGCGGCGGACGAGGGCAGCTATGTCGATCGCACGATCATTGCCTCGCGGGAGAAGCCGTTCGAGCCGCAGGGCGGCTTGGTCGCGCTGTTCGGCAATCTTGCGCCCAAGGGCGCGATCCTGAAGCGTTCGGCGGCGGACGAGAAGCTGTTCGAGCACGAAGGCGTCGCTGTCGTGTTCTCCTCGCTCGCCGATCTCGCTGCGCGCATCGACGATCCCACGCTCGAGGTGCGGGCGGAGGACATCCTGGTGCTACAGAACGCCGGCCCGCATGCGCCCGAGGCGATGCCGGAGGCCGGCTATCTGCCGATCCCGAAGAAGCTCGCGCAGAAGGGCATCAAGGACATGGTCCGGATCTCTGACGCGCGCATGAGTGGCACCGCCTTCGGCACGATCGTGCTGCACGTGACGCCGGATGCCGCATCAGGCGGCCCGCTTGGGCTTGTGCGCAACGGCGACCGTATCCGGCTCTCGGTGAAGGATCGGCGCATCGAGCTGCTGGTCGACGACGCCGAGCTCGAGAAACGCGTCGCGCCGGTGCATCCGGAAACGGAAACCCCGACGCGCGGCTACGCCAAGCTTTATGCGGAGCAGATCCTGGGCGCCGACGAGGGCTGCGATTTCGCATTCCTGCGGCCTCCGCAATAGCTCAAAGAGGGGAGACGACGGTGAGAAGCGAACCGGTGCACTATTCGATCGGCGGCGCGAGCCACCAGGGACAGATCATCTATGACGAGAGCCAGAAGGGCCAGCCGCTGCTGCTGGTGGCGCCGAACTGGCGCGGCGTGGTCGCGGACAACATCACGATCGGGGAGCGCCATGCGAAAGCCGGCTATGTCGTGTTCATGCCCGACATGTTCGGCGTCGGCAAAGGGCCGAAGGGCACCGAGAATCCGATGGAATTTCTGGCACCCTTCATCGAGGACGTTGCCGGCACGCGCCGCGCCATTGTCGGCGCGTTGGACGCCATGACCGCCGAGGCGGCAAAGCGCGGCATAGGCGACGCCACGCGCCGGGCCGCGGTCGGCTACTGCTACGGCGGCGCCAATGTGCTCGACCTCGCGCGCGAGGGCGCCGACGTCGCCGCGGTGGTGTCCATCCACGGGGTGCTGGCGACCGCGAAGCCCGCGACCAAGGGCGGCATCAAGGCCAAGGTTCTGGTGCTGCATGGCGCCGCCGATCCGGTGTCGCCGAAGCAGCATCGCGACATGTTCGAGGCCGAGATGGACGCGGCCGGCGCGCGCTGGATGCTGCTCGCCTTTGGCGGCGTGGTGCATGCCTATACCGACCCGCAGGCGAACATGCTTCCGGTGGCGAAGTACGACGAGCCGGCGTCGCGCTATACCGGGGCGATGCTCGACGCGTTCATCACCGACGCGTTCAACGGCAGGCTCTAGCGTGCGAACTCTCACTCGGCCTCATGGTGAGGAGGCGCGCGCGAGCGCGCCGTCTCGAACCATGGCCGTGCCCTCCGAACTGTCCGCCATCCTTCGAGACGCGTCGCTGCGCGACGCTCCTCAGGATGAGGTCGGAGTCCGCTGTTTGGTACGGGGTTTAACGTGATCCGCACCGTCACCGGCGACGTCGAATCGATCAGCGGGCGCATCCTTGCGCACGAGCACTTGCAGATCGACCTCTCGGCGCAGAAGGGGCCGGCCAACAAGGTCGGCGCCGGCGAGGAGGATGCGGTCGTCGAGGACCTGGTGGCGGCCAAGGCGCTCGGCCTTGCCGCCATCACCGATCTCAGCGCGCCGCGCTGGGGCCGCGATCCGGCGGCGCTGCGCCGCATCAGCGGGCGCGCCGGCGTGAAAGTCGTCTGCGCTGCCGGGTTCTACTGGGACCCGTTCCCCGAGATCGCTCTCGAGAGCTCGGTCGAGGAAATCCGCGACGCCATGATCGCCGAGATCGAGCAGGGCACCGACGGCACCGACGTGCGCTGCGGCGTCATCAAGGTCGGCACCGCCCGGGAGCCGAACGAGCCGGCCGAGCGGCTGTTCAAGGCGGCGGCGCAGGCGTCGCGCGCGACCGGTGCGCCGGTGATCACGCATACGTCGAACACGGGGCAGGCGGCGTGGCACATCCGCGTGCTGGAAGGCGCCGGCATGGACATGACGCATTGCGTCATCAGCCACATGGGTGCCGCGAAGGACATATCCGAGCTGGTCGAGGTCGGGCGCTGCGGCGCGTTCATGGGCATCGACAAAGTGAGCTTCCCCAAGGGGCCGACCAACGTCGAGCTTGCCGGCTTGGTGCGCGATGCCTGCGACAAGGGGCTCGAGCGGCAACTGATCCTCTCGTCCGATGTCGCCCGCCGCACCATGCTCCAACGGTACGGCGGGAAGGGCTATCCGACGGTGCTGCGCGACTTCGTGCCGATGCTGAAGGAGCGGGGCATCCCCGATACCACCATTGAGATCATGCTCCGCGACAATCCACGGCGCATGCTTACCTTTGCGAAATAGCGGATTGACCGGGCGCGGCGTTGGCCCGATCATCGGCATTGTTAGGCGAGGGCCAGGGAATGTCCGACCCAGACCGGGAACGGCGCGAGCGCAGCATCGGCACGATGAGCATGATCGCGTTCATCCTTGCGGCGCTCGCCGGGCTGATCTCGATCGTCTATGTCCGGCCGCTTCCGATCGCCGATGATCCGCCCAAGGTCACCAGCCCGAAGTGACAAGGAGCTTCTGATGCACAAGATTGCCATTCCGCAGTCGGTCGTCGATCGCGTGATCGCGCGGCGCGGCCGCGAGCATATCCACGACGATCTCGATCCGGCGCGCACGGCGCTGGTCGTGGTCGACATGCAGAACGCTTTCATGATGCCGGGCGTCGCGCACGCGCTCTGCCTGGAAGCGCAGGAGATCGTGCCCAACATCAACCGTCTGGCGGAGGCGGTACGCGAGACCGGCGGCGCGGTGATCTGGGTCCAGACCGCCTACACCGACGAAACCAGGAAGAGCTGGTCGGTCTACTACCACATCAGCAAGCCCGAGCAGAACGCCAAGCGCGCCGAGGCGCTGGCGCGCGGCAGCAAGGGCTATGAGCTGTGGGAGACGCTCGACGCGCGGCCGGACGACATCTATGTCGAAAAGAACCGCTTCTCCGCGTTCATCCAGGGTTCGTCGAACCTGGCGGACATTCTGCGTGCGAAAAACATCGACACCATCCTGGTCACCGGCACCGTGACCAATGTGTGCTGCGAGTCGACCGCGCGCGACGCGATGATGTGCAACTTCAAGACCGTGATGGTGTCGGACGGCAACGCCGCCGCCACCGACGACGACCACAATGCGTCGCTGGCGGCGTTCTATCTGACCTTCGGCGACGTGATGTCGACCGACATGCTGATCGGCTGCCTGCGCAACAACGGCAGGAAGGGACTGGCGGCGGCGGAGTAGCGCCGCACGCCTCGCTCAGTTGTTCGCGGCCGCCGCGATCGCCCGCCACACCTTCTCCGGCGTCGCCGGCATGCCCACATAGGGCGCGCCGATCCGCGCGAGCGCGTTGTTGACCGCGTTCATCACCGCAGGCAGGGCGCCGACCGTGCCGGATTCGCCCGCGCCCTTGACACCGAGCGGGTTGAGCTTGGTCGGCACTTCGTTCTCGCCCGCGACGAACGCGCAGAAATCGTCGGCGCGCGGCATGCCGTAATCCATGAACGAGCCTGTGACGATCTGGTCGCCCTGGTAGACGATATTTTCAATCAGCGCCTGGCCGACGCCCATGGCGATGCCGCCGTGGAGCTGGCCTTCGACCAGCATCGGATTGATCATGTGGCCGACGTCGTCGACCGCGTGATAGCGCACGATCTCGACCGAGCCGGTCGCTTCGTCGATCTCGACCTCGACGATGTGGCAGCCGTTCGGATAGGTGCGCTCCCCGCCGTCCCAGGTACCGCTCTCGAACAGGCCGGCTTCCATGCCCGGTGGCAACGCCTTCAGGTTGAACGACCTCCGCGCGACCTCGGCGAGGTCGATGGTCTTGTCGGTTCCGGCGACGGTGAACTTGCCCTTTTCGAACACGATGTCGTGCTCGGCGGCTTCAAGCGTGTGCGCCGCAAGCTTCCTGCCCTTGGCGACGATCTTGTCGGCGGCCATCAGCAGCGCAGTGCCGCCGCAGGCCATCGAGCGCGAGCCGAAGGTCCCGGTGCCGATCGCGATCTGGTCGGTGTCGCCGTACTGGAAGCGCACCCGGTCGGGCGGAATGCCGAGCTTGTCGGCGATGATCTGCCGATAGGCGGTACCGTGGCCCTGACCGTGATCGTGCGTGCCCATCGCGACGGTGAGTGCGCCGGACTGGTCGAAGCGCAATTCCGAATGCTCGATCAGGCCGGCGTTCGAGGCCTCGACGGTGCTGGAGATGCCAAGCCCGCGCAGCTTGCCGTGCTTCGACGACTCGCGGCGGCGCGCTTCGAAGCCCTTGTAGTCCGCCATTGCGAGGCAGTCGGCGAGGTTCTTGCCGAAGTCGCCGCAGTCGTAGGTGTAGACCAGCGCGGTCTTGAACGGCATCGCTTCCTTCGGGATCATGTTCTTGCGGCGCAGCTCCGCGGGATCGACGCCGAGCTTGCGCGCTGCGAGATCGACCAGCGTCTCGAGCACGTAGGCCGCTTCCGGCCGGCCGGCGCCGCGATACGGGCCGGTGAGCATGGTGTTGGTGAAGGTGCCGTTCACCTCGACATAACCGGCCGGGAACGTGTAGGTGCCCGCCAGTACGCCGATGTTGTTGGTCGGCGGACCGCCGGCGCGGTCGGAGGCGTTGTAGGCGCCGATGTTGCAGTAGTTCTTCACTTTGATGGCGAGGAACTTGCCGTTCTTGTCGAGCGCGAGCTCCGCCTCGGTGATGTTGTCCCGGCAGTGCTCGTCGGCGAGGAACGACTCGCTGCGGTCGGCGATCCATTTCACCGGCCGGCCGGTGAGCTTCGCCGCCAGCATCGTGAGCTGATATTCCGGATAGACGCCGCCCTTCATGCCGAAGCCGCCGCCGACATTGTCGGAGATCACGCGGATGCTCTGCTCGGGAATCTTGAACACGTCCTGCGCCAAGATACGCCGCACCTGATGCGGTCCCTGCACCGTGCAGCGGAGCGTGTAGCGCCCGTCGCGATGATCGTAGTCGGCGAGGCAGCCGCGCGGCTCCATCGACACCGTGGTGAGACGGTTGATCCGCATGTGGTGCTTGATGACGTGGTCGGCCTTGGCGATGGCTTCGTCGGCCGCCGCTTTATTGCCGGCCTCGTGGAAGTACGCGATGTTATCGCGGCACTCGTCCCATATCGGCCGGGCACCCGGCGCGATCGCTTCTTCCAGCGTCGTCGCCGACGGCAGGTCTTCGTATTCGATCTCGATCAGCTCGGCGGCGTCCTTCGCCTCGTTCAGCGTCTCGGCGATCACCATCGCCACCGGCTGGCCGATGAAGCGCACGCGGTCGCGCGCCAAGAGCGGCATCGGCGTGACGAACTGCGGCGAGCCGTCGCGGCGCTTGCGCGGGTGCTTCGGCGCCTGGAGGCCGAGGGCGAGCACGGCGGCATCGTTGCCGGTCAGGATGTGCAGCACGCCGGGCGATTGCCGCGCGCGCTTGACGTCGATCGAGACGACCTTGGCATGCGAGTGCTGCGAGCGCACCACATAGGCGCGCGCCTGATTGACGAGGCTGACGTCGTCGACATAGCGGCCATCGCCGCGCACGAGATAAGGGTCTTCTTCCCGCGGGACCGGCTGGCCAATTCCAAATTCACCCATGATGTCCTGGAGCGTTCGTGAGGCGCGAATGCGCGAAAGGGCGGAATGCGGCAAATGTATCGCGGCATTGCTTTCGGGGGTCAAGGCCTGTCAAATTCGGCCGGTTGCGATAACCGGCACGCATGCCTGCGTTGCGACCACTGACTGGGGAATCGATGCACATCCTGCGGCTGCTGATGGCGGTTGGCATCGGGCTCCTGGCGGGCGGGCCGCGGGGGCAAGCCGCCGACTTCTACCAGGGCAAGACGCTGACCGTGATCGTCGGGTATGCGCCGGGCGGCGGCGTCGACACCACGGCGCGGGCGGTCACGCGCCACCTCGGCCGCTTCATTCCTGGGAACCCCACGGTCTCGGTCCAGAACATGGAGGGCGCCGCCGGCATCGTGTCGGTGAACCATCTGGTGCGCCGCGTGGCGCCGGACGGACTGACGCTCGGCATCCCCGGGCGCTCCTGGTTCGTCGAGGGCATTGTCAAACGGGCGGGCATCGCCTTCGATCCGGTCACGCTGACCTATATCGGAAGTCCCGGCGCGGTGACGTCGGCCGCCTTCATCCGCACCGCCACCGGGATCACGTCCTTCGACGCGCTGAAGGCCTTGGGCAAACCCGTGCGCTTCGGCGCGCTCGGGGCCGGGTCGCACACCGCGACCGTGCCGAGCTTGCTCGCGGCGGCCGGCGCGCCGATCCGGGTCGTGCTCGGCTATGTGTCGACCGCGCGCATCCTGCTCGCTTTGGAGCAGGGCGAGGTCGACGGCTCCTTCACCACCGGCGACGGCCTCGCCAACCGCCCGGCGTTGGCGAAGCAGGTCGCCCCGATCGTGCAATCGTCGGCGCGCTACCCGGGATTGCCGCTGCTACGCGATGTCGTCCGCCCCGAGCATCGAGACGTGCTCGACCTCGTGATGGCGACCGATACGTTCGGCGTTCCGATTGTCGCCCCGCCTGGCATCCCAGCCGAGCAGACGGCAATCCTGCGCAAGGCGTTCCTCGCCATGGCGCAGGACGCCGTCTACCAGGCCGACGCGCGGCGCGTGGAGTTGCCGGTCGGCAGCCCGATCGAAGGCGGCAAGCTCGCTGACATGATGCGCGCGCTGGCGGCGGCGACCACGCCCGACGTGATCGCCGAATTGCAGAAGCTTGCGGCGGGCAAATAGAAAACGCCGATTCTCTGTCAGGCCGCGTCACGCCGCTTAGCCGGACTGAGCATGTCCACCAGCGCGCTCACCGAGGGGAGCTGCTCGAGCGTGTTCACCGCCGCGACGATCTCGTCGATGGCGGACGGGGACAGGCGGCCCTTGGCATAGACGCGGAATTTGTCTTCGACCTCTTTCCGCGACAGCGGGTTCTCGAGCGATCCCTTCGGATAATCGCTCTTCACCTTGTGCACGGTGCCGTCCGCCATCTCGACATCGACCGCCGTCTGCAAGAGGTTCATCGACGGATCGGCCTGCGCGGTCACGTGATGCTCGGCGAATTTCCGCAGCTTCGGATCGTCGTAGCGCGCCGGCTCGAACTCGGCGAGCGTCAGCGAGCGGTCATGCAGGATCACCGCCGCGGTGTAGTGCGCGGAGATCAGCGCTTCGAACTTGCCTTTGTAGACGGCAAGCTTGCCATGCATATCGTAGCCCATCTGCGGCAGCGTCACGCGCACGGTCTTGATCTTGGCCGGGTCGATCGCTTGTTTGGCGAGGATATCGAACAGCGCGGTATTCATCCCTTGCATCAGCGACGCCGACGGCCAGAGGCGCAGCGCGATCTGCTCGAGCTCCCAGCGCTTGCCAAGATCGCCGATCGCGAGCTCGACTTTTCCGCCACTGGCATAGGTGTTGAACAGCCCGCCGTCCTTGGCGGTGAGAAATTCGCGCGTCGCCACGAATTTCTGTTCGGCGAGCAGCGCTGCCATCAGGCCGGAGAGGGCGCCGCGGCACTGATGGAATTTCACCGTCGGCGTGCCCCAGGCCGCGAAGGTGCCGGCGGCCTGGCTTCCCGCAAGGCCGAAGGCGCGCGCCATGGTCTCGGCGTCGAAGCCCTTGAGCCGGCCGACCGCCGCGGCGGCGCCAAACGGGCCGAACACGCCGGGGCCGTGCCAGCCGCGCTTCCTGAACTCGGGATAATCCATCCCGTTGCCGATCCGCGTCGTCACTTCGCAGCCGGCGGCGATGGCGACCATCAGGTCGCGTCCGGAGTTGCCATTCTCGTCCGCAATCGCGAGCGACGGCGGGATCACCTCCGGCGTGACGTGGGTCATGGTCGCGCGATGCACGTCGCACATCGTCGTCGCGGTGATCAGGTAGCCGTTGAGCAGCGTCGCGCCGGCGAGCGACAGACGGCCGCCACCGATCACGCTTGCTTCGTCCGAGAGCGCCAGCGCACCCGCGAGCGCCGCCATCTGGTGCGTTTCCTCACCCTGGTGGCCGGCCAGCGCACAGGCGAGCGCGTCGAGCAGCAGGTCCTTGCAGTGCTCGCGCACCTTCGGCGGCAGGTCGTCATAGCTGAGCGTGGCCGCGAATTGCGCCAGCACCTGGGTTGCTTCGCCTGCCATTCAAATCTCCCGCTCGTGTCATTAGTGACTGGCGCCGATCATCGCGCATGACTTACAATCATGCCAGCAAGAAATCGGCCGACGGAGGAAACACGTGTTCTACGAAACCGCCAAGAACAATCACGGGCTGCCGTTCAATCCGTTCAAATCCTGCGTGGTGCCGCGGCCGATCGGCTGGGTTTCGACCGTGAGCCATGACGGCATCGTCAACCTGGCACCGTTCAGCATGTTCAACCAGCTCAACTACGACCCGCCGTTCGTATGCTTCTCCGGTTCCAACCGTCCGAACACCGGCCAGCGCAAGGACTCGGTCACCAATGCCGAGGAGACCGGCGAGTTCGTGGTCAACATGGCGACCTACGAGCTGCGCGAGAAGGTCTGCAAGACCTCGCAATTCGTCGGTCCCGAGGTGGACGAGTTCGAGCTCGCCGGGCTCACCAAGCTCTCGTCCAAGCTGGTGCGGCCGCCGCGCGTGGCCGAATCCCCGATCCATCTCGAATGCCGCTATCACGGCACCTGGACGCTGCCGGCCAACCGGCGACACTCGAGCCATCATGTCGTGATCGGCGAAGTGGTCGGCATCCATATCCGCGACGACGTGATCGGCGCCGACGGCAAGATCGACATCGCCAAAGTGCGCCCGCTCGCGCGCCTCGGCTACATGGATTACACCAGCGTCACCGAAGTGTTCACCATGGCGCCGCAGGGCACGCAGGCCGGACAGGTCGGCGAGGCGGTGCCCAAGCGGCTGGTCGCGGCCGGCGTCCCCTGAAGCATCGGTCAGAACCGTTATCGGCGCGCGAAGTAGCGGCCTTACGCCGGCCGGAATTGCCGGAAGGCCTTCACGCACAGCCAGACGACGATTGCCAGCAGGAGCAGCTGCGCGGCGATGAACTGCGGCTCGGTGCTGGCGGTCGGCGCGCCGAGGGCCGGGATCTTCTTGAAGATCTGCGCGATGGTGACGAGGGCGTCGGTGTAGAACGCCAGGACGGCGCTGATCGCGAAGATCCAGCGCCAGGCGCCGGCGAGCTTGAACACGTAGAGCCCGAGGAAAGCCCCCGCCAGGAAGATCAGGGAGACGATTGCGGTGTAGTGGGACTCGGTGAAGCGGCTGAACGGGAAGCCGAAGCCGGTGACGTTGGTCAGCACGCCGCTGATCAGGAAAACCGCCATCCAGGTGTTGTCGATATGCGAGCGGAGCAGGTCTTTGACCACGACGAAGCCTGCAACCAGCATCACGAGGCTGAGTATGGTGTGAAGCCAGGTAAACGGCGTGAATCCGAGAATCATGGTGAGCGGTCCCTTTCTGTCGCGATCACCGTATCATCGATCGGCGAGATAGACTAACGTTTGAGCCATCGATACAATCACGACACCGTAAGCAACCGTACAGGCGCCGAATCCATCCGGGCGCGAGACAATGATCACGATCGCCGAAGAGCAGGATGGCGAGATCACGATCCTCGACATCGATGGCCGTGTCGACGGCAGCGCCGCCAAGCCATTCGAGGAGCGGCTGGTCTCGCTGCTCCAGTCCGGCCGCAACCGCGTCATGGTCGATTGCAAGCGCTTGGTTTTCATCAGCAGCGCGGGATGCCGCGCCTTGCTGGTGGCCATGCGCCTCGCGCAGAAGAACGATTCCCGTCTCGCGCTCTGCAATATCACCGCCGAGGTCATGCGGGTGCTGGAGCTCGGCGGCCTGACCGACTACTTCGCGATCTATCGCTCGCGCGAGGAAGGCATCGCCCGGCTGGCGTAGTGCTTTGAGCTCTCCTTCAGTGATCGAAATGGAAATGGACGCGCGCCCTGTCGGCTTGCTTGTCGGCGCGCACCCGGTCGGCGTTACGGCGCAGCATGAAGCCGGCAAGCATGCGGGCGCCTTGCTCGCTCTCCATGATCTCATCGTTGGTCGGGCGACGATCGGGTAGCGGTGGCGGCTCGCCGCGATAGATGACGCGGACGTCCAGGTTGAACTCGTCGAAGCTGGCTTCGATCGTAATCGGTCCGCCGGTCCAGAATTCCTCCACCACGACATCGATGAGCTGCAGCACGCCGAACGTGGCGCGCTTCGCGACGTCCGGCCGCGCTCCCCAAACGGCGGCTTGCGTCTCGAAGAAGTCCTGAATCTTCTGGTGGTCGGTCTCGCCGTGTTCGAACGTCAGCCGGGCCGTTTTTCGGACGCCAATGCGGAATACGAGGTTCAGCGCCAGCGCGGCCACGGTCGCGGACACCATGGACGAGCCGATGATCGGTGCAATCGACGGCGGCGCGGCCGCCGCGATGCCCGGAAACGCCTCGATCGACACGCCGATGATCAACGCCAGCCCGATCACCAGCGTGCGCCGCACGTCGAAGAGGCGCGACGTCAGCACCTGCAGGCCGTTGACGAGGATGAACGTGATCGTGAACAGCAGCGCCGGCAGCATGACCGAACGCGGCATGACCGCCAGCAGCGCCGTCAGCTTCGGCAATATCCCGAGCAGAACAAAGATCGCGCCGACGGCGATGGCCACGATGCGGCTGGTGACCCCGGTCGCCTGCGAGAGTCCGACCGCCGGCGTCGATGTGTTGGTTCCGGTGCCGCCGCATGCGCCGGAGAGGGTGGTCGACAAGCCGTCGGCCAGCACGCCGCGCGTGACGGACGTCATGTCGGTACGCACCCAGTTCGCGTCGTTGATGCGCTGGCACATTGTGATGGTGCCGGCCGCTTTCATCGCGGCCGCGACGGCGGCGATGGCAAATGGCAACGCGATCGCCAGATCGAACGACCAAGCGACATCGGACAAATGCGGCAGGCCGATCCATGACGCGTTGCTTACGGACGTCATGTTGGCGCCGACCAGATCCATCGACGTGGCCGCGACGTAACCGATGACGAGCCCGATCAGCGCGCATAGCATGCGCAGGGGTCCCGTGCCCCAGACGTTGAGAACCGCCATCGATGCGATGGTGATGCCGGCCACCCACCATTCGGCGACGCTCACGGGCGTCGCGTCCGGTGCCAGGACCGAACGCAGGCCCGAGACCGCGGCGGACAGCCCGATCATCACGATGATGAGGCCTGAAATCTCCGGCGGGAAAATCGCCCGCAGCCGGTTGAGCAGCGGCGCCAGGGCGGTTTCCAGAATGCCGGCGAATACGGTCATGCCGAAGACGAGCGGCGGTCCGCCGATCTTGGCCGCCAGCAACGAGGGAACGAAATAAGTCGCGGTGAACGTTGCCGGACACATGAATCCTGAGCCGACCGGGCCGGCGCGCGAGACCTGCAGGAAGGTCGCAACGCCGAGCACGAGCATGCCGAGCGCCAGGAAGTTGGCGATGGTGTCGGCCGGGACGCCCGCGGCGCGGAAGATGAGAACCGGATAAACGAGATTGATCGCGATAAGGCCGACGTGCTGGATGCCGTTCAGCGCGATGATCGCCGGGGGCGGGGTATCGTTCAGCCCATAGATCAGGCCCGCCGGCTTCTTTGCTTCCGCCATGGCGTCGACGCGCCCCGTTCCCGTCCCGCGGATCAGGCTAGGAGAATTCATGGGGTCGATAAAGGTGTCTCCAGCGGTCTTCGGAGAGCCATCGTGTCGCGATGGCGGGTGGTTGCTGCGCTTGCCGTAACTCCCTAGCATGCAGGCCAAATAAGGCTACCCTAACCCTCCCCCGGTTAAGGGCGTTCACGCCCGTCTTCGACGGGCTATGCGGGGGGAGGGAAGGGAGGGGGCGGGGAGAATGCCCATGGAGACCAAGACCGTTGCCACGCCGTCCCGGCGCCGTGTGATCAAGGGCGCGCTGGCGTTGGGCGTCGCGGCGCCTGCGATCCTGCGCGTCACGTCTGCGCTGGCCGCGTACCCGGAACGGCCAGTGCGGATCATCGTCGCCAATACGCCTGGCGGTCCGTCCGACATCATCGCGCGCATCATGGCGGCGGCGCTGCAGCAGTCGATGGGCGGCTCGTTCTTCGTCGAGAACCGCGGCGGCGCCGGCGGCAATATCGGCATGGGATTTGCCGCCCGCGCCGAGCCGGACGGCTACACCATCCTGCTCACGACCAGCGCCTATTCGGTCAATCCCGGGCTCTACGAAAAGCTGCCCTACGATCCGTTCAAGGATTTCTCCGCGATCTGCGAGCTCGCGGTCTCGCCACATGTGTTCGCGATCAAGCCCGACCTCGGGCCGAAGACGATGAAGGAGTTTGTCGCGCTCGCGAAGAAGGCCCCGTCGAAGTTCAACGTCGCGACGCCCCCGATCGGTACCACGCCGCAGCTCCAGGCCGAGGTGCTCAAGCAGCGCGAAGGGCTGCAGGAGATGGCAACCGTGGTGTTCGCGGGCGGCGGCGATGCGCTCAAGTCGGTGATCGCCGGCACGGTGCAGCTTTCCTCCGGCGTGCTCGCGCCAGCGCATCCGCAGATCAAGGCCGGCAACCTCCTCGGTCTCGCCGTCACCGGCACCTCGCGCTGGCACGACCTGCCGGAGATCCCGACCATGATCGAGGCCGGCTACAAGGATTTCGTGTTCGACACCTACACCGCGCTGATGGCGCCGGTGAAGACGCCGCCGGAGATTGTGCGTACCCTCGAGAAGTCTGCGCTGGAAATCCTCAACCGGCCGGACATGCGCGCGAAGCTCACGCAGTCGGGCTTCGAGGTGACGGCGCGGGACGGCAAGGGCCATATGGCGCGCGTCACCAAGGAGGTGGCGATGTTCCGCGACATCATCGCTCAGGCCGGCATCAAGAAGCTGTAGGCGGCGCGCGTTCATAGCAGTGCTGCCAACCATCATCGCGCTCGCGCGGCCCGCCGCGGTTTGGCCCCTCACCGCGGCGGCCGGCGGTGTCTTCTTTCACCGCGTACGCCGGGTGTAAGATTGGGGTGTAAGATTTATTCTTGAGAGCAATCATTGACTTAAGTTCGATTCTTACATTCTTACGGCTCTTACCACTGTGTGCCCTCCGACGTGACGTGGGTGCGTTCGCACGCTCCGCTCGTGGTGGCGGACGGGCGGTGTCGCCCGGACGACTCCGGCAGGGCGATGACGCGCCATGTACGCAGGACGGCACGACGATAGGTGCAAGCAAGCCCGCGTCAAATTATTTCGATGTAATGAGCGTAAGTCTGATGATAACGACGGCACAAGCGCACGCTTTCGCGATGCCACCGCACAATGCTATGCACCGGCTATCACAAGGTTTGCGACGCATTTTCGAGCCACCAAGGCGGCACTCATGATTGCGCCCTAGCCCCGCGTGCGGGGAGAGGGCAGCGCTGAACCATCAGCGCATTCAAAGTGGGTGAGGGGCCATCAACACGACGTCGTGTGGAGAGTCCCCCTCACCCAGTCCATCGTGTTGAGAGACCTCGCCGCCCTCTCCCCGCAAGCGGGGCGAGCGCACAGCAATGCGCGCTACGGCGGGTCATCTCCCACAGACGAGGCCATGCGTCGGCAGCTTGCGAGCGCGCAGAACCTTGAGTGCGGCGTTGCAACTAACCGGGCTGTGACTGCAACGTCTGACGTACTCCCGAATTTTTTGCGGCGGTGTTTTTGCGTAATGTGCAATCACTAGAATTTGGCAGTACTGATTTAACTCCTCGGCGTTTGCCCTCGGGACGATAAAGCCCGCCGCGAGAACGAACAACAAAACGGTCCGAATCATGGTGCGCCTTGGCTATTGGCTTCGTTGGCTGTCGTCTTCCATCAGCAAGTCTACCCCGCGCGACGCGGGGCCGCCACCGGGACACGGACGGGGCACCGCTGCGCACCGGGAGCAAAACCGGGGGCCCCGCGTGCGGTAGGGCTATCGCATTTGGTCCTTACAGCGGTGCGGGGCGGTCATTATTGCGCCCTCTCCCCTTGCGGGAGAGGGCAGCCGCAGCGTTGCAACAATGGGGAATGGGTGAGGGGTATCGCTCCGCGAACGCACACCCCTCACCCAGTCCGTCGTGTTGAGAGACCTCGTCGCCCTCTCCCCGCAAGCGGGGCGAGGGCACGGCACCCGCGACCGCGCTCGCGGGATCAGACCAAAATCGTGTTCGCCGTGCGCGACTCGATCTCCGCACGCACATGCGCGTAGATGCGGGGGGTGCGGGCGGCGAGGATGTTCAGCGCCGCCAGCACCGCGTTGGACGGATCGAGCACCGTCATGACCGGCACCTTGCCCGGAACCCGCAGCGCCGACCACACGTCCTCGGGAAACGCCTCGGCGCTCGCGGGCACGGTGATCACCGGCACGGTCGATATCGCCGCCAAGGTCGGCCCGGCGCCGTTCGAGCGTCCGACATTGGCGATCAGGACGGTGTCGGGGATTTCCTGCGCCATGCGATGGAGCGTGGTCGCGGCCCTGACCGGCTCCTTGTGCGCGGAGCAGGTGACGACGGTCATCAGGTCCTTGAGCTCGCCGAGCGCCGCTTCGAACGGCGCGGTCGCGTCGGTGTCCGACCCGCGCCACAGGATGATGCGCTGGCGCGGCAGCTGGAAGCGGTCGGTGATCTCCGCGACGCGCCGGTACTTCGCGGCCACGTCGTCGAGCGCGCCGCCATCGCGGTAGACCTGCTTGTCGATATAGGAGCCGCCCTCGATCACGCGCCAGGAGTCGTTGTCGATGACGTCGGCGAGGAGCAGGCGCCCCTGGCTGTCGGTGCCGAACTCGACCTTGAGATCGACCAGCGTGCCGCCTTGCAGCTGCCACGCCTTCTCGAGCACCAGAAATGTCTGGCGTGCAATACGCCGCATCTCCGGGAAGATCGTCCACTCGTCGTCCGACGTCAGCAAGTCGGACGCGGGCAGGATCAGGAACGGCGCCTGGCCGACCAGCGGCTTCGCCGGATTGAGCAGCCTGATCTGCGAGGCGCCGTCGGCGAAATCCATCAGCGGATCGTCGGCGACCAGCGGCTTGCCCTTCCAGTCCTTGTTCTTGGTCTTGAGATAGAACTCGACCAGCAATTGCGGAAACAGATGGCCCTTGGCGATGTGCGGATGGCGCTTGAGATAGGAGCCGTGCGCTTCGCGGCGCGTCACCACCTCGTAGGGCAGCATGGTGCAGCCGGGCGCGATGAACGACGTCTCCGAGTCCTGCTCCTCGAACGCGACCGGGATGCCGCACGCCTTCAGCAGGCGGAACACATTGCAGGTCGTGCGCGTGGCGAGCCGGCCCTTCTCGGGGATGACGTCGTGCTTGGCGCCGTCACCGGCGGTGATGTCGTCCTTCGCGACGAGCGTCACGAGATCGGCGCTGCCGGCGACCTTATGGATCCGCTTGGTCTTGCCTTCGGCGACCAGCGCGCCCGGTGTGGGCTTTGCGGCGGGAGGAGTCTTGGCGTCCACGGCTTTCTTCGCCTCTCCTGTCAAGAGAAGCGCCGAAGGATAGTGTCCGGGGCGGCCGGTACCAAGCGTATTTACCGGCCATCCTGGGCCTTTCAACAATCCGTTGTCTGCCGGTGGATTTCACGGCGGCCAGGAACTGACCGGGGTGGTGCCGTGTTCTCTTCCTTGAATGGCCGGAGCCGCCCGTCTGAGCTCGACAGATCTCGCCACGCTGGCCGCGCGCGTGCTCGCGCTCGCCGGGGAGCGCCGGCTCGGCATCGTGACGGCCGAGTCCTGCACCTGCGGCCTGCTGGCGAGCGCGCTTTCGGAAGCGCCGGGCGCGGCCGAGCTCCTGCATGGCGGCTTCGTCACCTATACCAAGGCCAACAAGACCGCCGCACTCGGGATAGCACCGGAGCTGCTGGACGGACCCCGCGGCGCGGTGTCGCCCGAGGTTGCCGCCGCGATGGCTGAGGGCGCGCTCGAGCGTTCGCCGGCCGGTGTGGCGATCGCGATCACCGGCGTCGCCGGTCCGAGTCCCGACGAGGACGGCAACCCGGTGGGGCTGGTCTGCATGGCGGTGGCCCGGAAATCATTGCCGCCGTCGGTGCTCGAGCGGAACTATGGTGACATCGGCCGCGATGCCGTGCGGGAGCGAGCGATGATCGACGCATTGCGCGAGGTGCAGCGGCTGCTGGGGGACCGCGCCGTTACTCGCGCTTGATCCCTGCCGCCTTGATCGCCTCCGCATAGAAAATGCGCTCGCCGGCGATGAGGTCGCCCATCCTTGTCGTCGTGAGGCCGCTCGGCGCGATGCCGAGATCGCTGAGGCGCTTCACCACGTCGGGCTCTTTCACCACCGCCGCCACGGCGTCGGCCAGCCGTTCCACGATCGCCGGAGGCGTCGCCACCGGAGCCAGGAACCCGTTCCAGGACGTGATCTTGAAACCCGGGAAGAACTCGCTCACGGTCGGCATGTTGGGGAAAGCGGGAAGTCGCTTCTCAGCCGATACCGCCAACAGCCTGATCTTGCCGCTGGCGGCCTGCGAGATCATCTCCGATGCATTCCCGAAATAGAGATCGACTTCGCCGGCGACAAACGCCATCACGGCCGGTCCTCCCCCTTTGTAAGGCACCTGCACCATCTCGATGCCGGCTTTGGCGGCCAGCAGGGCAGACGCGAGATGGATGATGCCGCCGGTTCCCGCCGTGCCGTAATTCAGCTTGCCCGGGTTGGCCTTGGCATAGGCAATCAGCTCCGGCAGCGTGTTCACCGGCAGCGACGCGCGGACACCGAGGATGTAGGCGCCGGCGCCGACGATCCCGACCGGAACGAAATCACGCTCCGGATCGTAGCCGACCTTTTGCAGCATCGGCATGATGATGAATTGCGTGGCCGCGCCGAACTCGACGGTGTAGCCATCGGGCGCCGCCTTGGCGACCTGCGCGGTGGCGGGGATGCCATTGGCGCCGCCACGGTTGTCGATGATGAAGGTCTGTCCGAGCCTGGCGCCGAGCCGTGCGCCGGCGATCCGCGCCATGGTGTCGGTGTTGCCGCCCGCGGGGTAGGGGACGATCACGGTGACCGGGCGCGTGGGCCATTCCGTCGCGCGGGCGTCGACGGCGGCTGTCGCCAGCAGCGCCGCGGCGAGCAGCGCGATGCAAGCCTTGGAAGCATTGTAGTCCACCATCTGTCTCTCCCATGCCGGCGGCGCCTGGCCGCGTAAGCCTCTGCCACGTTGCCCCTCTGAGGACCGCAAGTATTCAGCCGGTCCGCGGCCGCGGCAAGGTCAAGAGTTGAGCAATCGCTGCGGCGTGTCGAAGCAATCGATGAGGTGGCGGCGGCGCGTGCGCCGACGGCGCGGTGTCTCGCGAGGTCGCCGCCGCGATGGCGTGCGGGAGCAGACGATGATCGACGCACTGCCGAGGTGCAGCGGTCGCTCGGGGTGGGTGCGTAGACCTTACGCTCTCCTGGTCCGTTACCCTCGCAGCGTTCGCCAGACGACCGACGGCCGGAACAGTGCCGACGGCGCGTCGAGCATATGCATGACGCGGTAGAAGGCGAGCGCCAGCGCGGCATCGCTCGCGCAATTGACGTGCAGCCGTCCCGTGTACCAATGCAGAAACGGGATGCCCGCCGGGCGCGCACCGGCGGCTTCCGCGTGGCGGAAGTCTTCGCCGGTCGCGAGCTGCCACGGCGTGTCGATGATGTCAGCCACTTGCTTGCGAAACTTCCGGCACACGCCGGTGAGATCGTTATCCACCTGTAGGAGCCGACCGAGCGCCATGGCCTCAAGCGCGCTTACCGTCATGCCCTGGCCGTAGATCGGATTGAACGTGCAGACGGCGTCGCCCATGACCAGGAGGCGGTCGGGAAATGCGGCGAGGCGTTCGTAGTGCCGGCGGAGGTTGGCGGGAAATCGCAGCGTCGCAATCGGCGTGAGCGGATCGGCGTTTGCGATCACCTGGTGGTTATCGGGAATGGCGAGGCTGCGCGCGAAGTCGAGATAGCCCGCGTCGCCGCCCGGTGGGCGCTCGCCGTGCAGGCCCACCAGCGTGGTCAGCAATCGATCGCCTTCGACGGCGAAGATCACGCCTTGCCGCTTGGAGGGCGGGAGCGAGGTCACATGCAGTGCATGCCATTCGCGCTTCGCGCGCGGCGCACGGTAGAGGCGCGACGCGTAGCTGATGTTGACCTGGACCGCTGACTCCGCCGGCCGGACGTAGCCTGCCGGCTCAAGCCATTGCGGCGTCTGCGATCCGCGCCCGCCGGCGTCGACGACAAGGTCGGCATGAATTGACGTTGGTGCGTCCGACGAAGAGCGAATAGCGACGCCGAGAGCGCGGCCAACGTCGCGGTCGATCAGCAATTGCTCGGCCGAGGCGTCGAACACGCGGACGTTGGGCAGTGCCCGTACCCGCTCGGCGATCTGACTTTCGAGAAAAGGACGGGTGAAGAACGTAATCGCGATGCCGCTGTCGAAGCGTGTCTTCCAGACGCCGTGATGATGCCAGTGAAAATGCAATCCCATGTCCGCGGGGATCGCCCCGCCGGCGATCAGCGACGGCAGCAGGTCGGGAAAAAGCTGCGCCAGGATTTCCTGACCCTTCGCCAGCATGCAATGGACATGGTCGCCCTGCGGTACGCCCTTGCGTGATTCCGGCGCCGGGAGCCGGTCGCGCTCGATCAACGTGACTTGTCGGAAGTGATCGGCGAGCACGCGCGCCGCCAGAAGGCCCGCGATGCCGCCACCGATGACGATCGCATGGTCCCTGGTCACGCCGCTCGCAGGTTTCATGGGCCGGTGCTGTCGGACAGGATTGAAAATGAGCTACGGCAGCATCGTCGCGGGCTTGCGCGTGCAAATCTCGCAACCGTATGGCAACCCTGGTTCATTCGAGGTTCTTTGCTAGCACTGAAGGAATGGTCAGGATACAGGCATGGGCCGAATAGAGGCAGTCTCGGTATTGAAGCAGCACGCGCAGGCCATCCGCGCCATGGGCGCGACGTCGCTCTATGTGTTCGGCTCGACCGTGCGTGACGAGGCTCAGCCCGCCCGCGACCTTGGTCTGTTCATCGATTACGACCCAGGCAGCAGGTTCAACGCCTTCGATCTCGTGGGTATCAAGCAGTATCTCGAAGATGAGCTCAGAATCCCAGTCGACGTGACGACACGCGACGGGCTTCATCCGATGTTGCGGGCGGAGAAAAAAAACAGCCGTGCAGATTTTCTGATGGCCCGCAGGGTCGCCCACGCTCTTCACGATATCCTGGAAGCGATCGAGCGGGTCGAAGATATCACTCGCGGCAAGTCCTTGGGCGACTTCGAGGCAAGTTGGCAACTACGTTGGCTTGTTCAACGAGCCAACGAGATCATTTCCGAGGCGAGCCGGGCGATCCCGGACGAATTGACAGGCACGGAACCGGGAATTCCATGGCGAAAAGCGCGCGGCATCGGAAATGTCCTGCGGCACGACTACGAAGGATTGTCGGACCGCATCATTTGGAACGTAGTCCTGGATGAGTTGCCGCGCGGGCAATTCAATCGATCGCCAAGCGGACGGATGGTTGATCGCCCCGAGGCTGGTGCTGCCGGACAGGATTGAACTGTCGACCTCTCCCTTACCAAGGGAGTGCTCTACCACTGAGCTACGGCAGCATGGTCGCGGGTTTCCGGCGGCTTCCGAACAAATCGCGCCGGAACGCGGCGATCCTTGCCACAAGGGCGTCCGTGGCGCAACCTTTCGGCAGGACCCGCTTGCCATCCGACGACCATGACCGACCGGCCCAAGGACCAGCAGAAGCAGAACCGCAATCGCCGCCTATCGGCGGCGCTGCGGGACAATCTCAAGCGCCGCAAGGTGCAAGCGAGGGCGCGCGATGGGGGCCGCGATCTCGGCGGCGGGGCCGAAAAGGACGGCCCCGCCGGGTCGTCCACCGGGACCCACGATTCCGCCGGATTCCCCGAGGACAAGCGCAATCGCTAGACCCGCCGTGCTAGGGTGACGAAGGCGGGTCCCGCGGGCGGGCCGCCGGTTCACCCAATGCCCGGCACAGCAGGTAGCGGCGTCAGGAGCAGGGCATGGATCGCATTCGCATCGCGGGCGGGCGCAAGCTCAACGGGTCGATCCCGATCTCGGGCGCGAAGAACGCGACGCTGCCGCTGATGATCGCGGCGCTGCTGACCGACCAGACGCTGATCCTCGACAATGTTCCGCGGCTCGCCGACGTCGGCCTGCTGCAACGCATCCTCTCCAACCACGGCGTCGACGTGATGACCGGCGGCAAGCGGCCGGGCGAGACGCAATACGACGGCCAGACGCTTCACATCTCGGCCGAGCGCATCATCGACACCACCGCGCCTTACGAGCTGGTGTCGCGGATGCGCGCGAGCTTCTGGGTGATCGCGCCGCTGGTCGCGCGCATGGGCGAGGCGAAGGTCTCGCTGCCCGGCGGCTGCGCGATCGGCACGCGGCCGGTGGACCTCCTGATCATGGCGCTGGAGCGCCTCGGCGCCAACATCGAGATCGACGGCGGCTATGTGATCGCCCGCGCCAGGAACGGCCTGAAGGGCGGCGAGATCAAATTCCCCAAGGTGACGGTCGGCGGCACCCACACGGCGCTGATGGCGGCTGCGCTCGCCAGCGGTACCACCGTGATCGACAACGCGGCGCGCGAGCCCGAGATCAAGGACGTCGCCGACTGCCTCAACAAGATGGGCGCGAAGATCACCGGCGCCGGCACCTCGCAGATCGTGGTCGAGGGCGTGGCGAAGCTCAACGGCGCGCGCCACCGCGTGCTGCCGGACCGGATCGAGACCGGCACTTACGCGATGGCGGTGGCGATGACCGGCGGCGACGTGATGCTGGAGAACGCGCGCGCGGAACTGCTCCAGGAGGGGCTCGACGTGCTCGCGAGCGCCGGCCTCGAATACAACGAGACCAACCGGGGCTTGCGCGTGGCGCGCAACGGCGGCGCGCTGAAGCCGGTCGAGGTGACGACGGAGCCGTTCCCGGGCTTCCCGACCGACCTGCAGGCGCAGCTCATGGCACTGATGACGCGCGCGTCGGGGACGTCGCGCATCACCGAGACGATCTTCGAGAACCGCTTCATGCACGTGCAGGAGCTGGTACGCTTCGGCGCGCGCATCAATCTCGACGGCGAGACCGCCACGATCGAGGGCGTCGACAGGCTCAAGGGCGCGCCGGTGATGGCGACCGACCTGCGCGCCTCGGTGTCGCTGGTGATCGCCGCGCTCGCCGCCGAAGGCGACACCATGGTCAACCGCGTCTACCACCTCGACCGCGGCTTCGAGCGGCTCGAGGACAAGCTCAAGGCCTGCGGCGCGGATATCGAGCGCATCGTCGGGTAGGTTTCACTCCGCCGTCATTCCGGGCTCGCGGACTTCGTCCGCGCCCCGGAATGACGGCGGTGGGGGCCTACTTCCCCGATCCCGTCTGATACATCCCGATCAGGCGCCGGCGCACGTCGGCGGGCGCGGCATAGGCGCGGCCGATCAGCGTGCCGAGCTCCTCGCCGCTCGTCGGAATATCGCATTCGAGCCGCTGCTTGGCGCAGTCGGCGATGAAGGCGGGGTCCTTGAACGTCGCCATCATGGCGGTGCGCAGCGCCGCGAGGCGATCGGCGGGGATGCCGGGCGGCGCGCCGAACGGACGGCCGAGCCCGAGCGGCGCCGCCGCGATCGTGAGCAGCGTCTTGTCGGCGTCGGTTTGCAGAAGATCGAGCGCGCGCGGCACGCTCCTGAGCTCGGGATGATCCTCGCCGCCGTACTGGAACAGGAAGCGGATCTTGCCTTCCTTGTACCAGGCCGGGCGCGAGGTCTTCAGGCTCGACCAGAACGGCGACGCCATCGCCTCGACCTCGCCGCCCTCCAGCGCGTGCAGGATCTCGTTCTGGCCGGGATAGCCCGAGATGAAACGCGCCTTCATGTTGAAGAGCTGGTTGAACACGCGGCCGTAGAACGCCGGCGTCGACGCCGCGCCGGCGGCGCCCGCCACGTATTCCTGCGTCTGCGCGTCCTTGAGCGTCCTGATCTTCGAGGCGTGCCAGAACATGTAGAGCGCGACCTCGGCGGTCGGCGTGCCGAGCCAGCCGAAGCGCGCGGCGTCGAACTGCGCCTGCTTGTTCTCGAAGAACGGCTCCAGCGGCACGGTGTTCTGGAACAGTGTGATGACGGTGCCGTCCTTGGCGGCGACGTTGTAGGTGTGATTGGCCGCGCCGAGCCCGCCTGCCGCCGGCATATTCTGCACGACGACGGTCGGCTTGCCCGGGATGTGCTCGCCGAGATGGCGCGCCACCGTGCGGCCGTAAGTATCGTAGCCGCCGCCGGTCGAGGCGGCGACGATGAGGATCACCTGCTTGCCGCGGTAGAAATCCGCGGCGCTTTGCGCGCCGCCTGGCTGGCTCCCCGCCAGCAAAAGCAGCAGGGTGGCGCCGGCCCACGACATCGACCATGACATCGATATGCGCATGGAAACCTCCGGAACGGACGCCGGCGTCCGTCCCGAAGGCTGGCGTCCGTCCCGAAGGCTAATGCAACATTCGCGCCGACTCCAGCCGCTACGAATCCCGCCGCAGCAAGATCAGCGGCAGGCCGACCACGAGCACGACCACGCCCATGATCGAGCCCCAGCCGGCATAGACGAGCGCCGAATAGAACATCCAGGCGCAGGCGGCGGCGAGGATGAGCGGCGGCAGGGGATAGAGCGGCACCCGGAACGGCAGCTCGCGTCCGGGCTCCCGCACCCGGAACACGATGATCGAGATCGCCACCAGGAACATGAACAGCCAGAACACCGGCGCGGTGTAGGCGACCATGGCCTCGAAGCCGTCCCGCGTCGTCGATCCGAACAGGATCAGGACGATGGCGATGATGCCCTGGACGATCAGGCCGTTGGCCGGCGTGTCGCCGCGCTCTTGCCAGATGCCGAGGCGATGGAAGACGCTGACGTCACGGCCGAGCGCGTAGTACGACCGTGCGCCGGTGAAGATGGTGCCGTTGAGGGTCGACCCGGCGGTGATGCATACGATGATGCTCAGCACGATCGCGCCGCTGGTGCCCACGACGACCTTCATCAGGTCGGCGCCGACGGCGTTGCTCTTGCGCAGCCCTTCGATGCCAAGCACGTGCAGGTAGGCGAAGTTGATGAGAAGGTAGAGCGTGACGATGACGGCGACGCCGAGCATCAGCGCGCGCACCATGTTGCGCTTGACGTCCTTCAGCTCGCCCGAGAGATAGGCCGCCTCGTTCCAGCCGCCGTAGGTCAAGAGCACGAACACCATCGACAGGCCGGCCATGCCCCACACCAGGTCGCGCGGCGGCGCCGGCGGCGCGGCAGTCGCGGGCGCCGTGAAGCCGGCGATCGCGACGATCAGCACCGCCGAAACCGTCAGCAGCGACAGCACGAGCTGGGTCGACTTGCCTTGGAACGTGCCGGCGAAATTGATGCCGGTGACGATCAGCACGCCGATCACGGCATAGATCGCCGGTCCGTAGCTTCCGAGATTGAGCAGCACATTGGCGTAGTCGCCGAGCACGAAGGCGACGGCCGCGATCGCGCCCGGCTGAATGACGCTGCAGCGCGCCCAGGCGAACAGCACGCTCACCTTGGGACCGTACGCTTCCTTCAGGAACTGATATTCGCCGCCGGCGCTCGGGCGCGACGATCCGAGCTCCGCATAACACAGCGCGCCGACGAAGGTGACGAACCCGCCCAACGCCCATACGCCGATGAAGTACGCCTCGCTGGGCACGAAGTTCGCGACCAGCGACGGCGTCTTGAAGATGCCGATTCCGATGACGATGCCGATCAGCATCGCGGCGGCGTCGAGCGTCGACAGGCTGGCGCGGGGTGTCGCGCTTGCGCTTGTTGGCTCAGCCATGGGAGCATCTCCGGGAGGTTTGCGGCGGCGGGGCCATGGCGGGTGCCGCTCGGGTTGCAGGGCCTACTTGCAGGGTGGTGACGCGGCCGGTCAAGACCGCGTGGCGGTGAGGTTGCCGCCGTCGATGGCGTCGCCCTTGATCTCGCCGCGCAGCACCGTCGCTCCCTTGCCGAGATCGGCGGACAATTCGAGGGTGTTGCCGGTGAGCTTCCCGGTCACCGGCGCCGACTTGCCGTCGACGGTGGCGGTGCCACTGAGCTTCTGGAACGCCTGCTTGAGGTTCAGCGTGAACTTGCGGCCGCCGCTTTCCGCCTGCCAGGCGCCCTCGGCCTTGCCCGGCACGATCCAGAGATAGACGTTGCGGCCGGTGACGTTGGCGTGCTGGTCCGGCTCCCAGTCGTTCATGCTGAAGGCGTGCGAGACGACGCGCGAGCCCGCCCGCAGCGTCGAGAGGATCTTCGGACGCAGTTGCAGGTTGACGCCCTGCAGCAGGTACATCGTCAGCACGTCCGCCTTGCTGATGTCCTGCTCGAACAGATTGCCCTCGATGAAGGTCACGCGGTCGGTGACGCCCGCTTTCTGGGCATTCTCTTTCGCTTCCGCGATGCGCACCGGATTGAGGTCGATGCCGATCGAGCGCGCGCCGCGCTTCGCCGCGGTGATGGCGATGCGCCCGTCGCCGGAGCCGAGATCGATGTGGAAATCGTCCTTGGCGAGCTTCGCCATGTCGAGCATGCGCTCGACCACGTCCTGCGGCGTCGGCACATAGGGCACGTCGAGCCGGACCTGGGCATAGCTTCCCCCCGCCAGTGCGGCGAGCAGCGCGAGGCCGACGACAAAACGGGGAATGGCCGATACGGGCTTCGACATCATCAGTCCTTTGGGCGGGTCAACAGGGGAGGCGGGTCGGGGCGATGGTATGTCAGCGGGGGACGGGGGGACAAGTGACGTACCCGCGCCAGGGGTGCGACAGGCGCTTGCGGATGGATGGTTTGCTCCCTAACTACCACCTTATTCTGGGACGATGGCACTGGGGTAGTCATGGAGCCGGCCGATATGGAGCCGTTGAAATTCGTCGCGCTCGACGCGGATGATCTCGAGGTCGTGTCGACCCATCTGCAGGATGCCGAGGTCAAGGTCGCGGACGTCCACTGGCGGCCGCAGGAAAAGCGCCTGGTGGTCGGCGTCGATCGCTTCGACTGGCAGGCCTGGATTGCGACGAGCCCGGAAATGCGCCGCCGCCGTGCGGCATTGCGGTTCGATCGCGTGCTGAGCTGCAAATGCAAGCACGTCGAGCCGATCGCCAAGGACAAGGTCCTCAATCTTCTGGACATCGAATTCGAGCTGACCGACACGCCCGCCGGCATCGTGACGCTGGTGTTCTCCGGCGGTCCGGCGCTGCGGCTCGAAGTCGAGTGCCTGGAGGTCGAGCTGGTCGACCTCGGTCCGACGCGGGTCACGGAAGCGCACCCGATGAATCCCGCCGAAGCCCCCGACGCCCGGCGCTAAACCGCTCGGCACTAGCAGGCTGCTGAAAAACTCGCTCGACGGCAAGACCTGATCGTGATTCCGTTGGATTGGACACGACGGGGTGATT
>JAIESR010000056.1 GCA_019745775.1 Xanthobacteraceae bacterium | reverse complement strand
CCGGGGGTCGCGGCGGCGCCACCGGCACCGCTGCCGACCGCGGCGTCGCCATCTCGATCGCCCTGATCGGATCGACCAGGCCGGCGCCGAACAGGCTCGCCGGGCCGAGCCGCCGCGCGCTGGCGATCAGGATCCGGCGGACGTCGGCCGGCGTGAGCTTGGCGTTGCGCTCGAGCATCAGCGCCACCACGCCACTGACATGGGCGGTGGCGACCGACGTGCCGGTGGTGACCTGGTACTCGCCGGCCGGCGCCGGCACCAGGATGTCCACGCCCGGCGCCGCGATCGCGACATGATTGCCGCGGTTGGCACCGGTGAACAGCTTGTCGTCGATGTCAGTGGCGGTCACCGCGATCACGTTCGGATCGGCCGCCGGGTACATCGCCGGCGAACGGGGCCCGGCATTGCCGGCCGCCGCGATCAGCACGATGCCCTTGTCGTTGGCCGCCTTCAGCGCGCGCTCAAGCGACGGGTCGCGCGGTCCGGCGAAGCTCATGTTGATGATGCGGACGTTGTTGGCGACCGCCCAGTCGAGACCGCGGAGGATATGATAGGTCGTGCTCTCCGGGTTGGTGTTGCGGGTCGAGAACGCGCGGATTGCCAGGATGCGCGCGCCGGGCGCCACGCCGAGCAGTTTCTGATGCGACACGATCGCGCCGGCCATGCCGGTGCCGTGCGCATGCGGGCTGTCCTCGACGCCGGTCGCATCGTAGCGATTGGCGATCGCGCCGGTGAGATCGGGGTGCGCGGCGTCGATCTCGGAGTCGACCACGGCGATCGGAACGCCGTTGCCGGTGACGATGCGGTGCGCCGCGAACAGCCGCAGCTTCTCGGTGATGTACTGGCCGGGATCGCCCTGCTGCGAGGTCGCCGACTGCACCGACGTTTCCGTCAGCTCGTAGGTGTAGTTGGCCTGCGCGGCGGCGATGACCTGGTGCTCGGCGAGCGCCTTGATAACGGCCGCGATCTGCTGATTGCTGGCGTGGCGCATCCGGAAGGCGGCATTGCCGCCTGCGGTGAGGCACTGCGAGGCGACGAGCTCGAGGTTGTGCCGCTTGAGGATGCCGTCGAGCACCGCCTGCGGCACGTTGCACGGCATCTGCAGCACCACCTCGTTGACGACGAGGCGCGTCTCTTCCGGCGGCGGCAGATAGAAGTAGCGGTCAGGATCGCCGACATCGAGCCGGATCGGCTGCGGGCCGGGCGGCACGCTGCCGGTCGTCAGTCCGCCGCCACCACCACCAGCTCCGCCGCCCTGCTGTGTCTGCTGCTGCGTCTGCTGCTGCACGAACTGCGTGACGTTCGGGATCGGATCGTTGGTCGTCGGCCCGCCGCCGGGGATGGTCTGGCTGATCTGCTGGTTCGGCGGCTGAAGGTTCTCGGTGTTGATAGGATCCCCGACCGGCGGAATCACCGGCGGCCCGGGGGTGGTGTCCTGGTTGTCGGGCACGAAGTTGACGAGGAACGGATAGGAGTGGTGCGACCAGATCGTCGGGTCGAAGCCGGGCGGCAGTCCGCTCGAGAGCGGCGCCGTGTTCATGCCGGTGCCGCCCGCGCTGGTGAGCATGGCGGTGGTCTGCATGTCCCAGTAGGAATTGGTGGCGGTGCCGTCCGGCAGCGTGAGCTGCCCGGGCAGTCCGCCGATATCGGGCAGCACCGCCGCCTGATTGTTGGCACCGACAAGGCCGCCCATCGTCGTGGCGCCCTGGACGTGTCCTACGCCATAGACCTGGTCGAGCGAGCCGAGATTGAGCGCGGCGAAGCCGCCGGCAACCCGCGCGTTGCTCCCGGTCACCGGGCCGAGCGCATAGGACTGCGAGATCGCGCCGCTCTGGCTCGCCGCTGCTGCCTTGCCACTGGTGGCGGAGTCGCCGCTGTCGCCGATGAAGCTGAAATCTGCCGCGACGTTGAGCCCGACGAAGCCGCCGAGCAGGCTGTTGGGGCCGCCGCTCACGGCGCCGATCGAATAGGCCTGGTTGATCGTGCCGCTGTTCATGGCGGCGAAGCCGCCGACGAAGGCGAAGTCGATGCTCGATACGTTGCCGGTCGCGTAGGACAGGGCGATCGAGCCGAAGTTGAAGCCGATGAAGCCGCCGGCGAAGCCGGTGTTGGTGGTCACCGCGCCGGTCGCATGCGAATTGCCGATCGAGCCGCCGCTGGCGGCGGCGAAGCCGCCGACCATCGACAGCCCGCGGCCGGTCACCGCGCCGGTGGCGAACGAATTGGTGATGGTGCCGATGTTGCCGCCGACAAATCCGCCGCCGAAGGCGCCCGAGCCGACCGAGACGTCGCCGCTCGCCGACGAATTCGAGATCGTCGCCGCATTGCTCGCGCCGGTGCCCTGATTGAACTCCTCGCTGTCCGGCGAATTGTTGGCCGCCAGCCCGCCCGCGAGGCTTTGATTGCCGACGGTCACATTCCCGCTTGCGGTCGAATTGGAGATCGTGCCGGTATTGTCGCCGATGAGGCCGCCGGCCGCCACGAAATTGGTCGTGATGTCGCCGACCGCTCCGCGCGCGAACGTGTTGGCGATGGTGCCGCGGTTGGTGCCCGCGAGGCCGCCCAGGTGGGTCATGCCGCCATCCAGGCCCAGGCCGTCAGCGCCGGTGACATTGCCGGTCGCGAACGCCTTCTCGATGGTGCCCTGGTTATGGCCGACCAGGCCGCCGGCGGATCCGCCGGTGCCGACGCTGACATTGCCGGTCGCGCAGGAGAAGCTGGCGCCGATGGCACAGCTCGCCGTCACTGCGTTCGGGGTCGTGGTGCTGGTGATAGTGCCGTTGTTCGAACCGACAAGGCCGCCGGCGTCGTGAAACTGCATATCCGTCGTCGCGTTGAAGGTCGCTGCGACGGTGCCGAACGCCTGCGAATTGGTGATCGTCGATCCCGGCGCCTGGCTGCCGACCAGGCCGCCGGCGGCCGATTGAGCACCGGTCACCGTCACATTGGTGGTCGCGTAGGAATTGGTGATCGTTCCGGTGACGGTCACGCCCTCCAGACCGAACCATCCATTCTGACCGACCAGGCCGCCGGCCCAGGTCATCCCGCCGCCGCTGACGTTGCCGAGGGCATGGGAATTCGCAATCGAGGAGCCGCCGACGTTCACGCCGACGAGACCGCCCGCGGTGTTGAACATGCAGAAGCTTGAACAATCGCCAGCGCCGTTACCCACGCTGACGTTGACGTTGGCCCAGGAATTGGTGATCGAGCCGGCCGCGCTGGAGGGGCCGACGATGCCGTGCTGACCGACCAGTCCGCCGGCGTTCACGCCGACCACCGACAGGCCGCTGACCGTACCCGCGACCGTCACGGTGTTGATGGTGCCGCCGCTCTGGCCGGCGAGGATGCCGACCCATTGCGAAATCGGTGGCCCCTCGACCGACTGCTCGAAGCCGATATTCGCTGCCACGCTGGCATTGGTGATGTTGAGGTTGCTCACCGAGCCGGTCGCGCCGATGGTGCCGAACAGGCCGATGCTCTGCGTGGTCGCATCGTCGGGAGCGAGCATCAGCGCGTTGATCGTGAAGCCCCGACCGTCCAGGCTGCCGACGAACGGATCGTTGCCGCGGTAGCTGATGGAGCCCACCGGCGCGAACCCGCGCGGTCCCCAGATCCCGGCCTCGCCGAACTGGCCGGTGAAGTCGATGTTGCCCGCGAGCACATAGTTGGCGTTGAGGTTCATCGCCATGAGCTGGAGCTGGTGCGTGGTGCGGATGGTCTGCGACCATTCCGAACGCAGCATCGGCCGGGTCATGCCGTCGACCATGAACCACGCGCCTTCGATGCCGAAGGTCAGGTCTGCATAGCTTTCGCGCGTCCGCGCTTCGGCGGTCCGGAGGCCGGTGCCGTCCCCGGCGCTGCTTTTCTGGCCGGTGGTCCCGATGTCCCAATAGGAATCCGAGACGGTCGCGGATTCCCCGTTGACGCCAACCAGGCCGCCGGCACTGCTGCCGGCACCGGCGCTGACCGGTCCGGTTGCGTAGGTTTGGTCGATGTTGCCGTTCCCGGTGTTCCATCCGACCAGTCCGCCGGCATAGCTGCCGGCGCCGGCGGTGACCGAGCCCAGCGCATAAGCCTGTTCGATCGTTCCGTAGTTGCGGCCCGCCATGCCGCCGATGGCGCTGTTGTTGCCCCCGGAGGTTGCGATTTCGGTATACGACTGACGGATCGTGCCGTCGTTGCGGCCGACCAGGCCACCGACGTCATAGGCTGTATCGTTGGCGTTCACCGAGCCGGTCGCGTAAACGCGGCTGATTGTGCCCGCGTTCTGGCCCGCCAGCGATCCTAGCCATCCATGGCCGGACTGTTCCGACGCGACGATGTTGACATTCGCCAGGCCAAGGTTGTCCACCGAGCCCTGGGAGCCGATGTAGCCGAATAGGCCGGTGTGCTGGCGGGTCGAATTGATCGTCAGGTTGCTGATGATCTGGCCTTGTCCTGCCAGCATTCCGGCGAACCGCTCGCTGGCGGTGCCGATCGGCGTGAATCCCGCGCCTTCATTCCACGTCGCGGTGACGGCCGCGTCGATGTCACGTCCGAGCGCGTAATTGCCGGTGAGATTGTTCCGGACGTTTTGCAGGTCGTTGACGGTATTGACCAGCATGTAGGCGGTGAAGTTCGCGGCGCCGGCCATGTTGACAACAAAGCTCTCGGTCGGCGAGACGTAGCTTGTGGTGTTGACGAAGCTGCCGGCTGGATTGACCGACGGATTGTAGAAGATCGAGACATGGCCGCCGGTTGCCACCTTCACGCTGGGGCTGGCGAATTCGACGGTTCCGACTCCGGTGCCGGTATTGTCGGCGCGCAGGATCACCGGAGCATCGCCGCCGCCGGAGTTGGTGATGTTGGCGTTGACGACCACGTTGCGGTACGCGCTCAGCGTCAGGCTGTTGGAGCTTGACCAGGATATCGCCGAATTGACCGTGATGTCGCCGACGCCCGCGCCGATGGCGCCGGTGGTGATGACGACATTGGTGGTGGCGAGATTGGCGACGATCGTCGCGGCCGCTGCCGCGTCGATGTTGTAGTCCTCCGGATCGAGCAGCAGCGTGCCCGCCATACCGTTCGGCGCACGCGTGTCGACCAGGCCGGAATAGGCGAGCGTCTGCTTGCCCGACACCTCGACGAAGCCGCCATTGCCGCCTTCATCGCCGCCGCGGGCGAAGATGGTGCCGGCAAACGTGGTCAGCGTATCCGACCACAGGATCACCTTGCCGCCGCTGCCGTTCACGGTCGCCGAGGCGTTGAACGTGGTTTGGCTGTCGACCGTAACGGTCGTTGCGGTCGGGATCGCGTAGCCTTCCAGCACCGCGCTCTGGTTGTCGATGCCGCCCGGCAGCGGCTTGCCGCCGCCGTAATCGCCGCCGACCAGGATCCGGCCGCCGCCGGAATGTCCGGAAACGTCGAGCATCGCCGCGGCGAACTGGATGTCCTCGCCGGTGATCTGGATGGTGCCGCCGGTCTGGCCCTTGTCCTTGCCGGTGGCGCTGATCTTGCCGGAAATCTTGATCGTCTGCTTCGGCAGTCCGGCGGTCTGCGTGGCGCCGCCGAGCACGATCCGCCCGGCGCGGGTGCCGACCGAATTGGCTTCGATCACGCCCTTGTTGTTGATCACCGAGTCGACGATGTGGCGCGCGGCCGCGGCCGTGATCTCGACCCGCCCGCCATTGGCGCGCAGCGTGCCCTCGTTCGAGACCAGCGAGGACAGCGGCTTGCCGGTCGCGACGTCGATCACCTTGTCGGCGATGGTGTCGCCGACCGCGACCTGGATCAGCTTGTCGCCGTACATGTCGAGCGTGAAGCTGTTGCCGGAGGCGAGGGCGACGGTGCCGAGATGCGCGCCGATGGTGCCGGCATTGCGCACGCCGGGCGCCACCAGCGCCGCGAAGCCGCCGCTCGAGGCGGTGATGTTGCCGTAATTGACGATCGAGGCGTTGCCGCGCCCGGGGATGTTGAAGTTCATCCGGCCGGCCATGAAGTCGGCGTTGCGGATGTCGTTGGTCGTCGCCAGGAAGCCCGCGGTGTTGATCACCGCGCCGCGGCCGAACAGCATGCCGTCGCGGTTGATGATGAAGACGCGGCCGTTGGCGGTGATGGTGCCGTCGATCACCGAGGGGCCGAGCCCGCCGGTGACGCGGTTCAGCGTGATCGCGGAAGAGTTCGGCTGGTTGAACGTCGCCGCGCCGCCGGACGAGATGTTGAACGTGTTCCAGTTGATGATCGCGTTCTGGCTCGACTGGTTGACGATGACCGAGTTGGTGCCGGCACCGGATACGGTGGCGTTGCCGCCGACGACGTTCGCCCCGGTGGGCTGCGCGTGCGCGGGCGCTGAGCCGAGCGCCAGCAGCGCCGTGGAGGTCATGAGCAGCGTGCGGAGGCGCGGAGACATCCTTCGTCCCTCAAAAACGTCCAGTTGTGATGAAGAAGAACCGCCAGTCGTCGCGTATGCCCGCTACGCCCTTGGCCGCCGACAAATCGACCGCCAGGCCGGGCTGCAAACCGAGGCGGAGACCCCCTCCAACCGAAGCGCCATCCACGTCGGCAGGTGTCCCCGCAACTGGGGCAAGATTATGGAGCCAGCCCCGGTCTGCGTAGCCATATAGCTGAAATTGAGTGAGATTCTGGAACGCATGGGGGATGTCGTAGCGCAGCTCCGCCAGCAGCTCGATGCAGCGATCCGCGACCAGCTCGGAGGGGTCGAAAGCCCGCCCGAATGCACGGCCACCGTAGCCGCACAGCTCCGGGGAGAGCAGGGGGGTGCTGGCCCATTGCCCATAGGCGGCCAGCAGCACCGAGAAATTCGGGATCGGCAGCGGCTGCACGCGGCTGACGGTCGCCTCGACTTTGGTGAAGTCGGGCTGGCCATTGGCTCGCGACAGGTTGGCGTCGCCGCCGGAGGAGCCGCCCAGGCCCTCGATGCCCTGGCTGAACACCAGGTTGATCTGGTTGATCGCGCGCAGCGGATCGACGAAGTCGGCATCGACCTTGATCCGGATGCCGCGGATGCGATCGAGCGTGTTGAGCGCGCCGAGAATGTCGGAGCGGTCGTTGCTGATGAAGAATAGCCCGCTGGCGATCAGGTTCTTCTCGCGGCTGCGGATGAACGGATAGCTCAGGCCCGCCTCGAACAGATCGCCGCGGGTCTTGTATTGGAGCAGCTGCAGCAGCTCGGTGCCGGGCTTGCTGCGGCTGTAGCTGTTGTTGGCGAAGAACGTCAGACCTTCCGCGGTGAGCACCTGCTTGTAGCCCAGCATCCAGTACTGCAGCTCGGTGGTCTGGAACGCCCCGGCCTGGCTCAACGTCAAGCTCTCATGGGAGCGGCCGAGATTATTGAGGCTGATGCTGGTGAAATACTGCAGCGGCCCGCGCGCCTTGGTGCCGCGGTTGTCGATGCGGGCGAACAGGTCGGCCGGCTTCTCGGCGACCTCGACCACCAGCGTTGCCGCGCCCGGATTGGTGGTGGAAGCCTTCAGGCTGTTCTTGAACCGGAGCCCGGGCAGGTCGCCGGCGAGCAGCAGGTAACGCTCCAGCGTCCTGATGTTGATCGGGCGCTCGGCGGTGATCCTGGCCGCGTAATACGAGAAGAAGTCGCGATACGTCGCGAGCACCGGCGGCCACTCGACCCGGTCGATATAGCCTTCGACGATCTGGATGCGCACGACGGCACCGCGCGGCGAGAGCTCCTGCGGCGGCACGATCGCGCGCGAGAGCACCCAGCCGTCGCCGCCGTATTTCGCGGTGATCTTCTGTGCAAGATCGTAAACGGCGGTGACGGGGACTTCGCGGCCGATGAGATCGCGATAGAGGGGTTCGAGTTCGTCGGCGCTGTAGACCGTGTTGCCGGTGATGCGCACGCCGCGCACGGTCACCATCAGCTTCTCGGCGCCTGGCGGCGCCACCGTGCTCGGCAAGGAGACGATCGGCGCGCCCGGTCGCGACAGTGGCGCGCGCTGCTGTTGCTGAATATCTTCGCGCGCCCGGCCAGGCAGTTCGCTGGACGGAATCTGGGCGCGCGCTGGCTGCATGCACGACGCAAGCAGCACCAGCGCCGCGATGAGGCGGCAGCTGTGGTGGGGGAACATGGCCCCACGCCCCCTGTTAAACGACGGACTTTATTTGCGATTTTAAGCCCGGCCACGTTTGCGACGCAATCGTCGCCGGTATGAATTGCCGGGATGTGCCATATCCATCACACTCGCGGCAAGGCATCTAACTCTCTGATAACTATTTGAATTCTCGTGACGGCGGCAGGCTGTCGGAGAGCCGGCGGTATCCGGCGGCTGTCCGCGGCGCCGCAGGCAATCTTAAGACGTGGTTAATCACGAACCTGCGATGGCCGCCGCCGCCGAACTGCCTGTATGGTGCGATGCCGCAAGCGCGTTCACGTTCCGGGAAAATGACCGTCCATCTGCGCTCGATCACCATCCTTTTGCTCCTCGTTCCCATGCTCGCCGCCTGCAGCGACAGCAATCGCGCGCCGCCGGCGCCGCCGCCTCCGACCGTGACGGTGGCGAAGCCGGTGCAGCGCAATGTGATCGATCACGACGAGTATGTCGGGCGATTCGTCGCGGTCGACGCCGTCGAGGTGCGCGCCCGCGTGTCCGGCTATCTCGACGGCGTCCACTTCAACGACGGCCAGATCGTCAAGCAGGGCGACCTCCTGTTCACCATCGACAGGCGGCCGTTCCAGAACACGCTCGATCAGGCGCGCGCCAATCTCGCGCTGGCGCGCTCGAACCTGATCTATACCGAGGCCGATCTCGCGCGCGGCAAGCAATTGCTGCGCGACAAGACCATCGCCGAGCAGATCTACGAGCAGCGCGCGCAGGCCAAGCGCAACGCCGAGGCGTCGGTGCAGGCGAACGAGGCGGCGGTGCGCCAGGCCGAGCTCGACCTGCAATTCACCGAGTTGCGTGCGCCGGTCACCGGCCGCATCGGCGACCGGCGCGTGTCGCCGGGCAACCTGATCACCGGCGGCACCACCGGCACCACGACGCTGCTCGCCACCATCGTGTCGCTCGATCCGATCCGGCTCGAATTCACCTTCGACGAGGCGGCGTATCTGCGTTACGAGCGGTTCTCGAGCAGCGGCCGCGAGGTCACCGGCCGCGGCGGCAGCGTGATCGTCGCGGCGAAGCTGATCGACGAAGCCGATTTCGTGCATCGCGGCTACATGGATTTCGTCGACAACGTGATCGACAAAGCGTCGGGGACGATCCGGGGCCGTGCCGTATTCGCGAACACCGAGGAGATGTTCACGCCCGGCATGTTCGCGCGCGTGCGGGTGCCGGGCTCGCCGGCCTATCCGGCGCTGCTCATTCCGGACGCCGCCATCGCCAGCGAGCAGGCGCGCAAATACGTGCTGGTCGTCGACGGCGAGAACACGGCGCAGCAGCGTTACGTCACCCCGGGCCAGCTCGTCGGCAACCTGCGCGTGATCAAGGACGGGCTCAAGCCGGAAGACCGTATCGTGGTCAACGGGCTGATGCGCGCGCGGCCGGGCGCCAAGGTGGCGCCGGAAGAGCAGGCGCAGGCCGATGCGAAGACGTCGGTCGCGAAGTAACGGCACGACCAACGCCAACGGATGAAGCAAGGACGGGGCGCGGATGCGGTTATCGCATTTCTTCATTGACCGGCCGATCTTTGCCTCGGTGGTGTCGATCGTGTTCGTGATCCTCGGGGCGGTGTCGTTCTTCCGCCTGCCGATCGCGCAATACCCCGAGATCGCGCCGCCGATCATCAACGTGACCGGCCAGTATCCCGGCGCCAGCGCCGAGATCGTCGCCTCGACCGTGGTGGCGCCGATCGAGGACCAGATCAACGGCGTCGAGAACATGCTCTACGTGTCATCGAACGCCACCGCCGACGGCCGTTTCAGCATCGCCGTCACCTTCGATCTCGGCACCAATCTCGATATCGCGCAGGTGCAGGTGCAGAACCGCGTCGCCACCGCGACGCCGCGCCTGCCGGCCGACGTGCGCAACATCGGCGTGACCGTGAGCAAGAGCTCGCCCGACCTGATGATGGTCGTGCACCTGTATTCGCCCGACCGTTCGCGCGACACGCTGTTCATCTCCAACTTCGTGACGCTCGAGATCAAGGATCCGCTCGCGCGCATCAATGGCGTCGGCTCGCTCACGGTGTTCGGCAGCCGCGACTATGCGATGCGCGTCTGGCTCGATCCGCAGCGGCTGGAATCGCTCGGGCTCACCGCCGCCGACGTGACCCAGGCGCTGGCCGGGCAGAACGTGCAGGTCGCCTCCGGCGTGCTCAACCAGCCGCCGGTCGAAAAGCCGGGCGCGTTCCAGATCGCGGTGCAGACGCAGGGCCGTCTCTCCAACGTCGAGGAATTCGGCAATATCATCGTCAAGCAGACCGCGAACGCGGTGGTGCGATTGCGCGACCTCGCCAAGATCGAGCTCGCGGCCCAGGATTACTCGTCGAACTCCTATCTCGACCTCGACCCCGCGGTGGCGATCGCGGTGTTCCAGCGGCCGGGATCGAATGCGCTCGCCACCGCGCAGGAAATCCGGGCCACCATGGCGCAGCTCGCGCCGCGGCTGCCGCCCGGCGTGAAATACACCATCGTCTACGACCCGACCCAGTTCATCCAGGAGTCGGTGAACGCGGTGCAGGAGACCATCCTCGAGGCGATCCTGCTGGTCGTCATCGTGGTCATCATCTTCCTGCAGACCTGGCGCGCATCGGTGATCCCGCTGGTCGCGATCCCGATCTCGCTGATCGGAACGTTCTTCGTGATGGCGATGTTCGGCTTCACGCTGAACAACCTGACGCTGTTCGGCCTGGTGCTCGCGGTCGGCATCGTGGTCGACGACGCTATCGTCGTGGTCGAGAACATCGAGCGCAATATCGAGGCCGGCCTGCGTCCGCGCGAGGCCGCCATCAAGAGCATGGACGAGGTCGGCGGCGCGCTGATCGCGATCTCGCTCGTGCTGTGCGCGGTGTTCATCCCGGCCGCGTTCATCACCGGCATTTCCGGCCAGTTCTACCGCCAGTTCGCGCTCACCATCGCGGCCGCGACCGTGATCTCTCTCATTGTCTCGTTGACGCTCTCGCCGGCGCTCGCCGCGCTGCTGCTCAAGCCGCACGAGGAGCGCCGGCCGAAGCCCTGGGAACGCCCGATCCGCGCGTTCTACCGGCTGTTCAACAAGAGCTTCGACGGGCTCTCGCGCGGCTATGGCTGGCTCAGTGCCCGCGTCGTGCGCTTCGCGGCGCTGATGCTGGTGCTCTATGTCGGCATCCTCGCCTTCGGCCTCAACGAATTCCGCAAGACGCCGACCGGCTTCATCCCGGCCGTCGACCGCGCGTTCCTCATCATCGTGACGCAGCTGCCGCCGGGCGCGGCGCTCGCGCGCACCGACGCGGTCAACCGCCGCGCGGTCGAAATCGCGCTCAAGACGCCCGGCGTCTCGAGCGCGGTGAACATCGTCGGCTTCTCCGGCGCGACCTTCACCAATGCGCCGAACTCGGGCGCGATCTTCGTGGTGCTCGACTCGTTCGAGAAGCGCGGCCGCGATCCCAAGCTCTCCGCCGGCGGCATCATCAAGGAGCTCTACGGCCGCTTGTCCGTCATCCAGGAGGCGATGGTCTTCGTGGTCTCGCCGCCGCCGGTGCAGGGCATCGGCAATGCCGGCGGCTTCCGCATGATGATCGAGGATCGCGCCGGCCGCGGGCCGCAGGCGCTGCAGGCCGCCGCCTTCGCGATGATGGGCGCGGCGTCGAAGAACCCGCAGCTCTCGCAGGTGTTCTCGTTCTTCGAGACCTCGACGCCGCAGCTCTATCTCGACATCGACCGCACCAAGGCGCAGCTGCTCGGCATCCGCGTCCCCGATGTCTTCACGCGCTGCAGATCTATATCGGTTCGTCCTACGTCAACGACTTCAACCTGTTCGGCCGCACCTATCGCGTCACCGCGCAGGCCGAGAGCGGCTACCGGCTCGAGCCGCAGGACATCCTGAACATCCGCGTGCGCAACGACCAGGGCATGACCGTGCCGCTGGCCTCGTTCACCACCGTGCGCGACATCTCCGGGCCGTACCGCGTGCCGCGCTACAATCTCTATCCCGCCGCCGAGCTCGACGGCGCCGCGGCGCCCGGCTACTCGCTCGGGCAGGCGATCCAGGCGATGGAGCAGGTCGCGCGCACCAGCCTGCCGGACGGCTTCGCCTATGAGTGGACGACGCTCGCCTATCAGCAGCTCAAGGCCGGCAACACCGCGATCTTCGCGTTCCTCCTCGCGGTGGTGTTCGTGTTCCTGGTGCTGGCGGCGCAATACGAAAGCCTCACATTGCCGCTCGCGGTCATCCTGATCGTGCCGATGTGTCTGGTCGCGTCGATCGTCGGCGTGGTGCTGCGCGGGCAGGACAACAATATCCTGACGCAGGTCGGCTTCGTGGTGCTGATCGGGTTGGCGGCGAAGAACGCCATCCTGATCGTCGAGTTCGCCAAGCAGCTCGAGGACCAGGGCCGCACCCGCGCCGAAGCCGCGGTGGAGGCCGCGCATCTGCGCCTGCGGCCGATCCTGATGACCTCGTTCGCGTTCATCTTCGGCGTGCTGCCCCTGGTATGGGCGGTCGGCGCCGGCGCGGAGCTCCGCCAGACGCTCGGCACCGCGGTGTTCTCCGGCATGATCGGCGTGACGATCTTCGGCCTGATCTTCACGCCGGCGTTCTACGTGATCTGCCGGTGGATCGCCGCGCTCGGAGAACGCCGCCGCCGTCCGCCGGCGCAGAGGCGCGAGCAGCCGGCGGAGTAGGGCGGCTCCGTCAGGCGCTGGCGCGCCGGCGGTGCGCCGTCAACGCGCCGGCGAAGCGGATTCCGCGCCGCGGCGCTGTTTCGCCCGCACGTTGGTGAGCTCGGCGCCGAACAACAGGAGCTGTGCGGAATAGTAGATCCAGATCAAAATGATGACGATCGAGGCGGCTGCGCCAAAGGTGGACTCGAGGCCCTGCTTGCCGATGTAGAAGCTGATCAGGAATTTCCCGACCTCGAACAGTAGCGCGGTCACCACCGCGCCGAGCCACACGTCCTGCCAGTGGACTTCGGCGTCGGGAAGCCATTTGAACATCATCGCGAACAGCAGCGCGATCACCAGGAAGGAGACAGCGGAGCCGATAAATTGCAAGGCCACTTCCGGGATGAACGTGCCCAGATATTTTCCGGCGGCGGACAATGCGGCCGTCAGCAGCATGGATACCAGCAGCAGGAATCCCACGGCCAGCACGCCCGCGAACGAAAGCACATAGGTTCGCACAAAGCCCCAAAGGCCCTTTCCGGGCGGTGTCTTGGCCTCCCACACGGTATTGAGCGCGTCTTTGAGCTGCACGACCACGCCTATCGCAGCGAAGACGAGCGTGCCGAGGCCGATCACCGTCGCGAACATGCCTTGCCGAGGCTTGTCGGCAGCGGCGAGCATGCCGTTGATCGCCTGCGCGCCGTTTTCGCCGAGCAAGCCGCGGAGATTCTCGCTCACCTCGCCGCGAACCGCTTCCTGCCCGAAGATCAGGCCGGCGACGGACACGGCGACGACAATGAGCGGGCCAAGCGAGAAGATCGAATAGTAGGCAAGCGCCGCGCCAAGCCGCGAAACCTTATGGGTAGACCATTGTGAGGCCGAGTGTGTGATGAGGGCCCACCAGCCCGGCGGTACGGCTGCTTCCTCTGTGACCTTATCACCCGCGTCGTCCAGTGCTGCTGATTTGCGAACAGGGACTGCGGTGCGCTGCGCGGAATTTTCCGATGTGCCGGCGGGTCGCGCCGGAACGGCGACGGTTCTGACATGCGGGCGCGCTGTGGGGCGCAGATACGAAAGTGCGGCGAGCGCAGCGTAGACGCCAAGCGTCCGCAGAATCGGCGGACGCGGCGGCGGACTGTCCATCGGCGGGCTACCCGAGAAAAACGAATGGGACTGGCCCACGATTGTGAGTCCTTACCAGTGAGGTAGGAGGAACGCAGCGTTCGCTCGGAAGTTCCGGCAGCAACGGCGCCTCTGTTCGCGAGTCCCACCGCGCGAGGAAGTTCCGGTTGAACGTGTGAGACCGTCTCGCTGATTGACGGCGATAGCTCGTCAGACCGATTGTTTCTGTCGAGCTTCACGGCGCATTTCGGTCGCTCCCGCGCTCGTCCCGTGCGGAAACAGAACGACTTTGACGCACCCATCGTCCTTGTCGCGGAAGGTCTTGTACAGGTCCGGCCCGTCGCCCAGGTCGGCGGTGCGATGGCTGATGATGACGGTGGGGTCCACCTTGCCTTCCTCGATCAGCCGCATCAGCCGGTCCATGTATTTGTGCACATGGGTCTGACCGGTTCGCATGGACAATCCCTTGTTCATGAAGGCGCCCATCGCTGTGGGGACCGCCGAACCGATATAGACGCCCGGCACCGAGACGACGCCGCCCGGGCGGCATGACAGGATCGCATCATTCAAGGCATAGGGACGATCCGACGCAGACACGGTTGATTGAACCGCCGATGCCAATCTCTGCATGGTCGTTTCCGACCCGGTGCTCTCCATGCCCACCGCGTCGATGACCGCATCCGGCCCTTCGCCTTTGGTCAGGGCGAGGATTTGGTCGAGAACGCTCCCGTCCGTGAAATCGATCACCTCGGCGCCGAGCTTGCGCGCCAGGGTCATGCGCTCTTTGATGGAATCGATCGCAATGACCCGCCCCGCACCGAGCACGAAAGCCGACATGATTGCGAACAGCCCGACGGGGCCGCAGCCCCAGACCGCGACCGTCTGGCCCTTCTTGATGTCGCAGTTTTCAGCCGCCATGTAGCCGGTTGGGAAAATGTCGGACAAGAACAGCACCTGCTCGTCGGAATAGCCTTCCGGAACAATGAACGCGCCGAAGTCCGCGAACGGTATGCGCACAAACTCGGCCTGTCCTCCCGAGTAGCCGCCCGTCAGATGCGAATAGCCGAGCGCCCCGGCGACTCCGTAACCCAGCGCTTTCGCCTGCTCTTTTCCATTCCTGTTCGACCGCTCGCAGCAGGAATAGAGTTCCATCTTGCACATCCGGCACTCGCCACAAGCAAGGCAGAACGGGATGACCACGCGGTCGCCGACCTTCAGCCGCTTGTTGGCTCGGCCTACCTCAACGACCTCGCCCATGCATTCGTGCCCGAGCACGTCGCCCGCCTTCATCTCGGGGACAAAGCCGCCCATGAGATGAAGGTCGGAGCCGCAGATGGCACACGCCGTCACCTTGATGATCGCGTCACGCCCATCTTCGATCTTCGGGTCGGGAACCGTCTCGCAGCGAATGTCACCTCGACCATGATAGACCAAAGCTTTCACGACACGACTCCAGATTGACGATGACGCTGACGAGGCAATCCACGGGTGCGACGTCCGTTCCTGCCTGCGGCGTGTTTTTTGGGGCCTCGACGAGTGCGCTCGTCGCCGCGGCCCGCGTCTCCAGCGGCGCCACCGCGGCGGCGCATGGAGCGGCGCGCCATCGATTCGCGAAGTGCGAGGTGTGGCAGGGGCAATCCCGCGACCGCTCCAGCGAATTCCACTGCCGATGGCAGCCACATGCGTGAAAGCCCCCGCGACGGTGTGGGCGATCGTCGCGGACGTGTGGCAACGGAAATGGAATGCGTCCTGGTCATCCGTTTGGATGATGTCGCGCGGGTGCGACCTGTGCTGGCTTGTGGCGGTCTGCAAGGCAGACATCTAGCGTGGAAAACTGACGGCCCTGGTCTCACCGAGAGCAGGGCCGATTTTCGTGGCCCGCCTGGATGACGGGCCTGCCGCGCGGGTGGAACCTTTTGGAACTTCGCGAGTTCCACTCCCGTTCGACGGAGGTAGCGATGAACAAGGGGTCGGAGAAATTGCTGCGCGACGAGGCTGAGATGCGGGCCTTTTATCTCAGCGTCGGAATCAGCCCGGAAACCACCGAAGCGGCGATCCGGGCGCGGCACAGCAAGTCGGAAGCCGAGGATGTCAGCGAGCCGCCTGCGAAGGCTCGGAAGCGGAAGGCCGGCGTCGTCAAGAAATGAACGCGTGTCAGCGCCGGGCAACGCTCCGTCTGTTCCGCCCGTGACGGGTGCCTGGATTGCGCGACTTGTCCGATGAGCGCGACTTGTCCGATGACCGCGACTTGGCGACCGCCGGCGTCGGCTCCTTGACCGCGTGCTTCTCCGTCATGCTGACGATCAGCCGGCGCTGCGCCTCGTGCCTGGTCAGCGCGGCGGCGAAGGTCGCCAGCACGTCGCGCGCGAGGTCGGTGTCCTGCGCGTCGCGGTCCATCTCGCTGATGATCTTCTTCAGCCGCGTGATATGCAGCCGGCATTCCGCGATCATGCGATCGGTGAAGGTGAGCTCGTCGCGGAGCCGGGCGGCGCTGTGCATGCGCGGACTGTACGGGACAACCCGTATACGGATGGTTATTCGGGACGGGCAGGGCCACTCCAACACGCGTATCCCGCCGCCGGTGCCCGGGAACTGCCACGGCGATTTCCGCGTTATCCCGTCGACGTGACAGGAGATATTCATGGCAGACAATAGTGGCAGCAGCGCGCTCGGCGTCCTCGTCGGTGCGATCCTCGTGCTTGTGCTGGTGTTCGGCGGTTTCATGCTTTTCAATCAGTCCGGCGGCGGCAGCAAAGGTCCGAGCGTCACCATCAGTACAACCAAGTAGCCAAGCCCACCGAAAGCCCCGCGCAAGCGGGGCTTTCGATGTGTCCGTTTTCGTCTGTCGATTGCCGCAGGTGGATCGTTCCCGCGAGCGACCACGCGATGCTTTCCACATCGCGACCGTCCGCCTATTATTTCGATACTGGCGGGGGCGGTCGGGTGCGCTGTGGCGATTTATCGAATTCTGGAGAAATCGGGTTTCGGACCCGACGAGATCCGTCCAATGGCAGACGCCTATGAGGCTGCGCTGCTGCGGCTTGGGCTTGAGCGCAACGACGCCCTGACCGAGATCATCGCGAAACACATCATCGAGATCGCCCAGACCGGCGAGAAGGACGCTACACGGATTTGCGCGCTGGCGCTGCAACGCCTGTCGCGTTCATAGCCGGGCGTCGGTCATCACGCCGTCGCCGGCTTCGGCCACAGCCAGGCCGCCAGCAACGTCGCAAGCGCGGCGCCGATAAGCTGCGCCACGATAAACCCCGGCACGCCTGCCGGCGCGATGCCGGCGAAGGTATCCGACAACGCGCGCGCGATCGTCACCGCCGGATTGGCGAACGAGGTCGAGGCGGTGAACCAGTAGGCAGCGGTGATGTAGAGCCCGACCGCATAGGGGATCGCCGCCCGCGCGCCCGCGAGGCATCCGAAGATCGTCAAGAGCAGCCCGAAGGTCGCCACCGCCTCGGCGATCCATTGCCCCGGCCCGGTCCGCGTTGTCGTCGAGAGCTGCATCACCGGCAGCTCGAACATCAGATGCGCCAGCCAGGCGCCGGCGATGGCGCCGGTGATCTGCGCCGCGAGATAGACGAAGGCGGTTGGCATCGCCAACGCGCCGCGGCTGACGAAGGCGAGCGTCACCGCCGGATTGAAATGCGCGCCCGAGACCGGGCCGAAGATCAGGATCAGCACCACCAGGATCGCGCCGGTCGGCAGCGTGTTGCCGAGCAGCGCCAGCGCGACGTTCCCGCCGGCGAGCTTCGCGCCCATGATTCCGGAACCGACCACGGTGGCGAGCAGGAGCGCGCTGCCGAGGAATTCCGCGACCGCGCGGCGGGCGAGGCTGTCGCTCACGTGGCCGCCTTGCTCGTTTCTTTGGCGGTCGCGCCGGCCATCCGGCCGATGTCGCGGAGCTTCGCCTGGAGCGTGAGCGCGTCGAGCGAGCGGATCGGCAGTGCGGCGAATGCCTCGATCCGCCGGTGCAGCATGCGATAGGCGTCGTTGAAGGCGAGCGCGATCTCTGACGCCGAGCCGGTGGCGGCGGCGGGATCGGGAATGCCCCAATGCGCGGTCATCGGCTGGCCCGGCCAGAACGGACAGGTCTCGCCGGCGGCGTCGTCGCAGACGGTGAAGATGAAATCGAGCGCGGGCGCGCCGGTCTGGGCGAACTCGTCCCACGACTTCGAGCGGAAGGGCGAGGTGTCGTAGCCCATGCCGCGCAGCAACTGCAGCGTATTGGGATGCACTTGTCCCTTCGGATGCGAGCCCGCGCTATAGGCCTTGAACTTGCCGGCACCGATCTTGTTGAGGATCGCCTCTGCCAGCACCGAGCGGGCGGAGTTGCCGGTGCAGAGGAACAGCACGTTGTAGACGCGGTTGCCGGTCATGCGTTCACCTTCGCCTTCTTGCCGCGCGGCGCTCCTTTCGGCTGGCAGATCGTCGGCGCACAGGCGCTCGCGTCGCCGCCACAGCAGTTTTCCGTGAGATAGAGCAGCAGCGCATTCATCGTCTCGAAGCGCGCGACGTAGATCAGGGAGCGGCCCTCGCGCCTGACGGTGACGAGGCCGGCCTGCCGCAGCCGGTCGAAATGAAACGACAGCGTGTTGGGGGCGAGTGCGAGTCGCTCGGCGACCGCGCCGGCAGCAAGCCCTTCCGGCCCCGCCTGCACCAGCAGGCGAAACACGTCGAGCCGGTTGTCCTGCGCCAGCGCGGCGAGGGCAGCGACGGCGTCTATCGTTTCCATAATTCAACGAATATTGAAATAAGACGCTGAGTCAAGTGATTCGCGCGCGCTTCCGACCCGGACGTCAGTGATATCCGCGGAACTCCGCGGCGCGATGCCGTGACGGGGCGGGCAACTTGGCCGCTATTGGGTGATACATAAGGTGGATCGTCCGCAGCCGGCCCGGCGTCTCGCCGCCTGCGATCATCAAGCAGGCCGACCCCCGACGTGGTCGAGGACGTGAAATGGCGGAAGCCGTCCAATCCGGCGGGCGTTCCGGTGTGGGAGCACGCCGCATCATCTATCCGCGAGGGCGACAAGATCAACAAGGAAGCGTTGGAGGCGCTCATTCGCGAGGCCCTAGCGCTGAACGTGTCAAAGAAACCGAAGCGCGCTTGAGTGAATCGCTTTGGCGCCGGTGGCTAGTGCGGCGCAATCGGCGGCGTGCTTTCCGGTGCCAGACGGACGGTTCGCTTCTTGGGAAGGCCGTCGACGATTTTCAGGGGGTCAATCGCGCTCGCAAACGGTGCCCGCGGGCCAGCGGCGGGCCCATCGATTGGTCCTGCGTCCGCCGAATCTCTCGCCCGATTCCGCTCAAGCATCTTGTGCTCCCGAGGTTTTGTGTCCGCCTGCAACGCAGGTCTCCGCCGGAAGTTCCGCGTCCCTGGAAGGCGCACGCAGGGCGCCGCCGGCCGGTCAAAAAAATCTTGTGATAGCGCGGCGGTCAAAACGATCGATGCAGCCGCGTCTTGCCGAAGCGCGCCACAATTCGCGGACAGCTTATCATACGCTTTCTGATGATAGCGCGTTTGACACTTCTGCGCGCTCACCTACCTTCGTCTTGTCGCGTTCGCTTGAGGGTATTCGTCGCGAGGCATCGGATGGGTAGACGGGGTGCGGCGCGTCGCGCTTGCGCCCCGACGCCCAGAAGCCACCGGGCAACATCGCTCTCCCGCGACGACGAGCGGGACGCGCGAAACGTATCAATGTCACGTCGAAGGGCCGCTCATGGTGGAAGAATACCGCTCATCAGTGGTAAGAGCCGTAAGAATGTAAGTTTCGAACCTAAGCCAATGATCGCCTTCAGGAATAAATCTTACACCCCGATCTTACACCCTGCGCCGGCGGTGAAAGAAGAAGCCGCTCGCTCGCGGCAGTGGAACGTAGAGAACCTGAAACGTCCGGGCGCATTGTCCATCACATTGCTGCTCGCGTTTTTCGGCAGCGCCACCGCGCAAGGCGCCGACGATTTCTATCGCGGCAAGACCCTCAAGCTCGTCGTCGGCACGTCGTCGGGCCAGGACTACGACCTGTGGGCGCGGCTGATCGGCCGCCACATCACGCGGCACATTCCGGGCCAGCCCACGCTGATCGTCGAGAACATGCCCGGCGCCGGCCACATCGTCGCGACCAACCATCTGTTCAATGTCGCGCCGCGGGACGGCACCACCATCGGCATGGTGTCGCGCGGCATGACCGACGCCGCGATCATGAAGGTGCGCAACATCCGCTTCGAGCCCGGCCGCTTCAACTGGCTTGGCAGTCCCGAGGTCAATTACCGCGTGATGTTCGTGAGCGCGGCGTCCGGCATCGGGCAGATCGCGGACCTGTTCGAGCGCGAGTTGATCGTCGGTGCGCCTGGCGGCGGGCAGGGCGTGACCGCGGCGCCGCTGCTGCTCAAGAACCTTCTCGGCCTCAAGCTCAGGATCGTCACCGGCTATCGCTCGCCCGGCGAGGTCGTGCTCGCGGTGACGCGCGGCGAGGTCGGCGGCCTCGTCACCACCGTGGGCGGTCCGGCGAGTGCGCGCCGGCAATGGGTTACCGACGGCAAGATGCGCGTGCTCTTCAACATGGAGCCCGAGCTTATGCCGTGGCTCGAGGCGCCGACGATCTTCGACGTGACGAAAACCGACGAGCAGCGGGCGGTGCTCACCTTCTTCGCCGGCAACACGCGGCTCGGCCGTCCGCTGATGGCGCCGCCCGAGGTGCCGGCGGAGCGCGTCGCGCTTCTCCGCCGCGCCTTCGACGCCACCATGCGCGACGCCGCGTTCCTGAAGGAAGCGGAGACCATGGGCTTCGAAGTCTCGCCGCAGTCGGGCGATCGGATCGCGGCGCAGGTTGCGGCCGCGCTGGCGACGCCCGAGGAGGTCGTGCGCAAGGCCGAAAAGGCCGTCGCGCCGGACTGAATCGGCGCATCCGCTCTATTTCGTAATATGTTGAATAGGTTTGAATTTTTCGCAAATCGGTGATGGATTGGAATTAGAGGAATATAAATGCCGGGCCGGTGTTGGCCTGTCTGTCGGGCTCGCGCCCGTGCCTCGCATCCGGACGACGACCGTCGAACGGCTTGGCCAGAAAGTTTCAGAGGGAGATCTATTCGATGATGATCCGCACCGTCCTGATCACCGCAACTGTCGCGATCGGCGTCACCGGTGTCATGGCGCAGTCCGACGCCATCAGCCAGCGCAAGGAATTGATGAAGAAGAACTCGCAGCACACCAAGGCGGTCAGCGCCATGGTGAAGGGCGACGCGCCGTTCGACGCCAAGGTGGTGACCGCCGCGTTCACGCAATGGGCGGATACCGCCGCGCAGCTTCCGAAACTGTTCCCCGACGATTCGAAGAGCGGCGGCGAGACGCGCGCGCTGCCGAAGATCTGGACCGATCGCAAAGGTTTCGATGCGGAGATCGCCGCGTTCGCGAAGGCGGCGGCCGCCCGGCCGACCGATGTCGAGAGTCTCAAGAAGGCATTCCCGGCGGTGAGCAAGGTCTGCGGCGACTGTCACGAGGGCTACCGCGCCGCCGCCAAGAAGTAGGACGGCCTCCGCTCGCGAATTCGACGCCGTCGCGATCCGTCGCGGCGGCGTTGTGCTATAGAAAAACAGCGAGAACAATACGCTCGCAACAGGAGCACCGCATGCGCCGTATACTGCTTGTTCTCGTGCTGCTGGCATTGGTCGGCGCGGTTGCGTTCTGGTTCATCACCCGGCCGCAAGTCATTGCCGCGAGCGCGCTTCCTGCGCACACGCCGAATCTCGACAACGGCAAGGTGATGTTCTACGCGGGCGGCTGCATCTCCTGCCATGCGACGCCCAAGGCGGAGGACCGCACCCGGCTCGGCGGCGGCATGGAGCTGAAGTCGCCGTACGGATCGTTCTATCCGCCCAACATCTCGCCGCATCCGAAGGACGGCATCGGCTCCTGGAACGAGGCGCAGTTCGTCACCGCGATGGTGAAGGGCACGTCGCCGGACGGACGGCACTATTTCCCGTCGTTCCCCTACACGTCCTACCAGAAAATGACGCTCGCCGATCTGCGCGACATGTTCGCGTTCATCAAGACACTGCCGCCGGTCGAGGGACGCGTGCGCGATCACGACATGCGTTTTCCATTCGGCATGCGGTTGGCGCTCGGCGGCTGGAAGTTCCTGTATCTCGACGGTCAGCGCTTCACGCCCGATCCCAACCGGCCGGCGGAATGGAATCGCGGCGCCTATCTCGTGAACGGCCCCGGCCATTGCGCCGAGTGCCACAGCCCGCGCAATGCGCTCGGCGGCATCGTCGAGGCGAAACGCTTTGCCGGCGGACCCAATCCGGAAGGCGAGGGCACGGTCCCGAACATCACCCAGCACGCGCTCAAGGATTACTCCGACCAGGACATCCTGGAGATACTCACCACCGGCATGAATCCCGATGGCGATAGTGTCGGCGGCTCGATGGCCGCGGTGGTGCGCAACACCTCGCAGCTGCCGCAGTCCGACCGCGCGGCGATGGCGGCCTACATCAAGTCGCTGCCGCCGGTGCAATGAGGAAAGCCATGAATGGGCGCGGCATCGATGCTTGCTATATCGGAATCTTCACGGCGATCGCCGGTCTGGCCATGATCCTGCCGTCAGCCGCGTCCGCCGCCGAGATCAGGCTGATGTGTCCGGCGCCGATGCGCACGACCATCGTCGAGCTGGTGGCGCAGTTCGAGCGCGCAAGCCCGCACAAGGTGGACATCGTGCACACGCCGTCCTCGTTCATCGTCAAGCGCGTGCTCGGGGGCGAGCCGTTCGACGTCACCATCCTGACCGCGCACGCGAGCGACGGCTTGATCAAGGAAGGCAAGCTCACGCGCCGCGTCGACATCGCGCGCTCGAGCATCGGCGTCGCGGTGCTGGCCGGCGCGCCGAAGCCCGACGTCGGCTCGGCCGAGGCGGTGAAGCGCACGCTGCTCGGCGTCAAGACCTTCGCCCGCAACGAAGGCGCCGAGAGCGGCATCCACATGCTGCGGGTGTTCGAGCGCCTCGGCATCGTCGAGGAGATGAAGGCCAAGACCATCGCGATGCCGGTCAACACCGGCTACGTCGCGCAGCTGGTCGCCGACCGCAAAGTCGAGATGGCGGCGCAGCAGATGCCCGAGCTCCATGCGGTCGACGGCGTCACGCCGACGCCGCTGCCGGCCGAGCTGCAGCTCATCATCCCGTTCGCGGCGGGCGTGTCCTCGACCACGCGACAAGGCGAGGCGGTGGAAGCGCTGCTCAAGTTCCTCACGGCGCCGGTGGCCGCCGCGGTGCTCAAGGCCAAGGGTCTCGAGCCGCCGCGATAGCTTACGGCTCGAGCGAGGCCATGTAGGCGGAGAGCGCGATCATGTCGTCGATCGTGAGATCCTTGACGGTCGACTTCATGATCACCCCCTGGCTGCCGGTTCGGGTGTCGTGCTTGAAGTCGTAGAGCTGGCGCACCGTGTAGCTCGGCGAGCGGCCGGCGAGCGGCGGAAGGCCGATCACCGCAACTCCCCGCATGGCCGGCCCGCCGTGACAGGTGCCGCATGGCAGCGTCCGGCCGCCGCCGCCGGTGGTGGCGAGCACCTGGCCGCGCTTGATGCTGCCCTCCGGCACGTAGGCGACGAAGCGCGCGCGGGTGTCGCGGTTGACGAATTGCGCGGCGTTCTCCGGCACCTCGACGATGCGCTGGCCGATCGGTTCCTGCTCGTTGCCCGGCAAGGCCGAATAGTACCAGGCGGTCACGGCAACCTTCGGCGCGGTCTTGGATTCGACTACGCGCACGATCGAGCGCGGCTTGATCGACGCGAAGTAGGTGGCGGCGGTGTCGATCTCGGCGTCGGTGATCGCCTTGGCGAGCTGTTCCTTCAGGCGCATCGGATCGCGCTCCTGCACCGAGCTCTTGCGCGTGCCGTTCTTGAAATCGTTCAGCTGGCGAACGATGTAGGACTTCGGCAGCCCGGTGAGGTTCGCGTTCTCCGGACCACCGGGGCCGTCGGCGCGGTGGCAGAATCCGCAGGCATAGACGTCGGGCTTGCGGCCCTGCGCGACGATCTCCGGCATCGGCGGGTAGTCGTCGGGATGCCAGTTCGGGGCGAGGAAGCGGTCGCGCAACTGCGTCAGCGTATAGCCGGCTTTGCTGCCGGGAACCTGCCGCACGGTGCCGTCGTCGGGCGGCGGCTTGAAGCCTGGCGGGTTGACCGGATAGGCCCAGGCTGGCGGCGTCTCTTTCTCGCCTTGGGCGCCTGCCGGTGCGGCGATCGCGGCCGCGGCCAGCGCAGACAGGCACGCGAGCGCGAGCCTCGCGATGATTGGATTGTTCGACATTGGTTTCCCTCTCCCGACGGCGTCGTTTTTTTTGCTAGTAGGTTTGAAAGCGCACTACGCGTCAAGTACCTCGCGCTTCCTTCCGCCCGCCCAGGCTTCCCATGAACCTCGCCAAGGCCATCCTGCTCAAGCTCATCGCGGCGTTCCTGTTCGCGCTGATGTCGACGCTGGTACGCTATGTCGGCGCGCGCTACCCGGTCGGGCAGGTGGTGTTCTTCCGTTCCGCGTTTGCCGTGCTGCCGGTGGTGATCATCTACGCCTGGCGGCGCGAGCTGATGGCGGCGATCCGCATCGGCCGGCCTTGGCGGCATCTCGGGCGCGGGCTGACCGCGGTCGGCGCGATGTTCTGCAACTTCTCGTCGCTGGCGCGGCTGCCGGTGGTCGACGCCACTGCGATCCAATACGTCTCGCCGCTGTTCACGGTGGCGCTGTCGGCGATCTTCCTCAAGGAGCGCGTGCGCGTCTATCGCTGGACCGCCGTGATCGTCGGCTTTAGCGGCATCCTGGTGATGCTGTCGCCGCATTTCGACGTCGAGCGCAGCACCAGCAACGCGATCGCGATGACGGGCGCGGCCTTCGGGCTGGTCGGCGCCTTCTTCAGCGCCTGCTCGACGGTGCAGACCCGTTCGCTGGCGAAGAGCGAGACGACGTCCTCGATCGTGCTCTACTTTTCGCTGATTTGTGCCGTCGCCGGGCTTTGCACGTTGCCGTTCGGCTGGCTCACCCCGAGCTTAGGCGATCTTGCCGGGCTCATCTGCATCGGCATTTTCGGCGGCCTCGCCCACATCTTCCTGACCGAGAGCTATCGGCTCGCCGAGGCGTCGCTGGTCGCGCCGTTCGACTACACGTCGATGCTGTGGGCGCTGGTGCTCGGCTATCTGGTGTTCAGCGAACTGCCCGGCTGGCAGGTGTTCGCGGGCGCGGCGATCATCGCGGCAGCGGGACTGTTCGTGATCTGGCGCGAACGTCAGCTCGGGCTGCAGCGCGCCCGCGCGGCCGAAGGCCCGCCGGCTTCGACTTAGGTGGCCCCGAACGCCTTGAAGGTGAGAATGGTGCGGGTGTCCTGGATACCGGGAATGGTCTGCACCTTCTCGTTGATGAAGTGGCCGATGTCGGTACCTTCATCGACGTAGAACTTCACCAGCAGGTCGAAGTCGCCGGCGGTGGAATAGATCTCGGAGGCGATCTCGGCGTCCGCCAGCCGGTTGGCGACGTCGTAGGATTTTCCGAGATGGCATTTGATCTGGACGAAGAAGGGGATCATGCAAATCTCCCGGCTGATGGCGCCAATCCAGCAAAAACGCCCCAGTGTTGCAAGCTACACTTTCGCTCGTGAAAGCATTACTTTCGCAATGAAAGTCACTGATTTGGATGAAGCAATGCCCGTCGATCTCCGCCTCTATGCCATCGTCGATCCCGAGCACACGGCCGGCCGCAGCCTGCCCGAGCTCGCGACGCTCGTGGCGCGGGGCGGGGCGACGCTGGTGCAGCTGCGCGACAAGAGAAGCGACACCCGCGCCATGGTCGGTACCGCGCGCGCGGTGAAGGCGGCGCTCGCGCCATTCGGCGTGCCGCTCCTGATCAACGACCGGGTCGACGTGGCGCTCGCGTCTGGCGCCGACGGCGTGCATGTCGGCCAGACCGACATGGCAGCGGATGACGCCCGCCGTCTGCTCGGCAAGAATGCGATCATCGGGCTCTCGATCAACACCGAGGCGCTCGCCGAAGCGGCGCCGATCGAGACGATCGATTATGTCGGTATCGGCGGGGTTTATGCCACCATGTCAAAGGACCAGAAGAAGCCGCCGATCGGCGTTGACGGCCTTCGCCGCATCGTCGATGTGTTCCGCCGGCGCGACCCGAAATTCCCGTCCTGCGCGATCGCCGGCATCAATGCGGCGAATGCCGGCGCGACCATCGCCGCCGGCGCCGACGGCGTGTCGGTGATCTCGGCGCTGTCGCTCGCAAGCGACCCAGCCGCCGCCGCCAGGACCATGCGCAAGGTCGTTGATGACGCGCTCGCGGCGCGCAAGCGGGCGCGAGGCGAGACATGAGCTCCCCGATCGCCGTCACCATCGCTGGTTCGGATTCAAGCGGCGGCGCCGGCATCCAGGCCGACCTGAAGACCTTCTCGGCGCTCGGCGTCTACGGCGCGAGTGTGATCACCGCACTTACCGCGCAGAATACCAAGGGCGTCACCGGCATCCACGATGTGCCGCCGGAATTCATCGCGGCGCAGATCGACGCGGTGTTCTCCGACCTCGACGTACGTGCGGTGAAGATCGGCATGCTGTCGCAGCCGGCGGTGATCGAGGCGGTGGCCGCCGGACTCGACCGCTGGAAAGCGAAGAACGTGGTGCTCGACCCGGTGATGGTCGCGACTTCCGGCGACAGGCTGCTCAATCCGGAGGCGATCGACGTGCTCAAGCGCGTTCTGATTCCGCGCGCGCTCGTCATCACGCCGAACCTGCCGGAAGCGGCCGCGCTGCTCGACGAGCCGGTGGCGCGCAACGAGGACGAGATGCTCGCGCAGGCCGGGCGCCTGCGCGACCGGGGTGCCCAGACCGTGCTGATCAAAGGCGGTCACGGCCGGAGCGCCGAGAGCGTCGATATGCTGGTGCTGGCGGCCTCGTTCACGCGACTCGCGACGCCGCGCGTCGACACCAAGAATACGCACGGTACAGGCTGCACGCTTTCGTCGGCGGTCGCCGCCGGGCTTGCCGGGGGTCTCGATCTGGTCGCCGCCGCGCGGGAAGCCAAGGTCTATGTCAGCGAAGCGATCGCGGCCGGGCGGCGCCTGGACATCGGCTCCGGCCATGGGCCGGTGCATCATTTCCACAGGTGGTGGTGAGTTACCCGACGATCGCGTGCGCCGATTAAATTTTTCCACAGACCGACGACAACATAAGCGGGAACGATTGGCCGGATACATCGTTGAGATGCCGCAGTTTGGCTCGGGCGGGGTCATTCTGTGGCGCTGAAAAGGCAACCCGGTATATTGTTACCCTTGGTATAGGGTTTTATTTACCAAGGAAAATCAGTGGGTTGGAACAGTCGCTTTTGAAACCACCGTTGCCGATATGTGACAGCCAAAACGGCAATGGGAGGCTATACGACTCGCTCGTTACAACCGAACAGGGGGATCCCGAATGAAGAAATTTCTGCTGACCGGAGTCGCGCTCGCGGCGCTCGCTTGCGGACCCGCACTGGCAGCCGACTTGCCTGTGCGTCGCGGCATGCCGGTGAAGGCACCGGAGCCGGTGTCGTACGGCTACAACTGGTCCGGCTTCTACATCGGTGCTCACGCTGGCGGCGGCTGGAGCGAGAAGTGCTTCACGTTTGCCGGTGCCACCGACGGCTGTCATGACGCCGATGGCTGGCTCGCCGGCGGTCAGGTCGGCTTTAACGTTCAATCGGGCCAGTTCGTGTTCGGTGTCGAGTTCTCCGGCAGCTGGACCGACATCAACGGCAGTCACGCCTCCCTAACGGGCCCTGCCGGCGACACCTACCACACGGATCTCAACTCGCTACTGATGCTCACCGGCCGCGTCGGCATGACCTTCGACCGCATGCTGATCTACGTTACGGGCGGCGGCGCCTGGGCGCGCGACGAATTCCGCTACACCACAGGCGGAGTCGCCGCCACGACCAATCAGAACCGGACCGGCTGGACCGTCGGTGCGGGTATCGAGTACGGCTTGGCCCCGAACTGGTCGATTGCGGCGCAGTACAACTACGTCGATCTCGGCGACAAGGATGTCACCTTCGGTCCGCCGGCGTCGTTCACGGCCCGCGCCGAGCAGGATATTCACCTCGCGACCGTGCGGCTCAACTATCGCTTCGGCGGTTGGGGTGGCCCAGTCGTCGCGCGCTACTGAGCGCAACGCTTCTGTCTCGATGAAAATGCGAAGCCCCGGGCGCAAGCCCGGGGCTTTTTCCACTCAAAAAGCCCCTCGGACAGCATTCGGGAGCTGTTCTTCACAGGGCTGCGGAAAATAGGACCCCAGCATGCCGAAAAAGCGACGCCACATCAATAACTTGCGATTTGTCTGGAGTGTTGCGCGAGGGTCACAGTATTGCGGACGGATTCGGTCTAAGTTTCCCCATCGGGACGGGCTCCCAAGGGGCCAGTAAAGGGGCACAAGATGAAAAAGATTTTGGGTGGCTTGATACTCAGCGCTCTCCTCGCTGCGCCTGCGAGTGCTGCTGATCTTCGGCGTCCGATGCCGGTCAAGGCGGCGCCGGTGCCGGTTGTCACGCTCTACAGCTGGACCGGCTGCTACATCGGCGGCCATGTCGGCTATGCCTGGGGCCGCAAGAAGGTCGGATCGCCGGATGCGCTCGTATTCCCGGCCGGCATAGCAGATGCCAATCACGACGTTGACGGACTCGTTGCAGGCGGCCAAGTCGGGTGCAATCTCTGGCAGAACGATCGCTGGGTGTTCGGCATCGAGGGACAGGCTTCGTGGGCCGACATTGATGGTGAAAGGGCTATCGGGGGACTGACAACCGGGCAATTGACGAACTTCCGCACCGAAATCGATGTTATCGGCAGCATCGCCGCGCGATTCGGCTACGCCTTCGGAGCGACCGGGCAGACGCTGGTATTCATCAAGGGTGGCGCTGCCTTCGTACACGAGCAATTCTCAGCCACCTACGCGATCGCACCACTTGGTATTCAGGAATCCGACAAGGACCTGCGGTGGGGCTGGATGGTCGGTGGCGGCATCGAGCAGGCGCTTGGCAGCAACTGGTCGATCAAGGCTGAGTACAACTACAGCCACTTCGGTAACAGGGACGTCGATCTGTGTACGCCAGCCGGCGTATGCGATACCTACAGCATCAAGCAGCATGTACACCTCGTAAAAGTCGGGCTGAATTGGCGCTTTGGTGGCTGGGGCAGCCCGGTCGTGGCGCGCTACTGATCGCCTGATCGTATTGGCCTGTGAATCCAAAGCCCCGGGCGCAAGCCCGGGGCTTCTTGCATGGTGAAGTCAGTCGCGCGCGCTTGCATCGCGCCTTGCTCTGGCCCGCATTGCGGCGTTACCGTTCCGCCATGGCCGATCCGCAAGCCTCAGCCCCGTTGCCCACCGCCGCCGACGTCGACGCCGCGGCCTCGCGGCTCGCGGGCGTGGCGCTGCGCACCCCGCTGATTTCCTCGCCGGTGCTCGACGCAGCGGTCGGCGCGCGGGTGTTCCTCAAGGCCGAGACGCTTCAACGCACCGGCTCGTTCAAGTTCCGCGGCGCCTACAACAAGCTGTCGACGATCCCCCACGAGCGCCGCGGTGGGGGAGTCGTGGCCTATTCCTCCGGCAACCACGCGCAAGGTGTGGCGGCGGCGGCCAAGATCCTCGGCATGCCGGCGGTTATCGTGATGCCGTCGGATGCGCCGCGGCCCAAACGCGAGCGCACCGCGGCGCTCGGCGCAGAAGTCGTGCTTTATGACCGCGACCGCGAGGATCGCACCGCGATCGCGCGCGAAATCGCCACCAAGCGTGGCGCCGTGCTCGTGCCGCCGTTCGACGATCCGATGGTGATCGCGGGGCAGGGCACCGCCGGCCGCGAGATCATCGAGGATCTTTCCGCGCTCGGCTTGAAGCCCGACGTCGTCGTGGTCGGTGCCTCAGGCGGCGGCCTCATCGCCGGCATCGCGCTCGCGATCAAGGCGCGCGTGCCGGGTGCAAAATTCTATTCCGCTGAGCCCGAGGGCTTCGACGACACCGCACGCTCGTTCAGGAGCGGCAAGCGCGAGATCAATGCGCGCATGAGCGGCACGATCTGCGACGCGCTGATGACCAATACGCCGGGCGCGATCACCTTCGAGATCAACCGCAAGCTCGTGGGCGAAGGAATTTCCGCGAGCGACGCCGAGGTCGGCCGCGCCGTCGCTTTCGCGTTCCGCGAGCTCAAGCTGGTCGTCGAGCCCGGGGGAGCGATCGGCCTCGCGGCGCTGCTCGCCGGCAAGCTCGACGTCAAGGGTAAGGTCGTGGTCGGCGTGCTCTCAGGCGGCAACGTCGACGCCGGGCTGTTTCATCAACTGATCGCCGCCTGACGGCGCGGCGGTATCACGAAAACAGCGCAATACGTTCTTCCTCGCTCATCGCCATGAGCGCGCCGAGTGGACCCTGTGCCGCCGCCCGCGCGGGCTTGGCGGGGATGGCTCCCTCCGCCGGACCTGGTGGCGCGTCCGCAGGTGGCCGCGTGCTGCCGAACAACTCGCTCTCGATCGCGGCCAGGGTATCGGAGAGCTGCGCGCGGGACGCCTGCGCGCTGGCGACCAATGCGGACACCGGCACGTTGCGGGGCGCCTTTTCGAGCAGAAACTCCGCTGGCTCCTCCTCCCGCTCGGCGGCATGAACCAGCTGCGGGCGCGCGGGAGCGGCCGGCGTGACCGGAGACTGCGCGGCCGCATCGTCCAGGCCGTGATCTGGCCCGTCGTCGGAGAGGCCGTCGAGGTCCTGATCGACCTGCAGCGCAATCGCACTAGCCTGGGTTACTTTGGGCTCGATCGCTTGAGGCTCGGCGACTGCGGCCTCATCGGCTGCATACGTCAGGGGCAGATCGCGGTTTGCGTCTGAAGCCGGCGTGACGGGCTCCGCTTCGGGCCGGGCAATGGCCGTCGCCGGCAATAGTGGGTCCACCGGCAGATCGGCCGCAACATCGGCGACGGTGGCCGACGGCGGTGGATCATCGGGCTTCTCTTCCGCCACGCTGACCGCCGTCTCTTCTAAGGCAGCCGGCTGCGGCTGGCTTGGCGGCTCATCCGCGACTGCGGGGGCAATCGCCAGCGGCTCCAGCTGGAGACCGGCGAATTCGGCGTCGGCGCCATCCTCTGCTGGAGGCTTTGCCGGTACCAGCGGTTCGATCTCAAGCTCGACACGCTCATCCTGCGGAGCCACGGCACGGGCATCCGGCCGTACGACCGGCTCGGCGTCGGCGGCCGGTGCTGGATCAACAGCCAAGGAATCAGGCTCGGCTGCCAGCGCGGCGGCGGCCGCCGGTGCACCGGTGCTGTCCGCGACCGTGAGTACCACGTCGTCGTCCATCGGATATTCGGCGATGTCGGATGCAGTAGGTGCGGTTCTCTCGGGGATAGCCGTCGCCGTTTCGGCCGCCGCCGCTGCGTCGGCGCGCATCGCGTTGGCGATCATGGCTACCGCTGCGGTCGCCAGCGGCGCGCCGTGCTCGTCGCGATGAGGTGGCGGCGGCGCGTCCGCGGCAGGCTCGGCGGCTGCGACTCTTGCCGTGCGATGGCCGTCGAGCATCCGGTCGATGCGTCGCTCGAGATGGGTGAGCGCCTCGGTGAGCTTCTGCGCGCGCTGCTCGCCGAGGCCGCGCAATGCATCGGCGGAGAGGATTGTCTCTGCGATCTGCGCGACCTGATCCGAAGCGGGAAGCTCGATGCCGCAGGCGCGCATGGTCCATGCGATCTGGCGCAGCCGCTCGGCGGCGGCCGCGACATCCGGCGTCACCGCGCCCGCTGGTTCGGCGGCGCCAGCCTGCGAGGGCAGGGGCCGGCTCTCGGCTGCTGCCGCGCGCGCCTGCGCAATGGTGCGCGCCATTTCCAAGAGCTCGATACGGACCTCCTGGTGAGCATCGCGGTTGGCCTGCTGCACGCGCTCGCCGACGACCGCCGCCTGCATGCTGGCAATGGCGGCCAGGACCTGTGAGGTATCGCTGTTGCGGTTGCGCTTGGCGAATTCGTCCAGGAACCAGCGCCCGCGTGCGGTCGCCGTCACCGCTGCGCAAATGGCGTCATAGTCCGCGTCCGCCGGCGGCTCCGACGGCGGGACGGTTGATAACGCAGTAGGTTCCGCAGGCATGGCCCTGACACCCTCCGAATCAGGTGCGCAAACAGCATGATAATCGTAGGGGTACCGTCGGGCACTAGCGATCGCCGACGGACGCCCTGCCAGACGAGACGCCATCGACCCCCATGCCGAGTCATCCCCAGGAACGCGCAGGCGGACGATTCGTCCAGCGGATGGCGCTGTTCTACGCGAGCACCTTCATCGCGCTGGGGGTGCACCTGCCGTTCCTGCCGGTCTGGCTGGCGGCCAAGGGGCTCGCGCCGCAGGCCATCGGCGTGGTGCTGGCCCTGCCGATGGTCCTGCGGCTGTTCGTGATCCCGCTGGCGACGCGGGCGGCCGACCGCCACGACGCGCTGCGGATGGTTGTCATGCTGGCCACGCTCGTGGCGCTTTTCGGGTTTGGCACGCTCGGCTTCATGACGAGCACCGCCGCGATCGCCGCGATCTATCCGCTGGCGGCGACCGCCTTCATGCTGCTGTTCGTGCTTTCCGACGTCTATGCGTTGCGCGGGCTGGCACCGCACCGGCGGGCTTACGGGCCGGTCCGGCTGTGGGGCTCGGCGGCGTTCATCGTCGCCAATCTCGCCGCCGGCTATCTGCTCGACTTCATCGCCGCCCGCGACCTGATCTGGCTGATCGTCGGCGCGGTCGCACTCTGCCTGGTGACGGCTTGGACGCTGCCGCCGCTTGGTGCGCGGCCCGCAGGCACGCCAAGCGAGACGCCACCGGCACGCCTGCTGCTGCGCGATCCGTCGTTCATCGCCGTCGCCGCCGCCGCAAGCCTGATCCAGGGCAGCCACGCGCTCTATTACGGCTTCTCGACCATCGCCTGGCAGGCGGACGGTTATGGCGGCGGCACCATTGGCGTGTTGTGGGCGCTCGGCGTGCTGGCGGAGATCGTCCTGTTCGCGCTCTCGGTGCGGTTGCCGGCCGCATTCACTCCGACGGTGCTGATCCTGATCGGAGCCGCGGGTGCGCTGCTGCGCTGGAGCGTAATGACGTTCAACCCACCCGGCGCGCTGCTGGTGATGCTGCAATGCCTGCACGGGCTGTCGTTCGGCGCCACGCATCTCGGCACGCTGGGCTTCATCGCGCGCGCGGCGCCGGCCGGGCTCGCGGCAACCGCGCAAGGCTATCTCGCGGTTGCGAACGGCGTCGCGATCGCGGCGGGGACGGGATTGTCAGGTCTGCTCTACGGGCGCTTCGGCACCGCCGCCTACGGCGCGATGGCGCTCATCGCCGCTGCCGGCCTTGCAGCGGGGTTCGTCGCGCATCGCTTGCAAAAGGGCGAAAGCCGCTAACGGGTTAGCGGCAGGTCCGGTACATCGACGCGAGCTCGGCGCCGGTGAGATACTTCATCTCGCGCGTGAGGCCGCCGCGCCGGTTGATCCAGTTCTTCACGTTCGGCGGATAAACCGCCATCAGCAATTGCGTGCCGCCGCGGTTGGTGGCGATGCGCCCGTTCTCGCCGTGATGCCAGGCGGCATGAAAGCCAAGCCGTGCACGCCGCGTCACGCAGATGCGCTCGCGCGGAATGACGCCGAGTATCATTGTGCAGGCGGAAAGGCAGGGACCGTCGATGATGACTTGCTGGCCAGAGTCGCGGATGGCGGCGAGCTGTTCGAGATAGGGACCGATCTGGCCGCCGTTATCGCCGGTGATCCTCACGGCTGCCGAAGCAGACGGAACCGACAGCGCCGTGAGGACGGCGCCAAAAAGAAGCGCAGCCAGCCGCATGACCTCTCCCTCGTGCCAAAATCCCAGAGCATCTTTCTAAAGGGTTAGGAGGGTGATGCGAAAGTGTTTCAATCATTAAATTTATCTGGGCGAGATCTTTCGCGTGGAACCCGTGGGTTCCCACCGCTCATTCGACCTTGATATTCGCATCGCGGACGACCTTGCCCCAAGTCCGGACCTCGTCGGCGATGAAGGCGGCAAATTCCTGCGGAGTTCCGCTCTTGGGATCGGAACCGAGTTTCCGCAAAGCGGCGTGCACCTCCGGCGCGGCGAGCGCCTGGTTAACGGCGGCATTCAGCAGGTCGACGACGGCTGGCGGGGTTCCCGCCGGCGCCAGCAAGCCGTTCCAATAGACCGCGGCGATGCCGCCGAAGCCGCTCTCCTTCATGGTAGGTACATCCGGCAGCTGCTTCACGCGCGCGTCGCCGGTGACGGCGAGGGCGCGCAGTTTTCCGCTTTCAACGTGCTGGAGCACATTGGCGAAATTGTCGAAATAGATCTGCATCTGCCCGGCCAACAGGTCGGTGATCGCCGGCGCAGAACCGCGATAAGGCACATGCACGATGTCGGTGCCGGTCATCGACCTGAACATCTCGCCGACGAGATGCGGCTGCGTGCCGAAGCCGGGCGAGGGGAAGTGGACCTTGCCGGGGTTGGCCTTGGCGTAGGCCACGAGCTCCGCCACCGTCTTGGCCGGCACGGAAGGGTGGATAGCCAGCAACAGCGGGCTCTGCGAGACGATCGCGATCGGGGCAAAATTCTTGAGCGTATCGTAGCCGGCGTTGCGGTTGATCAGCGGGCTGACCACGACCGGGCCGGGCGTGCTGAACATCAGCGTGTGGCCGTCGGGGTCGGAGCTCGTGACCATCTTGGCGCCGACCGACCCGCCGGCGCCGGGCCGGTTCTCGACAATGAACGGCTGTCCCAGCCCGGCGGTCAGCCGGTCGGCGATCAGGCGGGCGGTGACGTCGACGCCGCCGGGCGCGAAAGGCACGATAATCCGCACCGGCTTCGACGGGTAGGTTTGCGCCGGTGCCGAGCCGGCGAATAGGCAGGCCGCGGCTGCCGCCAGGGCGCCGGACCTGAACCATCGCTTGAAGATCATCGCGCTTCCTCTCGTCGGGGCAGAATACCGTCCCGGCGCGGAGCCGAGGAGCGACAAATTATCCCCATAGCGCGCGGGACGGTGGATGCACGCGGCTGCCTTCGTAGCGCAGCGGATAGAGCCGGTCGCGCGCGAGCAGGAGCGCGCCGTCGAGATCGACGACGCGGGCCCGCTGCGCCACCAGCATCGCCGGCGCCATCGCCAGCGAGGTGGCAACCATGCAGCCGGCCATCATCGTCAGGCCGAGCCGCGCCGCCTCCTCGGCGGTGGCCAGCGCTTCGGTCAGGCCGCCGGCCTTGTCCAGCTTGATATTGACCGCTTCATACTTGTCGCAAAGCGCCGCCAGCGAATCCCGTGCGTGGGCGCTTTCGTCGGCGCAGATCGGCAGCGGGTGCCGGAATGCGGACAGTACCCCATCCTGGCCGTCGGGCAGGGGTTGCTCGATCAGCGTAACGCCGGCGGCGGCGCAGGCGGCGAGATTGTCGGTCAGGTTTCGCTGGGTCCAGGCTTCGTTGGCATCGACGATCAGTTCGGCATGGGGCGCCGCGCGCCGCACCGCTGCGATCCGCTCGGGATCGCCGGCGCCGCCGAGCTTGACCTTGAGCAGCGCGTGGCCGGCAGCCTCGAGCGCGGCGGCCGCCATCTCCATGGGGCTCGCGAGCGAGATTGTATAGGCGGTGACGAGCGGTTGTGGCGCGGCCATGCCGGCGAGCTCATGCGCCGGCCTGCCGGTGCGCTTGGCTTCGAGATCCCAGAACGCGCAGTCGAGCGCATTGCGCGCCGCGCCCGGCTTCATCGCCCGTTGCAGGCCGGCGCGGTCGAGGCCGGCGGCGATCCGCGGGCGCATCGCCTGGATCGCGGCGACGACCGAATCGACGGTCTCGCCGTAGCGGGCATAGGGCACGCATTCGCCGCGGCCGCGATGGGTCCCGTCGGACAGCTCAGCCACCACGACCGTGGCTTCGGTCTTGGCGCCGCGGCTTATGGTAAAGGTACCGGCGATCGGCCAGGTCTCGGCGCGGGCGGTCAGGTTGATCGGGGCGGAGGACATGCGGAGCCGGTCAGGGCGGTGGGTCGCATTGTGGCCTCCCGGCAGGGCGGGGTACAAGCGGGCGAGCAGCGGAGATCAGACCATGTCTGCCAGCATGTGGTTACGGGTTTCGTTACTGGTTGCGGCGGCATCTTTCGGCGCGATCGCCACCGCCGTCGCGCAGACCAAGACCGACGCGCCGGCGATCTACACCGACAAGTCGCCCGATCGCGAGCAGCGCCTCATCGCCGCCGCCAAGAAGGAAGGCAGCGTCACCTTCTATACCTCAATGCAGACGCAGGAGTCCGGCCCGCTCGCGAAGGCGTTTGAGGCCAAATACGGGATCAAGGTCCAGCTCTGGCGCGCGACCAGCGACCAGGTGATCCAACGCGTCGTCAACGAGGCACGCGCCAACCGCCAGGGCATGGACGTGCTCGAGACCAATGCGCCCGAGGTCGATCAGATCGCGCGCGAGAACATCGTTGCGGCGTTCCATTCGGCCCATAGCGGCGACCTGCCGGACTGGGCGATCCCGCCGCACCGGCGCTGGTACGCGGCGCGCGCCAATCTCTGGGTGGTCGCCTTCAACACCACCAAAGTGAAGAAGGAGGAGATTCCACCGACCTATGAAGGTTTCGTCGATCCGAAATGGAAGGGACGGATCGGGATCGAGTCGACCGACGAAGACTGGATGTACGCCGTCATCAACTATCTCGGGGTCGAGCGCGGCATGGAGATGTTCCGCAAATTGGCGGCGCTGCGCCCGGACATGCGGCTCGGTCATGCGCTGCTGGCGCAGTTGATCGGCGCCGGCGAAATCCAGGTCGGGCTGACCGTCTATTCGGGCAACGCGGACTCGATCAAGAAGCGCGGCGGCCCGGTCGACTGGGTCGCGGTCGAGCCGATCGTCGGGCGGCCGCAGGCGGTGGCGGTGGCGCGCAATGCGCGCAATCCGAACGCGGCGCTGCTCTTCGCCGAGTTCATGCTGTCGACCGAGGGGCAGAAGCTCCTCAACAGCCTCGACCGCAACCCGTCGAGCAAGCGCGAGGACACGCTGCTCACGCGCTTCAAGTACCAGATGGTCGATCCGATCAAATGGACCGACGAGGCGCCGCGTTGGGAGAAGCTCTGGCAGGAGTTGTTCCTGAAACGGTAGAGACACGACGGCAAACGGGCGGCCTCATGCCAGCCGATCCGTCGGGCAGATGGTGTTTTCGTCCCCCAAAAATGCGGTTACATTTTTTGCGGAGCTGACCGCGCAGAACGCGCGCGAGGTCGACCGCAATTTCTAACCGCGGGGGTACACATGGCATTCGCCAAGTCAGGTTTGTTCATCGCAGTCGTGCTGAGCGTCCTGGGCACCAGCGCAAGCGAACTCTACGCGCAAGCGACGCCGTTCCGGTTTCGGCTGCTGGAGGCGACGATCCCCGACGTCCATCGGGCCATTCGCGAGGGTCAGCTGACCTGCAGAGGGTTGGTGCAGGCATACGTCAACCGCGCGAAAGCCTACAACGGCACCTGCAACCAGCTGGTCACGGAGGATATGGCACCGACGTACCTTCCGAGCTATGAGGAATATCAGGCTGCGGTGAAGGCGACGGCGGATCGACCCGACAGCGACCCGGGAAAAACGCTGCCCATCGAGTTCGGCCGCATGGAGGCGACCGCCTCCGACCCGACCGTGCAGCAGCAGTTCGGAATGACCGTGGGTATCCCAAATGCCGGTCAGGTGCGCGCGCTGGGTATGCTCAACATCCGCGGCCAGCGATCGGTGACGTGCAAGGGCGATTTCGACAGGCATCCGTCCGCCGGACCGCTTCCGCCGGGAGCGCCGGCGGTTTGCGAGGAATTCCGCCGTCAGCCGGACGCGCTCGAGCGCGCGGATGAGCTCGATCGACAGTACGGCCGCAATCCCGATCTTGCGGCGATGCCGATGTATTGCATCCCGTTTTCGTTGAAGGATCCGTTTGACGCAAAAGATATGCGGTCGACCGGCGGCGGTGACGCAGCGTATGACATCGACTTTCCCGCACGCGATCACACGCTCGTCGCGCGGCTGCGGGAGACCGGCGCGATCATGTTCGCCAAAGCCAACACCACCGAATACAACGGGCGCGGGCCTGGCAACCCGGGCGGTGCGAATTACCCGACCAAGGTCTTCGCCTCGGTCCTCGGATATCAGCGCAGCACCTGGGCGGGCAACCCGTGCAACTCTTACGATACCACGCGTGCGGCATCGATCGGATCGAGCTCGGGCTCCGGCGTGTCCGTGAGCACGAACCTCGTCATGTGCAGCTTGTGCGAGGAGACAGGTCAATCGTGCCGAGGGCCGGCCAACCACAATTCGGTGGCGCTGATCCTCCCGCACAAGGCGCATTTGTCGTTTCTCGGCGGCGCCATCGGCGCCGAGATATACAACGACCGGTCCGGGATTCACTGCCGCGCCGTCACCGACGCGGTGCGGGTGCTGGACGCCCTCAAGGATCCGGTCAAGGGGTATTACGACCCTCGCGATATCTTCACCACCGTGCCGCGGTCGAGCCTCCCGACCGAGCCCTATGCCAGCGCGATCACCAGCGGCAGTCCCGGCGCGCTCAAGGGCATGCGCATCGGCATCATCCGCGAATTCATGGTCAAGCACGCCAAGGTCGATGAGCCGATCGTCGATGCAGTCTCAGCTGAAATGAAGGCGATGCTGGCCGGGCATCTCGGTGCCACGCTGGTGGAATCGGTAACTGCGGGGTGGGTCGACGATCCCGAGATCGAGAACATGACGACGACGTTCGATCGGGCGATTGCGGAACTTGTCCCGGTGCTGTTTCCCGATTTCCTCTATCGCCTGACGCCCGCCAGGGAGCCGCAATTTCCCGACTTTGCCGCGCGCATTCGCCCGACGCCGTTTGCGCCCGGCGTGACCAAGGGAACCGGGACGCTCGCTTCGGCCGATTGGATGGTGCGCTGGGCCGAAGGGCTCGAGCCCTCGCCGCGCAACCTCACGCTGCGCAATCTCCTGGGCGGAGGCGGGGATACCGGATCGAGAAGTTTCCGGTTTCATATCCCGCAGTATCTGACGCGGCGAGCCAAGGACTGGGCCGACCGCGGCTTCAAGGAAACGCTGGTGGACTGGCCGTCGCTCAACGCGCGATCGAAGTTTTGGGGCGACGACCAGCGCGCGGCGTTCAAGAATTGGGAGGACCTTACGAGTCTGCATAGGCCGCCCAAAGGCATCGCCGAGAACATCCAGCGTCGCGAGTTGTTGCGACGAATCCTGATGAAAGTGATGTATGAAAACAAGCTGGATGTTCTGATCCAGGTTCACACGGCGCTGCCGCCCGCCAAGATCGGGCTTGCGCCGGAGCCCGTCGTCAACGGCCGGGCGATTTCGTATCCACTCGGACCGAACGCAGGGCTTACCGAAATCCTGATTCCGGCAGGATATGTACGTACGGTCTACGACCCGCGCTTCGTGCTCGCGACCGATGCCAACGGGCGCAAGGTTTATCGAAGCGTCACGAGCACGGCCCCGACGGAGATTCCGGCGCCGGGCCTGCCGTTCTCGATCAATTTCCTGGTCGAGCCGGGGATGGAGCATCTGGCGCTGAAGGCTGCCACTGCGTATCAGGCGGCCTCGCAGCGCCGCGTGCCGCCGCCCATGTTTCCAGCTCTGCCGGGAGAGCCATAAGAAGAGCGGATAGCGAAGCGCCCTCTCCTTGAGGGAAGAGGGCGCAATCTTGGTCGCTACAATGCGAGCCGCTAGTCGAAGCGGCCGGCCGCGTGCGCGAGCATGGTGTAGACCTTGCCGGTCTCCGAGGTGAGGTAGGTGCGCGCCACCACCTGGCCGCGGTCGTCGCGTGACACCTCGTCGAGCAGCCGCTCGAACTCGGCGATGTAACGGTCGACCGTCTGCATGAAGTCACGGTCGCCGCGATACTTGCGCCGGATCTCCTCGAACGCCCGCTGGCCCTGCATGGTGTAGAGCTTGCGGGTGAAAACGTTGCGCTCGCCGCGCTTGTAGCGGTCCCACAATTCGGCGGCGGCGTCGTGGTCGATCATGCGGGCGATGTCGACAGCGAGCGAGTCGAGCGACTCGATCGAATGGCGCGCCGGCCGGTCGTCGCCCGGCTCGGGCGGCGGCGGGGCGGGGGCGCGTGCCTGCGATGGCGGCGCTGCCGGGTCGTCCTGCGATGCGCGCGTCAACAGGTCGGAGAGCCAGCCCGTGCGGCCACCCTGGTTGCCGCCGCCCTGCGCGGGGCTGAGCGACG
>JAIESR010000038.1 GCA_019745775.1 Xanthobacteraceae bacterium | reverse complement strand
GCATGACTCCGATCCCCTTCCAAAAACGAATCAGGATCGTATTGTCAGCTCGGAAAATTAATGAGTTTTGACCCTAGGAGATTTCCCATTGCCTCGCAAGCAGCCAGCGTGGCGCGGGTTTTGCGGTGCCGAGGCGTTGTCGGTCGCCCCGCAGGGTGTATAACTCCGCGCCATGTCCGGGGCAGCGCGATCGACGCTCGTTGAGAGGCTTTCCGAGCGGGCGCGGCTCGCGCCGCTTGCCGACGGCCTGGCAATCGCCACGGCGGTGACGTTGCCATGGTCGGTGACGGCGGCGAGCATCGCCATCGTGTTTTGGTTGCTTGCGGTCCTGCCGACGCTCGATTGGGCGGGCCTGCGGCGGAGCTTCACGATCCCGGCAGGAGCGTTGCCGCTGTTGTTGCTCCTGCTCGCGATCGTCGGCGTGGCCTGGTCGGAAGCATCACCGAGCGATCAGTTCGGCAGCATCAAGATTTTTGCGCGACTCGCGATTGTCGGCTTGCTCTTGGTGCACTTTCAACGTTCCGAGCGCGGGCTATGGGTCGCCGGCGGATTTCTCGTGTCCTGCGTGGCGCTGCTGGTCGTGTCATGGCTGCTCTGGCTGGTTCCCGCATGGGGACCGCGCGGGAAACCTCTTGGTGTGCCGGTAAAAGACTACATCGTGCAGAGCGGAGAGTTCTTGATATGTGCGTTCGCGGCAGGGCATCTGTCGCTCGATGCTTGGCGCCGCGGGCGGCGCTGGCGGACGCTTGCGTTCGGCCTCGTCGCATTGCTGTTTCTGGCCAACATCGGATATGTCGCGTCTGCCCGCAGCACGCTGGTCGCGGTCGTCGCGCTGCTGCTACTGTTCGTCGTTCAGCGATTTGGCTGGAAGCAGGCGCTTGCCGCGGTGACGGTGGCAGGAATTGCAGTCGTTGTGACCTGGATGTCGTCCTCCTATCTGCGCGCGCGGGTGCTCAACGTCGTTCAGGAAATCCAGGACTATCGAACCAAGAGCGCCGAGACGTCGTCGGGCTATCGGCTCGAGTTTTGGACCCACTCGCTGGTCATTGTATCGCAGGCGCCGGTCATCGGGCATGGCACCGGATCGCAGCGCGAGCAGTTTCGCCGCGCGATTTCAGGTAACGAGCGCCTGGTGGGCACCGTAACCGACAATCCGCATAATCAGACACTGTTTGTCGCCATTCAATTCGGAGCTCTCGGTACGACGCTGCTTTGCGCGATGTGGTTTGCGCATCTCCTGCTGTTTCGCGGCGAGGGCTTGGTAGCGTGGGTGGGAACGGCGCTGATCGTGCAGAACATCGTCGCGGGTCTTTTCAATACCTCGCTGGTCGAATTCACACACGGCTGGATGTACATTTTCGGCGTTGGTGTGCTCGGGGGCATGACGCTGCGCAACGGCTCCGGTAGGGAGTGTGGCGAAGGCGGGACATGAGTTCAGACGTGTGGAGCGGTGAATGAGGGACAAAGCTGTTTTGGTCACCGGCGGCGCTGGATTTCTGGGATCGCACCTGTGCGCGCGCCTGGTCCGCGACCAACACGACGTGCTGTGCGTCGACAATTTCTATACCGGGACCAAGCGCAACATCGCGGGGCTGATTGATGCGCCCAACTTCGAATTGATGCGCCACGATGTGACGTTTCCTCTCTATGTCGAGGTCGATCAAATCTACAACTTGGCCTGTCCGGCCAGTCCGGTGCACTACCAGTTCGATCCCGTGCAGACGACCAAGACCAGCGTGCATGGCGCGATCAACATGCTCGGTCTGGCAAAGCGGGTGAAGGCGCGAATTCTGCAGGCGTCGACGTCGGAGGTTTACGGCGATCCGACCATGCATCCTCAGAAGGAGGATTACTGGGGCAACGTCAATCCGATCGGACTGCGCAGCTGCTACGACGAAGGCAAGCGCTGCGCCGAAACCTTGATGTTCGACTACCACCGGCAGCATGCGCTGGAGGTCAAGGTCGCCCGCATCTTCAATACTTACGGCCCCAACATGCACCCCAACGATGGGCGTGTGATCTCGAATTTCATCGTACAGGCACTAACAGGTGAGGAGATCACGATCTACGGCGACGGCACGCAAACGCGATCGTTCTGCTATGTCGATGATCTCATCGATGGATTGATCCGCCTGATGCGCTCGCCGGCGGACTTCATCGGGCCGGTCAATCTTGGAAATCCGAGCGAGTACACCATCCGTCAGCTTGCGGAAGAGGTGCTGCGGTTGACGGGAAGCCGTTCGAAGCTCACGTTCAAGCCATTGCCGTCCGACGATCCAATGCAGCGTTGCCCGGACATTGCGCTTGCCAAAGCGCGCCTCGATTGGAAACCCGCAGTTCCGCTCGAGGATGGTTTAACGGAGACTATCGCCTATTTCCGCGCGCTGCTTCGCGAAACGCCTTAACGGGCGTTCAGAAATTGCCCAAGCAGTGGGTGGAACTCACGTTCCGGTCGGATGCAACATTCAAATCAGCGTTAGCTCGCCACGAACACGGCGTAGTCGTGGCTCTCTCGCACGTTGATGTTGGAACATAATTTTCGGTTCGCTCGTTTCCCTGACATCGAGCCAGGGCGCACGGTGAGGCACCTGTTGCCGAAACATCGGCAAAGAGAGGAAAGCGTTCCCATGAAACGTCAACTACTCGTCAGTACGGCGACGGCTGCCATATTGAGCGGCCTTGTGTTCGCCTCCGCGCAGGAGATGCCGCGCGGCGGCGGCAAGCAGGAAGGCACGATCCAAAACCAGGGTGCGCAAGGGGGCGCTCAGCGCGGCGAGGGCCGCCAGCAGATGCCGCAGCGTCAGAATGAGACGCAAGGCCCCGAGGGTCAGCGGAGTCAGAGTCAGCCTGAAAAAGGCAAAGCCAAGCAGCAGGCGCAGCCCAAGCCCGACATGAACCGGGATCGGCAGCAGACCACCGGCCAGGGCCAGCGCGACCAGGGCAACGCCAAGCAGCAAGCGCAGCCTAAGCCGGATCGGGACCGTGAACGGCAGCAGACCACCGGCCAGGGCCAGCGCGACCAGGGCAAGGCCAAGCAGCAGGCGCAGCCGAAGCCGGATCGGAACCGCGACCAGCTGCACACGACCGGCCAGGGTCAGCGGGATCAAGACAAGGCCAAGCAAGCGCAGCCGAAGACCGAGCGGGACCAGACCGTGGGTCAGGGCCGGCAGCAGCAGGATCCGCAGCAGAGCGGCGACCGAGCGTCGACCCAGACGAATACCCAGCTCAGTGTCGAACAGCGGACCCGGATCAGGCAAACGATCACTGCCCGATCCGATGTGCCGCGCGTTGACAGCGTCAACTTCCGCGTTTCAGTCGGCACGGTGGTCCCGCCCCGTGTGAGGGTTGCTGTGGTGCCGCGGGAGATCGTGGAAATCTACCCGCGATTCCGCAGCTATCAATACGTCGTGGTGCGCGACGAAATCGTCATCATCGACAACCGTCGTCGTATCGTCGAGGTGATCCCGGTGGAGTCGGCTGGTGGCAGCGGTCCGGCGATCCGCGGCAGCCGGACGGATGTCGTCATTGACCTTAGCCGCGACGAGATCATCGCGGTCCAGCGCGTGCTGGTCCAGCGCGGCTTCTCGGTCGAAGTGGACGGACGTCTGGGTCCGCGCACCCGGCAGGCCCTGATGCAGTTCCAGCGGCAGGAGGGTCTGCAGGTTACCGGCCGGGTCGATAGCCGCACGGTCACCTCGCTCGGCGTATCGGTCCGCTCGGTCCAGGGTGGTGATGGGCAACAGCCTTCGACCACGGGCCAGGGTGGCGCCAGCAAGGGTGGCTCCGGCCAGGGTAGCTCCGGCCAGGGTAGCGGCGCCTCGGAGCAGCCATCCCAACCCAGCCAGGGCGCCGGCCAGCCGCAGCGCAGCCCGTCCGGGCAGCAGGGTGATCGGTCCGGCGCTCCCCAGCAGGGCAACCAGTCCGGCGGTGGGCAGCAGGGCGCGCAGCAGCAGGGAAATCCGTCCCAGAGCCCGTCACCGACGACCGGCCAGGGCGGCGGCTCCAACCAGAACGCGCCGGCCAATCAGGGCTTGGGCGCCGGGCAGGGTGGTGCCAGCAACCCCGCGGCCAAGCAGGCCCCTTCGAGCGGCGGCGGCTCAATGCCCAATAACCAGCAGCAGAAATAACCAAGATAACTTCAGACAAAAAACTGGCTCCGCTTCGGCGGAGCTTTTTTTTGTGCAGGCCATAAAGCCGATGAAGAGGGCAACGCTGCCGATCCCAATCGTTAGCGATAAAGGAAGGGCTGGCTACGACTTAGCGCCGCGGCCTAGCTGCCGCTGACGAAGTAAGACGACAGGCGTGTCGTCACGTTGTCGGCAATCACCTTGGCGGCGCGCCGTTCGGCATCCTGCATACCGGTGATCCGCGCGTAGCGTTGCGTGCCGGCCGGATCGTACGAGACCGTCGTCGACGCACGGCCGGTCACCACCGGCTTGTTCGTAGCGATCTCGACCAGGCTGTACGTCGCGTTCAGCGTGAAGTTCTCGATGAACGGCAGGCCGGTCACGTTGGTCGCCGACACCACCGCGCGGCTCCCGGAGATCTGCAACAGCAGCCGGTGCGTGGGCGGTCCGCTTTCGCCGCCGCCGGTGAAGTTGAAACGCAGGTCATTCTGGATCGGGACCGCCATCCGCGCTTCCGGCGTGTTGGCGGCCGCTCTGATCTCCGTCACCTGGACGCCGCTGAGCGCCGCGCGTAGGTTGGGACCGCCGGAGACCGAGCGATCGCCGTAGAGCGGCTGGAAGCAGCCAGCCACAAGAGCACTCGCCGCCACCACGATGGCCGCGTGTGCAAGTCGCCGGAACGCCGTTCGGCTGTCGAAGGACCCCAACGTCTGACCCCCTGTCGCGGCGGACGTCCCCGCCTACGAAGATCACCAATTTAGCACGCCGGCCGTGGAAGGCGAGCCCAAAATCCCCCTCCGACGATCCGAGCGGCCGCTTATCCCCTTGAGACCGCTGGCCTAATTGCGGTGGGGCCGGCCGATGCTTTCGTAGGCAAACCCGAATTCGGCAATATCGACGGCCTGGTAGACATTTTTAAGGTCGACGAAGACCGGGCTTGCCATGGCGGCCCGCAAACGGGCGAAATCGAGCGCCCGGAACTGCTCCCACTCCGTTACCAGCACGACCGCGTGCGCCCCTTGGGCAGCCGAATAGGGGCCGTCGCAATAGGTGATGTCGGGCATCAGCGCCTTGGCCTGCTCCATCCCGGCCGGATCATAGGCGCGGACCTCGGCGCCGAGGTCCTGCAGTGCGGTCACCAGCGAGATCGAGGGCGCCTCGCGCATGTCGTCGGTGTTCGGTTTGAAGGTCAGGCCGAGCAGCGCGATCGTCTTGCCGCGAATCGAGCCGCCGAGCGCGGCCGTCACCTTGCGCGCCATGGCGCGCTTGCGCTGGTCGTTGACCGACACCACGGTTTCGACGATGCGCAGGGACGTGCCGTGGTCCTGCGCAGTCTTGATCAGCGCGACCGCGTCCTTGGGGAAGCAGGAGCCGCCATAACCCGGCCCGGCGTGCAGGAATTTCGAGCCGATGCGGTTGTCCAATCCAATCCCGCGTGCGACCTGCTGCACATCGGCGCCGACCTGCTCGCACAGGTCCGCGACTTCGTTGATGAAGGTGATCTTGGTCGCCAGGAAGCTGTTGGCGGCGTATTTGATCAGCTCGGCGGTGCGGCGATCCGTGAACAGGATCGGCGACGCATTGAGATAAAGCGGACGATAAAGGTCCGAGAGCACCTCGCGGGCGCGCTCGTCACTGGTGCCGACGACGATCCGGTCGGGGTGCTTGAAGTCCTGGATCGCGGCGCCCTCACGCAGGAACTCCGGATTGGAGACGACCGGCACTGCGATGTCCGGGCGTAACTCGCGCAGGATGCGCTCGACTTCGTCACCGGTCCCGATCGGCACCGTCGATTTGGTGACGATCACCGTCTTGTCGGACAGGAGCGGCGCAAGCTGACGGGCCGCGGCATAGACAAACGAGAGGTCGGCATGGCCGTCGCCGCGTCGGGAAGGCGTGCCGACCGCAATGAACACCGCCTCAGCCTCGCGCACGGGCGCGAGATCGGTCGTGAACGCAAGCCGTCCCTGCTGCCGGTTGGCGGCGACAAGATCGGCGAGCCCGGGCTCGTAGATCGGAATGTCGCCCTGGTTCAGCGCCGCTATCTTGTCGGCATCGTGATCGACGCAGGTGACGTCGTGACCGAAATCCGCGAAGCAGGCCCCGGAGACCAGTCCGACATAACCTGTACCGATCATCACCACGCGCATGCGAAACTCTCAATCTTCCGATCTGCCGGGCGCAGGAACGTCGGATCGCCCATCATTGTCAATAGCCAACGGGGCGAAGCACTCGTTTCAATGATTGACATCAAGCCGTTGACTTGATTTCTCTTTTTGAATCTTTGGGCGCCACAGCTACCTTGCCGCACCGCTTGCCCAGGGGACCCGGTTGATGCTGCGACTCCCTCAACTTGCTCCCCAACGGGTCCTCACGATTCTTCATGACGTGCTTGTTACGGCGGTGGCACTTGTCGCCGCCTTTCTGCTCAGGTTCGAGCCGGAAGGCTTGGTGGAGCGCCGCAACGAACTCCTCTTGCTGCTGCCCGGATTTCTGGTCTTCGCGGCGTTCGTGTTTTATCGATTTCGCCTGTATCGGTCGAAGTGGCGCTTCGCGTCCTTGCCCGACGTGGCCAACATCCTCGGCGCCAGCACGGTACTGGCGTTCACGCTGGTCGTGATCGACTACGTCCTGGTGGCGCCGAATATTCGCGGCTCCTTCCTGTTCGGGAAGATTACGATCGTCATCTACTGGCTGCTCCAGGTTTTCCTTCTGGGCGGACCGCGCATCGCCTACCGCTATTTCCGCTATGCACGTACGCGCCGGGCCGCCAGGGTAGCCGACGCGTCACCCGTTCTTGTGCTCGGCCGTGCCGCCGATGCCGAGGTGCTCATCCGCGCCATCGAAAGCGGCGCAGTGAAGCGGATCTGGCCGATCGGCATCCTGTCGCCGTCGCCGACGGACCAGAACCAGTCGATCCGCGGCATTTCCGTGCTCGGCGGCTTTGACGACCTTGAAGACGTGGTCGCCCAGGCCGCGGCGGGGGACCAGGCGATCGCCCGGGTCATCCTCACGCCGGCGGCGATGGAGCCGCAGGCTCACCCCGAAAAAATCCTGCTCAAGGCGCGCCGGCTGGGGCTACAGACGCAACGGCTGCCGTCGTTGGGCGAGGGCAGCGAAGCGCTGCAGCTGGCGCCGGTCCAGGTGGAGGACCTGTTGCTGCGGCCGAGCGTCAGGATCGACTACGACCGGCTGCAGCAGGCGGTCGCCGGCAAATCGATCGTCGTCACCGGCGGCGGCGGTTCGATCGGCGCCGAAATCTGCGATCGCATCGTGACCTTCGGCGCTGCCCGTGTGCTGGTGATCGAGAATTCCGAGCCGGCGCTGCATGCGGTGCTGGAGGCGCTGGCCTCCAAGCAGGGGAATGCGGCGGTGGAGGGACGCATCGCGGATGTACGCGACCGTACGCGGATGTTTCACCTGATCCGCGCGTTCAAGCCCGACATCGTCTTCCATGCCGCGGCGCTCAAGCACGTCCCGTTGGTCGAGCAGAACTGGGACGAGGGAATCAAGACCAACATCTTCGGATCGGTGAATATCGCGGATGCGACGGTCGCCGCCGGCGCCGCCGCGATGGTGATGATTTCCACCGACAAGGCGATCGAGCCGGTGTCGGTGCTGGGCGCGACCAAGCGATTCGCCGAGATGTATTGCCAGGATCTCGATCGCAAGGCGGCCGGTCACAATCCGCGCCGGACGCGACTGATCTCGGTCCGGTTCGGAAACGTGCTCGCGTCGAACGGCTCGGTCGTGCCCAAGTTCAAGGCGCAGATCGAGGCCGGCGGACCGGTGACCGTCACGCATCCCGGAATGGTGCGATACTTCATGACGATCCGCGAAGCATGCGATCTCGTCGTCACTGCCGCCATTCATTCGCTCGATTCGCAGCCGCACGAGGCGGCCGTCTATCTGCTGAACATGGGGCAACCGGTGCGGATTGTAGAACTTGCCGAGCGCATGATCGTCCTATCCGGGCTCGAGCCGCAACATGACATCGACGTCGTCTTCACCGGGATCAGGCCGGGCGAGCGGCTGGCGGAGCTTCTGTTCGCGCGCGACGAGCCGCGTTCGGACATCGGCATTGAGGGCATCATGGCGGTGCGGCCCGTTACGCCGCCGCCCGCCGCGATGAAGGACTGGCTGGCGGCGCTCGAACGCGGCGTTGCGGACGGCAACCGCGCCGCGGCCTTCAAGGTGCTCTCCGATTCGATTCCGGACTTCCGCATTGAAAGCCAGTGAAGCACCGGCTCCGCTAGCGCTGCGCCTTTGCAAAATGCGCTAGCAACACGCCAACCAAAACGGCTCCGCCGACCACGCATAGCACGGACGCAAGCGCCGTGCGCGTCATCACCGAAACCGTTGCCAGTGCCGCCAGCGCCACATTGGTTGCGAACACGCGCGCGACAACGGCGGGCACGGTCAGGCCGCCGGCCACGGCCCGCTGATAGAAGTGGGTGCGATGCGCCTCCCAGGGCGTCTCGCCGCGACGGATCCGCAACAGCAGCGTAATGCTGGCGTCGGCGAGATAGTAGAGCGGAAGCAACAGGGCGGCCGCGATCTGCCCGTTGATCGCCAGAAGGAGAAGCAGCCAGCCGAGCACCAGGCCGACCGGAAGACTGCCGGCGTCGCCCAGAAAGAGCCGCGCCACCGGCCGGTTGAACGGCGCAAAGCCGAGCATTGCGCCAAGCAGGGCGAGCGCGACGAGCGTCACCACCGGCGGGACGATGCCGCCGATCCCGAAGATGGCGATCGCCGCCGTGATCGGGACGACTTCCGCCACGGTCATCCAATCGATGCCGTCCATGAAGTTCACGAGATTGACGAACCACACGCCGAGCACGACGAGGCAGGCGCGCTCGACCCAGAGCGGGAGCGCGGATATCAGACGTGTGTCGGACGGCACCAGCAGCACGACCAGGCCGACCGCCAGCAACTGTGCGAACAGCCGAGGGCCCGGCGAAAGGCCGTGGATGTCGTCCACCAGGCCGACCAGCGTGAGCAAGCCGGCAGCTCCGGTCAGCGCCCACAGCAGCGCCAGCGCGTCCGCGGGCAACGGTCCGGCGACGGCCACGGCGAGCCAGACCACGGTCAGGGTCGAGAACACGACGCCGAGCCCGCCGCCTTGCGGCGTCGGCTCGCGATGCGACGAGCGATCGACGGGGTGTGCCAGCGCGGAGGACTTGAGCCACGGCAACAGAAGCGCCACCGCACCGGCACAGAGCGCCGCCGCCAGAATCGGAACGCCGATGACCGCCCAGTCCGCCACGCCAGCCCCGCTCATGCGGTGATTGTAGGAGGCCGCAACGCGGCCGTCATGGTCTCCGAGCGCAGGTGGAGTTCAGCGTTCGCGGAACGTGCGGGCGATCTGCTCTTGCAGCGGCTTCAGCAGGAACTCGAGCGGCGTGCGCACGCCGGTCTCGATCAAGGCTTCCGCCGGCATCCCCGGCACGAGCTTGAGGTCTCCGAGGCTCTTCACCGATTCCTCGTCCAGCGAGACGCGCGTCAGGAAGTAGGCCTGGGCGGGCTGTCCGCCGCTGGCGGCTTCGCGCGTCAGGTCGGCCGATATGTGCGTGACCTTGCCGGTCACGGACGGGGTGGTGCGCTGGTTTCCGGCCTGGATCCGGACCTGCACCGGGGCGCCCATGACGATCTGGTCGATGTCGACCGGGGCCACGCGCGCCTCGACGACGAGCTGGTCGGCCTGCGGGACGATCAGCATGATGGTTTCGCCGGCGCCGATCACGCCGCCCACGGTGTGAACGGTGAGCTGGAGCACGGTGCCATGCCCGGGCGAGCGGATGTCGATGCGGCGCAGCTGGTCCACGGCGGCAATCATGCGTTCCTTGAGTTCCGCAACCCGGCCGTCGATATCGCGGAGCTCCTTCAGGACCTCGGTGACGAAGTCCTTTTCGAGCTGGATGATCTGCAGCTCGATCTCGCTGGTACGGCCTCGCGCCCGCGCGATTTCGGCGCCGAGCTGGCCGTGCTCGCCTTCGATCTTCGTCTTGTCGCGCTGCAGCGACATGTAGCGCATGATGCTGACCAGGTTCTTCGCATAGAGCTCGGCGACACCCTTGAGCTCTTCGCTGATCAGGCTGATTTCGCCTTCCTTCGCCTTGCGCTGCGCGGACAGCCCGCGCACCTCCTCGACGATCTGGGCGATACGCTCCTGGAGCAGCGCGCGCTGACCGAGCCGGGACTGCCGTCGCGACTCGAAGAGCTTCTGCTCGCCGCTGATCGCGCTCGCCACCTGGGTTTCGCCACCGCGATTGGTCAGTTCCTCCGGGAACGAAATCACCTCCGCGTTGTCGCGTTCGGCGGTCAGGCGGGCGTGCCGGGCGGTGAGCTCGTCAAGCTGCGAGCGGATGACGCCGAGATTGGCGCGCGGCACCGTGTCGTCGAGACGTACGAGAATCTGGCCTTCTTCCACCACGCTGCCGTCGCGGACGAAGATCTGTCCGACAATGCCGCCGTTCGGATGTTGCACCTTCTTGACGTTCGATTCGACCACGACGAATCCGGGCGCGATCACGGCGCCGGCCAGTTGCGCGACCGCCGCCCAGCCGCCGATGCCGAAGACGAGTATCGCGATGGTCCCAAGCCCGATCAGATTGAGCTTGCGGATCTTGCGGTGCAGTTCGCCGGTGTTGCTCATCCCCGCTCTTCCCTTGGAGGATCGCCCACGACTTTGAGATTGGCGCCCGCCGCCGCGGCCGCCGACGGTTGCGGTGCGGACATTCGCCGCAACACGTCGTCGCGCGGGCCGAAATCGCGCTGCTGGCCGTTCAGAAGCACCAGCACCTTGTCGCATAATGCGAGCGCCGATCGCCGGTGCACGACCACGATGACAATGGCACGGCGCAACTTCAGTTGTTTGACGGCGTTTTGCAGGGCAGCTTCGCCCTCGCCGTCGAGGCTGGCGCTCGGCTCGTCGAGCAGGACCAGGAACGGATCGCCGTAAAGCGCGCGGGCGATCGCGATCCGCTGCTGCTGTCCGATCGAGAGGCCTTCACCGCCGTCGCCCAGCACGGTGTCGTAGCCGCCCGAAAGCCGCAGGATCATGTCGTGGGCGCCCGCCGCCTGCGCGGCGCGCAGCACCGCGGCGCTGTCGGGCTCCGGCGCCATGCGCGCGATGTTTTCGGCCACGGTGCCGGGGAACAATTCGACCATCTGCGACATGTAGCCGACATGCCGCCCGAGCGCGTCGGGGTCCCATTGATCGAGCGCGGCATTGTCGAGACGGACCGATCCGCGCGCCGGCGGCCAGATTCCGAGGATCACGCGCGCGAGCGAGCTCTTGCCGGACCCGTTGGGCCCGATCACGCCCAGCACCTCGCCGGCGGCGAGGCGGAAATGGACGTTGGTCAGGATTGCGCTGGTCGTGTTCGGCGCGGCCACCGTTACGTTCTCGACCGAGAGCGTGCTGGTCGGTTTCGGCAGATCGGTGACGCCGCGTTCCGCCGGCAGGCGGGCGAGGGTGGCCGAAAGGCGCCTGACGCTGTCGCGGGCCGCGACGAAGCCGCGCCAGTTGCCGATGGCGGTCTCGATCGGTGCGAGTGCGCGTCCCATCATGATCGAGGCGGCGATCATCGCGCCCGCCGTCATTTCCTGCCGGATCACCAGATAGGCGCCGAGGCCGAGGATCGCCGACTGCATCAGCAGGCGCAGCACCTTGGTGAGGCTGCCATAGGAATTGACCACGTCGCTCGAGCGGCCGACGGACTCGACATGCCGTTCGTTGACCTTGGCCCAGCGTGCGGCGAGTGCGCCCGCCATTCCCATCGAAATGACCGAGGCAAAGTTGCGCCGGCCGGATTCGACCATCGTCGTTCGCAGGCCGCTGGTCTCGTTGACGGCCTTGGCGAGGCCGCGGCTCGCGCGCTCGGTCTGGATGGTGATGACGACCAGGATGATTGCGCCGGCCAGCGCCAGCATCCCGATCCAGGGATGGATCAGGAAGCAGATCGCGAGAAAGAACGGAATCCACGGCAAGTCCACGATCGCAACCGGGCCCGCGCCGGTCATGAACGAACGGATCTGATCGAGATCGCGCAGCGGCTGATGCGCCTGCGCGGCATTGCCGCCGCGGGCGCCGAGCGCGATCACCGCGCGGTGGACGGTTTCGCCCAGCCGGTCGTCGAGCAGGCCGGTCGCGCGCACCACGATGCGCGAGCGGATCATGTCGAGGAGGCCCTGGAACGCGTAGGCGCCGACCAGGAAGATCGTGAGCGCCACCAGGGTCGACACGCTGCGGCTGGCGAGCACGCGGTCGTAGATTTGCAGCATGTAGATCGGGCCGGCCAGCATCAGCAGATTGACGATGGCCGAAAACAGCGCGACGCCCCAGAACGCGCGCTTGCAGTCGCCCAGGACCGCTGTCAGGGACGTATGAACAGGCTGGCCGCTGGTGGTCGGACGTTGCAGCAAGGGCTCATCCCCGGGCGCTGGTGTGAGGCATGGGCGCTGATTATGCCGATTCGAGCATTACCGATCTCTTCGAAAACAGCATGAACAAGAGCCAAACAGTTGATGTTAGGGCCAAATTCTGGCCGCTGGATTCCGGCCTTTCGCACAGGATAGTTGCAAATGTGGAAATCTTGAAGAGCGTCGGAATTTGGCAGCGCTCAAACCGCCCAAAATGCCGAGGCAAGCGCAAGCAAAATCTCGAAAGAACTTCAAAATCGGGTCGACGCGGTTGCTCCAAGGCGCACGAGACGCCGTTCTTCGAAGCCTGGATCATTCACGTCCTGGGCTCGGGCTTGATAAAGTAAGCGCGACAACAGAAGGCGTGCCTTATCCAGGCTTGGGTCGGGGTTCTCGTGTCAGCTGTTTTCTCGTCGACTGACTCTGCCGCCAATGACTTTCCTGCAGCAACTCCACGGGCTGGAGCGTCGCCGAGCAGTCTATACGAGTTGCTCTCCCATCAGGCTCAGCTGAATCCCGGTGCTGCGGCGCTCTTTGCACTCGGCCGCGTCCCGCTCGATTTTGGAGCGTTACTGAATCAGTTTGTTGACATGCGAACGACCCTCAATGGCTGCGGACTAGGACGCGGCGATCGTGTTGCGGTCCTTGGGGCGCGTGGGCCGGAAACTGCGGCGGCGCTGCTCGGCGTTGCATGTTGCGCCGTCTGTGTGCCCATGAACCCCAACGCACCGTTGGCGGAGGTGCAACTTGGCTTGGCGGAGACCGGGGCAAGAGCACTGCTGGTGCCGGCAACTGCTTCCGCCGACGTGAAGGATCTGGCCCGCCGTGCCAATATCGTCTTGCTGGAATATACAACGGACGAAACTGAGCCGGCGGGCCAATTTCGAATTCAGGGCGGTCCCTCGAGGGTCGTCGCGCACGGCGGCCCCGCTCTAAGCAGTGACGTTGCCTTCGTCTTGCGAACGTCGGGCACGACAGCGCGGTCGAAGATCGTGCCGATCAGTCATCGCAACATCGTGGCGCGAACCGAAAAGTCGCAACGACTGTTCAGTCTGAGGCCGGGCGACCGCTGCCTGAATCTGATGCCCCTTTGTTATCATCACGGGCTGAATGCCGGGCTGATGTTGCCGCTCGTCGCCGGCAGTGCCGTCATATGTCCGCCGGCATTCGACGTCCAGACGTTCCTTGCCTGCATGCGTGACTATTCGCCCACTTGGTTCACCGCGAGCTTCACCTATCATCAAGCCATCCTTGAATGGCTGCAGCAGCGGCCGAACGTCTTGGACGGCCATCGGCTTCGCTTCATGCGCGCGGGCTCGGGTCCGCTGGCGGCCGATGTTCGGACGGGCATGGAGAAGATTATTGGCGTGCCTCTGCTCGAGGTCTACGGCACGACCGAGACCGGGAATGTCGCTGCCAATTCGCTGGTGGGCAAGAGGAAGCCGGGTACCGTTGGCGCCTCGCCGGACAACGATATCGCAATCATGGATGATGACGGCAACGTACTCGAGGCCGGCCAAGAAGGCGAAGTCGTTGTGCGCGGTCCAATCGTCTTTGAGGGCTATGAAAACGATCAAGCCGCCAATCAGCGCGTCTTTCGTGGCGAATGGTACCGGACAGGCGATCAAGCTGTCATTGATGCCGAAGGTTACGTCAGGCTCCTTGGACGTCACGACGAGGTCATAAACCGCGGCGGCGAGAAGATCTCCCCGCGTGAAGTTGATGATGCGCTGCTCGCGCATGAAGCCGTTGCGGAAGCCGTCAGCTTTCCCATGTCGCATCCAACGCTTCATCAGGAAATTGCGGCTGCCGTTGTACTTCGGCAAGGTACGAAGGCGACGACTCAGGAACTGCGCCGCTACCTGATGCAGCGATTGGCGCCATTCAAAGTTCCGCGCGTGATTATCTGCGCCGCTGAATTGCCAAAAGGGCCAACGGGGAAGTTTGTCCGTAAAGAATTAGCGAGCCATTTTGCGCTGGTGCTCAATGCTGCGGAAACGCGATCCCAGCCCGAAGCAGCCGTCGCGGATGTCAACGAAATTGAAGAGCTGCTGTTGCCGCTATGGCGCGATGTGCTCAGGCGTCGGGACATTGGGATCGACGACGACTTTTTCCTGTTCGGCGGCGACTCGCTCTCTGCCGTGGACCTCATCAGTCGCATCGAAGAGAGATTGCAGTATCAATTGCCTGTGAACCTGCTGGTCGAGGCGCCAACCGTCAGGCAGTTGGCACAGCACATTGAAGCGCGAACAGTGGGGCCGGACGACAATACGATTCGCATCCATACCAAAGGTTCACAGCGCCCACTGTTCGTCATAGGTGGTACGGGTGGCTACTGTCTGTATCTCTATTCCGTCCTGCATGCTCTAGGTGCTGATCAGCCCTGTTATGGTCTACAACCACCCAGGATGGATTGGGCGACCGCGGGTTGCAGCACGATTCCAGAAATGGCCGCACACTATTTGAGCATCATACAATCGGTCCGGCCGCGTGGGCCGTATCGCTTGATGGGCCATAGTTTCGGCGGGCGACTAGCGTTTGAAATTGCCCTCCAGTTGCAAGAGGCGGGCGAGCCGGTCGAGTTCCTCGGGCTGCTGGACACATATCCCTCGAGGTGCTCCGACGAAGGCGAAGCGAACGTGTCTCGCCAGCTTCTCAAGGAACTCCCTCCGCCTCGAAATCCGATAGAGGCGTTCAACTATCGTGTTATCCAGGCTCATTGGAAAGCTAGCCGACACCATAGCCTGGGTGACCGATCAGAGCGCGATGTCTTCCGAGGTGAGCTCACCTACTTCTATTGCACCGGTGAGCCTATCGTCGCGGGCCAGGACCGTCGGCGCTTGTGGGAAAGGTTCGCCCACCAATTCCGGTTATTGCCATTGCCGGGGCTGCATGGCTGGACCGGCCGTGGACCACAATACGCAATACTGCCCACTCTTTTGCAAGCATGTCTGAACCGAGAGCCGATGAACGCCAGCGATCCCGAATCCGTATTCGGACGCTCCTATCAACTTGATTCGCGGGCAGGTCGCGAGGCGATTCTAAGCTCCACGGGCGAGGTCTATTCAATCGATGAAGCGGCCATCCAAGGCTACGTTGATACCGTGACAACCGACGGTGAAGCAGTAAGGTTTGGTGGCTGGGCGGTCGATCATTGCCGACGAAAGCCAGCGCAGATCATCGCGGTCTTCCTTGGGGACCGATTTCTCGGCCATGGCGCGAGCGGGACCGCGCGTTCCGATATTGCGCAACAGTTTTCCTTAGCTGCGCTGGAATTCGCGGGGTTCGATCTCACTTTCTGGCGCGGCGCCGTGCCAGGCGTAACGGAGCGGCCGCGGCTGTTCGTGTTGTCCGGCAATGGCTCCGCGGCTGAGCTGCGCTTCACGGTGGTGGAAGAAGCTGCGCAGCAGAGAGGAAAGCTGGCGGGATGGGAGCGAGAGAAGGCAGAGCTGCGCGCCAGGCTTGCGGCGTGCGAGGAGATTGGCGCGGCGCTTGCCACCAAGCTTGAGGCGATGGAGAGCTCAACTAGCTGGCGCGTCACCGCGGCGCTCCGTTGGACGCGTCAGTTGATTGCCAAGATGACCGGCCGCTAGTCTCAGTTGTCGCCGGTCGCTTTGCGCTAGATCTTGTACTCAAATGCTCCCAGGCTGATGCAAGAAATGCGGCTCGACGGCTTAACTCTCAAGCTTCGTAAAAATCTCCCCTCGTGGGTCAGGCGCACACTCAGGCTGGCGCGGCATGCCGTCACCCGGGGCGCGGCGTCGGCAACGCTGCCAGGAAGGCTGCTCGCGGACTGTCGAATGTGCGCGTCCCGGTACGAGCTGGTGGCGGCGCTTCCCCGCGGCGGCAGGGTTGCCGAAATAGGAACCGACAAGGGCGAGTTCGCGCAGCACATCCTTGCCGTATGCTCGCCGGTCAGCCTCCATCTCATCGATCTCGATTTTTCCGCGCTGTTGCCGGCGCTCCGGGAAAACCAGCGCGTTCATCTTCACGAAGGCAGCTCACACGAGCTGCTGGCGGCGTTTCCGGACGAGCACTTCGATTGGATCTATATCGACGCGGATCATTCCTACACCGGCGTCACCCGTGACGCGAACGCGGCCGCTGCGAAGGTCAAGAAAGGCGGATATCTCGTGTTCAACGATTTTGCGCACATGGACCCGTTTCTCGGCGCCTATGGTGTGCACCGTGCGGTGGTCGATTTTGCGGTGAGCAAGGGATGGGAATTTGCGTGGTTTGCCTACGATCCGATGGCGCTCTACGATGTGGCACTTCGCCGGCCCCACTCGACTACCTAGTCGCGACGAATTCCATCGCCATTGAGGGGCTCCTTGATCTCCGTCTGTCACGTCATCACCGATCTGAACGCGGGCGGGGCGGAACGGATGCTCGTCAACCTGGTCACGCGCCTGGACCGCGCGCGGTTCCGCAACGAGGTCATATCGCTGATCGAGCCGGGCGTGATGGCGTCCGAGCTCGCCGCCGTTGGAATCCCGGTCATCAACCTCGCCATGCGGCGCGGCCGGCCATCCATATCAGGGATGCTCGCGCTGGTTCGCCATCTTCGGCGGTCGAGGCCGGCGATCATACAGAGCTGGCTTTATCATGCCGATCTCGCCGCGACGCTTGCGTCGCGGGCGGCGCCGGAGTCGGCCCTAATCTGGAATATCCGCTGTTCCGATCTGCCAGGGCAATCGGAGGCCGGACATTTGCGCTGGCTGGTCAAGCTGCTCGCGCGCATGTCCGCGTGGCCGCAGGCGGTCGTCTGCAATTCGGATGCGGGGAGGCAGTATCACGAGGCAGTCGGCTATCGTCCGCGCCAATGGGTCGGCATTCCGAATGGCGTAGACACCGAGCGCTTCCGTCCGCGTCCGGAGGCGCGGCGTCGGCTGCGGCAGGAGATCGGGGCGGGCGTCGACGATCCAGTTATCGGATACGTGGCGCGCCTTCATCCCATGAAGGACGTCCCGGCCTTCTTGCGTGCGGCGCGCCTGTTTGCCGATTCCCATCCGAATTGCCGCTTTGTCGCGTGCGGCGATGGCTTTCATCGCAACGGCGAGGTCTCTGCGTTGGTCGCCCAGGCAGGATTGACCGATCGGGTCCACCTGTTGGGCGTGCGCAACGATATGGAGGCCGTCTATCCTGCGTTCGATGTCCTCGCGCTGTCTTCCGCTTACGGCGAGGGATTCCCCAACGTGCTCATCGAAGCGATGGCTTGCGGCATTCCCTGCGTCGCGACCGATGTCGGCGATAGTCGCGCCATTGTTGCGGATACCGGGCTGATCTTTCCACCGCGTGATCCCGAAGCGCTGGCGCGCGGCTGGAACATGGCGATGTCACCGGAATCGCAGATGATGGGCCAGCAGGCGCGGGCCCGCGCCGTGGATCAATTCGGCATTGACCGGGTATGTCTGCTATACGAGACATTGTACCGGGAAATTTCGCAGCAGGGCCATCGGGGCGGCGTGCAGACGAAAACCACAATGCATGTGCGGAATTAGCGGCTTTCTATGGCTGGGCTCGGGCCGTCCGCCATTTGATATCGATCAGCGCCTGCGGGGCATGATCGCGCCGCTGCGTCACCGCGGTCCCGACGATCAGGGTGTCTGGAACGACGGCGTGTGCGGCCTGGCGCATGCGCGGCTCTCGATCATCGATCTGACGCCCGGCGGTCATCAGCCCATGGGCAGCGCCGACGGCCGCGTCTGGATCAGCTTCAACGGCGAGATCTATAATTTTAAGGAGCTGCGCGCCGAGCTGCAGGCGAAGGGCTATAGCTTCCGCAGCCAGTCAGACACCGAAGTGATCATCTATGGCTATCTCGCCTGGGGCGAGCGCGTCGTCGACCGGCTGCGCGGCATGTTTGCCTTCGCGCTGTGGGACGCGGCCGACCAGAAGCTCCTGCTGGTGCGCGACCGCCTTGGCAAGAAGCCGCTCTGCTATGCGCGCGTCGGCGACGCGTTGGTGTTCGGCTCTGAAATCAAGGCGATCCTCGCCTGGCCGCAGGTCGATCGCACGCCCGACTATGTCGCGATCGATCAGTACCTGTCGCTGCAATATGTGCCGGCGCCGCGCACGGCGTTCGCGTCGATCAGGAAGCTCCGCAACGCGCACTATCTCACGGTCGAACGTTCCGCTGGCGGGTGGGCGGAAAACGAGCAGGTCCAGTATTGGCGGCTGCCGCTGCCGACCGCGCCCAAGACGCCAGCGTCAACGGCGGATCTCGCGGCCGAACTGGTCGACCGCCTGCGCGAGTCGGTCAAGCTGCGTTTGATCTCGGACGTGCCGCTCGGCGCGTTCCTGTCGGGGGGCGTGGATTCGTCGTCGGTGGTCGCGCTGATGGCCGGTCTTGGCCACGGCCCGGTCAAGACCTTCTCGATCGGCTTCCCCAACAAGGAGTACGACGAGACGCGCTACGCGCGCATGGTGGCGGAACGCTACGGCACGGACCATCAAGAGTTCATCGTGGAGCCCGACGCGCTCTCCGTCTTGTCACGCCTGGTCTGGCACTACGGCGAGCCGTTTGCGGACCCGTCCGCGGTTCCGACCTACTACGTCTCTGAAATCGCGCGACGCAAGGTCACGGTCGCCCTGAACGGGGACGGGGGCGACGAGGCGTTCATGGGATACGGCCGCTATGATTCGTGCAGGCGCATGTCGCCTTTCGATTGGATGCCGCCGTGGATGCGCAAGCTGTCCAAATGGGGGATCCGGGCATTGCCCCAGTCGGTGCACGAACGCTACGGTAACCGCCTGACTGCTTTTGGCGATTTGATTGCGGGCTCCGACCGGCGCCCAAGCAAGCGCTATGAGTTTACCATCGTGTCGTTCATGGAATACATGAAGCAGCAAGGTTACACGCCGGCGATGAGCGAACATCTCTCGCAGTCCGCTCTTGACCTGTTGGAGCCCTACTTCGAGGAGGCGCCATCATTGGTCACCGGCGCCAACTGGGCGGATATTCATACGTATCTACCTGACAACCTCATGGTGAAAGTTGACATCGCAAGCATGGCTCACGGTCTTGAGTCTCGTTCCCCGCTGCTCGACCACACCTTTATGGAGTGGGCAATGACCATTCCGGAAAGCAAGAAGATGGCGGGCGGCCTGACCAAGGCGGTGTTCAAGAAGGCAATGGAGCCATATCTGCCGCACGAACTGCTTTATCGCCCGAAGATGGGATTTGGCGCGCCAATCGATCACTGGTTCCGGGCCGAGCTCAAGGACATGGCGTACGATGTGCTGCTGAGTGACTCAGCAACAGCCAGGAGCATCTTCCGGCGGGATTATGTGCGGCAATTGCTCGATGAGCATACAGGTGGACAGTACAATCACCAGTATCGGCTCTGGCCGCTGCTGATGCTTGAACTTTGGTTTCGCATGTGGGTCGATCAGGGGGCGGAGGCAGCGGTTGCCGGGCCGTCGTTAGAGATCGCGTGATGCGCGGTCGGGCGGACTTGGAACAGGTGGCAGGCGCTCCCGAGGATAGTTGCAAGCCGCTCCCGTGTCGCCATGGACATCCGGGCCCCGAAGAGCATGTTTCCGGTATAGAAGTGGCCCATAGGGAAATCTCGAACCACCTCAAATCCATCCTCCGCAAATACCCGGCGCCACCGGTTCGGATGAAAGAGCCACGTTTCCGAAATAAGATTTCCTTGCTCGCCATGGCGGACTTGTCTGAAAGGTCTGCTCAGATGCTTCGTGGCACCCCACCAGCCTTGAGCGAGTTGCCTGAACATGCCCAGCCCGTTGCTGGGGTGGGGGACCAATTGCGACCGAAGCGTCGCGGCATACAGGAGCGCATCCGGAAACGCTGACAGTGTTGTCCAGAATCTCCAGCTGTGGGTTGGCATGATGTGCACGCAGTAGCCGCCAGGCTTGAGCACACGACGAATTTCGCCGTTCAATTGATGAAGGTCCGGTACATGCTCGAGAACGTTGGAAGAGAATACAATGTCGATGCTTGCATCGTTTTCCGGAATGTGTCGGCCGTCATACTCGGTTACGGGAAATACGCGGGCATCCTTGTAGGTCGAGTCGGCGATCTCAATCGCGACGACATCGAACCCGCGCTGGGCCAGCGTCAACGCCTGTTGCCCTGTGCCCGCCCCGATTTCGAGGATCCGTGCCTGCGGCGAAAACAGCGGTGTGAACTTTTCAATCTTAGCCTCTCGGATTGTGCGAAGGTGATCGAGCGAGAACACAATGCCATTCCTGGACCGCTGCTAGGCTGTCGGCAGTTTATAGAGCTGGAGGGTTTCGGCAATCATTCGCGACATGCCAAATCGATTCTCAACAAACGCCGGACCCTCTGTCGCCACGTTGGCGCGCCATGAGGGCTTGGAAAGCAGGTCGACGATCTTGTCTGCAAGAACCGACGGGTCGACCGAATGCACGACAAAGCCGGTGACGTCTTGATCGATTGCTTCGGCGGTTCCACCGGCGTCAGTCGCCACGACAGGAATCCCCACGGCGGATGCTTCCAAGACGACGTTGGGCGTACCTTCGAATTCGGACGTCAGCAGGAAAATGTCGAACAACGACACCCCGACGGCAACGTCGTCGATCTTGCCCGGCACATGAAACCGGTCGCCGATGCCGTAGCCCCGAGCCGCTGCAACAGCGTCTTGGAGAAGCGGCCCCTCGCCAAATATCACAAAGTGTGTTTCCGGGCGGCGACGCGCCACCTCACGGGCGATCTCGACCCACAGCAAGGGGCGCTTCTCGCCATAAAACCGGAAGACCGATCCTACGATCTCTGCCCGTTCGGGGATGTTGAATCGTGCGCGCAGGCTTGAAACGACGTCGGGTGTTGCGCGCCTATGCCCCGTCATATCGAGGCCGTTCCGCTTTACCACAAGGCGGCTGGTGGGGATGTTCAGCCATTGCGCGTAGTCGGCAGCGCCGGCAATGCTGTTGTTGATCATCACGATGTCTGGACAGGACGCAATCTCGCTGTAGCCAAGTTCCATATACGGGCGATACCAGGCGAAATTGGTGGGACGCACATTACGTGACGAGATCAGTATCCGGGGCACGCCAACAATCTTAGCGGCGTAGGTGGCCGAAATGCCTACGCTGTCCTGCCAGGCATGCACGACGCGGGGTTTAAGGACCAGAAATTCCGCAGCAAAGCGAATGATCTCTTCCTGGATATCCGCCGGCATCCACGCCAGCGAGCGCCGCATCGTCGATAGCCTGGAATCCTGCAACGTGGAGCGGAGCGCGAGTTCGGCATCTGTCAGCGACATGGCGTTCCTGGCGAACCCGCGAAATCCCGCGAGCGCCGGTTTGAAGAAATCGAGGTCTGGCGAAAATCCGAGCCGCAAACACAGCAAGCCGATGCTGAGATCGTCGCGTTGTCCAAGCGCCCGCAACGTGTTGACGACCTGCCGCTCCACGCCGCCCGATGCCAACGCATTGTTGACAAGCAGAACAGGACCATCCGCAAATGCGGCCGCTTCATGGATGGCGGGATACCTCGAAAGTGGCACGGGCCTGCGGGCGAACCGCTTCTTGATTGCTTGTTTTAGACGGGCCTCCCGCTTGAAATAGAAACCGATCAATCTATTGCGCGCTGATATCGGGAGGGTGCGTCTGGCGATTGTTCGAAGCGCCGAGGTGGGAGACCATCGCGTCATGGTAATGTATGCGCGGTTAAGAAAATTCCGCACAGACCATGGCAAAGTCCGACGTGCGATGGCGCGCATTGCCGCGATCAGAGACGCGCTCACCGTCGCGATCCGATTTCCAGCGCGCATTCCAGTCTGGTCTCAAATACCATGATTTTTGCGAGTTCTCGTTTTTGTGTAACACAGAAAAGCTGAGATGGCCCGGTCGAGGCGGCGCCGTTCGATCTCATGTACCATAAAGGTAGATGCGTGCAGACTTACGCAAACGGCTGATGATTGCGGCGTGGATTCCGGCACAACCAGACCGTTTCCGTTTAGTGCAGACGAGAAACTGGGGGTAATTTGCAAATTAGCCAAAGTTTTCTGGAAGTCAAAAGATTCGAGCGCGGCAATGTTTGGTGGCTTCGCTGTCCCGGATTTTGAAACGAATTAGGATCGCCATGCGTTGGAACGGGCCGACTGCCGGTTTTGGCAATGTGCCATAACCACCGCCACCACGGCAGGAGGATCGTGTGTCACTGCATCGTATCCGGGAGCAGGCATTTCGCGACAAGGACACCCCCTTTGAGCAGGCGGCGCTCGACATCGAATCATCGGCGCTCGTTCGCCTGCCGGAGGCTTTGAGGCGCCGTACAGGTGGCCTGCTGCGCTGGTGCGGAAGGAAGCTCGACGACATGCTGCGCCCCGACATGAGGGCGATCCTGCTGGCACGCTCGGTCTCCGGAATATCGATGCTCCATATCGACTCGCGGCTGGCGCTCGACCAATGCGCCACCAAATGCCGTGGCGCCATTCTCGAGATCGGCGCGTTCGTCGGAGGCGGCACCATCACGATGGCTTCGGCAATGAAACGGTCGGGCAATGAGGCTCCCGTTCTGGCTATTGAAGTCGGTGGTAGCAGTGAAAATCCACTCATGCCCAGCAACGACATTATCCGTGACCTGAAAAGCAACCTGGATCGGTACGGAGTTGTTGACCGGGTCACGATCATCGAGGGCTGGAGCAATGAAGTCCTGGGCGACGTTGAGCGGCTGCTTGCTGGTCACAAGATCGGTTTGCTGGTCATCGATGCCGATGGGGAGGTCATCCGCGATATTTGCATATATCGAAAGGTGTTGCAGCGGGGTGCGGCCATCGTTATCGACGATTACGCATCCAACGAACCCAACATCAAGTCTCCGGTTGTTCGCGCCGCGGTCGAAAAACTGGTGTCGGATGGTCTGCTGCGCAAAACCAAGATCCTCCCTTGGGGAACCTGGTTCGGCACTTATCGCGGTTAGACACGTCGGGTTGCGATGGGGCAGGGGAGTCAAGAACTCGCACCAAAATAAGACCTGACGATAGTTGCGCTATCGCCGTCCATGCGGACGCGGCCATGCTCCAGCCAAAGCACGCGGTTGCACATCCTCGCTATCAGCTCTTTCGAATGGCTGGCCAGGACCAGAATTCTTGTCGACTCGATCATCTCGTTCAGCCGGCGCTCTGCTTTGGCGCGAAACCCCTCATCGCCGACGGACAGCCACTCGTCCAATAGCAGAATTTCCGGCCGCAATGCCGTCGCGATCGCGAACGTCAGCCGGAGTTGCATGCCGGACGAATAGGCGCGAACTGGAACATCCAGGAAGTTTCCCAACTCGGTGAATTCCGCGATTTCGTCGGTGACCTTCTCGATGTCCCGCGCAGACATGCCGAGCATGGCGCCGCGCAGCCGAATGTTTTCGCGTCCGGTTGCTTCCGCGTCGGTGCCCAGCGAGACATTCAGCAGCGCCGTGACGGCGCCGTCGACGCGAACGGTCCCGTAGGGCGGATGATAGACGCCGGAAAGCACGCGGAGCAAAGTCGTCTTGCCCGAGCCGTTATGGCCGACGATGCCGAGGCGATCGCCGTCCGCCAGCGAGAGATTGATGTTGTCGAGCGCGCGTATGACAACGCGGCCGTCTTCGCGTTCGCCGATGAGGCCGCCGGTTGCGACCTGCACGAGCGCATTCCTAAGCGACCGATGGCTTGAATTGTAGATCGGGAAATCGACGATCACCTTGTCCAGGGTTATAGATGTCATCGGTATCTCGTTCCCAGACTTCGATCGGATCAGAGCCAATACGCGATACGCCGCTTGTAGGAACCGTAGAACACGATGGTGACCGCCCATCCGACAATCGCGATAGCGAAAGTCACGGTCCAATTGAGCGTTGTTGGCATTTGCCCAAGCAAAGGGTCTCGCACCACGGCAACGATGTGTGCGAGCGGGTTCAAGTCGACGATCAAAGAAGCCCGTCCCGGCAGCAGGTGGGGCGGCCAGATGATGGGCGTCAGGTAGAACCCGATCTGCACGACATTCGAAATGATCGGCGGCATGTCGCGATAGCGTGTGCAAAGCACGCTCGTCAGCAGCGCCATCCAGAGCAGGTTCAACGACACAAGGACAAAGCCGACAAGGCTGAGCAGGCTCGTGAGCGGAAAACCTTTGCCGAAAGCAAGGAGCACGATCGGCAGGATGATGATGTTATGCAAAAGGATCAGCGTGTTTCGGAAATAGACCCGCAAGATATGTGAGAACAACGGAAGCGGCAGTTCCTTGATGATGTAGTCGGCCGAGATGAAACTCATGCAGCCTTCCGTCAGCATCGCCGCGATGAAGCCCCAGACAATCAGGCCGGCGCAGAGGAACGGCAGGAAGTCGGCGAGGGGCTGGCCGAAAATCTGCCCGAAGACCAGCGCCATCGCGCCGATCATGACGGCCATGCTGATCGTCAGCCAGAACGGGCCGAGCGTCGATCGGCGGTATCGCAATTTGACGTCGTACCAGCCCAGGAGCGCCGGCAGGCGATAGCCCCGCAAGCCCGCGACGATATCCGCGGTCGCAATCTCGACCGGACCTTGTTGTGCGCCGAAGTTCACTGACAGTCCCGCTTAGCTGCTTAACAACGGGCACCCGACCGAGCATGCAAATGGGAGACAGTCGCTTCCGATGAGTTCCCCGAGAGTTCACCAGGCAAAGGCTGATGCCCGCCGACGCCAAGGAGCGTAATTACCGTTGCCGAGAACGGGAGACAAGCCCGTCGCATTCTCGTATTGCGATCTCCGTCGATCGATCCTATCGATTTGGGGAACTTCGGGGGCGGGGGCGTCACGGTGTCGAGCGGCGGGGCAGCGGCCACAGCGGAAACCAGCAGGCGCCTCCGGCCTGCGACGGCTTTGCAGGTCTTTTTGGCGATCCTGCTGCTCGCCGCCTTGAGTCTTCAGTTCGGCATCTGGACACAGACCGAGGTGCTGAAAGGGCCATTTCAGCACCGCGCTGGCTATTCCTATGGTCAGCCATTTGTCGCCGATATCCGATGGCCGTTTGTGTTTTATACGCCAACCAGTGGCTCCGGCGGCAGGGTCTCCCGGCTTCAGGTTTTCGAGAACGGCAAACGCTTGAATCGTGTCGACGTTGGCGTTGTCATTGAACAGCAAGGTCGCGGCGTCTTCAGCCATTGGGGACCACAGGTTTCGCTTGCGGCGTCGGACAGCAGCGACCTCAACGGCAACGGATATCGTTACACCGTTGAATATCCAGTCCTAGTCCGCGGCTATATCATCGTGTTGCTGGTCACGTTGCTGCTGGCGGTTGCGTTGTGGCGCCGTTTGGAAGCAAACCAGCGTCCATTGTCGGGGCCTCGAGAAGTCTTCCAACGGCTAGCAACTGCCGATCTGGCAATGTCGCGCTCGTCGTTTTGGATCGCTTTTGGTTTGATATTGATTGCCGGAATTGCACTCCGAGCTTTTCTCACATGGTTCTTTGAGGTTCCTTTCATACGCCGGATTCTTTTGGTTATTTGCGACCCATTCTTGAGACCCCTTGGCTCCCGATCGACCGGGTTCGCACAATGGGATTGCCGCTGGTGACCTCCGTAAGCGTATTTGTGTTTCAACATCCAATTGGAATGTTGCTCGGGTTCAACATTCTTTCGATTGGAAGTGCTGTTGTTCTCGCGCTAGCGATCCGTTCGCGGTTGAAGTTCAAAGTTGTTGCTCTGATCGTGCTCGCCTTCATGCTCTTTTCTCCGAAGGATGTGAGCTTCGAATATCTTCACATGTCGGAGCATGTCTCTCGTTGTCTCTATGCTTTGTTCGCCGCGATGATCTTGTATTTCGATCGCTGGCGAACGTCGCTTTGGTACGTCGCCTTGCTGGCCCTCGTCGTCGTACTGAATTTCCTTTCAAAGCCGTCCGCGATCATCCTCCTGCCGATCGTTTTCTTCCTTTACGTTTTTTTCTGGCTGATGGAGCACGAGCACCGCTGGCGGCTGGTGCGCTCGACGGCAATTTTCTTGATGCTCACTGTGGGGGCGATCATCGGTTACGCAAGCGCGTACAAGGTGAAGTTCGGTGTTTTTTCCATCAGCCAATTTGAGGGATATAACCTGCTGTCTCATGTCGGACATCTGATCGACCTGGAATCCGCCGTGCACCGCGAACTGAAGGAGAATCTACGCCCGGTCATTGAGACTTACCGCAAGAAATATGCTTCGGCGGGGAACTATAGGCCTAATTGGATCGTCTTTGGATCGTTCGATGACGAATTGCGCGCTGACTTCGGCGATAAAAGTCCGGCGAGCATCATTTCTGCTTACATTAAGCGCAACAAGATGAGGGAAACACAGAACGAGATTTATTCTGCGCTCGCATGGGAAGGAATACGCGCACATCCGATTGAATATCTTCGATTCGTTGCAGCAAGCTTCTATCGCCTGTTTCGCGAGGGATATCGCTTTGTGTACTACGAGTATTCTCCCCTGGCTTTGCACGTTGACCGGCACAAAACTGATGTCCAGGCGCTTCGTCAGTCTTTGTATCGGTCAATTGGTCAAAAAGTTCCCACAAACTGTCCGGCGCCTGCGATATCCGACGAAGCTCCATGGTTTTTCCGGATATCAATGCAGGGTGAACTGCATCCTTGCTCATCTGCGATGTACAAGGATGCTAGGCAACGAGCGATAGCCGAGAAGATCACGAATCTGTATGTCGGCAATATTTCGCCCTTTGCTCCCTTGTTTTTTTTGTTGCCGCTTGTTGGGGCCGTCGCATTCATCATCCTTGTTGTGTTGGCTCCATGGTGGCGTAACGCAGCAGCAACCGGCTACGCATTGGTCATTAGTCTCACGGTCTTGTTGTATGGCGCCTGTCTGGGGCTGCTTAATACTTCTGAACCGGCGAGGTTCATGGCCAATATCCAGGACCTTGCAGTCCTCGCACTGGCGCTTTTCGTTGCAATAGCAATTTCGCAAGCCGCCAGGGCGATTAGAGCCATTGGATCGTCAATTTCGAGACGATCCTGATCCGGTACGAAAACATCGGTCTATTGCTTTTTGGGCTCAGCGGGCGAACCGCCTGACGACAATCTGCCAGAGTACCGGTACGATATGCCGAGCGCGGATTTTCTTTCCTTCGGAATAGGTGCGTCCGAAATAGCTTATGGGAACTTCATAGATGACGGGCGCTCGCGAAACGAGGCGACTTAGCATTTCTGCGTGCTGTTCCCAACCAACGGTTTTTAGTTCTGTGGGATGAAGGAGCGAGCGTCGATACAACAGATAGCCGCAGTAGATATCGGTGAATGTCGTATTGAACATGATGTTGAACAGAAGGGTAATGGCTCTGTTGCCCACCTTGTGCCAGAAGTAATAAACTCGAATCAGCGGTGGTGCGACCAGTCGGCTGCCAATAACCACGTCTGCATCGCGCTTCAGAACGGGAGAGAAGAGCAGCGGATAGTCGGCGGGATCGTACTCCAAATCCGCATCTTGAATTAGAATATAATCTCCAGTCGCTTGCTCGAGCCCTGCCTTCACGGCCTTTCCCTTGCCACCGTTCGGCGAGAGCTCAATCAATTTGGAATACAGGTGAGGACAGGATTTGACGATTTCGACGGTTCGATCGTTGGAGCCATCGTCTACTACGATAATCTCAAGCGAGATCCCGTGATTGCGTTGGCCATCGACAGCTTGCAGCACCTTGAGTATCGAATCTGCCTCATTGTAGGCAGGAATGATTACGCTCACGGTTTGCATGTTTTCAGGCATACTAGGTTGATGGTGGGAATTAAGCGCGTGAAGGGATCGGCGGCGGAAGGTAAAGTGTCAAAGTGTAGTGCGCGGCGCAACCGCATTTAGCAAGCGATCGTCCGCGCCGAGGGGAGCGGTGTTCGGAAGGAAGATTAATGGAGGGAGGTCGAAGCTACGAAGGGCATAGGATTCTTGAGGCTATGCGCCACGCTCAGCGTTACGCCGACGCAATCTTCAAACGTGTATATGCGGTTGGTGCAGACAAGAGAAACATACTCGATTTTGGGGCTGGTGACGGTGTCTTTGCTGAAAGATTTCTTGTGAATGATCTGCCGGTCGACTGTGTGGAGCCAGATCCAGCATTGCGAGCGATGCTGGCGAAAACCGCAAAGGACGTCTACACCAATATCGCGGACGTACCGATTGACCATTATGACTTGGTCTACTCTATCAATGTCCTGGAGCACATCCAGAATGTCGAGAATGCGTTGGATGGCATTCGGCGCTCGATGCGCTCTGGCGCCGTCTTTTTTGTTCTTGTTCCGGCATTCCCCGTTCTTTGGACAAGTCTCGACGATGAAGTAGGGCATGTCCAAAGGTTTACGCGTGCCACGTTAGAGCGGTGTCTCGCGTCAGCCGGATTTCAGACTATTGATATTCGATATTTTGATTCGATTGGCTTTGCCGCAGCGCTTTCAGTTCGTATTCTCGAAAAAGTCGGGCTGTTTCAGTATTCAAACAACTCTGTTTCGATCTACGACCGTTATCTTGTTCGTCCTAGCCTCACGATCGATCGTCTGACTTCGCGCTGGTTCGGCAAGAACTTGATTGCGACAGTTCGAAAGCCGGCCAAGGTTGTCGGGGCGGATCATGACGTCTCCATCTAGAAGGCCGCCTTGGCGCCTGCTGGTATCCCGATTTTTCGACGTTGCCGACCGCATCGGTGGTTATCGCCTGACGGTCCGGATCGTCTCCTGGGTCCTGCTGATCCTGCTGTCGGTCGGCATCGCGCTCGAATACGGCGCCTGGCAGCGGCACGAGGCGAGCGCCGGACCCTTCCGGACCTCAGCGGCGATTCCGGGACAATATGCCGTCGATATCGGCAGGGCTGTCCCCGCCTGGCTTGGGGTTCGTCTGACGGAAATCGATGCACGGATTACGCCCCAATCACGGTTGCAATTGCTGCAGGACGGACGATCTATCGACCTGCCCGCGACGCCGTCACCGAGAATCACGCGAAGTGACAGGACGCCACCGGGTGCGCGGCGGCAGGAGTTGAGCTTTGCCCTGCCCGAGGGCGTCGCCAACGACGCTCGTCTGAGACTGCATGCAAACTACACGGTGATGTACTATCGCACGGTCCACGACATCCTGCTGGCCTGGTTCGTGCTGATGGTCGGCCTCCGCTTGGTGATCGCTCGCGGGCGCCTAGCCCGGATTTCCGACGGTGCAAGCTCGACCGCAATCATTCACGAACATACGCAGCAACCACGCCGCCGATTCATTCCGGCGCTTCCGGCGGCGTTCCCGGCGCTCAGCGGGCTGGTCATCGCGGCGTGTGCGGCATACGCAGGCACGATTGTGTATGGCGCGGCGGCGGGACATGCGCTGCCGACGGCAACGGCGTTTCATCTGATGCCTGCGGACGTGTTGTCCGGCCTGGAACCTTATCTTCCCGTGGTCATCCTCCTGTTTGCTGCCGCCGGCACATCGCTGGCATGGCTCGCAGCCTTTGGCGTGATTCCGGCAGAGCCGATTCGCGAGACCGAGCGGCTGCTATCGAGGATCTGGGCATGGTGGGGCCTGCCAGTGATCCTGTGTCTCTTTCTGATTTCAGTGAGCGCCGGCGGATGGAGCGGGCACATTCGTGTCCCGGACCTCAATTATGTGAGCCTGGCGGGCCTCGCTCCGCATTCCGACGGTCGTGCCTACTTCACCGACGCCTATCGTGCCGCTTTTTTTGGCGATTGGGATGTGCTCGGCAGCCGCCGGCCGTTGGCGGAGGCGTTTCGGCAGGTGACGGTGCTTGCCGGCGGCTATTCGTACGTCTGGACGTTGTTGGTTCAGCTTTGCCTGCTCGCGACCGCGACGTTCATCGCCGCGCGCTTTGTCGCTCAGCGGTTCGGAATATGGGCCGGCATCGCCTTCGTCGGTCTCATCTATCTCGTCGCCAAGCCGTTCCTGCAAACGACGATGACGGAGCCGCTCGGTTTGCTGTGGACGCTGTTTGCGATCGTGTTCCTGATGGAAGCCTTCCGCCTCAATTCGTTGCCGCATGCGCTGATCGCCTTCGCGGGCCTGACGCTGGCCCTGATGACCCGAATGGGAAGCATGTTCACGATCCCGGTCGTCGCGCTCTGGCTGGCCTGGGCGTTCGCGCCGACATGGCGCGGGCGGCTCAGGCTGTTTGTCGTCGCCTGCGGGATCGTGATTTCCGTTGTTGCGTTGAACACAGTTCTCGCATTCCTCTATGCGTCTCCGTTGGTTGCGTCCGGCAGCAATTTTTCTTTCACATTCTGCGGGCTTTCGCTTGGAACCAACTGGAGCGATTGCTTGCACTTCTACGATAGTCAGCTACAGAAACTTCCCGATGAACGGTCTCGCGCCGCATTTTTGTTGGCGATGGCGTGGCAGAACATTTTCGATCATCCATCTGTGTTTCTGAGCACGCTTCTTGACAATGCGATGAGCTACGTCAAAATGTTGCCCAGAATTCTATGGGGTGGCTATTCGCCTGGCTATCAAGTCTCCACGGCGGTGGCTAGAATTGCGACGCTATTGGTTCTTGTGTCTCTCGTTCTGACGCAGCGACGGCGCATGGCCCGCGCCGAGGTCGTATTCTGGATACTTCTGTTCCTCAGCAGCGTTCTCTCGGCTGCGATCATCTTCACCGACGATGGCGTACGGACGCTGCATGTCACGCACGCTCTGTTGGCCTGCGTGCTGGCCGCCGGCTTCTCGGCGCCGGCGGTCTCACCGTCGTACCTGAACGCGTGGTCGCTGCGATGGACCTATGGTGCGGGCACGATCGCGGTGGCGGGTTTCGCGTTCCTCATCGTGCCGGCGATATCAAACGCGGTGATGTCCAGCCCATTGCGCGCGCGTGGCGAGCCCTCTGCCACTGAAATGATCGTTCCCGGGGGCCGGTTCATCACCGGGTTCCAGGTCGTTGCCGATGGCGACAAGCGTTCCCTCGACGTTCCGACATTGTCTGTCTCCGAGTTCGTCAAGCTGGTGCGGATGACGGATCTCGAGACCGATTTCGGTCGCTTCATCGATCTCGCCGTTCGTCGTGTTCCTTTCGCGCTTGTCGTCACCGGCCGCTTTGACGCTCTCGACCAATCGAATATCCTGATTGCTCCCGTGGACGTGTTGACGCGGCCGGACGTTGCGGCGTGGCGCCTGCAACTCCGGCAGGGGCCGCCGGGCGGTCCTGCGTGGAACACGTTGCGAGAAGTCGTGGCAGCCGAGCCATTCCACAGGTGACCGACTTCAACCGAACTCGCCCCCTTGTGAGGCCGTCAGCCATGGAAGCGATGTCCCGTCCAAGGGCGAGTGTCGGCAAGATCGCCGTCGTTGTTCTGAAGCTCGGCGTGACGGTCGTGTGCTTCTGGTATGTGGCGCGTCAGGTCGACTTTGCCGTCTTCGCAAAAACGCTTCCGACGATAAACGTCGCGTGGATCGCACTCGCGGTGCTGGGAGCGATGCTGCAAGTCCCGCTGATCGGGCTGCGATGGGCCACGATTCTCGGGGCGCTGCCGGTTCACCGGGTCTCGTTGCTGGACGCCGTTGCGATCACCTGGATCGGGGCTTTTGCCGGCCAGGTTCTGCCCTATGGTGCCGGTGACGCCATGCGGGTCTGGTTGCTGCACCGGACGGGACCTGATTGGCGGGTCGGGCTGATCAGTATCCTGATCGATCGCGGCGTCGGCGTCGCAGCGTTGTTCGCCTATGGCTTCTTCATCTTGCTGATGCCGTCGGCGCTGATAGCGATGGAGGGATACCGGAGCGCGATCGTTGCGGTTTTCGGATTGATCTCGCTCGGCGTCGTCCTCGGCCTTGCCGTGGTGCCATGGATCGCCCCGGTGCTCGCGCGCTCGCGCTACACGCGTTGGGCCGGCACCGTCGCGTCGGCTTGCCACGCCGTGCTTGTCAGGTCGCGGTCGGGGTTTTGGATCGTCGCGCTGGCCTTCGCGATCCATACGATCACGATTCTCTGCATCTGGTGCGTCGGCCGGTCGGTGGGTATTGTCCTGCCGGTCCTGGACGCGGCCGTCCTGTTCGTGCTGATGCTGGGGATTGCGTTGCTTCCGATCTCCATCGGCGGCTGGGGGCTGCGCGAGGCCGCCGTGGTGACCTTGCTCGGCGCGCACGGCGTTTCGCCGGAGGCGGCATTGTCCCTTTCGGTGACGTTCGGACTAGTCCTGATCGCGGGCTCCCTTCCGGGCGCCATGATCTGGACCCTGTATTCGCCCGGTCAACGCGCCGCCGCCAAAGAGATATGACGTGTGCTCCGACGCGCCGAGCGGTTCCGCAAAATCGATGTCGACGCGCAAGGCCGCCATTCGTTCGCTGAGCGACGCGAACGCGGCCGACCGTGAAAAATGGCTCAGGCGGTCCGGCTTCTTTCATCACGAAGACCTGCGTTATCTGCGATTTCTGATTCCGGAAGGACTGCGCATCCTCGAGCTGGGGTGCGGCACCGGACATCTGCTGGCGGCGCTCAAGCCTTCGTTCGGTGTGGGTGTCGATTTCAGCGATGGCATGATTGCGCAAGCGCGGGCGAATCATCCCGATCTGACGTTTATGACCGGCGATGTCGAAGATGCCGAATTCATCGCTGCCTTGCCCGGGCCGTTCGACGTCATCCTGATCGCGGACACGATCGGCTTCGTCGACGACTGCCAGGGCCTGTTTGCCAGCCTGCATGGACTGTGCACGCGCGAAACCAGGCTCGTCGTCGCCTATTTTTCCCATCTTTGGCATCCGGCCTTGAAAGCCGCGGAAGCCTTGCACCTGCGCATGCCGCAACCGGCCCAGAATGTCCTGTCGCCCGACGACGTCCGCGCGCTGGTCGCGCTTGCCGACTTCGAGCCGGTAAAGGCTGAAAAGCGCCTGCTGTCGCCGGCGAGACTGCTCGGCCTCGGCCGGCTGATCAATCGATTCATCGCGCCGTGGCCCGGCATTCGAAGCCTGTGCCTGCGCCACTACACGGTGTGCCGTTCGTTGCGCCGCACCGACGACAACATCAAGTCGGCGACGGTTGTGATCCCGGCGCGCAATGAGCGCGGCAATATCGAAGCCGCGGTGCGGCGCTTGCCGCGTTTCACGTCCGAGCTCGAGATCATCTTTGTCGAAGGGCATTCGCAGGACGGCACCTGGGACGAAATCCAGCGCGTCGTCGCCGCCTATCCGCAATTCGACATCAAGGCGCTGCGGCAGCCGGGCAAGGGCAAGGCCGATGCCGTGTTCGCCGCCTTCGAAATCGCGCGCGGCGACGTGCTGATGATCCTCGACGCGGACCTCACGATGCCGCCCGAGCAGCTTCCCAAGTTCTGGGACGCGATGCGCTCCGGCAAAGGCGAGTTCGTCAATGGAACGCGGCTCGTCTATCCGATGGAGGACGAGGCCATGCGTTTTCTCAATCTCGTCGCCAACAAGTTCTTCTCGTTTGCCTTCACCTGGCTGTTGTCGCAGCGCATCACCGACACGCTGTGCGGAACAAAGACGATCCGCCGCGCCGACTACCGGCGCCTCAAGCGCGGCCGAGCGTATTTCGGCGATTTCGACCCGTTCGGCGATTTCGATCTGCTGTTCGGGGCCTCGAAGCTCGGATTGAAGATCGTCGATGTTCCGATCCGCTACGCCAGCCGGACCTATGGCGAAACGCAGATCGCGCGCTTCCGGCACGGGTTCCTGCTGCTGCGGATGGTGCTGTTTGCGTTCTTGCGCATCAAGGCGCTGTGATGTCGGACGCGCTGCGCGACTATCTCGATGTGTGGAACCAGAAGCCGGTACTCCGGCTGATCTATGACGATTTCTATCGGCGCATTGCGGCCGCGTGTGTTCCGGGCCTGACCGTCGAACTCGGCGGCGGGATCGGCAATCTCAAGCAGCGGCTCGACAATGTCGTTTCCACCGACATCCAACTTGGGCCCTGGCTCGATTGTGTCGCCGACGCGCAGCAGCTTCCGTTCGCGGACGGCGCCGTCGGCAACATCGTGATGGTCGATGTGCTGCATCATATCGAGTTTCCCATCAATTTCTTTCGGGAGGCGGAGCGTGTCCTGCGGCCCGGCGGTCGGGTGGTGATGGTCGAGCCGGCGATCACGTGGGGCAGCACGCTGTTCTATCGGCTCCTGCACCATGAGCCGGTGGTGACATCCGCCGATCCGCTGGCCAGCGGCGTGCCCGATCCCAAACGCGATCCATATGATTCCAATCAGGCCATCCCGACGTTGATTGCGACCCGCGATCGCGAACGATTCCACGCGCGGTTTCCGGCGCTGAGGATTCGCGGCGCGGACTGGTTCTCGCTTGCAAGCTATCCGATGAGCGGAGGGTTCAAGCCGTGGAGCCTGCTGCCGGTCCGGCTTTGCTCAACGCTGTTGCGGATCGAGCGGCTCGTCGAACCCGGCATCGGGCGGCTCGCGGCCTTCCGCATGCGGCTTGTCGTGGAAAAAGCCGCGCCTTGTCAGGGGGGCCGGTTGCCGGCGGCCGAGGTTCCGGCGCCGCAGCCCGGCGGGGTAGACCCTGAAAAAATCAGCGGTTCTGCAAAAATTTAGCGGAAGTTATTAATATCTTTTTGAGTGACAAGTTTTAGACAGATTTGCGGTCTCCTAGCTTATCACAGTGCTTGCGCGTTGGTGCTTCGAGGCTCGGTCTAGGGAACATCGATGCCAGGCGTTGGCTCTGTCGGGACTAGCGGCAATCAGGACATCAACGGCCTTCTGGCCGGGGCCGGCAACTGTGGCGGCGTTTGCTTGCGCCGCCGGGCGTCTGCGTATCGCGTACATTCCGAATCCATGATCGTCGAGACCTCGAGGGGCTTCGCGAGCGCGGTCGTTGGTCCGCATGATGCAGCCAGGTCAAATAAATGAGCTCTGACGCTTCCGAGACGCACTTCTTCACATGCGCCTGTCCGGTCTGCGCGGGCAGCGGCGGCGGCTTCTCGGCCGATGACGGCACCGTGACCGGCGGCGCGAGCGCGCCTCCGGTATTCACGCTGTCGCAGATCCAGACGCAGCTGCGCACGCAATGGGGCGGCACCCAGGAAGGCAAGACCTGGACGTGGCTCAACACGACGACCGTCAGCTATTCCATCGACACCGCCGTCACCGGCCAGTCGGAAGCCTCCGGCCTGGTCAACATGACGCCGCTGATGGAGGACCGGGCGCGGCTCGCATTCGAGCTGTGGGACGACCTGATCGCCCTGACCCTCAACGAGTCGCCCGGCAACACCAACGCCAACATCACCTTCAATTATTCGTCGAACACCTCGGGCGGCGGCACCTACGCCGAGTGGAGCGGCTACTCGTCCGGCGGCAATTTCGGGTTCTCCCGCGCCTACATCTGGCTGAACAACGGCTGGAACTCGCACAACACCGACGCCTCCATGGCGTTCGGCCGCTACGGCTTCATGACCTATCTGCATGAGATCGGTCATACGCTCGGCCTGTCGCATCCCGGGACCTACGACGCCGGCAACGGCGGCAGCATCACGTACGCCAACAATGCCGAGTACGCGCAGGACAGCCATCGCTACACGGTGATGTCCTACTTCGATGCCAATGAGGCCGAATCGTTCGTCGATCACTATGGCTCGACCGGCGCCTGGAGATATGCACAGACCCCGCTGCTCCACGACATCGCGGCGATCCAGGCGGCCTATGGCGCCGACACGACCACGCGCACCGGCGACACCGTCTACGGCTTCAATGCGACGGCCGACCGGGTCGTGTACAATTTCGCGCAGAACCCCGACCCGATCCTGGTGATCTGGGATTCCGGCGGCACCGACACCCTCGACTGCTCCGGCTATTCGACCAACCAGCTGATCAACCTGACCGCGGGATCGTATTCCAACATCGGCTATCTCACCTACAACGTCGCGATCGCCTTCAACTGCACGATCGAAAACGCGACCGGCGGCACGGGCGCGGATACGATCAACGGCAACAGCGCGAACAACGTGCTGTCGGGCGGCAACGGCGCCGACACGATCGACGGCGCCGACGGCAATGACACGATCAACGGCAACGCCGGCAACGACACGATGTGGGGCGGTGCCGCCGACGACACGTTCGTGTATTCGACCGGCGCCGACACGATCAAGGATTTCACGGCCGGCGCAGGTGGCGTCGACGAGATCGACCTGCGGGGTGTGTCGGGCGTCTACAACCTCGCCGACGTGCTCGCGCGCGCGACCCAGGTTGGCGCGAACACGGTGATCAACTTCGGCAGCGGCAACACGCTGACGCTGGAGAACGTCAACCGGAACAACCTGGTCAGCGGCGACTTTCTGTTCTCGGCGCCGCCTTCGGGCACTGACTTGACCGCAAGTGGTCTTGTCCTGAACGGAACCAGCATCGACTTCACGATCAACAACGTGGGTGTCGAGGCCGCAGCGACCTCGACGACCGGTATCTATTTGTCGACCGACGGCACGATCACCAGTGCGGACACGCTGGTGACGACGATGGCCACATCGGGGTTGGCGGCCGGCGCGTCGGTGGCGCAGGGAACCACGCTGACGTTCCCGGGCAACCTGACGCCGGGCACCTACTATCTCGGCGTGCTGGCTGACTATAACAACCAAGTCGCCGAAAGCAGTGACAGTAATAACGCCTCGAATACAGCGGCGCTCATCCTCGGCAACGACAGCGCCAACACGCTCGCCGGGACTTCTGCCGCGGACACCTTGTTTGGGTTGGCGGGCGACGACATGATTGATGGTGGCGCCGGTAACGACTTGATCCGGGGTGGCGATGGTACCGACCGGATGGACGGCGGTGCCGGCGCGGACGTTTACGACGGCGGCGCGGGGTACGACTATGCTCGCTACATGTTCGCGTCGATGGGGGTCACGGCAAGCCTGGCCACCTCGGGGAGCAATACCGGCGATGCCGCGGGTGACACTTATCTCGCGATCGAGGGGCTGGTCGGTTCTAACTTCAACGACACGCTGACCGGGGACGGTGCCGACAATCAATTGTGGGGCATCGACGGCAACGACACCTTCGACGGCGGCGCCGGCAACGACGCGATTTGGGGCGGGGCAGGCGACGACACGTTCGTCTATTCGAGTGGTGCTGACGCAATCAGGGATTTTGTCGCAGGGGCGGGCGGGGTTGACGAGATCGACCTGCGTTCGGTGTCGGGGGTCTATAGCCTCGCCGACGTGCTGGCGCGCGCGGTGCAGGTTGGCGCGAACACGGTCATCGACTTTGGCGGCGGCAATACGCTGACGCTGGACAATATCAACAAAAACAGCCTGGTCAGCGGCGACTTCCTGTTCTCGCCAGCACCGCCACAGGCAGACTTGACTGCAAGCGGCGTTGCTCTGAATGGAGCCAGCATCAGCTTCACGATCAACAATATCGGGACAGCGGCTGCGTCGGCTTCGACTGCCGGCATCTATCTGTCGACCGATAGCACGATCACGGGTGCCGATACGTTGGTAACGTCGATTGCCACATCGGGGCTGAGCGCCGGCGGGTCTGCGAACCTGGGGACGCCACTGACCTTCCCGGGCAACCTGGCACCGGGTACCTATTACCTCGGCGTACTGGCGGACTACAACGGCCAGATCGCCGAGGGCAGCGAGAGTAACAACGCGTCGAATACGGTACCGATCATCCTCGGCAACGACAGCGCCAACACGCTCACCGGCACGTCCGGGGCGGATATCGTCTTTGGCCAAGCCGGGGACGACACCATAAATGGCGGCGCCGGCAACGACACGATGTGGGGCGGAACTGACGACGATACGTTCGTCTATTCGACCGGCGCTGACGCGATCAAGGACTTCACGGCCGGGGCGGGTGGCGTCGACGAGATCGACCTGCGGAATGTGTCGGGGGTCTATAGCCTGGCCGATGTGCTCTCGCGGGCGACGCAGGTTGGCGCGAACACGGTGATCGACTTTGGCAGCGGCAACACGCTGGCACTGGAGAATATCGACAAGAACAACCTGGTCAGCGGCGATTTCCTGTTCTCCGCTCCACCGTCGACGACCGATCTGACCGCGGGCAGTCTTGTCCTGAACGGGACAAGCGTCAGCTTCACGATCAACAATATCGGCGCCAATGCCGCGGCTGGCTCGACCACCGGCATCTA
>JAIESR010000088.1 GCA_019745775.1 Xanthobacteraceae bacterium | reverse complement strand
GATTCACAATCAAAATCAGCCGGGAATCCCCAGCCCGATCACAATCGATTCATCGCAACCGGGGAATGCTCTAGCTGACGCGCGACTGGAGCACCACGACTTTGGCGCCGAGCGGCGTGCGCTGATAGAGGTCGATGACGTCCTGATTGAGCATGCGGATGCAGCCGGACGAGACGCTCTGGCCGATGGTGTGCGGCTCGTTGGTGCCGTGGATGCGGTAGAGCGTGTCCTTGCCGTTCGCCCAGAGATAGAGCGCGCGCGCACCGAGCGGATTGCCCGGCCCGCCGGCGACGCCGATACCGCTGCGCAGCTGGCTGAGCTGCCGCCGCAACTCGGGCTGGCGCTGGATCATCTCTTTCGGCGGATACCAGTCCGGCCACGCCTGCTTGTCGCGGACGTTCGCCGTGCCCGACCAGCCGAAGCCCTGCCGGCCGACGCCGACGCCGTAGCGGATCGCCTGTCCGCCGCCCTGCACGAGATAGAGGTAGTGGTTTTGCGGATCGACGATGATGGTCCCGGGCGGCTCGTTCGACGGATACGAAACGACGCGGCGCAGATAGTTGGGATTGACCTGTGACAGCTGCACCGCCGGCACCGGGAACGGCTCGCCGGCAACGGGGCCGTACAACGCCGCGTATTGACGATCGACCGGGTATTGGCGCTGAGCCGGATACTGGCGTTCAGGCGGATACTGGCGCTCGACCGGATATTGCGGCTCGGCCGGGTATTGGCGGACGACCGGCGGCCCATACGGTCGGGGCATGTAGCGGGGCTCGGGCGGCTCCAGCGGCTGGACCTGCGGCTCCATCCGCGGCGGACAGAGGAACAGGAAGCAATCCTGGGCCGACACGGCAGAGGACATCAGCGTGAAGCAAACAACCAATACGCTCTTGTACATCGGGCGAACTCCTGCGCGGATGCCACTGTCTCTGCCCGCGACACGAATGACAACAAAAGCTCTGAAATGCGGTAAAACTTCGCTGACCGTGCAGCCGTGCATTGCACCGGTCGGCTGTCTAAGTGGTATCCCGTTCCGCTGCCGTGACCCCGTGTGGCACCCATGAACTTCGACTTCACTGAAGAACAGAGACTGTTCGCCGACAGCGTGCGCAAATTCGCGCAGGCGCATCTTGCCAAGGATGCACTCAAGCGCGCGCACGAGCCGCGCTTCCCGTTCGACGTGGCCAAGCTGATGAGCGAACAGGGGCTCATGGGCATCACCATCCCGGAGAAGGACGGCGGCGTCGGCGGCACGCTGATGGACGCGGTGATCGCGATCGAGCAGGTCGCGCTGGTCTGCCCGCGCAGCGCCGACGTCGTGCAGTTCGGCAATTTCGGCCCGATCCGCACGTTTGCGGAATATGCCACGCCGGCGCAGAAGCAGCGCTGGCTGCCGGCGCTCCTGTCCGGCGGCGCGGTGATCAGTCTCGGCATGAGCGAGCCGAACGCCGGCTCGGCGGTGACCGAGCTCGCCACCAGCGCCAGGCAGGACGGCAATCACTACGTGATCAACGGGTCGAAGGTGTTTTCGACCTTCAGCCCCGACGCCAAAGTGTTCCTGGTCTATGTGCGCTACGGGCGCGGCCTCGACGGCATCGGCTCGGTGCTGGTCGAGCGCGATACGCCGGGCTTCACCGTCGGCACGCCCTCGAGCTTCATGAGCGGCGAGGAGTGGTCGGAACTGCACTTCGAGAATTGCCGCATCCCGGCCGAGAACGTGCTGCTCGGCCCCGGCGGCTTCAAGAAGCAGATCGCGAGCTTCAACGTCGAGCGGCTCGGCAATTCCGCACGCTCGCTGGCGCTCGGCCGCTACGCCTTCAACACCGCGCGCGATTATTGCCTGACGCGCGAGCAATTCGGCCGGCCGCTGTGCGAGTTCCAGGGCCTGCAATGGAAATTCGCGGACATGGCGCTCAAGCTCGAGAGCGCGCAGCTCCTTCTTTACCGTGCCGCCGTGAATGCCGACCGCGGGCTGCCGTCCGCCTACGAGACCGCGGTGGCGAAGGCCGCCTGCAACCAGGCCGGCTTCGAGGTCGCGCACGAGGCGGTGCAGGCGATGGGCGCGCTCGGCTACAGCCGCGAGGCGCTGGTCGAATACTGCATGCGGCGCTGTCGCGGCTGGATGATCGCCGGCGGCTCGATCGAGATGCTCAAGAACCGCATCGCGGAGCACGTGTTCGACCGCCGCTTCGACCAGCGGCCGCCGCGCAGGGCGGAAGCGGCCGAGTGACATGAGAAATCCTTCGAGGAGTCATGCCCGCGCTCGTCGCGGGCATCCACGTCTTGAGATGCGGCCAGACCAAAGACGTGGATGGCCGGGACAAGCCCGGCCATGACGTCAAAAGTTCGCCGCGCCGAGACGAGTGACATGGGTACGTTGCGGGACGCGCTGTTCGCGCCGGAGTCGGTCGCGATCGTCGGACAATCGAATGACCCCGCGAAGACGGCCGGCCGGCCGCTGAAGTTCCTGCTGCAGATGCGGTATGCCGGCCGCATCTATCCGATCAACCCAGGGCGCGACACCGTGCTCGGCCAGCGCGCCTGGCCGTCGCTGGCGGCGCTGCCGGAAGCGCCCGACCACGCCTACATCGTCACGCCGACCGACGCCGCGATCGAGGCGGTGGCGGAATGCGGCAAGCGCGGCGTCAAGGTCGCGACCGTGCTCGCCGACGGCTTCACCGAAGCCGGCGAACGGGGCGACAGGCGGGTCGCGCGGCTGCGCGACATCTGCGAGGCGACCGGCATCCGGGTGGTCGGACCGTCGAGCCTCGGCATCGTCGACCTGCGCACGCGCGCGATGCTCACCGCCAATGCCGCCTTCGACGAGCCGGGGCTGCCGTCGGGGCGCGTGTTCGCGGCTTCGCATTCCGGCAGCATGATCGGCTCGCTGCTGTCGCGCGGCAAGGCGCGTGGCCTCGGCTTCGCTGGCCTCGTGTCGGTCGGGAACGAGGTCGACCTCTCGCTCGGCGAAATTTGCGAAGCGACGCTCGATGATCCCGGCATCGACGGCTACATGCTGTTCCTCGAGACCATGCGGAACACCGCGGCGTTGCGGCATTTTGCGCTCGCCGCGCACGAACGCGGCAAGCCGATCCTCGCCTACAAGCTCGGCCGCTCCGAGGCCGCACGCGAGCTCGCGGTGTCGCACACCGGCGCGCTGGCCGGCGAGGACGACGTCGCCGACGCCTTCCTCGCCGATTGCGGGATCGCGCGGGTGACCACGCTCGACGGCCTGATCGAGGGCCTGCCTCTTCTCATACGCATGCCCGTGTCGACCTCGCGGCGCGCAAACGTGGGCGTGATCACGACCACCGGCGGCGGTGCCACCATGGTGGTCGACCCGCTGAGCACCGCGGGCGTCGCGGTGACGCAGCCGAGCGCCGAGACCCTGGCGCGCTTCAAGGCCGCCGGCATCGACGTGAAGCCGGCGCGCATCGTCGACGTCACGCTCGCCGGCACCCGCTACGACGTCATGAAGGCGGCACTCGACATCCTCACCACCGCGCCGGAATACGACATCATCGTGCCGGTGATCGGCTCGTCCGCGCGGTTCCACCCCGAGCTGGCGGTGAAGCCGATCGTGGACAGCGCCGACGCCAGGAAGCCGATCGCCGCCTGTCTGGTGCCCGATGCGCCCGACGCGCTGGCGATGCTCGCCGAAGCCGGCATCCCGAGCTTCCGCACGCCGGAAGCCTGCGCCGACGCGGTGGCCGCGGCGTTGCGGCGGCGTTCGCCGCGCGCGGCTCCGAAGAAGGTTGCCCGCCCCGCTGCTGGCGATGGCCGCGTGCTCGACGAGGTCGACGCCGGCGCGCTGATCGAGCGGTTCGGCGTTCCACGCGCGCCGGCCGTGGTGGTCGACGTAACCATGACGCGCGCGCCGTCGCTGCCGTTCGGCTACCCGGTGGTGGTCAAGGCGCTGTCGGCCGAGCTTGCGCACAAGACCGAGGCCGGCGGGGTGGTGCTCAATGTCGCGAATGGCGATGCGCTGCTGGCGGCGATCACGCAGATTTGCAGCAATGTCGCGCAGCGCCGGCCCGACATCCGCGTATCGCGCGTGCTGGTGCAGCCGATGATCGCCGGCATCGGCGAGGCGCTGGTCGGCTACCGCGTCGATCCCGACGCCGGACCGCTGGTGGTGGTCGCGGCCGGCGGCATCCTTACCGAGATCTATCGCGACCGCAGTCTTCGCCTCGCTCCGGTCGACCTGGCGATCGCAAAGGAAATGATCGGCGAGGTGCGTGCCTTCAAGGCGCTCGCGGGCTTCCGCGGCCGGCCGAAGGGCGACCTCGAGGCGCTGGCGGCGGCGATCGTTTCGCTGTCGCGGCTCGCCGAGGAGCCGTCGGTCACCGAGGCCGAAATCAATCCGCTGATCGTGCGCTCCGACGGCGTGGTCGCGGTCGATGCACTGGTGAAGCTCGGCTGAGCTCTGGCCGCATATATTCGGACTAACAATCAGCGTCCTGTGATTTCCAGAATTGACGAGGCATAATGAGCCTCAAAATCGAATGCAGAGGAAACACGCATGTCGCACGCCGAAGCCCTCCATACCCGCCATCCCGCCGCGGGCGCGACCGATGCGGTGGTGAATTTCGTCTCGACGCTGCGCCATGACGCGCTCAACGACGAAGTCCGTCACTACGCCCGCCGTCATTTGCTCGACACCGTCGGGGTGATGATCTCCGGGGCGCAGGGCAACATCGCGACCCAGGCCGAATCGGTGCTGATCGCCACCCGGCCCGCCGGCAACGTTCCGGTGGTGGGGCGCGCGCGTCGTGCCGACCTGATCGACGCCGCCTTCCTCGGCGGCACCGCCGCGCACGGCATCGAGCTCGACGACGGCTACACCAAGGGCTCGGTGCATCCCGGCTGCACCGTGGTGCCGGCGATCCTCTCCGCCGGATACGTCAAGAAGGCGAGCGGCGCGCAACTGATCGAGGCGATGGTCGCGGGCTATGAGACCGTCACCGCGATCGGCCGCGCGGTGCACCCGGACCTGCGCCACCGCGGCTTCCACCCGACCGGCGCGGTCGCGGTGTTCGGCGCGGCGATGGCGGTCGGCAAGCTGCGGGGGCTTTCGCCGCAGCAGCTCGCGCATGCGCTCGGCATCGCCGGATCGAGCTCGGCCGGACTGTTCGCCTTCGTCAACGGCGGCGCCGACATCAAGCGGCTGCACGCCGGCCATGCCTCGCGCGAAGGCTTGCAGGCGGCGCTGCTCGCCGAAGCCGGCGTCGAGGGGCCGCCCGCCGTCATCGAGGCGCGCGACGGCTTCATGCAGGCCTATGCCTACGACGCCGACCGCGCGCGGCCGGTGGAGCTGCCGCCGGCGGTCGGCTTCGGCATCACCGACTGCTACATCAAGCCGAACCCGTGCTGCCGCCACATCCAGCCAGCGGTCGAAGCGCTGGTCGGCATCCTCACCGACGAGAAGATCGCGAGCGAGGACGTCAAGCATGTCGCGGTCGAGACCTATCGTATCGCCGCCGAGCACGCCGGCACCGGCTGGGACGACTACGCCAGCGCGCAGCTGAGCTTCAAATATTTGATGTCGCTCGGGCTGAAGTTCCGCAATATCAAGGTCGGCTATTTCGAGGACGCGGTGCGCAACGATCCGGGCTGGGCGGCGCTGGCCTCGAAATTCGAGATCAGCGCGCCGCACGAGATTGATCGGTTCTATCCGAAGCTCCGTCCGGCGCGGGTGACGGTCACCACGAGCAAGGGAAAATTCATGCGGCAGGCCGACGAGGCGATGGGCTCCCGGCTCGTGCCGCTCGACGACGCCGGGTTGAAGGCGAAGTTCATCGGCCTGGTCGAACCGGTGCATGGCGCAAAGGCGCAGGCACTGGCCCAACAGTTGTGGGATATTGACCGCGCGGCAGACATCACGCCGCTGATCGACGCCCTGGCGAAGCCGGCGCGCTGAACCATGCCCAAGCGCATCTTCCTGGTTCACCCCACGCCGCTCGCGCTGCCGCCGGTCGACGAAGCGTTCAAGACGCTGTGGCGCGAAGCGCAGATCGTCAACCTGCTCGACGAGTCGCTCTATGCCGACGTCGGCGCCAATGGCGAGCTGACGCCCGGCCTCTATGCGCGGGTCGCCAACCTGTTCCGGCACTGCGAGGCGAGCGGCGCCGACGGCATCGTGTTCTCGGGCTCGACCTTCGGCCCGGCGGTGGAGGAAGGCCGCAAGGGCATCACGGTGCCGGTGCTGCGCATCGAGGAGGGCATGATGGACGAGGCGGTGGCGCGCGGCGGCTCGATCCTGGTGGTGTCCACGCAAAAGCGCGCCATGCCGGTGGTCCGCGCGACGCTCGACGCCTCGGCGAAGCGCGCCGGCAAGACCCCCACGATCAAGGATATCTGGGTCGAAGGCGCGCGCGACGCGCTCAACGCCGGCGACAGCGACCGGCACGACCGCCTGATCGCCGAGCAGGCGGCGGCCGCCGGCGATTTCGACACCATCGTGCTCAGCATGATCTCGATGGCGCCGGCTCGCGCGAAGATGCCGCCGGCGCTCGCCAAGAAAACGCTGACCAGCGGCGAATGCGCGGTGACGCGCCTGCGCAAGCTCCTGGACGCATAACGATGGCTCCTATGCTCCCCCGCGCGCTTGCGATCGCTGCCGTCGTCCTGGCAGGCCAGACGCCCTCCTCTGCGCAGGATTTCTTCAAGGGCAAGACCGTCACGCTGCTGGTCGCCGGCACCGCCGGCGGGGGTATCGACATCGGCGCGCGCGTGATGGCGCGCTATCTCGGCAAATACATCCCGGGCAACCCCAACGTGGTGGCGCAGCTGATGCCCGGCGCCGGCGGCATCCGCATGATCGACCACATGAACAAGGTCGCGCCGCGTGACGGCACCGTGCTCGGAACGGTGGCGCCCGGGCCGATCATCGAGCCGCTGATCGGCAAGCGCAAGATCGACTACCGCATGACCGATTTCACCATGATCGCGGCGATGGACAAGGACGTGACGCTCTGCCTCGCCTGGCATGCGTCGAAATTCAAGACCATCCAGGACGTGATCGCAACGCCGATGAACGTCGCCGGCACCGGCGCCGGCTCGTCGACCGACATCTATCCGATCTTCCTCAACGAGGTGATGGGCACGAAATTCAAGGTCATCACCGGCTATCTCGGCTCGCAGGAGACGATCATCGCGATCGAGCGTGGCGAGGTCGACGGCCGTTGCGGCTGGGGCTGGTCGAGCCTCAACAGCACCAGGCCGGACTGGGTGCGCGACAGGAAGGTCACGTACCTGCTTCAACTCGCGCTCGAGAAGAACCCGAAGATCGACGCGCCGCTGGCGCTCGATTTCGCCAAGGACGACGCGACCCGGCGGATGATGATCATGATGTTCGGCCCGCTCTCGCTCAACAAGCCGTTCTTCGGCCCGCCCGGCATGCCCGCCGAGCGTACAGCCGAGCTGCGCAAGGCGTTCGCGGAAGCGCTCAGGGACAAGGACTTGCGGGCAGAGGCGGTCAAGACCTTCGGCGACGACCTCGATCCCACGAACGGCGAAGCGGCGCAAAAGCTGATCGCCGACATCTACGCGACGCCGGCGACGGTGACGGAGCGGCTGCGCGGGATTTTGTCGAAGTAGTACGGCTGCAGCCGCGAGGTGCGACTGCGAGGTTGACTGTCTATATCAGTTTCGATATAAGAGATGAAACCAGTTGTGTTTCTCGGAGATTCGCTGGACCGCTTGCGCGAGTTTCCGGAGCGGCCACGCCGCAACGCCGGCTTCCAGCTTGATCGCGTCCAACGCGGTCACGAGCCCGATGACTGGAAACCGATGACGGGTGTCGGTCCGGGCGTGAAAGAGATCCGTATTCGTGATGCATCTGGCGCGTTCCGGGTCGCATATATCGCAAACTTCGCAGAGGCCGTCTTCGTGCTGCATGCCTTTCAGAAAAAGACGCAGCAGACATCGAAGCGTGACATTGCTCTCGCTCAGGCAAGGTTCAAACGATTGAGGCGCGGAGTGGCGCAATGAAAAGACGTCGTTTCGCCAATGTCTGGGATGCGATCGAGCTGTCGCGGTCTGCCGCGGCAAACATGAAAGCGCGCGCTGAGATGATGAATGCCATTCGTGAGAGCGTGGCAGCCTGGGACGTGACGCAAGCAGCTGCCGCCAAGCGGCTGGGATTGACCCAACCGCGAATGAACGATCTGCTGCAAGGGCGCATCAACAAGTTCAGTCTTGATGCACTGATTAATCTGGCGACTCGTGCGGGTCTGTCGGTCCGCGTCCAAATAGCAAGGACGGCAGCGTAGCCGACGCTAGCTAGCCGAACACCGAAGCCTGGCTGTCCTCGCTGAACAGCCACGTCCCCTGCCCCAGTTCCTCCGGAAACGGCACGACCAGCACATCGCCGGCGCGGCGCGAGGCTAGGCCGCGGCTGCGCAACGCCAGCTCGACGGCATCGAGCAGTCGCATCGTGACGCCGTATCCCGCCATGAACGGCAGCGAAGGAATGTCGACTTCGGGCAGCGCCGCGGCGAAGGCATCCCGTGTGACGAGATCGATCCGGCCGCGGTCGAGCACCACGGCCGCCCCTCCCCGCGTTCGCACAACAGGCCGACTTACAAAGCGCGCATAGCGCGCCGCCGCTTCGTCTACGTTCGCCACCACGATCGCGAGGGTCGCAAGCCCGCGCGCGCCGTTCGGATGATCGAGCCACCGCTTCTGCCACACCGCACCCTCGGTGTGATGCGTCAGCATCTGGATGCGGCCTTCCGCCATCTCGCCGGGCTCGACGCGCGCCACCGTGAACGACGCGGTGTCGGTGCCGGTCTCGGTCCCCACCGGTCGCTTGAACGGCGCGATCGGCCGCGTCCGGAAGCCCGCCTCGCCGAGCCGCCGGTGCCAGGCATTGGCGTCGGCGACCGCGAAAGCGGCGAGCTGGACGCCCGAATGCCGCACCAGCGCCGCCTCGAACTCGCGTCCGAGCGGCGTGTCGGCGGTCTTGAACAGCACTTCCAAGTAGCCGCGCGTCATCATCGCGCAAACATTGCCGGTCCCGGTCGGGCCGCCGTCGGGCGCGACCTGCACCGACACGGGCGTCGGCGCAAAGCCGGCGCGCACCAGCGCTGCCGCAGCGGCCTGCGGATCGCGCACGAAATGACCCACATGATCGAGAAAAATCTCATCGCCCAGCGGCAGTTGGCGATCGATTTGTGTCGTTTGCGACATTTTGAGCCATTCAATCGTTGCTTGTCCTAACCATCCTACAAGACATCGCTGGATCGCGTGATTAGATTGTCTAACAGATCGGCGTGAATTCGGAGCGGATTGATGAACAGACGTGAAATCCTCGGCGGCGGCCTTGCGCTTTCGGCATCGGCGCTGGCGCCGGTGCCGGCGTTCGCGCAGGCGAAGTATCCGGAGCGGCCGATCCGGCTGGTGGTTCCGTTCGCCGCCGGCGGCGTGGTCGACGCCGTCGCGCGCCAGTTCGCCGAGCGGATCAAGCCGCTTCTCGGCACTATCGTGGTGGAGAATATCGGCGGCGCCGGCGGCACCATCGGCATGACTGACGTCGCCCGCTCGAAGCCCGACGGCTATACGCTCGGGCTGTGCAACACCTCGACCATGGTGATCAACCCGGCGATCATGCCGAAGATCCAATACAACGCCACCAAGGATTTCGAACCAATCTCGATCCTGGCGGTGTCGGCGAGCGGCATCATCCTGAATCCGAGCGTGCCGGCAAAGACCCTCAAGGAGTTCATCGCCTACGCCAAGGCCAACCAGGGCAACCTCTCCTACGGCTCCGCAGGCGCCGGCACCATGACCCACCTTGCCGGCGAGCTGTTCAAGCATCTGATCGATGCGCCGAAGATCGTGCACGTGCCCTACAAAGGCGCGGGCCCGAGCATCAACGATCTGGTCGGCGGCGCCGTGCAGTACGGGACGATCAACATCACGGGCCAGCTGTTGCAGTTGCATGAATCAGGCAAGGTGCGCATCCTCGCGGTGACGTCGGCCGATCGGCTCAAAGGGGCGCCGAATTTCCCGACCGCGGTCGAAGCCGGGCTGCCGAACATGGTGGCGACGCTGTTCACGGGGCTGCTGGCGCCGGCCGGTACGCCGAAGCCGATCATCGAGCAGGTCTATCAGGCGACCCACAAGCTGATGCAGGACCCGGCGATGCAGAAGGCGCTGACCGACCAGGGCCTCGAGCCGATCATCGATTCAAGCCCGGACAGGATGCGCGCCTTCCTCAAGGAAGAGGACGAGCGCTGGCGTCCGGTGCTGGCAACGGCGGGGCTGAAGTAGAGCAAGACGGCGCAACGCGCTCGGTCTGCGCTCTCCCCTCCGGGGAGAGGGAGCCCGCTGCCGCTGCGGCTTCGCTTCACGCAACACGCGCTCACGATGCACCCTGCATCGACTTCACGCGCTCGGCCGCCGTGCGCATCAGCTGGTTGCGGTCGACCTTGTTGGTCGACGCCAGCGGCAGTTCGTCCACGAACCAGACCGAGCGCGGATGCTGGTAGGCCGGCGCGTTGGCGAGCGCGAATTTCTTGATCTCGTCCTCGCTCGGCGACTGCCCTGTCTTCGGAATCACGAAAGCGACCGGCTTGGTGCCCTTGATATCGTCCTCGACCGGCACCACCGCCGCTTGCGCGACGCCGGGGTGGCGCTCGAGCATGCGCTCGACGTCGGCCGGGTAGATGTTCTCGCCGCCGGACACGAACATGTCGTCGGTGCGGCCGACGAAATAGTGGAAACCGTTCTCGTCGCGACGGAACACGTCGCCGGTGACGTAGTAGCCGTCGGCGGTGATCGGCGGCGGCACGTCCGGGCGGTTGTGATAGCCGTTCATGACAGCCGGGCATTTCATCTCGAGCACGCCCTGCACGGCATCGCGGTTGTCGCCGTCGACCAGGCGCAGCTGCACCTGCGGATGCGGATAGCCGACCGACATCTCCGGCTGCGGCAATCCTTTCGGATGCGGGCCGAACACCACCGGCCCCGCCTCCGTGGTGCCGTAGGCGTTCGTCACCGCGGCCTTCGGCAGCGCGCGATGGATCGCCTGCATCAGGCTCTGGCTCACCGGCGCCGAGCCCATGCGCACGAACTGCACGCTGGCGAAATCCGTGGCCGCCATCAGGTCGCTCTCGCGCAGCATCATCGCCATCATCGGCGGCACCGCGGTGAGCCAGGTGGCGCGGTAGCGTTCGATCGCGGCGATATAGCCGCGCGCGGTGAACTGCGGCAGCAGCACGATGGTGGCGTGCGCGGCGCAGGCGAGCTTCGACAGCGCCAGCGCATTCATGTGATAGAGCGGCGCGGCGATCAGGTAGCGATGCTTGTCGAGCCCGGGCGCGAGCCGCGCGTTCACCACCCAGAGGTGGCTCAGGTGCGAGAGCACGACGCCCTTGGGCGTGCCGGTCGAGCCCGAGGTGTAGAGGAACATCGCGGGCTCGCCCTGCGCCGGCACAACTGCATCAAACGGACCGTTGTCGAGGAATGCGTCAAAACCTACCGCGCCCTTACCGCCGAACGTCACGACCGGAAGCCCGTCCGGGCAGTCCTTGCGCCGCGGCGGATCGCAGAACACGAGCTTGGCGCCGGAATCCCTGATGATGAGATGGATCGTCTGCTGCGGGAACTTGAAGTTCACCGGCACCGCCACGAAGCCGGCGCGCATGATGCCGTAATAAGCCGCGAGGTATTCGGCGCGGTTGGCGGAGAGGATGGCGATCCGGTCGCCGCGGGCGAAACCGCGCTTGGTGAGCGCGCGCGCAACGCCGTTCGCCATCGCGTCGAGCGCGCGATAGCTGAACTCGCGCGGCGATTCCTCGCCGCCGAGATCGATCACCGCGACCTTCGACATGTCGCGGTCGCGAACGATCAGGTCGCCGAGATTGGTGAAGCTCGCCATCGGCGCGGTTTATATCAGCCCTTGGGGGGCGGCGGTGGCGCGGTAAAGTAAGTGCCGCGGCCAGAGGCCAGGAGCTTGCCGTCCTTGTCGTAGAGAAAGGCTTCGGCGCAGGAGAACTGCCCGCCCTGGCGCACCACCTTGCCTTTCGCCGTGATGTCGCCCGGCATCGCCGCCGCATGGTAGTCGACGCGCAGGTCGATGGTCGGCACCGGACGGCCGAGCTTCTTGAACATCGCCCAGTCGGCCGCGAGATCGACCAGCGCCGCGAGGATGCCGCCGTGGGTGTAGCGCCGCTCCGGGTTGACCACCCATTCCTCGCGCCAGGTGGCGGTGAGTTCGATGCCGTCGTCATGCACGGCCGTGACCTTCAGCCCGAGCCACTGGTGGTAGGGGCCGCGCGTGATCGAGGCCTGCGCCTTTTCGAGAATGTCGTCGGACATGAAAAATCTACTCCTGAGAACCGCGGCCGCGAACCGCGCCGACCGTTACTACGCCCTCTCCCCTTGAGGGAGAGGGCTCAAGAAAGAACCCACGCACGCGTTGGGGTGAGGGGTGCTCTTCGCAAGAAGCATTTCACGAAGCAACCCCTCACCCAATCCCCTTTGCTGAGAGTCTGAGTAGCCCTCTCCCTCAAGGGGAGAGGGCACAATAACTGCGGCCCGCGCCCCCGGCGCGAGCGAAGTCAATCACGGCGCCACCACCACCTTGCCGATGACCTCGCGATCTTGGATCAGCCGCAACCCTTCGCGCGCCTGCTCGAGCGGCAGCACCTTGTCGATGACCGGCTTCATCTTGCCCTCGGCGATCAGCGCCATCAGGCCCTTGAGGTCCTCGTCGTAGAAGCTGTTGGAGCCCATGATGTTGAGTTCGAAGCTCCACACGTAGCGCAGATCCTCTTTCGGGTCGTAGCCGGCGGTGGCGCCGCACACCAGGAGCTTGCCGCCGCGCTTGAGGCAGCGCAGCGACGGATGCCAGGTGTCGCCGCCGGTGAAATTGATCACCACGTCGACGCCGCCGTCGTAGGTGCGGCGCTGCGGCTTACCGTATTTTTCGACCGCCCATTTCGAAAAGTCGGTGTCCTTGATGTTGAGCACCTCGTCGGAGCCGAGCTTCTTGAGCGCCTCCACCTTTTCCGGGCTCGACGTGCAGGAGATCACCTCCGCGCCGAACAGCTTGCACAGGATCACACAGCCGGTGCCGACGCCGCCGGAGGCGCCGAGGATGATGACCTTGTCGCCCTTCTTGATGGTGTTGTGGGTGACGATCATGCGGTGCGCGGTGCCGTAGGCGACCGGCAGCGAGGCCGCCTCTTCGAAGGTCACGCCCGACGGCATGGCGACCAGCTGATCAGCGGCGACCAGGCAGTACTCCGCCATGCCGCCGTCGAGCATCTCGCCCATCAGGCCCTTCGTCTTGTTGACGGGATTGACCAGCACGCGGTCGCCGGGCTTCCAGCCGGTGACGCCCGGTCCGACTTCGGAAATCTCGCCGGCCATGTCGAGGCCGATGACAACCGGCAGCGGCACCTTGATGCCGGGCATGCCGCGCATGGTGAAAACGTCGTGGTAATTGAAGGAGGAAGCGCGGACGCGGATGACGACGTGACCATCGATCGCCTGCGGGATCGGCTTGTCGGTCACTACTTCGAGATTTTCGAGACCTCCGTGCTGGCGCAGCAGCAGCGCCCTCATCGTACCACTCACGAGCCTCACCTTTCGCGTTCGGCGACGTCCATCAGCCGGTTGACATGCGTTCCGACGCGCGAACCTTCGACGCCATAGGCGTGGAGCGAGATCGCGCCGACCCCCGTGGCATTACCAAGCCGGTGGATTTGTTCAAGCCCGGCCGGAGCGAAACAGGCATAGCCCGGCTCACGTTCAGTCGTGCCGGCGGCGACCGCCTTCCCGCTGCGCGGGTCGAACCCGTAGAGCGTTTCGGTCAGCGTGTTCTCCGCGACCGCGTAGGCGCACCAGGTGTCATGGGCATGCGGCGGCGAGAACTGGCCGGCTCCCCAGACGATCGAGAGCAGCGTGAAACGTCCGGCCGGGTCGGCCGCGACCGTATGGCGGGCATAGCAGCCATTCCGGGGAGCGCGGAGTTCCGGCGTCAGCAGCTCCGGCATCGCGGCCGCGACTCGCAGCGCATGGGCGATGCGGTCGCCCATCGCATGGGCGGGGCCATCGCAGGCATCGCCGATTTCCGCCATCAGCAGCGCCACCGGATAGCTCAGCGCGGACGTCGAAATCGCCCGTTGGCGGCGGGTTCCGAGCGGGGCGGGGCGGGCTTGCAGCATGGCATGCTCCAAAACGCGATCGATTCAGTAGCAATATTCTATATCATCTTTCAAAATTAGCAAGCCATCCTAGTATCTATAGATATGTTAGGATGATCCTATTGCCTGTTCACGGATTTTTAGGATATTCTACCCACTCCAACCCCGTGGCCGGGCGATTCGCTATCCCACTCCCACAAGCGCGTTGCCCGGCCGCACCCCTTCCCGGCGGCTTCGATTGACAGCGGGTGCCGTTCCGCTACCCATCCCCGATCAAGATTTTCGGAGCGTGTCATGCAGGAAAACTTCCGCCAGTTCCTCGACCGGCTGCGGCAGAACGGCGAGCTCGTCGACCTGCATCAGGCCGTCGACATCCGCCACATCGCGACGCTGGTCGATCAGGCGAAGACCGCGCTCTTCTTCCACAACGTGATCGGCTACGACATGCCGGTGGTCTCCGGCATCATCCGCTCGCGCGAGCGCGCGATGATGGGGCTCGGCGCCGAGACGTATCGTGAGATCGAAGACAAGCTCGCCGCCGCGATCGCAAAGCCGATCCCGCCCAAGCACGTGAAGACCTCGCCGACGCGCGAGGTTGTCATGACCGGCGACGAAGTCGACCTCTACAAGATCCCGATCCCGATGTCGTCGATCTACGACGGCGGGCCGATGATCACCGCCGGCGTGGTGATCGCGCGCGATCCAGAGCTCGGGATTAATTCCGGCATCTACCGCTTCATCGTGAAGGAAAAGAACCTTACCGGCATCGACATCGTCACGCCGAACAACATGCGCTTGTTTGCGCAGCGCGCGTTCGAACGCAAGGAACCGTTGCCGATCTCGATCTCGATCGGCACGCACCCGATCGAGATCACCGGCTCGGGCTACCGCGCCCCGCTCGGCGTCGACGAGATGGCGATCGCCGGCGGCCTGCGCGGTTCACCCGTGGAGCTCGCGCCCTGCTCCACCATCGACCTGCCCTACATCGCCGACGCCGAGATCGTGCTCGAAGGCGAGATCCTGCCGACCGGCTGGACTTGGCCGGAGGGACGCTTCGGCGAATTCACGCGGCTGATGGGCGGGCTGCACTGGAACCCGCTGGTGCGCATCAAGGCGGTGTCGATGCGCAAGGACGCGATCTACTACAACCTGCATATGCCGTGGGAAAACACCTGGCTGGCGGCGCCGACACGCTATGCCGCCATCCGGCAGGCGCTGCGCACCGCCGGCGTGCAGGTGAAGGACATCAACGTCACGCTCGGAGGCTGCGCGTTCTGGCACGCGGTGATCTCGATCAAGAAGCAGCCGGGCGAGGCCAAGAACGCGCTGCTGGCCGCGCTCTCGGTGATGGATCTCAAGCACGTGGTCGTGGTCGACGACGATATCGACATCTTCGACCCGATGGACGTGGAATGGGCGATCGCCACCCGCGTGCAGGGCGACAAGGACGTGATGATCGTGTCGAACGCCCGCGCGAAGCCGCTCGATCCGAGCCTGCCGCAGGGCGCCGGCATCGTGCCGACCGGCGCCAAGGTCGGCATCGACGCGACCATCCCGGACGGCATCCCGAAGGAGCACTACGAGCGCATCACCTACGCCTATGCCGAGACGGCGAAGATCGACGACTACGCCAACGGCAAGAAGGACGAGGCCGGCAAGGCCGCGGCCGACGACGCCGAGGTGGCGGCGCTGGCGAAGGACATCCTCGCCGCGATCGAGAAGGCGCCGCTCTACTACACCGACATCGCGGAGAAATTCGCGAGCTACAATTTCCGCACCGTCGCCCGCGCCATCGGCCATCTGCACGCGACCGAGAAGCTTTGGCAGGACCCGCGCGGGCGGATGTGCGTGCGCGGCTCGCAGTTCGCGGCGACGCCGCCGAAAAAATAGCCGCTACGCCCCGCGCACGCGGTCGACCACGGCCAGCGGATCGGGGGGCGGCTTGTCCCCGCGCCACGCGACGTGGCCGTCGGGGCGCACCAGCACCAGCCGCCGCTCGTAGAGCGCGGCAATCTCGGGATCGTCGAGCGTCACCGACGCGAACGGCACGCGCCGTGATGCAAACGCGGCTTCGAACGCGGACGCGTCAGGCGCATCGCCGAGTTTCACCAGCGTGAAGCCGCGGCCGAACAAATCGAGCGTCGAGCGACCGTCGGCGATCCAGGCGTGCGGGGCGCGGGCGCCGGGCCGCGTGGTCGGCCGGTATTCGCTCACGCTCGCTTCCGGCGGCGGCGTGCCGTCGTCGCAGATGATCGGCGAGTTGTCGTAGACCTGCCCGAGCGCGGTGCCGTCGGTGAGATAGACCTTCGACTGCGACTCCAGGATCGCCGCGCCCATCTTGCGGCGCGCCTCCGCGCCGGCGGGCGTGTCCATGGCGATCTCCGGATGCGAGGGCCGCTTGCGGTCGCGCAGAAAATTGTCGGTCGCCTGCTTGACGATGCGGGCCGCCACCGGCCGCCGCTCGGCTTCGTAACTGTCGATCAGGCGTGGACCGCCCCAGCCCTGCACCAGCGCCGCGAGCTTCCAGCCGAGATCGCTGACGTCGCCCATGCCGGTGTTGAGACCGAAACCGCCCGACGGCGTGTTCTGGTGCGCGGCGTCCCCGGCGAGAAACACCCGGCCCTTCCCGTAGCGATCGGCAACGAGGTCGCGCGCGACCCATGGCAGCGACGACACCACCTCGTGCGGGATCTCGCGCCCGACCATCGCGTTGATCATCGCCGACGCGTCGACCTTGTCGGGGTTCTCGTAGTGCCATCGCCCGCGGATGCCGAGCCGCCACAGTTCGCGGCCGTCGAGCTGCACCAGGGTGCGCCAGATGCCCTGCGCGTCGGCGAAGAAATGCAGCGCCGCCTTGCCCTTGTCGTGGAAATTCCACAGCTCCTTCACGCGGAAGAAGATGTTGAGATTGTATTCGAGGGCCGGCACGCCGTTCATGGCGATGCCAAGCGTCTTCTGGATCGAGCTGGCGCCACCGCAACAGGCGACGAGGTAGTCGGCCTCGATGGTGTTCGTCTCGCCGCCGGCGAGATCGGTGACGGTCGCGACGATGTGGCCGTCCTTCTCGACGAAAGACTCGAAGCGGGTGCGCATCTTCAGCGTCACGCTCGGGAAGCCGGTCGCGAAATCGCGGAGGATCGGATCGAGCCAGAGCTGGTTGCAGCGCTGCGGCCGCTCCGGGCTGATCGCCGTGCGCGCGGCGCCGCCATGGCCGGGACGATCGATGCGCGCGATCTCATAGCCGGTGAGGCTCGTGAGATAGAGCACGGTGTGCGGAAAATCCGGCGGCGTGCCGGCCTCCTTGACGCGATCGGCAATGCCCCAGCGCCGGAACAGCTCCATGGTGCGGGCGTTCTCGGCGGTGGCACGCGGATGGCCGATGCTGCCGTCGCCCTGCTCAACCACCAAGCACGGGACGCCGCGCCAGCCGAGATCGGCGGCGAGCCCGAGCCCGACCGGACCGGCGCCGACGATCAGCACCGGCGTGCGCGTGACACTTTTCGACGCAGCAGCCATCAACTATTCCCATCAACGAACGAACTTCGCATACTCTCCGCGAGAGATTGCGTGAGGAATAGCATGAAGCGTCGTGGAGTCACCAAGCGCCAGGTCGCAGTATCGCTCGGCGCGCTGGCGCTGTCGGCAGCGATGCCCCGCCGCGCGGCGGCCCAGGTCGCCGGCCGCCCGATCACGATCATCGTGCCCTATTCGCCCGGCACCGGCATCGACATCCTGGCGCGCTCGATCGCGACCGACCTCTCGAACCGCTTCAACCAACCGGTGGTGGTCGACAACCGCACCGGCGCCAGCGGCAATATCGGCACCGGCATGGCAGCGCGCGCCGCGCCCGACGGCAACACGCTGTTGATGATCGCCAAGGTATTCGTGGTCAATCCGAGCCTGTTCAAGAGCGTCCCCTACGACCCGGTCACGAGCTTCGAGCCGATCATCAAGCTTGCCACCGGCACCATCGTGCTGGCGGTGCACCCGTCCGTACCGGCGAACAACGTGCGGGAGTTCGTTGCCTGGGTGAGGTCGCAGCCGCCCGGCTCGGTGAACTACGGCTCCGCGGGCTTCGCCACGCCGCATCATTTGTCGATGGAGCTGTTCAAGCAGGCCGCGGGCGTGAACCTGACGCACATTCCGTACAAGGGCACGTCCGGCGTGATGACCGACCTGATCGGCAACCATGTCAGCGCCATGTTCATCCCGACCCATGTCGCGATGCCGTTCGCGCGCGACAGGCAGATCCGGGTGCTCGGCATCGCCGGCCGCGAGCGCTCCGCCGCCATGCCCGACGTCCCGACCTTGCACGAGCAGGGCCTGGGCGACGTCGAGAACGACCTCTGGTTCGGGCTGCTCGCGCCCGCGGGCACGCGGCCTGATGTCGTCGCGCGCTACAACAGCGCCATCAACGAGATCATCCGTACCCCGGAGATGGTCGCCTCGCTTGCCAAGCAGGGACTGGTGGTGTCCGGCGGCGGCCCCGAGGTGCTGCGCGACCTCATCGTCAAGGACCGTGCGAAATGGGCGAAGGTGATCGCCGACGCCGGCATCAAAGCGGACTGATTGTCGCTCGATTTTATGAAATAGTGCCCGGCCAGAAAATCGGGGAGGACCTCAATGGACGACCGCACCCGCCTGTCGCAGCGCAGCGAAGTTCGCGACGGCATGCGCATCGACTGGGACGTGCCGATCACGATGGACGACGGCCTCGTCTTGCGCGCCGACGTGTTCCGACCGGTCAAGGACGGCCAATATCCGGTCATCCTCACCTATGGCCCCTACGCGAAAGGCCTTGCATTCCAGGACGGCTATCCGAGCGCGTGGGAGCGCATGGCGCGCGAGCACCCGGACGTAACCGCCGGCTCGTCGAACCTCTACCAGCAATGGGAGGTGGTCGACCCGGAGAAATGGGTGCCGCACGACTACGCCTGCGTGCGCGTCGACTCGCGCGGCGCCGGCTGCTCGCCCGGCCGGATCGATCCGTTCTCGCCGCGCGAGACCAGGGATTTCTACGACTGCATCGAATGGGCCGCCGTGCAGCCGTGGTCGAACGGCAGGATCGGGCTCAACGGCATTTCCTATTACGGCTCGAACCAGTGGCACGTGGCGACGCTCCAGCCGCCGCATCTCGCCGCGATGTGCATCTGGGAAGGCTGCGCCGACTGGTACCGCGACATGACCCACCACGGCGGCATTCTCTGCACGTTCTGGGAAAACTGGTACGACATGCAGGTGAAGACCGTGCAGTACGGCGCCGGCGAGCGCGGCAAGAGGAGCCGCGTGCACGGCGAACTCGTCTGTGGGCCGGAGACGTTGTCGGAGCAGGAGCTCGCCAGCAACCGCGTGCCGTTCGGCGACGACATCCGTGCGCATCCGCTGGAGGACGACTATCATCGCGCCCGCTCGCCGATCTGGTCGAAGGTGACGACGCCGTTCCTGTCCTGCGCCAACTGGGGCGGGCAGCCCCTGCATCCGCGCGGCAATTTCGAAGGCTTCTTCCGTGCCGCCGCCAAGGACAAGTGGCTCGAGGTGCACGGCATCGAGCACTGGACGCATTTCTACACCGACTACGGCCGCGAGCTGCAGCTCCGATTCTTCGACTACTTCCTGCACGGCAAGAACAACGGCTGGGACCAGCAGCCGCGCGTGCAGCTGCAGGTGCGCCATGTCGACAAGTTCGTCGAGAGGCATGAGGACGCGTGGCCGCTCAAGGGCACGAAATGGACGAAGGTCTATCTCGACCCCACCGACCAGTCGCTCCGACCGAAGCCTGCCAGGGGCAAGGCGACGAGCATCAGCTTCGATGCCATGGGCAACGGCGTGACGTTCTTGAGCGAGCCGGCGAAGGAGGAATTCGAGATCACAGGGCCGTCCGCCCTCAAGCTGTTTGTGTCCTCGTCCACCAGCGACGCCGACATCTTCGTGGTGGTGCGCGTGTTCTCGCCCGAAATGAAAGAAATCGTGTTCCAGGGCGCAATCGATCCGCATACGCCGGTGGCGCAGGGCTGGCTGCGGGCCTCCCACCGCAAGCTCGACAAGAGGCTCTCGACGCCATGGCGTCCCTATCACAGCCACGACAAGACGCAGCCGCTGAAGAAAGGCGAGGTCGTGGAGCTCGACATCGAGATCTGGCCGACCTCGATCGTGGTGCCGAAGGGTCACCGCGTCGGCCTGTCGATCCGCGGCAAGGACTATGTCTATCCCGGCCCGAGCGGCGGCAAGCTCTCGAACTTCAAGAACGAGCTGACCGGCTGCGGGCCGTTCCTGCATGACGATCCCAAGGACCGGCCGCCGAAGATCTTCGCCGGCGTCACCACGCTGCATTTCGGCGGCAAGCGACAGGCTTTCATGCTGCTGCCGATGATCCCGCCAAGGAAGGCGAAGCCCTCTCGGTCGTCATTCCGGGGCCGAGCGAAGCGAGGAGCCCGGAATCCATAACCACGGCTGCGGAGTATAGATTCCGGGCTCGCGCCTGTCGGCGCGCCCCGGAATGACAATGTTGAGGGAAATCCCGATGACCCAGTGGAACAAGTACGAAGCGACCGCGGCGCGCAAGCATGGCAAGTCCGGCCGCGAGGCGCGGCCGACGTCGATCACCATCGACATCCACTCCCATGTCGCGGTGCCGGCGGCGGCGGAATTCGTGAAGCCGCATTTCGATCCGATGAAGAACGCGATGGTGCTCTACGCCACGCCGGAGACGCGCGCGCTGAACCAGATGCAGGAAGCCGACATCCGGCCGCGCATCACCGGCTACGACCAGCGGCTGAGGGACCTCGACGCCATGGGGATCGACTTCCAACTCGTCATGCCCTCGCCGCCGCAGTGCTACTATACGGTCCCTCCCGATATCGCCGTGCAGGCAGCGAAGATCGTCAATGACGGCATCGCCGAATACGTCGCCGGCAAGCCGGACCGCTTCGCCGGCCTCGGCAGCGCGCCGATGCCCGCCGGCGAGGAAGCCGCCAAGGAGCTGGAGCGCTGCGTCAAGACGCTCGGGCTCAAGGGCGTGCAGATTCTGACCAACGTCAACGGCCAGGAACTGTCAGATCCGGCCTTCGCGTCGTTCTGGAAGAAAGCCGAAGAATTGCAGGCGCTGGTGCTGTTGCATCCGCTCGGCTTCAGCGACGCCAAGCGGCTGGCGCGCTTCTCGTTCAACAACACCATCGGCAACCCGCTCGATACGACCATCGCGCTGCACTACCTGATCTTCGACGGCGTGCTCGAGCGGCATCCGAACCTGAAGATCATTGCCGTGCATGGCGGCGGCTACCTTGCCGCCTATTCCGGCCGCATCGATCATTCCTGGGGCGCGCGCTCGGACGCGCACGGCAATCTGCCAAACCCGCCGACCAGCTATCTCAAGAAGATCTATTTCGACTCGGTGGTGTTCACGCCCCATCAACTCGCCGAGCTGGTGCGGCTCTACGGTGCCGACCACGTCATCATGGGAACGGACTATCCGTTCGACATGGCGGACTACGATCCGATCGGGCACGTGGCGGGGGTCGAGGGCTTCGATGCGTCGACAATTGCCGCCATCGCCGGCGGCAACGCCAAGCGGCTGCTGGGATTGTAGGGTGGGTAAAGGCGCGTCTTCGCGCCGTGCCCACCTGGACGTCGCGATACTGTTGCACGAAGAGGTGGGCACGCTTCGCTTTGCCCACCCTACGGACTGACCTATCGAGTCGACAGACCTATCGAGTCGACAGAGCGCTCCTGGGTTTCGCTGCACTCAACCCAGGCTACGAAGAACGCGCACGCATCTCCGTTCTCGCGAGGCATATCACCTCCGAGGTTTGCCGGCCGGTGACACGCACTTGGCTACTCCGCCTTGACACCGGCCTTGGCTGCGATCTCGCGCCAGCGCGCGAGGTCGTCGCGGATGAGGCTGCTCATGCGGTCAAGCGGAACCGGATCGGGCTCCATCGCCTGCAGGTCGAGGCCCTTGATCACCGCTGGATCGGTGACGATGGCGTTGATCTCCTTGTTGAGCCGCGCCGCGATCGCGACCGGCAGGTTTGCCGGCGCCACCAGCGCGAACCAGAGCGAGGTCTCGAAGCCCGGCACGCCGGCTTCGACCATGGTCGGAACGTCCGGCGCCTGCGAGGCGCGCTTGGCGGTGCTGACGGCAAGGGCCTTCACCCTGCCGTCCCGCATCAGCGGGAGGCTCGAACCGAGCGTGCCGAAGGTGATGTCGATACGGCCCTCGGCGAGGTCGACCACCGCCTGCGCGGACGAGCGATAGGGAACGTGATTGAGCTTGATGCCGGTCATGTTCGCGAACAGCTCGGTGGCGAGATGCGCCACGCTGCCGAGCCCCACCGAGGAATAGTTCAGCGCGCCCGGCTTCGCCTTGGCGAGCGCGATGAGCTCGCGCACATCCTTCGCCGGCAGTTTCGGCGATACCGACAGCAGGTAAGGCACGATGCCGATCATGGCGACGGCAGTGAAATCCTTGATCGGATCATAGGCGAGCTTGGAATTGACGATGGCGTTGGTGACGTGCGTGGTCGTGGTCGCCATCCCGAGCGTGTAGCCGTCCGGCGCGGCGCGCGCGACCGCGTCGGCGCCGATCGCGCCACTGGCGCCGGCGCGGTTCTCGATCACCACGGTCTGCCCGAGCCGCTCGCCGAGCCTGGCGGCCACCAGCCGGCCGATCACGTCGGCCGACGCGCCCGCCGGCAGCGGGACCACCATGCGGATCGGCCGGTTCGGCCATGCGTCCTGCGCAGCCGCGTTGGCGACAAGAGCCAAAAGCGATAGCAGCGCGGCGGCAATCCGCTTCATGCGTCAACTCCCCGAGCGCCTTGTTATCTTTGTACGGCAAGTCTGGCATGCTTGGCCAAACCGCTTCAATGCGCGGTTTGCGTGGGCAATCGCGGCGCGCGATAATGACGCACGCGGCGCTCCGCCGGTTACGCTAGGGGACCGGCCAGCCAGGAGAAAGAACCCCACGAATGCCGTTCCACGATTTCCGCCAGTTCCTCGACGTGATGCGCCAGCAGGGCGAGCTCATCGACATCAACCAGCAGATCGCCCTCACCGACGTCGGCAAGGCGCTCAAGCACGCCTACGCCAAAGGCCGCAAGGCGACGAGCTTCAACAAAAACGGCACGGACTTTCCGCTGGTGTGCGGCGTCTATTCCAGCCGCAAGCACGCGCTGATCGCGTTCGAGGCCGACGAGAAGACCGTCACCCAGAAGGTGCTCGACGGCCTGAGCAAGCCGATCGCGCCGAAGATCGCGAACGGCGCGGGCGCGCCCTGCCAGGAGGTCGTCATCACCGATGACATCGATGTCCGGCGCTTCCCGATCCCGACCTACAGCCCGAAGGACGGCGGGCCCTACATCACGCCGGGCATCGTGGTGTCGAAGGACCCCGAGACCGGCGTGCCCGACATCGGCCACTACCGTTTTCTGATCCTTGGCAAGGACACGTTCTCGTTCTCGGCGCAGCCGTTCCATCGCTTCGGCAAGAACCTCACCAAGTGCCAGCAGATGGGCGTCACGCCGAAGGCGGCGCTGATCATCGGCGTCGATCCGATCCTCGCCTATACCTGCCAGGTGCAGGTGCCGGACCAGACCAACGACTGGGAGGTCGCGGGCGGCCTGCGCGGCGCGCCGGTCGAGCTGACGCGCTGCAAGACCTGCGACCTCGAGGTGCCGGCGCATGCCGAGGTGGTGATCGAGTTCGAGGTCGACATGAACAACACGGTGATGGAGGGACCGCTCGGCGAGTACACGGGCTATTACACGCCGCCCTCGCTCAAGCCGGTGGCGAAGATCACCGCCATCACGCACCGCAAGGAGCCGATCTTCCAGGGCCTGCTCACCGGCAAGCCGGTGACCGAGAACCACATCCTCAAGCAGATCCCGTTCGAGGCGTCGTTCCTGCGCACGCTCAAGGCGCAATTCCCGACCATCCAGGACGTGTCGGTGCGGGCGTCGGCGGGCGTGTCGTTCTTCGTCGTGATCTCGATGACGCCGCGCTTCAAAGGCGAGCCGCGGCAGGTCATCCTCAACGCCATGTCGAGCAACATCCGCCCGAAATGGACGGTGATCGTCGAGCCCGACATCGACGTGCACAATTCGGCCGAGGTGGAATGGGCGATGGCGTTCCGCACCCAGCCGCAGGAGGACGTGATCGTCGTCGGCGACATCCCGGCCGGCCCGTCCGATCCCTCGATCGACGACCCCAAGGTGGCGCGGCCGATGCGGGTCGCCTCGGCGATCGGCGTCGACGCCACGCGGCCATTCGGCAAGCCGTTCTCGGAGGTCGCGGACGTCCCGGGCTGGGAGGAATTCGAGATACAGGAACTGGATGCGTGGCGGTGACGGTTGCCGCGCCGCCTGCCATGGTGCATTGATCGGTCAATTCCAAGCAAGAAAGAGGCGCTGATGCCCGAAGTTCTGGTTTGCAAGGACGGCGAGATCAAGGACGGCGACGTCCGCCTGATCCGGGTCGGCCGCGAGGAAATCGGCGTCATCCGCCATCGCGACAGCTATTACGCCTACCGCAACCTCTGCCCGCACCAGGGCGGCCCGGCCTGCGAGGGCCTGCGCATGCCACAGGTGGTCGACCGGATCGGCGAAGGCGGCATCCTCCTGGGCCAGACCTTCGACGAGGACGACATGCACATCGTCTGCCCATGGCACGGCTACGAATTCCATCTCGCCGACGGCTGCCATGTCATCGACAAGCGGCTGCGGCTGAAGAAATACGAAGTTGTGAAGCGCGGCGGCGAGATCTTCGTCGCGGTCTAACAGCGGAAACCAAGGGAAACCGCCATGAACGAACATACCCGCAGCTTCCGCGACCTCTCCGCCGAGGGCTTCGACACACGCACGCTGTTGAAGAACGCCGCCGAGCAGGCGATCGAGCGCCGCTACGAGGATCTCTTCATCGTCGACGTCGACTCGCACCATTACGAGACCGAAGCGTTCAAGGAGATCGCCGAATTCATCGACGACCCGGTGCTGCGCCACGAGGCGAAGTTCCAGGGCACGTCGCGCGGCGGCATCTCGTCGGAAAGCGGCTCCTACCAGGAGCTCGCCGGCCGCATCACCCGCTACCCGGAGCGCAAGAACGAGAAAGTGCCATCCACGCCGCATCGCGACATCGTGCTGATGGAGCGCTGGATGGACCAGCTCGGCGTCGACATGGCGGTGATGTTTCCGACGCCGATGCTCAATCTCTCGAACTGTCCGCGCCACGAGGTCGAGGTCGGCCTGGCGCGCGGCTACAACCGCTGGCTCTGCGACACCATCCTCGACAAGGAGCCGCGCATCAAGTCGATGCTCTATCTGCCGTTCCACGATCCCGAGGCGTGCTACCAGATCATCGAGGAGTTCGGCGAGCGCAAAGGCGTGGTCGGTTTCATGGTCACGGCGACGCACTACACCCGCAACTACCAGAACCCCTACATGAAGATGTACGCGGCGCTGCAGGAGCGGAACCTGCCCCTCGGCTTCCACGCCGCCTTCACCTGGGCCGACCAGAGCCTGCAGCTCACCAACCGCTTCATCGCGGTGCACGGCCTCGGCTTCACCTGGTGCAACATGCTGCACATGGCGAACTGGCTGGTGAACGGCATGCCGGAGCGCTTCCCCAAGCTCAAGACGATCTGGATCGAATCCGGCCTCGCCTGGCTGCCGTTCATGATGCAGCGGCTCGACAACGAGTTCATGATGCGCACCTCGGACGCGCCGCTGCTCAAGCGCAAGCCGAGCGAGTACATGCGCGAGATGTATTTCACCTCGCAGCCGATGGAGATGGTCGACAACAGGAAGGCGCTCGAAGTCACGTTCGAGATGATCAACGCGCCGACGCAGCTCCTCTATTCGTCCGACTATCCGCACTGGGACATGGACCTGCCGTCGACGATCTACGACCTCCCCTTCATCGACATGGAGGCCAAGAAGAACATCCTCGGCCGCAACGCGCAGAAGCTGTTCAACCTCGAGCCGGTGCTGTCGCCGGTGAAGCAGGCGCGGCTCGCCGCGCGCAAGGCGGCGGGGGTCGCGGGCGTGGCGGCGGAGTAAATCGCCGCGGAACGGCTCTCCATCCGCCCTCACCCTGAGGAGCCCGCGAAGCGGGCGTCTCGAAGGGCGGGGGCGGCCATGGTTCGAGACGCGCACTTCGTGCGCTCCTCACCATGAGGCCGGGAGAGAATTTCGCATCGCGCGTTTCAGGCGCCGTCGATGGCCTGCACCATGGCTTTGACGGCGGCGGCCTGGCCGAGGCCGCCGTCGCGCGCGAGCGTGCGCCACGTGTAGAAGCTGAGCGCCAGCCCCAGCATCGCCTGCTGTTTGGCGCTCAAATTCGCGCCGAGCACCTCCTGATAGGCGGCCATGAACGGCGCCCATGTCCGCTCGGCGGTTTCCCGCACCAGCCGATGATGTTCGGCATCGCGCAGGACGCATCCCGCCAGATCGGCGTTACGATCGTACCAGCCGTAGAGTGCGAGCAGCCCCACGCGCAGGCGCTCGCGCCGATCCGCGATCTTCCGCCACGGCGCGGCCTCCGGCAGCGGGTCGCGCTCCAGCGACAGTCCCGCGCACGCGTTCAGCAGGCTCCGCTCATCGGGGAAGTGCGCATAGAACGTGTGCCGCTGAACGCCGGCCCGCTCCGCCACCATGCTGACGGTGGTGGCCGCCGGACCGACGGTCCGGTGCAGGTCGACCGCCGCCTCGACGATCCGCAGGCGGGTCTCCGCCTGCTGCTCCGCCCGCTTCTTGAGGGTGTAGGTCCGGGCCATTTATTTCATTGCACAGTTATGTGCATCCATATTGACAGGCGCCCCATATTTCGATACACACATACGTATCGTCAAAATTAGGCCAATGTCCACTCCCGTGGCGAGGCCGCAGCCCCCCAGGAGAAAGTCATGGAGACCAAAGTCAGCGAGATCGCCAACGGCATCTACCGCCTCTCGACCTTCGTACCGCAGATCGCCCCGCCGGCCGGCTTCGCGTTCAACCAGTTCCTCATCCTCGGCGACGAGCCGCTGCTGTTTCACACCGGCCTGCGCAAGATGTTCCCGCTGACCCGCGACGCGGTGAGCCGCATCATTCCGCCCGAGCGCCTGCGCTGGATCGCCTTCGGCCACTACGAGGCCGACGAGTGCGGCGCGATGAACGAATGGCTCGCGGTGGCGCCGCAGGCGCAGCTTGCCCACGGCCAGACCGGCTGCCTGGTGTCGCTGAACGACATGGCGGACCGCCCTCCTCGCGTGCTTGCGGACGGTGAAACCATCGACCTCGGCAAGGGCAAGCGCGTCCGCTATCTCGACACGCCGCATACGCCGCACGGCTGGGACGCCGGCGTGATGTACGAGGAATCGACCGGAACGCTGCTCTGCGGCGATCTCTTCACGCAGCTCGGCGACTGCCCGCCCTTGACCGACGGCGACATCGTCGGGCCGGCGATCGCGGCCGAGGATCTGTTCAAGTACTCGGCGCTCAACCCGGACATGGGCACGACGATCCGCGCGCTTTCGAAGCTCGCGCCGCGTACCTTGGCGCTGATGCATGGACCATCGTTCGCGGGGGATGGTGCCGCGGCGCTGCGCGCGCTCGCGGACGACTACGACCGCCGCGTCGCTGATCACGGAATTGTTGTCGGCAAGGCCGCGTAGCAGCCGTCAGCAGTCACTCCTCGAGCTGCTTCTTGCGCCACGCCAGCGCGGCCTTCAGGCCGTCCCTGGCGCGGATCGCGTCGAACTCCTTGCCGACCTCGGTCTCTGCCGCATAGAGCGGCGCCAGCACGTCGAGGCCGTTGTTAAGCGCGGTGCGGAAGCCCGCGGCGTCGAGCCCGCGATTGACCGCGAGCTTGGCGGCCGCCAGCGCCTCCGGCGCGATCAGCGCCAGCCGCCTGGCGTATTTCATCGTCGCCGCCGCAAGCTCCGCGGGCGGCACGACGCGGTTGACCATGCCGATCGCGTGCGCGCGCCTGGCGTCGATCTTGTCGCCAAAATAGATCAGCTCGCGCGCCCGCTTGTGGCCGACGATGAACGGCATCAGCACCGCCGGGCCGACCTGCGAGAAGAGCACCTCCGGCTCGCCGAACAGCGCGTCCTCCGCCGCGACGGTGAGATCGCAGAACATCGCGAGCTCGCAGCCGCCGCCGAGCGCGTGCCCCTGCACCGAGGCGATGACCGGCTTCTTCAGCGTCCACGGCGTCATCAAGCAGCGCATGCTGACGGCGAGCCGTTCGCGATACTTCAGCGCATCATGCCGCCATGGCCGCTGATGGCCGGCCCCGCCGCCGACGTCGAACCCGACGCAGAAGCTGCGGCCGTTGCCGCGCAGCACGATGACGCTGGTCGCCTCGTCGGCATCGGCGCGCTGGAGCACGGACTCGATCGCGAGCCGCATCTCCATCGAGAGGGCGTTGAGCTTTTCGGGCCGGTTGAGGGTGACGATGCCGACCTTGCCGTCGGCAGCGTACAGGACTGTCTCTTCAGTCACGCCGCTTCCGCCTCGAGCGGCGCCACGCGCTGCACGCCCTTCACGCTGACGCCACGGCCGAAGCGGCCTTCGCGCTGGGCCTTCGGGATCGGCCGGCCGTTGGCGTCGTAGAGCCACAGCCGCAAGAGATGCCGCTTGCGCTCCAGCTCGGGCCAGTCGTGGTATTCGCGCCGCGTATGCAGCATGACGAAATTGTTGAGGAACTGGATGTCGCCGCGCTGGAAGTCGATGTCGAGCGCGATCTCGTCGACGGTGTCGCGATAGACGTCGATCGCCTCCTTCTGCACCGGCGTGAACTTCGGCACGCCGGGAAGCTTCTGCGCCTTGTCGATCACGGCGCCGGCGCCGGTCGCGCTGAAATAGCCCTCATGGAAGGAGAAGATCGGCTGCTTGAAATACGGCAGGTCGCCGGGGCTGGTCTCGCCGCTCCGCGAGCGGTAGTAGTCGCCGCACAGCGCCTCGACCAGCTCGGGCCGCCGCCTGAGCACGGTGTTGTAGACCGTCACCGAGCTCGCGATCCGGCTGGCGCCGCCCGACATCGGCGTCTGGAGGCAGAGCAGGCCGACATAGTCGCAGGCGTCGGTGTGGAAGCGCATCTCCGCATTGGTCATGTAGCCGCGGGTGTTCGGATCGTTGTAGTCGCCGCCGAGGTCCTTCACGTGGCCGAGGATGTGGCCCAGCTTGTTCTGCGACATGGTCTGCCCGAGATGGGCGCCGAGCCCGATATAGGCGATGGCGGTGGCTTCACGGTCGAACCGGTCGAGCGGGAAGTCCTGCATCATCACGATGCCGCGGCCGTCCATCAGCTCGCGCCGCACGTCGGTCAGCACGTCGGCGAACGCCTTGAGCGGGAAATCTTGCCTGCGGATGTCGACCATGGCGACGCCGTTGCGGCGCACCGCGGCGACGGCCGCTTCGAGCTCGTCGGCATCGGCGCTGTTGATCCGGTAGCTCCAGCGCGACACGTCCTTGAGGTCGTCCGCGCTCCAGCCGGCGGGATCGACCAGCGGCTGCATCGGCACGGCAGGTTCGCGCCGGGCGGTCTTGAAGCTGCGGAAGTCACCCATGTCGTAGGCTCTGTCTGTAATCGTTGACGCGAAAGTAAGGCAGTGCAGCGGGCTCGCGGCATGTATAAGAAGTCACATCGTTACTCTAGCACATCCTTGGCCTTGCGGATCAGCTCTGGCGGCGCGGCGTAGATCTGCGCCGTGACCTTCTCCGCCTCTTCGCCCGCGACCGGGTCGAGCAGCAGGCTCTGCTTCCTGGCGTCGGCCAGGAACGCGTCGTCCTTGAGCGTCGCCTGCAATGCCGCGCGCAGGATCGCCACGCGCTCGGCCGGCACCTGCCTGGCGACGATGAACGGGCGCCCGAGCTCGCCCGGCGAGTTCAGGATGTCGATGACGGCCTTCTGCTCCGCCGTCTGCGCAAGGTCGAGCACGTAGGGCACGTCCGGCGACATGTCGGCGGGGCGCGTCGCCGAGAACCGCAACAGCGGACTTATCTTTTGGCCGACCAGCCACTCTTGCGGCATCGCGGTCCAGGAGCCGCAATTGCCTTCGAGCTCGCCGCGCTCGAGCGCGAGCCGCTGCTCGTTGCTGCCGGGATAGCCGGCGATCTGCCGGATCGGCGCCTTGAACACGTTGCGCAGGATCGCGCCGTTCACATAGGCGTTGGAGCCCTTGGCGGTGGTGCCGATCAGGAACTCCTTGCGCTTCATCATGTCGCCGAAGGTCCTGATGCCGGTCGCCGACCACGCGTAGCAGATGCGGATGTCGCGCAGCAGCGTTCCGATCCACTGGAAGTTGGCGAAATTGACCACCGGCTTGTCCGCGGTGAGCACCTGCGTGATCAGCCCCGGATCGAAGGTCGTGATGACGGTACCGTCCTTCGGCGCGGTGGCGTCGAGGTAGCGCACCGACGTCATGCTGGCGGCGCCCGGCATGTTCTGCACGATGACGTTCGGATTGCCGGGGATGTGGCGGCCGTAGTGACGCGCCAGCATGCGCGCGTAGATGTCGTAGCCGCCGCCGGCCGAATAGCCGACGACGAGCGTCACGGTCTTGCCCGCGTAGAAAGGCTCTTGGGCCAGTGCAAGACCCGAGATTACGAACGCCAGCGTCGCCGCGACTACACTCGTCACCCCCGGGCTTGACCCGGGGGTCCATCTCCTTCGCGAAATCTTTTGCGCGATGGATTGCCGGGTCAAGCCCGGCAATGACGGCGGTAAGTGCGGTGCTGCCGCAACCATCAGTTCTTGTACTCGATCACGTCGAGACCGCACTTCTTGTCGGTGACGAACAACAGCCCGCGATCGTCCTTGTAGATGTCGTTGGTGAGCGGCGCGGGGGCGCCGGTGCCCGGCTTCGGGATGAAGTAGGCGCGTTCCTTCGGATTGGCGGGATCGTTGATGTCCATGATGCGAAGCCCGCCGGCGAACCAGGTGACGTAGACGATATTGTCGGGGTCGACCTTCTCGCGCAGCTGGTGCGTGCCGAAGCGGACCGCGTTGGTGTCATAAGGCGTCGCCGATTCCGCCAGCTCGACCGTGGCCAGAAGCTTCGGCTGGGTCGGATCGGTGACGTCCCACGTCCGGAACGGGCCGTGCGGCTTGCCATGATCGGGACCGCGCGTGTGGCGCTCTTCTTCCGTGGACACCGCGATCTTCCTGCCACCGATCGCATGCGACAGGCCGAGGAAGGTGTGCGTCGGCTCCGTGTGCGGCGGATTGTACTGGTAGCGCGACAGCGTCTTAGGTTTGGTGATGTCGCTCACGTCGATGATCGACAGCCCCGACATCCAGCAGCCGGCGAACATCAGGTTGCCGGTGCGCATCGCGTGGTGCAGGCGATGCTCGGTACCCTTCGGGTGCGGCGTGTCGCCGTTGGCGACGTGCTGATTCTCCATGCACCAGCGCCCGACCTCGACCGGCTTCGACGGATTGCGAATGTCGTAGATGACCAGGATGTTTCCGACATAGCCTTCCATCTCGGTCGAGATATAGGCGTAGTTCTCGTCCAGGTCGAAGCGGTGTACGCCTTTCCCGTGCGTCTTGTGGAAGGTGATGAGCTTCGGATTGGTCCGGTCCTTCACGTCGTAGATCCGGAAGCCGCCTTCCGGATAGTCGCGCAGATTGCCCTTGCCGGGCTCGCGTTCGGAATTCACCACCATGATGTCGCCGACCACGCGCGCTTTGTGGGTGTGCGACCACGGATGCGGGCTCATGATCTGCGAAACGATCTTCGGCTTGCGCGGATCGGAGATGTCGAGGATCGAGGTACCCTCGGGCCCGACCTGATGACCGACGAAAGCGGTCGTGCCCTGGATCACGATCTGCCCGCCGCCGGGCAGTTCCATCCGGCTCAGATGGCGGATATTGGCCGATCCACGCGGCGCCGCTCCGGCGTCGGCATCGAAGGCTGGCAGAACATCTCCGGCGGCAACATTCATGGTGCGTCTCCCCTTCACTCTCTCGGTCATTCCGGGGCGCCGCGAAGCGGCGAGCCCGGAATCTATACTCCCGGTCATAATTATGGATTCCGGGTTCGCGCCTTCGGCGCGCCCCGGAATGACGAACGCGGTGGAGGCTACCCCCGCCGTGCATCCGCAGCAACGGCCGCGCCTGCGGCGCTGTGTTGCGTGCATCGGGGGTTTATGCAGGAATACCAACAAGCCCAGCATAGGGCACGGACTTGGGGCGCAGGAAACGCGCATGGGAATGCCGATCGACGAGATTGTGCAGCGCAGGGCGTATAATGCCGCCGCCGATCTCATCGACGGCAACGTGGCGCGGGGCCTCGGTGGCAAGGTCGCCTTTACCGATCCGGAGCGTTCGCTGACCTACGGCGAACTGCAGACGCGCAGCTGCCGGTTCGCGCGGGCGCTGAGGACGCTCGGCATCCGTCAGGAAAGCAGGGTGGCGCTCTTGCTGCTCGACACCGTCGATTTTCCGGTCGCCTTTTTCGGCGCAATCCGCGCTGGAATCGTGGCTTTGCCGCTGAATGTCCTGCTGACGGAAGCGCAATACGCCTATGTGCTCGACGACAGCCGCGCCTGCGCGATCGTGGTGCAGGCGGCACTGGCGAAGCCGATCGCGGCGATCATCGACCGCCTGCCCGAACTGCGCACGGTGATCCTGGTCGGCGCCACGCCGGCCGACAAGGCCGCGTTCCCGGGCTGCGACGTGCATCTCCTCGACGACATCCTCGCGCGCGAGAGCGGCGAGCCCTGTGCCGCGGCCACCAACTCCGACGAGGTCGCGTTCTGGATGTACACCTCGGGCTCGACCGGCGATCCCAAGGGTGTGAAGCACGTGCAGACCACGCCGGCGGCCGCTGCGGCCCTCATGGGCCGGAACATTATTGGGATTCGTGAGGACGACGTCGTGTTCTCGGCGGCCAAGCTTTTCTTCTCCTACGGCATGGGCAACGCGCTCGCGTTCCCGATGTCGGTCGGCGCATCGACGGTGCTGTGGCCGCATCGTCCGACGGCCGACGCGGTGTTCGATCTCATGCGCCGCCACAATCCGACGCTGTTTTACGGCGTGCCGACGCTCTACGCCTCGATGCTGGCGCACAAGGACATGACGCGCGGCGCCGGGTCCAACCGCTTGCGGCTGTGCGTGTCGGCGGGCGAGGCGCTGCCGCTGGCGCTCGGCGAACGCTGGCAGGCGGCCGCCGGCTGCGACGTGATCGACGGCATCGGCTCGACCGAGATGTTCCAGACGTTCCTCTCCAATCGTCCCGGCGACGTGCGCTACGGCTCGACCGGAAAACCGGTGCCGGGCTACGAGCTGCGCATCGTCGACGAGAGCGGCCGCGACGTTCCCGACGGCGACATCGGCGAGCTGATCGTGCGCGGGCCGACCGCGGGCGAGGGCTACTGGAACCAGCGCAACAAGAGCCGGCACACGTTCGCGGGCGAGTGGACGCATTCCGGCGACAAATTCTATCGCGACGGCGAAGGCTACTATTACTACTGCGGACGCACCGACGACATGTTCAAGGTGTCGGGCATGTGGGTGTCGCCGTTCGAGGTGGAGGCGGCACTCGTCTCGCACGAAGCCGTGTTCGAGGCCGCCGTCATCGGCAAGGAAGACGACGACGGGCTGATCAAGCCGAAGGCCTTCATCGTGCTGCGCGACGGCTACACCGCCGACGACGGCCTGCTCGAAAACCTGCGCGTGCACGTGAAGGAGCGCGCCGGCCCCTGGAAATTTCCGCGCTGGATCGACATACGCTCCGACCTGCCGCGCACCGCCACCGGCAAGCTCCAGCGATTCAAACTGCGTGACATGGACTCCCAGCACCCGTGACCGACTTCATCTTCCGCCGACAATTCCCGATCGAGTGGGGTCACTGCGACCCCGCCGGCATCGTGTTCAACAGCCGCTTCTTCGAGTTCTTCGACAGGAGCGCCTGGCTGATGTTCGAAGCCGCGACTGGCGTGCCGCCGCACGAGCTCTCGAAGGCATTCGACATCGTCGGCATCCCGCTGGTCGGATCGCAGGCGACGTTCCTGGCGCCGGCGAAGTTCGGCGACGTCGCGGACATCGAGTCGCGAGTCTCCGAAATGCGGCGATCGAGCTTCGAGGTCGAGCACAAAATCTTCATCGGCGGCACGCTCGCGGTCGAAGGCCTGGAGAAACGCGTGTGGGCCGGCCGGCACCCCGACGATCCGCTACGCATGAAGGCGCGTGCGATCCCCGACGCAGTGATCGCGAAATTCACGGGCGCCTGACGATGCGAGGACCTTGCAACACCATGCCGCGCCCCCAAATTGTGTGCAGTGCCGATTGTTGGTAGGAACGCCACATGGCACGTCTCGTCGACTACGTCCTCAATGGCCGGCCGCGCGTGGATGCGGTGCCGGACAATGTTCTGTTGCTGGACTATCTGCGGGAGACGGTCGGCCTCACTGGAACAAAAACGGGGTGCGACGGCGGCGAGTGCGGCGCCTGCACCGTGCTGGTCGATGATACGCCGCGTCTTTCATGCCTCACGCTCGCGGCGAGCGTCGCGGGCCGGCGCGTCGATACCGTCGAGTCGCTCGGCAACGACGGACGGCTTTCGGCGGTGCAGCGCGGCTTCCACGAAAAGCTCGGATCGCAATGCGGCTACTGCACGCCCGGCTTTATCATGGCATCGGTGGGACTGCTGCGCCGTAATCCGCAGCCGAGCGATGATGAAATCAAAGAAGCACTCGGCTCCAACATCTGCCGCTGCACCGGCTATGTGAAGATCATCGAGGCGGTAAAGTACGCGGCGACGCTGGGCACGCAGGGCGTCGCGCCATGAGTCAGTTGATATCCGTTCCCTTGCCGCTTGCTCGGTGTGCTCCCCTCCCCCTTGTGGGGAGGGGCTGGGGGTGGGGGTGGGAGTTAGGATGCACACGTCGCTCTCCAGCGACCACCCCCACCCCTTCCCCCTCCCCACAAGGGGGAGGGGAACCGAGAGAGCGTGCTCCATGAACGAAGTGGTGCCCACGCGCAATATCGGCGACTACGTGCCGATGGTGGACGGCCCGGAAAAAGTCTCCGGCCACGCCAAATACACCGCCGACCTCGCCGTCGCGCCGGGCACGCTCGCGGGCCGCATCTATCGCAGCCCCTATGCGCATGCCGAGATCATCGACGTCGACGTGTCGGCGGCGCTGAAGCTTCCGGGCGTGAAGGCGATCGTCACCGGCGCCGAATGCGACAAGACCTTCGGCGTGCTGCCGATCGCACGTTCCGAGCATCCGCTCGCGCGCGATAAGGTGCGCTATCGCGGCGAGCCGGTCGCCGCCGTCGCCGCGGTCGACGACGCCACCGCCAAGGCCGCGCTCGCGCTCATCAGGATGACGGTGAAGGAGCTGCCGGCCTACTTCACCGCCGCCGACGCGCTAGCGCCCGGCGCGGTACAACTGCACATCAAGAAGCCCGGCAATGTGGAGCGTGACGTCTCGTTCGAGCTCGGCAGCGTCGAGCAGGCCTTCGCCGAAGCCGATCTCGTGCGCGAGGCCAGCTACAACTGCGCCGAGGTCTGCCAGAACCAGATGGAGATGCACGCCGCGGTCGCGCGCTACGACGCCGAGCGCGACCGCATGACCGTGCACGCCTCGACCCAGGTCCCCTACTACGTCCACCTGATGCTGTCGCAGATCCTGGCGATGGACATGTCGAAGATCCGCGTGGTGAAGCCGCATGTCGGCGGCGGCTTCGGCTGCCGCACCGAGACGCTCAATGTCGAGCTGATCGCGGCGCTGCTCGCGCGCAAGGCCAAGGGCAGCGTGCGGCTGGTGATCAACCGCGAGGAGACCTTCATCACCCATCGCGGGCGGCCGGAGACCGACATCAGGCTCAAGATCGGGCTGAAGAAGGACGGCAGGATCTCAGGCGTCGAATGCGAGTGCATCCAGCGCGGTGGTGCCCACTCCGGTTATGGCGTGGTGACGATCCTCTATTCGGGATCGATGTTGTACGCGATCTACGATCTCAAGAACGTCAAGTACGTCGGCAAGCGCGTGCTCACCAACACGCCGCCGTGCGGCGCGTTCCGCGGCCACGGCACCGTCGACGTGCGGTTTGCGTTCGAGAGCCTGCTCGATCAGTTGGCGAACGAGCTCGACCTCGACCCGGTCGCGGTGCGGCGCGCCAACTACCTGCCGCAGCCCGGCGCGCGACCGACCTTCACCGACAACGATCTCATGGTCGCGAGCTACGGCCTGCCCGACTGTATCGACTGGGTGGAGCGCGAAAGCGGCTGGCGCGAACGCAGAGGCAAGTTGCCGAAAGGCAAAGGGCTCAGCAAGGGACTGGGCTTCGCCTGCTCGCATTACATCTCGGGCGCGTCGAAGCCGGTGAACTGGACCGGCGAGCCGCACGCGACCGTGAAGATCAAGCTCGATTTCGACGGCTCGGTGGTGGTGCTCTCGGGCGCCGCCGATATCGGCCAGGGATCGTCGACCATCCTGGTGCAGACCGTCGCCGAGGTGCTCGGGCTCGATATGTCGCGGGTGCGGGTCGTCACCGGCGACAGCGAGGTGGTGCCGAAGGACAACGGCTCGTATTCGTCACGCGTCACCTTCATGGTCGGCAACGCCGCGATCGAGGCCGCGCGCAACCTCAAGGCAGTGCTGGTGGCGGCCGCGGCGCGCAAGCTCGAGACCCGCCCGGAAGACATCGAATGCCTGGGGGAGCTCTACCGCGCCGGCGCGCAGGACAAGGGCCTCACCTTCAACGAAGTGGTGGTGGAAGCGCTCAAGGACAGCGGCACCGTCACCGTCACCGGCAACTACTCGACCATCCCGGACTCGCACGGCGGCAACAAATATCGCGGCGCCGCGATCGGCGGCACCATGGGCTACAGCTACTCGGCGCAGGTGGTCGAGGTGACCGTCGACGACGAAACCGGCGTGGTCACCGTCGACAAGGTCTGGGTGGCGCACGACTGCGGCAAGGCGCTCAACCGCTTGACCGTCGAAGGCCAGGTGCAGGGCTCGGTCTGGATGGGCATGGGCCAAGCCATAAGCGAGGAGACCGGCTATCACGATGGCCTGCTCGTCACCGGCAACATGCTCGACTACCGCGTTCCGACCATCCAGGACTCGCCGCCGATTGAAGTGGGCATCGTCGAGAGCAACGACCCGAACGGGCCGTTCGGCGCCAAGGAAGCCGGTGAAGGCTCGCTCGCGGCATTCCTGCCGGCGTTCACCAATGCGATTGCGGACGCGGCCGGCGTGCGCTTCAACGACCTGCCAGTGACGCCCGACCGCGTCTATGCCGCGATCGAGAAGCAACGCCGCGCCAAGGGAAATGGTGGCGGATGATGTTGCGTGTTCGCAGCGAAGTGTCGCCTTACCAGCAAGTACGGCACGCGCCGTATTGGTCCCCTCCCCCCTTGCGGGGGAGGGACAGGAAGGGGGGTGGCCGCAAACTCCGAACTCGTTGTTACCCCCCTCCCCACCCCTCCCCCGCAAGGGGGGAGGGAGCAGAGCGCCTTCGCCGCTCGGCTGCTGCTCCCGCCAGAGGGAGTCCCAAGTAATGGACGCGCTGCCGAATTTCTCGCTGGTGAATGCGTCGACCGTCGATGATGTGCTCAAGGCGCGCGCGGCACATGCCGACAGCAAGCTGGTCGGCGGCGGCACCGACCTCGTAGTCAACATCCGGCGCGGCATCGTCGCGCCGCCGGTGCTGATCGACGTCACGCGCGTCGAGGAGCTGCGCGGCATCAAGGCCGACGCGTCATCGCTCGAGATCGGCGCCTCGGTCACGCTTACCGAGCTGGCCGAGCATCCCGACGTGATCCGCCACTATCCCGTGGTGGCCCAGGCCGCCGCTTCGATCGCCGGCCCCACCCACCGCAACATGGGCACCGTCGGCGGCAATCTCTGCCTCAACACCCGCTGCATCTACTACAACCAGAGCGACTGGTGGCGTGGCGCGGTCCATCACTGCCTCAAGACCACCGGCGAGATCTGCCATGTCGCGCCCAAGAGCCGCGGCGTCTGCTTCGCGACCTTCTCGGGCGACCTCGCGCCGGCGCTGCTGACGCTCGGCGCCGAAGTAGACATCGCGGGCCCCGACGGCCGCCGCACACTGCCGCTCGCCAGGCTCTACATCGGCTTTGCGCGGCAGGATCAGCCCGTCACCGAGACACTCGGCGACGGCAAGTACTTCCTGTCGCTGCGTCCGGGCGAGTTCGTCACCGCGGTGCGCGCGAGCCTCCTCCCTACCCTCCCCCGCTCGCGGGGGAGGGTAGGTGAGGGGACTCTGCGTTCCGGCTATGACAAGATCCGCATCCGCCGCTCGATCGAGTACCCG
>JAIESR010000004.1 GCA_019745775.1 Xanthobacteraceae bacterium | reverse complement strand
GCCTTTACGTCAGACGAATGCGCTAACTACCTCGCCCATGCAGGATATGCTTCGTCCTAACTGGGAAATGCTCTAGATTAGCGCCCGTCGGCAAAAGCGCGTGCCAACCTGACGAACCCGTCGACTGGAATGTTTTCGGCGCGCTCGGTCGGCGTGATGCCGGCGGCCTCGAGCAGCGGTAATGGATCGCGCCCGAGCGACTTGAGGCTCTGGCGCAGCATCTTGCGGCGTTGCCCGAAGGCGGCCTCGGTCACTTTCTGCAGCGTGAGCGAGGAGCAGGGCAGGGGCTCGCGCCGCGGCACCAGCTCCACCAGCGACGACGTCACCTTGGGCGGCGGCACAAACGCGGACGGTGCGATGTCGAACAGGATGCGCGCCTCGGTGCGCCACTGCGCGAGCACGGAAAGGCGGCCATAGGTCTTGGAGCCGGGCGGCGCCGTGATGCGCTCCGCGACCTCGCGCTGGAACATCAGGACCAGCCGGTCGAACCAGGGCGGCCACGGCTCCGTCGTCAGCCAGCCGACCAGGAGCGCGGTCGCGATATTGTACGGCAGGTTCGCAACGATGCGAGCAGGCGCGCTACCCGCGAGAAGCGGCTGTGGATCGAAGTCCATCGCGTCGGCGGCGACGACATCGAGACGGCCGGGGACCTGCGCCGCGATCTCGGAGAGCGCGGCGATCGCGCGGTCGTCGCGCTCGATGGCGACGACGCGCCCGGCGCCATTGGCCAGAAGCGCGCGTGTAAGTCCGCCCGGGCCGGGGCCGACTTCGACCACGGTCACACCGTCAAGCGGACCGGCCGCGCGGGCGATGCGCGCGGTGAGGTTGAGATCGAGCAGGAAATTCTGGCCGAGCGATTTCTTGGCGCGCAGCTCGTGCCGTTTGATCACCTCTCGCAGCGGCGGGAGGTCGTCGATTGCGCTCATCTTTCTTCCGAGATGCGTGCGGCCAGCTCGAGCGCGGCGATCAGGCTCGATGGATCGGCGCGGCCGGTCCCGGCGATGTCGAAGGCAGTCCCGTGGTCGGGCGACGTCCGCACGAACGGAAGCCCGAGCGTGACATTGACCGCGTGGTCGAACGCCAGTGTCTTGATCGGGATCAGCGCCTGGTCGTGGTACATCGCCAGCGCGACGTCGTAGCTCGCGCGCGCCGCGCGATGAAACATGCTGTCTGCCGAAAGCGGGCCGCGGGCATCGATTCCCTCGGCCACGAGCCGCTGCACCGCCGGCTGCACGACGGCCAGGTCCTCCTTGCCGAGCGCGCCTTGTTCGCCGGCGTGCGGATTGAGTCCGGCGACGGCAAGCCGCGGCTGGGCAATCCCGAAGCGAGTGCGCATGTCGTGCGCCACGATCCGGCCGGTCTGCACGATGAGATCGGTCGTCAGTGCGGCGACCACGTCCTTCAGCGGCAGGTGGATCGTGACCGGTACGACGGCGAGCTCCGGCGACCACAGCAGCATCACCGGATGAGGCAGCACGCCGGTCTCGTCTCCGACAAGCTTGGCGAGATATTCGGTGTGACCCGGATCGGTGAAGCCCGAGCGATAGAGGATGTTCTTGGCGACCGGATTGGTGACGACGGCCGCGGCTGAGCCGTTGAGAACGTCGCGGACGGCGCGGCGGATGGCGGCGAGCGCGGCTGGCGCGCTGGTGTCGTCCGGCTTCCCCGGCGAGGCGGTGACGGCGACGCCGATGTCGACCACCGGAAGAGCATCGCAAAAAACCGCCGCGGCGGCGGCCGGTTCCGCCGCGGATAGCGGGACACTGATGCCGATCTCGTCCGCGCGGCGGCGCAGGAAAACGGGATCGGCGAGAATGTAGAATGGCGGGAGATCGAGGTCCCGGCGACGACGCCAGGTTTCCAGGGCGATGTCGGGGCCGATGCCCGCGGGTTCGCCGAGCGTCAGCGCAAGGGCGCGCGCCATCCGCTTACTTGCCGCGCTCGATCATGGCGTTCTTGCGCAGCTGCCGCAGATATTTCTTCGACTCGGCCTCGAAGGCCTTTGCTTGGAGCGTCTGGCGCGCCTTCTCGCGGCTGGGCGTGTCGGTCTTGGTTTCGTTGCGCGAGCAGATCGCAAACATCTCGATGCCGTGGCGGGTGACTTCAGGCGGGGTCAACTCGCCGACCGGCACGCCGTCGAGCACCTTGCGCAGATTGTCCGGCAGACCGGTGGATGAGCGAACCACCTGGTCGCGCACCGCAACGTCGCGCATCGCGCGAACGCCGGGAATGCTCTCGTTGCAGCCTTTGAACGTCTTGCGAAGCGCATCGGCCTCTTTTCGCCGGCCATCATAGACCGCGCCGCCGGCCCCTGGCGGCACCAGGAAGAGGATCGGCCGCAAGACGTACTCGTAGCCGACCGCGTCCGCCGCATCCTTCTCTTCCAGCGCGGAGACAACCTGCTTGTCGGAGACCTGTAAGCGCGACTGGTAGCGGCCGCGCACCAGCTGCGACCACACCATATCCGCCCGGATCTTGGATTTCAGCGTGCTGGCGCCGATGCCTTTCTGGGCCAGGCTTTGCGTCAGCTGCTCGCTGGACTGGTTCATGCCGCGGGCCATCCTGGTGTAGCTGGCGTCGACGTCTGCGTTGCTGATCTCGATTCCCCAGCGCCTGCCTTCGCGCACCTTAAGGATCTCATCGATAAGCTCGTCCAGCACTTGCTGGCGGGATGTCGCCTTCTGGCCGGTCAGCGCGAGGAATTTGGTGCGGTGCTCAATGTCGATGGCGGTGATGGGATCGCCGTTGACGAAGACGACGACGCTCTGCGCCATGGCGGTGCCGCCGACGGCGAGCACGGCCAACATGGCCAGGCCGCGCGCCCACAGGGCCGCCGAGGTGGACTTGATCCGGTCTACCACCGTCATTGCATCGTTCCGTCGACTGTCGACTTCCCTCGGACTCGCCTGACCACGCTGTTGCAGCCCTCGCGCGACCGCCGCCGGTAGATTACCGCGTCGTGCCGGGGGAAACGCCGGGGATGTTGGACAGATTGGCCAATCCCTGCCGGGTCGATGTCCCGCCAATCGTCCGCAAGCTAAACTGCAGCATCACGGTGTGATTGTGGTTGTCGTTCGTGTTGTAACGGTATTCTGTAATGTAATTCACGGCCAAGATGAGGCAGTCGTCCACATACCCCATGCCGATCTGGGTCTCGTTGAGCTGATTGGCGCGCAGGTCGTATCGGACACCACCGAAGGTCTGCCAATTGGGTGTGACCTTAAACCGCGCGGTCGAGGTGATGCCCTCGCGCCCGTCCAGGAACCCGATCTGCGGCTGCGGGGCGTAGTAGCCGTACATGATCGAGGTCGACCAGCGCTCGAAGTTGAACTGTGCCTCGTATTCCGACCGCTGCACGGAAAGATTGCCCTCGTCGAAGCGGAAGCGTGATGAGAGCGTGAGCTGCGAATTCGGCTGATAGGTGATCCGCGCGACATAGTCGGACCGGGCCTTGTCCAGTCCGCTGTCCAGTCCGGTGTTGGTCGGGCTCGCGACGTCGAACGAATTCAGTCCGAACAGGTGATAGGACTGCCCGGCCAGCACGTTGAGGTAGCCACCCTGGTTGAACTGAGCGGTGTATTGGCCGCCGACATTGAGCCGGCCGCCGCCTTCCACGCGGTCCCAGCCGCCGAACTTGTTGGAGCGGAACAGGTTCGAGGCGTCGAACATGAAGCTCTGCGAATCCTCGTTCGGCAGCACGCCGATATTGGTTTCGTTCGGCCGCACGACGAGTTGGGCGATCGGCTCGATCGTTTGCGTGCCCCAGGATTGCACGTTGATGAAGGGATAGCGGTAGTCGAGGCCGGCGGTCGGCATGAATCGAGCGACCTCGGTCTGTCCGGGCGTGGTGAAGTTGGACACCCCGGGCGAGCCGGTGACGTCCACGCTTGCAAGGTCGGCGCGCAGCGATCCGAACGGGGTCCACATCTGACCGATCGGGTCGACGATGGTGCGCCGCCACTGCAACTCGGTCGAAGCGCGCGTGTAGTTGCCGGGAACGCCGCGCAAGATGCAGTTGTTGGCGGTTCGTGCGTTAGGATCGGCACTCGTGATCGTGCACCATCCGCCGGTGGTCGCGGCGGCCGTGATCGCCTCGAAATTCGGCGCCTGCCGGCTGATGCTCGTCAGGTTGCTGCGCAGGGACACTTCGCCACCCAGCACCGGGCGGTTGAAGACGTATTCGTGGTTGAGCACCGGATGGACGATCGGAATCTGCTTCTGGTCGTCGACGCTGGTGAAGCCGTAGAAGTAGATCGCGCGCAGATCGAAGAAACTGCGCTCGCCGCGGCCCTGCAAATAGGCCTGCGACGCCACGTAGTCGGGCGTCGTTCGCAACAGGTCCGTCGACGCGAATTTGTAGAACCCATAGTCCTGGTAATAGCTCTTGTCGGTGATGACGGTGCCGTCCCAGCCGTAGACCCAGCGGTCGTTGATGCGGAACTGGCCGGTCGTGTTGACGTCACCGCGGAAGCTGCGATCGCCCGGCGTGCCACTGAACTTGTCCGGATCGAGCTGGAAGATGCCTGACGCCCGGATCGTGTATGAGCCGTTCATGAGGCGATGACGCCACTCACCCTGGACCAGCGGACCCTGCTGGGTGGTGAACTTGGGCGTGAGCGTGAAGTCGTAGTTCGGCGCCAGCGCCCAGTAGTACGGCGTGGTCAGCGAAACGCCATAGCGCGAGCTGGTTCCCCATGTCGGGATGAGGAAGCCGGTCTTGCGCTTGGCGGTGGGGTCGGGCGTGGAGAAGAACGGGATATAGGCTAGCGGCACGCCGTAGAACTCCAGGCGCGCATCTTCGAAATAGATCATCTGCTCGCCCTGATCGTGGATGATGCGGGCGGCTTTGACCTGCCACTTCGGAGGCTTCCTGGGATCGTCCGCGCACGCTTCGCAAGCGGTGTAAACGCCGCTTTGCAGCACGGTGATGTTGCCGCCGGTACGGTCGGCGCGGGCACCCGCCATGCGGGTCTGGTCGGGGGTGTCGAGGCGGAGCGAATCGACGAAGCCGTCACGGAAATCGTCGCTCAGATTGATGATCGCGCCATAGGTGACGCGGCCGTTGGGTTCTCTGAGCTGGACGTTGCCTTCGGCGTGCACCCGCTTCGTCTTCTGATCGTAGATGACCCGGTCGGCTTCAAGCGTCGCGCCGTTGAAGTAGATCTGCACGTTGCCGACCGCCGACACGCGGTCGTTGGCATGGTCGTAATTGATCTCATTGGCGCGCACGAGCATCTGCTCGCCGGGCTGTCCGAGCGCGCCGGCTTTGGGCAAGCCGATACCGCCGCTCTTGCTCGACCCCGGGCGGGTCGGGAACCGGACGAGCTCGCCTTGGGCAAATGTCGGACGGATGTCGACGAGGGTCAGGGCGTACGCAGCCAGGACGCCGCCAATGCAGATGGCGCGCCAGAACAGGCGGCGAGTCGCGACTCGTCGTCTATCGGCCGGGGGCGCCATCACCCGTCCTCCTGGTACAGAAGCGCAACAAACCCCGTCACCCCACCCAAAAGCGGGGGCAAGACCGCAGCCACGGCCGGAGCCATGAGGCTCGCCTTGCTCAAATCCCCCGCAACCTTCGACAATACGTAAAGCAGAAACCCGGCCGCGACGCCACCCAAGACCATCCGCTGCACACCGCCAAAACGAAACAGGCGGAGGCTAACCGCGGCAGCCAGAAGCACCATCGCCACTAGGTATAGGGGTAGGACCAGGAGCTGGTAGTACTGCAGGCGGTAGGCCACCGCGGCCAATCCCGAGTTCTCGGCGAGCTGGATCAGGGGCGGCAGTTGCCAGAACGGGACCGTTTCCGGCGTGGCGAAGGTTTCCTGCACCTGGGCCCGGGTCAGGTTGGTTTTCAGGTCATAGGTCTTGTGGTTGGTGGGCGCTGCCTCGCCGGCGTAGATGCGGGCGTCTTCCAGCCGCCAGAAGCCGTCCTGGAGCGTCGCGCGGCTGGCCTGGATGCGCCCCTGATAGCCGTCGGTATCGTCGAGCATGAAAATGCTGACGTCCACCAGCTCGGTCCCTTGCTGGCGGCTGACGGCGGCGTTGACGATCGATTGGCCTTCCGGGCTGCGCTGACGCAGCCACAGGCCGCTCACCGACATGAGCGGACTTCGTTTGTCTCCGGTCAGCGCCGCTTCCAGCCGCTCGGACTGCTCACGGAAAGTCGCCGACAGCGGATTGTAGACCGTCGTCACCAGAACCCCGACCAGCAGTGCGATCACGACCGCGGGCCGGATGAACTGCCACGCGGACATGCCCGCCGATCGCGCGACGACCAGTTCCAGGCGGCGCGACAGGTTCAGGTAGCAGACCATCGCACCGACCAGCACCGTGAACGGAATGATGCGCTCGGTGATATGCGGCACCCGGTAGAACGAGATTTGCGCAATAGCCAGGGCAGAGACATCGTTCACGCTGCCGTGGCGGCGCAGCAGTTCGACGAAGTCGACCATCATGATCAACGCGAACAGGCCCAGGAACGTCCCGGTGACGACGTTGAGGAACCGCATTCCGAAATAGCGTGCCAGGCGGCCGGGCATCATGAATGCTGCTCCGCCGCGGTTGTGGTTCGCCGCTTGATGCCTTCGATCAAAGCGTTCGTCAGATTGGTGAAGAACGCGGGCGGCTCGATGACGACGCCGCGCGTCATGGCCCAGCCGCCGAGGATGAACGCGGCGGCCAATCCGAGATAGGGCACGACCAGTGCGACGGATGATTGCGCGCCCGAAATCGTTCCGACGAAGCCCAATCCACGAACGAGAGCCACGACTGCGACAGCGCCGATGAGAGACATGGCGCGGCTCTGCCGCGTCGTGCGCGGTGCACCGAGAAACGCAAATGTCACCACCAGGAACGCAAGCGGGTAGAGCGGCATGGTGATGCGATTGTGCAGCTCGGCGCGGAACTGCCCGGGGTTGCGCTTGTACAAGGGATCGTCAGGTGGCGGATTGAGCAGGTTCTGGATCGAGCGCTCGTGAATCGCGAAGATCACCGGCCCGGCATTCGGAGACAGCCGCGACAGGTCGAACGCATAATCCTGGAACCGGACGATCAGGGGATCCTGTTTGCCGGCTTCGTGCCGGTGGACGGCGCCGTTCGACAACAGCAGGAAGATACCGCGCTCGTTGGTCAGGAGGTCGCCACGCTCCGCGAAGATCGTTCCGCGTTCCTTGGGATCGCGCTGGTCGTCGACCATAATCCCGAGCAGCTGGCCGTTCGGCTGGCGCGCGCGAATGTGCAGCGTCAGCTTGCCATCGACCACGATGAAGCGCCCCGGCTGCACGTTGCTGGTCACGATTTCAGCACGCACCTGCGTCGCCCAGTTGCGCAATTTCTGCAGGCACATCGGCGAGAAATAGAAGCTGATCCAGGCGACAACGAGCGAGACCAGGATGCCGAGGTAGAGGAACGGCCGGAACACGTGCCAAGGCGCCATGCCGGCGGCGTTCATGACGATGAGCTCGGAATCGTTGCCGAGCTTGGTCAGCACGTGGGCGACCGCGATCATCAGCGCGATCGGCGCGATGATCATCACCAGCATCGGGATGATCAGTCCGGTGATGCCGATGAAGACCAGAACGCTCTGGCCTTGATTGGTCATCAGATCGAAATTGCGAAGTGCCTGGGTGATCCACATCAGCGTGGTGACGCTGACGAGCACGACCAGGAACGCGCCCAAGGTGGCGCGAAATATGTAACGCCCGATCGACCCCATTCGCGCGTGCCGCCCCCGCTTGCGGCGTAACCGTTCACGACGCCGGGCCCCCATGCCCGTGTTGACGTTGTGCGTGGTCTGACCGCCCAATTTGGAGGCTAAATGGTTCGTCCAACAAAATGGCCTCGCCAAGGCAAAGTCATTGAGCGTGCACAACAAAATTAATGTTTGGGGGGTGTGTCGCCCGGGCCACTATGGTTGAGCTTTGGTGGTCAAACCACAGCCAATTCTGAGGGGGCTAGGCACGGCACTCCCGATCGGGCCATTCTGTTCCGGTCGGCCGCTCCGAAAGCGCCGAATCCGACCCAGCTTGCCCCTCCAAGGAACCATAAGAGCCCGCTCGATGCCCGCCAGCCTCACGCTCGATTTCCTGCCGTTTTCGGCTCGCCCGAACGGCGTTCTCATTGTGTTCTGTGACGACGGGCTCAAATTCGGGGGCGCAGCGCGCGTCGTCCTCGAACCCGCCGGCGACCTGATCAAGCGGGCGGCAGAGGCCGAGAGGTTCAAGGGCAAGCATGGCTCAACCCTGGAGATTGTGGCGCCCGCCGGGCTCGCGGTCCCCCGCTTGATCGTCATCGGCGTCGGCAGGGTGAAGGACCTCAAGGCCGAATCGTGGGTGAAACTCGGGGGCGTCGCGATGGGCAAAATCCCGCCCGCCGCGACGGAGGCCACCATCATCGCCGATCTGCCGGGCGGAGCGCCTAAGCCGGAGCGGGTCGCGGACATGGCAATGGGCATGCGGCTGCGTGCCTATGTGTTCGATCGCTACAAGACCAAGCGCAAGGACGACCAGACGCCGGCCCAACATGTGAAGGTCGGCATCGCGGTGTCCGGCGTCGCCGCCGTGCAAAAGGCATTTGCATCGCGCGACGCGATCGCGAGCGGCGTGTTGCTGGCGCGTGATCTCGTCAACGAGCCGCCCAATATTCTGTTCCCGGACGAGTTCGCCCGCCGCACCAACGCGCTCAAGAAATTCGGCGTGGCCGTTGAAATTCTTGACGTTCCCGCGATGAAGAAATTGGGCATGAACGCGCTGCTCGGGGTCGGGCAGGGTTCCCAGCACGAAAGCCGCATGGTCGTGATGCGCTGGAATGGCGGCAAAAAGGGCCTGCCGCCGGTCGCCTTCATCGGCAAAGGCGTCTGCTTCGACACCGGCGGCATTTCAATCAAGCCGGCGTCGGGCATGGAGGACATGAAGGGCGATATGGCGGGCGCCGCTTGCGTCGTCGGCTTGATGCAGGCGCTTGCGCAACGCAAGGCCAAGGTGAATGCCGTTGGTGCGATCGGCCTGGTCGAAAACATGCCCGACGGTAAGGCGCAACGTCCGGGCGACATCGTCACGACCATGTCCGGGCAGACGATCGAGATCATCAACACCGATGCCGAGGGGAGGTTGGTGCTCGCTGACGTGCTGCACTACGTCAACAAGCGCTTCAAACCGAAATTCATGGTCAATCTGGCGACGCTGACCGGCGCGATCATCGTCGCGCTTGGGCATGAATATGCCGGGATGTTCTCGAACGACGACACGCTGTCGGAGCGTCTCACCAAAGCCGGGCAGGCGACCGGCGAGCGGGTGTGGCGCATGCCGCTCGGGCCCGAATACGACAAGAAGATCGATTCGAAATTCGCCGACATGAAGAACACCGGCGGACGCGATGGCGGCGCGATCACCGCAGCGCAGTTGCTTGCACGCTTCGTCGACAAGACCCCGTGGGCGCATCTGGACATTGCCGGCACCGGTTTTGCGTCGCCGCAAAGCGACATCAACAAGAGCTGGGGCTCGGGCTACGGCGTGCGCCTGCTCGACCGGCTGGTGGCGGACCATTACGAGAAGTAACCTCAAGCACGGATTGTGGGGCCTTCGACTGCCAGGATTCTTGCAAGTATGACGGAGATCCTGTTCTACCATCTGCAACGTCAGCCGATCGAACGCGTGCTGCCGGCGCTGCTCGAGAAATCGCTCGAGCGCGGATGGCGCGTCATCGTGCAGGCCGCATCCGAGGAACGGGTGGAGGCGCTCGACGCGCATCTGTGGACGTTCCGCGACGACGCGTTTCTGCCGCATGGGGTCTGGCGCGATCCCGAAGCCCGCGAGCAACCGATTCTGCTGACGGTCAACGACGACAATCCCAATCAGGCGAGCGTACGCTTTCTGCTCGATGGCGCGGCGGTACCGACCGATGCGGCCGCCTATGAGCGGATCGTGCTGCTGTTCGACGGCGAGGACCCGGATGCGGTAGAGGCTGCACGCGCGCGCTGGCAGGAGGCCAAGCGCAACGGGTTCGCGGCAACCTATTGGCAGCCGGACGAGCAGGGGCGCTGGCAGCGCAAGGCGTGAGTTCCAGCGCCAAAGCGGGCCTGTTAACCATCCCGACTTTGCCGCGAAGCTGCCGCAAAATGACCCGTTGATTGAAACGGATGGCTTGCGCGATAGTCGGCCGTCTTCAGGGACGTTGGGGATGCGGACGTTGACAGGACGCCCTAAGATTTTTGCCGCGGTGGTGCTGCTGGCGGCCGCCACTGGCGGCTGCGGGTCCACGTCTTTGTCTGACGTCGCCAGCGTCAATCTCGTTCCGAAAGTCACTAACCTCTCGCGACCGGACTGGCTGACCTATTCGGGCTCGAAGGACGAATTCACGCTGCGGCCGGTGACCGCGGCCGATCTCATCACCGAAGGCGGGCAGTGCGCGATGGCCGCGTCCGAGGCGCAGGCCGCTTCGGACGATGGCATGCAGCAGCAGCCGGCCCTGGTGGCCGGTGGCATCGCGTTACAGATGACCGAGTGCGATGTGGTGCGCCGCGCCGGCGCGCCCGAGCAGCTTCAGATCGGCGCTAACGAGCGTGGCGAGCGCTCGGTGGTGATCACCTACATCCGAGGCCCGCGGCCTGGGATTTATCGCTTCACGGCCGGCCGACTGGCGTCGATCGAACGTGCGCCGGACGCTCCGGGCGCCAAGGCGGCGCCCAAAGCCAAGCCGTCGAAGAAAGCCCCCGCGCGTTCCTGATCGCGCCCCCGAGTGACTGGCCTAAAGCGTCGTGAGAGAATACACCCCTCGTTCGATGCTGAGGGGCATGCGTCCGAATGCAGTTCCATCTTAACGGGTTCCGAACCGGCGATCCGAGTATTGCCGAGCCGGCAACGCAGCGCAGCGCAAACCCTGATCGAATTCCCGATGAAGTCGATGTGCTGATTGTCGGCTGTGGCCCGGCAGGGCTGACGCTGGCGTCGCAGCTTGCGGCATTCCCCGACATCAAAACGGTGATCATCGAGCAGAAGCCGGGCCCGCTGCTCCTCGGGCAAGCCGACGGGGTCGCATGCCGCACCGTGGAGATGTTCGAAGCCTTCGGCTTCAGCGAGCGTGTGCTGAAAGAATCCTATTGGGTCAACGAGACGTGCTTCTGGAAACCGGACGACAGGCAGCGCGAACGGATCGTCCGCAGCGGAAGGATCCAGGACGTCGAAGATGGACTGTCCGAATTTCCCCACGTCATCCTCAACCAGGCTCGGGTCCATGATTTTTATCTCGAGATGATGCGCAATGCGCCGGCCCGGCTGGAGCCGCACTACGCGCGCAAGCTCGTCGATCTCGAGATTGCCACCGCGACACCGGGGACTCATCGGGTGACAGTGAGGCTCGAACGTCTCGATCCCGCACATGCGGGGGAAATCGAAACGGTACGGGCTCGATACGTGGTTGGCTGCGACGGCGCCCGCAGCGCAGTGCGCAGGTCGCTCGGGCGCGCGCTGCACGGCGATTCGGCCAACCAGGCCTGGGGTGTCATGGATGTGCTGGCCGTTACCGACTTCCCGGACATTCGCCTCAAGGCGGTCATCCACTCGGCGAACGAAGGCAGCCTCCTCGTCATTCCCCGCGAAGGGGGTTATCTCGCCCGCCTATATATCGAGCTCGACAAGCTCAACGAAAATGAGCGGGTTACGGAGCGCAACATCACGATCGAGCGCCTGATCGCGGCGGCGCAGCGCATCCTGCATCCCTATACGTTGGAAGTGCATGAAGTGGCGTGGTGGTCGTTCTACGACATCGGCCAGCGGCTTTGCGACAAATTCGACGATGTCCCGGAAGCGGAGACCGCCGCACGTCTGCCTTGCGTGTTCATCGCCGGCGACGCCTGCCACACGCACAGTCCGAAGGCGGGGCAGGGGATGAACGTCTCGATGCAGGACGGCTTCAACCTGGGCTGGAAGCTCGCTTCGGTCCTTGCGGGACGATGTTCGCCGCAGGTCCTTCGCACCTATTCGGCCGAGCGACAGACGATTGCCAAGGAGCTGATCGACTTCGATCGCGAGTTCGCGCGGATGTTCAGCGCGCCGCCGAAAGACGAGGCCCATCCCGATGGCGTCGATCCCGCGGAGTTTCAGCGCTACTTCATCCAGCATGGGCGCTTCACCGCGGGAACCGCGACCCGCTACAAGCCTTCGCTGATCAGCGGCGAGCCGACCTGGCAGCATCTCGCGAAGGGCTTGGTGGTCGGAATGCGCTTCCATTCAGCGCCGGTCATTCGCCTGGCCGATGCCAGGCCGCTTCATCTCGGCCACACGGTCAAGGCGGACGGGCGGTGGCATCTCTTTGTCTTCGCCGGCAGCGACGATCGCGGCGCGTCCTCGTCTCGCGTACGGGCCTTGTGCGAATTCCTTGCCAATGCGCCGCAGTCGCCGGTCCGCAGATACACGACCGCAGGGGACGACATCGATTCCGTCATCGATGTCCGAGCGATCTTTCAGCAGGGCCATCGCGAACTCGCGATAGAGACCATGCCGGCGTTCCTGCTGCCGCGGAAAGGGCGCTATGGACTTCGTGATTACGAAAAGATGTTCTGCCCCGATCTGAAATCCGGCAACGACATCTTCGACATGCGAGGCATCGATCGACCAAGCGGATGTATCGTCGTCGTGCGTCCCGATCAGTATGTCGCGCACGTTCTCCCGCTCGACGCGCATGATGCGCTCGCGGCGTTCTTCGACGGCTTCATGGTGCAGGCGCGGCGCTAATCGACATCGGCGCCACGCATCGCATCTTCCCACGCCGCGCTGGCAGCAAGCCAATCGTCCTCCGCGCGCGCGAGCGCGCTCACGGCGTTTGCGCGATCCTTCGAAAGCTGCGCGGCCCTGGCGGGGTCGCGCGCAAACAGCCCGGCGTCGGCCAGCGCGGTGTCGATGCGCGCGATCTCGTCGTTCAGGCGGGCGACGGTCTTCTCGGCATCGCCGATCCGGCGCCGTAACGGCGCCAGCTCGAGGCGCAACTGGGCAGCGGCGCGGCGCACGTCGCCGCGGCTTGCGCCCTTCGGCTTGCGGTCGCGGTCGTCGCCGCCGCGGCCTTCGGCGAGCACAAGCCGCCGGTAGTCGTCGAGGTCGCCGTCGAACGGCGTGACCTGACCGCTGGCGACCAGCCAGAGCCGGTCGGCGCACGCCTCGATCAGATAGCGGTCGTGGGACACCAGGATCACCGCGCCCGGATAGTCGTTGATCGCGTCGATCAGCGCCGCGCGGCTGTCGATGTCGAGATGGTTGGTCGGCTCGTCGAGCACCACCAGATGCGGCCCGGCATTGGTGGCGAGCCCGAGCAGCAGGCGCGCCTTCTCGCCGCCGGATAGCGATGCCGACGGCGTGTCGGCGGCGTCGGCAGAAAAGCCGATGGCGCCGGCGCGCGCACGGACCTTGGCCTCCGGGGCGTCCGGCATCAGGCGGCGCAGGTGGTCGTAGGCGCTGCCGTCGGGATTGAGTTCGTCGAGCTGATGCTGCGCGAAATAGGCGACGTCGAGCCGGTCGGCGCGGGTCACGCGGCCCGACATGGCGGCGAGGCGGTTGGAGAGCAGCTTCACCAGCGTCGACTTGCCGTTGCCGTTGGCGCCGACCAGGGCGATGCGATCGTCGGGATCGATCCGCAGATTGAGCCGGCGCAACACCGGGCGGTCCGCTTCGTAGCCGACCGAAACCCCTTCCAGCGCGATGATCGGCGGCGAGAGCGGCTTGGCCGGCGCCGGAAACACAATGGGGCGCACCTCGTTGGCGACGACCGCCGAAACCGGCTCGAGCTTCGCCAGGAGCTTGAGGCGCGATTGCGCCTGGCGCGCCTTGGTGGCCTTGGCGCGGAAGCGCTCGACGAACGCCGTCAGGCGCCTGCGCTGTTCGTCCTGTTTCTTGGCGAGCTTGAGGTCGAGCGCCTGGCGTTCGCGCCGCTGGCGTTCGAACGCAGAGTAGCCGCCGCGGTAGAGCGTGAGCGCGCCGGCCTCGAGATGCAGCGTCCAGTCGACCGCATTGTCGAGCAGGTCGCGGTCGTGGCTGATGACCACCACGGTGTAGGGATAGGTAGCGATCTGCTTCTGGAGCCAGAGCGTGCTTTCGAGATCGAGGAAGTTGGTCGGCTCGTCGAGGAGCAGAAGATCGGGCTGGGCAAACAGGGTCGCTGCGAGCGCGACCCGCATGCGCCAGCCGCCGGAAAACTCCGAGCAGGGGCGTGCCTGGTCGGATTCGGAGAACCCGAGCCCGGCGAGGATTTCGGCGGCGCGTGCCGGCGCCGAATGCGCGCCGATGTCGGCGAGCCGGGTCTGGATCTCCGCGATCCGATGCGGGTCGGTTGCGGTCTCGGCCTCCGCCAGCAGGCGAAGGCGCTCCTCGTCGGCCCGTAGCACCACGTCGATCAGGCTTTCGGGGCCGTCCGGCGCCTCCTGCGACAGGCGTCCGACGCGGGCGCGCGGCGAAAGGCCGATCGAACCGTGCTCGGGCGCGATCTCGCCCGCGATCGTGCGGAACAGCGTCGATTTGCCTGAGCCGTTGCGGCCGACCAGCCCGACGCGTGCGCCGGTCGGCACATGCGCCGAGGCTTGGTCGATCAGCAGGCGGCCGGCGATACGGACCGACAATTCGTCGATGACGAGCATGGGCGCTATTTGGCCGAGCAGCCCGCGCGAGGCAATGCCAAAGAGTTTGTTGCAAGCACGCCGCGGCGGGCGCACGCTTTGCGTGACGTGACTGTTCGAGGAGACTCCGATGTGCGTTCCGGGATGTCAGGAAGTGGTCCACCGCGCGCTGTCGCGCCGTCGGGTCCTTGGTGCGGCGGCGGCATTTGCCGCGACTGCGGGGGCGTTGTCGCCCGCGCTGGCGGCGCCGCGGCCGTTCAAGAAGGTCGTCGACCTCACGCACACGATGTCGGCGGACTTCCCGACCTTCGACGGTACGCCGGGGATCGAAATGCAGAAGGTCTTCGACCTGAAGAAGGATGGCTACAACCTCTATCGCTGGAGCTTGATCGAGCATTCCGGCACGCATCTCGATGCGCCGATCCACTTTTCCGAAAGCGGCATCGCGGTGGAGCAGATTCCAGCCGAGGTGCTGGCGGTGCCGCTGGCGGTGATCGACGTCGCCGACAAGGCGGCGCAGGATCCCGACTACCAGCTCTCACGGGCGGACATCGCGGCCTGGGAGCGGCGCCACGGGCGTCTGCCCGCCAACGCCTGCGTGGCGATGAATTCCGGCTGGGCCAAGCGCGTTTCGGACAAGACCAAGTATGTCGGCAAGGACGCGGCCGGCGTGATGCACTTCCCGGGCTTCTCGCCCGATGCCGTCGCGTGGTTACTAAAGGAGCGCAAGGTCGCGGGGCTCGCGGTCGACACGCTTTCGCTCGATCACGGCGCGTCGAAGGATTTCAAGACGCACGTATCGTGGCTGGGCGCGGGGCGCTGGGGCCTCGAGAATGTCGCGGGCCTCGACAACGTGCCTGCCGCCGGTGCGATGCTGATGGTCGGGCTCGCGAAGGTCAAAGGCGCGACCGGCGGACCGACGCGGCTGTTCGCGCTGGTGTAGTCGCCAAGCCGCGGGAGCTGAAGGCCGCGGGAGCTGAAGGCCGCGGGAGCTTGCTGCGCGGCGGCGGCGCCGCTATAAGCCGCGCGCACTATGGTGATCGTGATCTCAACGAGAAATCCTTCCAATGGCAATCGAACGCACTTTTTCCATCCTTAAGCCCGACGCGACCGCGCGCAATCTGACCGGCGCGATCAACGCCATGATCGAGCAGGCGGGGCTGCGCATCGTCGCGCAGAAGCGCGTGCGGATCACCCGCGTGCAGGCCGAGACGTTCTACGCGGTGCATCGCGAGCGTCCATTTTTCGGCGAACTCGTCACCTTCATGATCTCCGGGCCGGTCGTGGTCCAGGTGCTGGAAGGCGATAATGCGATCGTGCGCTACCGTGACGTGATGGGCGCGACCGATCCGGCCAAGGCGGCGGCGAATACGATCCGCAAGGTGCACGCGAAGTCGATCGGCGAAAACTCCGTCCATGGCTCGGACGCCCCCGACACCGCGGCGAAAGAAATCGCCCAGTTCTTTTCCGGCAACGAAATCGTCGGCTAGATTTCCCGGCTGCACGCAAGGTGATCGGCCGGCTACCAGGCACGACCGCATTGGTCGCGCGGTTGATGCGGTCATGCACCTTGTAAATGACTTATCGAACTACGTAATGACCCGCTGAATACTTGCAGAGGTCATGTATAGCCATCCTGAAGCCGCATTTATTGTGTTCCCATTCCGGATTCGGATTTTGGCCGCTCCGGCCGTTGTGCCGACAAGGCCTGCGCTACGGATCAATCCAAAAGCCGAACTGTGGCGTGGCTCGCAACGTGTGCGGCCGCGTGTCTACGGCGCCAGAACTTGTTCAGGAGACAGACGATGCAAAAGGGCACCGTCAAATGGTTCAATCCCACTAAAGGCTACGGGTTCATCCGTCCTTCCACCGGCGACAAGGACGTTTTCGTCCACATCTCGGCGGTGGAGCGCGCTGGCCTCAGCACGCTCAACGAAGGTCAAAATGTCGAATACGAGCTCGTGACCAATCGCGGCAGGACATCGGCGGAAAATCTCAAGGTGAACTGACACGGCAGGATGGCCGGTCGAACCGGCCACCGAGCAAGACCCGTAGCCCCCGGCGCAAACGCCGGGGGTTTGTCGTCTTATACCAACCCTCGTTGACTTCGACCGATCCCGCCGCCATTGCCGGGCTTGACCCGGCAATCCATCCTGTTGAATCGACTCTTCATTTTTGATGGATGCGCGGGTCAAGCCCGCGCATGACGAGTCAACATTTGTACCGGTTGGTATTACGCGCGACCTTCAGCGACTTGTCGCAGCGCCTGCGGATAGATCCGGTGCTCGGCCTCGAGCACGCGTGCCCCCAGCGTGTCCGCCGTATCGCCTGGCAGCACCGGCACTTCTACTTGGGCAATGATCGGCCCGGAGTCCATTTCCGCGGACACGAAATGCACCGTCGCGCCATGCGTCTTCACGCCGGCTTCGAGCGCGCGCTCGTGCGTATGCAGCCCCTTGAACGCCGGCAGCAGGGCAGGGTGGATGTTGAGCATGCGCCCCTGCCATTGGCCGACGAACCACGGCGTCAGTAGCCGCATGAAGCCGGCCAGGCACACGAGCTCGATCCGGTGCGCGGTGAGCACGTCCTGTAGCGCGCGCTCGAAGCCCTCGCGGTCTTTGCCGTACATCGTGTGGTCGACGACAGCGGTCGTGATGCCCTGGCTTTTGGCGGTTACAAGTCCAGGCGCGTCCGGGCGGTTTGAAAGAACCAGCGCGATCTGCGCCGGATAGCCGTCGTCCTTGGCGGCCGCGATCAGCGAAGCCATGTTGGAGCCGCGGCCGGAGATCAGGATGGCGACGCGTTTCTTCGCCATCACTATCACCCGAGAGCAAGGCGGCCTGAATAGGCGACCCGCGGTACCCCCGCGCCCGCCGCGGTGACCTTGCCGAGTTGCACCACCGTCTCGCCGGCACGCGTGAGCACGTCGGTGACCGCATCGGCCCTGGCGCTTTCGACGATCGCGATCATGCCGATGCCGCAGTTGAAGGTGCGCAGCATTTCCGGCTCGGCGATGCCGCCGGTCGCGGCCAGCCATTTGAATACCGGCAAGACCGGGACGCGCGAGAGATCGAGCGCAACCCCGGTGCCGTCCGGCAGCACGCGTGGAATGTTGTCGGGGAAGCCGCCCCCTGTGATGTGGGCGAGACCTTTCAGCGCCGTGGTCTCGCGCATCGCCGCGAGGCACGATTTCACGTAGATGCGCGTCGGCGTCAGCAAGGCTTCGCCGAGCGTCTTCGACTTGTCGAACGGCGCCGGCGCGTCCCATCCGAGGCCGCTGACCTCGACCACCCGCCGTGCCAGCGAATAGCCGTTCGAGTGGATGCCGGAGGAAGCGAGGCCGAGCACCACGTCGCCGGCGCCGATGTCGGCGCGCGGCAGCAGCGCGTCGCGCTCGGCGGCGCCGACGGCGAAGCCCGCGAGATCGTAGTCGCCGTCGCGGTAGAGCCCGGGCATCTCGGCGGTCTCGCCGCCGATCAGTGCGCAGCCGGCTTCCTTGCAGCCCGCCGCCACGCCCTTGACGATCAGCGCGCCGGTCTCGGGCGCGAGCTTTCCGCAGGCGAAGTAGTCGAGGAAGAACAGCGGTTCGGCGCCCTGCACGACAAGATCGTTCACCGACATCGCGACGAGATCGATGCCGATGGTGTCGTGGCGGCCGGTGTCGATCGCGATCTTGAGCTTGGTGCCGACGCCGTCGGTCGCGGCGACCAGGACCGGGTCCTTGAAACCGGTGCGCTTGAGGTCGAAAAGGCCGCCGAAGCCGCCGATTTCCGCGTCCGCCCCCGGCCTTCGGGTGGCGCGGACCAAGGGCTTGATCAGGTCCACCATCCGGTTGCCGGCGTCGATGTCGACACCAGCCTCGGCATAGGTGAGGCCCTTGTCCGCCATGGTTTTCCTCGATTTATAACGCCCGCGTGTTACGGCGGAATCGTCGCGTGTGCAACGCCTTGCCCGCCGCTATATTGTGAGTAGTGGATGACGCGCCGGGTCGCTATAGGCAAGGCGCGAAGCTTAGATGGTCGGCCGGGGCGCTGATTTGAGTATTCCGAACCTAATTACGCTTGCGCGCATCTTGCTTGTTCCGGTCATGGTCTGGGCGATCGCGGCCGGCGAGATGAAGATTGCTTTCGTGCTGTTCCTGCTCGCCGGGCTGAGCGACCTGGTCGACGGGTTCCTCGCCAAGCGCTTCAATATGGCGACCGAGCTCGGCGCCTTCCTCGATCCGCTCGCCGACAAAGCGCTGATCGTCTCGATCTACGTGACGCTCGGCATCGCCGGCGCCATCCCGCGCTGGCTGGTCATCCTGGTCGTCTCCCGCGACATCATGATCGTGGGCGCCGTTATCCTGTCGTGGCTGATGGACAACCCGGTGGCGCTCAAGCCGCTCACGGTGTCCAAGCTCAATACGGTCGCGCAGATCCTGCTGGCGCTGGCGGTCCTGGCGTCGCTGGCGTTCGCGTTCGAGGCGTGGTGGATGATCCAGGGACTGACCGCGCTGGTCGCGATCCTCACGCTGGTGTCGGTCGCTCTCTACCTGCGCCAATGGGTGCGGCATATGAACGGCACCAAGGCCGACCCATGAGCGGCGCGCGAGGCCCTCGGCAGCTTACCTTGGACCTCGAGCACGCGGAGAGCTACGCCCGCGACGACTTCCTGGGCGGGCCCTCGAACGCCGCGGCACTCACGTTGATCGATAGCTGGCCCGACTGGCCGAACCGGGTCGTGACGCTGATTGGGCCGGAAGGCTCGGGCAAGAGCCATCTGGCCTCCGCTTGGGCGGCGCTCTCCGGCGCGCGCTCGATCGCCGCGCGCGCGCTCCGCGACCATGACGTGCCGGCGGCGCTCGCGACCGGCGCCCTCGTGATCGAGGACGCCGCCGAGGCAGGGTTCGATGAGACCGCGATGTTTCATCTGCTCAACCTCGCGCGCGAGGAGGACGCGTTTGTGCTCGTCACCGCGCGTTCGGCGCCGGCGACCTGGACGATGCGAACGCCCGACCTCGCGTCGCGGCTCAAGGCGGTGCCCGTGGTCGCGCTCGCGCCGCCCGACGACGCGCTGTTACGGGCCGTGCTGGTGAAGCTGTTCGCGGACCGGCAGCTCGGCGTCGATGAGCAGCTCGTCGGTTATGTCGCGACCCGGATCGGCCGGTCATTCGCGGATGCCAAGGCGGCCGTGGCGATCCTCGACCGGGAGGCCATGCGCCGCCAGCGGCCCCTGACCAGGGCCCTGGCCGCCGAAGTTTTGCGACCAAACGAGCCTTGACCGGATCGAAAGGTCGAAGCGTTATGGTCATTGAGCCGTCATGAAGGACGGCCATGTTGCAAAATGGCTACTTCCATGGATCGCGCCCAAGCTATTGTTATTCCTGAAGAAAAGCCGGAGGTTCCGGTGACGTTGGAAGCCGAGCGCACCGCGGCACCCCCGCTTTCGGCGAGTCCCGATCGCTTTATAAACCGTGAGTTGTCCTGGTTGCACTTCAACCGCCGGGTGCTCGAAGAGGCCGCAAACCCGACCCACCCCCTGTTCGAGCGGGTGCGGTTCCTGTCGATCTCGGCCAACAACCTTGACGAATTCTTCATGGTGCGGGTGGCCGGCCTGCGCGGCCAGCTGCGCGCCGGCATCACCACCCGGAGCCCTGACGGCCTGACCCCGGCGGAGCAGTTGACGCGCATCTCCGAGGCGGTCTCGGCGCTCGCCAGCGATCAGCAGGCGCGCTGGCGGGAGTTGCGCGTCGACCTCGTCGAAGCCGGCATCGTGCTGGTCGATGGTCCGGAGGTGACGCGCAAGGAAAAGACCTGGTTGCAGGACCATTTCCTTCGCCAGGTGTTCCCGCTGTTGACGCCGCTGGCGATCGATCCGGCGCATCCGTTCCCGTTTATCTCCAATCTCGGCTTCACGATCGCGCTGCAGCTTGTCCGCGCCAGCGACGGCGAAGCGATGAACGCGCTGATCCGCATGCCGAACAAGATCGAGCGCTTCATCCGCCTGCCGACCGCGGAAGGAAAGCCCGCGCGCGTTATTACGATCGAGCAGCTCACCGGCTTATTCATCGGCCAGTTGTTCCCGGGCTACACACTCAAGGGGCAGGGCGCATTCCGGGTGATCCGCGATTCCGAAATCGAAATCGAGGAAGAAGCCGAAGACCTCGTGCGCGAGTTCGAGACCGTGCTCAAGCGCCGACGGCGCGGCTCGGTGATCCGCCTCGAAATGGAAGCCGCGATGCCGGCCGAGCTGCGGCGGTTCGTGCAGCGCGCGCTCGCCAGCAGTGACGACGAAGTTTTCCTGGTCGATGGCGTGCTGGCGCTGAACGAGCTGTCGCAGCTCATGAGCCTCGACCGGCCCGATCTCGAATTCGTGCCGTACAATCCGCGTTTCCCGGAGCGCATCCGCGAGCACGGCGGCGACTGTTTTGCGGCCATTCGCGAGAAGGACCTCGTGGTCCATCACCCGTATGAATCATTCGACGCGGTGACGCAGTTCCTCCAGCAGGCAGCCCGCGACCCCGATGTGGTGGCGATCAAGCAGACGCTCTACCGGACTTCTTCGGAATCCCCGATCGTCAAGTCTCTGGTCGAGGCTGCCGAAGCCGGCAAGTCCGTGACGGCGCTGGTCGAGCTCAAGGCGCGTTTCGACGAAGAGGCCAACATCCGCTGGTCGCGCGCGCTCGAACGCGCCGGCGCGCAGGTCGTGTTCGGCTTCATCGAGCTCAAGACCCACGCCAAATTGTCCCTGGCGGTGCGCCGCGAAGGCGGCTCGCTCGCCACCTATGTCCATGTCGGCACCGGCAACTATCATCCGGTGACGGCACGCATCTACACCGATCTCTCGTTCTTCACCGCCGAGCCGGTGATCGCGCGCGATGTGGCGCGGATATTCAACTACATCACGGGATACGCCGAGCCGGCCGAGCTCGAGCGAATGGCGGTGTCGCCGCTGAACCTGCGCCAGCGCGTTGCCGAACACATCGCCCAGGAGATCGCCTATGCCCGGGCCGGCAAGCCGGCGGCGATATGGATGAAGGATAACTCGCTGGTCGATCCGGACATCATCGATCTACTTTACGACGCGTCGCGCGCGGGCGTGCAGATCGACCTGGTGGTGCGCGGCATCTGCTGCCTGCGGCCGGGCATCCCGGGTCTGTCGGAAAACATCCGCGTCAAGTCGATCGTCGGCCGATTCCTGGAGCACAGCCGCATCTACTGTTTCGGCAACGGCTTCGGGCTGCCGCATGCGAAGTCGGCGGTATACATTTCCTCCGCCGACATGATGCCGCGCAACCTGGACCGCCGGGTCGAGGTTCTCTGTCCGATCCTCAACCCGACCGTGCACGAACAGGTGCTCGACCAGATTATGGTGGCCAATTTCAAGGACAACGAGCAGAGCTGGAAACTGTTGCCCGACGGTACGTCGAATCGCATAAAAGCGGCCGAGGGTGAGGAGCCCTTCAACGCCCACAAGTACTTCATGACGAATCCGAGCCTGTCAGGACGTGGCAAATCGCTCAAAGAATCGTCGCCGCGCAGCCTTGTACGCCGCCTCGAGCGCGGTTAAGCGCCGGCCGCTCGCGATGCAGGCTGCACAAGGACGCCTTGATTACGGGCAGCCAGTCGCGGTGATCGACATCGGTTCCAACTCGGTGCGCCTCGTCACCTACGAGGGCCTGACGCGCAGCCCGACGCCCATTTTCAACGAGAAGGTGCTGGCCGGTCTCGGCCGCGAGGTGCAGTCGACGGGGCTCCTTGCCTCCGATGCCGTGGAAAAGGCGCTCGGCGCGCTCAGGCGCTTCCGCATGCTGTGCGATCGCATGGAGGTCGGCGCGCTGTGGGTGGTGGCGACCGCCGCCTGTCGCGACGCCAAGAACGGCAAAGCCTTCGTCACCGAAGCGGAACGCATCTGCCGCACCAAGGTCGAGATCATTTCGGGCAAGCGCGAAGCGGAGCTGAGCGCGCTCGGCGTCGTATGCGGATTCCACAAGCCCGACGGCCTCGTCGGCGATCTCGGCGGCGGTTCGCTTGAACTGTCCGAGGTGCACGGCCACAAGGTGCATACCGGCGTCACGCTGCCGCTCGGCGGACTGGCGCTGCAAGATGTCACCGAGAACTCGATCAAGAAGGCCGAGAAGCTGGTGCGCAAGTCGCTCGGCGACGCCAGGCTGCTCAAGGCCGGCGCCAACCGCACCTTCTACGCGATCGGCGGCACCTGGCGTGCGCTCGCGCGCCTGCACATGTGGCAGACCGGCTATCCGCTGCATGTGATGCACGGCTACGTCATCCCGGCGCGTGAGGCCTACGACTTCGCCGGCCTGGTGCACCGGGTGAACGCGGAGACGCTGTCGCAGATCGAAGTCGTCGCCGACGCCCGGCGGCCGCTGCTCGCCTATGCCGCGGTCGTGCTCGAGCACCTGATCGAGATCGCGCGCCCGAAGGACATCGTCATCTCCGCCCTCGGCGTGCGCGAAGGCCTGCTCTACGGCATGCTCGATGGCGACGACCGGCGCAAGGACTCGCTGCTCGCGGCCGCGCAGGAGCTCAACGTGCTGCGCTCGCGGGCGCCCGCGCACGGCGACGAGCTGATCGCCTGGACCGACCGCTTCATGGCCTCGACCGGGCTCGACGAGACCGCCGAGGAGCGCCGCCTGCGCCACGCCGCCTGCCTCTTGGCGGACATCGGCTGGCGCGCGCACCCCGACTACCGCGGCGAGCAGTCGCTCAACATCATCGCCAATGCGGCTTTCGTCGGCATCGACCATCCCGGGCGCGTCTATCTCGCGCTCGCGGTGTTCTTCCGCCATGTCGGGCTGGTCGACGAGGAGCTCTCGCCGCGCATCCGCGAGCTCGCCACGACCCGCATACTCGACCGCGCCCGCGTGCTCGGTGCGGCGCTGCGCGTCGCCTATCTGGTTTCGGCGTCGACCACCGGCATCCTGCCCAAGACGCCGATGGTGGTCGAGCGCGGGCGCGTCGTGCTGCGCTTCCGCAACGGCCTGCGCGATCTCGCCGGCGAGCGCGTGTTCGTGCGCCTGCGCCAGCTGGCGCGGCTGATTGGCCGCGAGCCGTTGATGGAGCTGGAGTAAGGGCGCGTTGCGTTCGGGTCCCGCCCCGGATCGATTCCGGGGGCAGGCTTTTCGGGATCATGCTCTGACCGGGGGCGGGGGTGGGGCTCTTCATCGCTGCATCGATCACGACCGCACTGGCGCTCTGCGGTTTTGCGGCTTTGCTTCGACAGTCGGACGAGCGGCGCGCTATGCTGCTCGCATTCCTGATTGCGCTGCCGCTTCAGCCGCTGATGATCTATTTGGTGCGCCTCCCGATCGACGGCCTGCTGCGGACGACATTCGGTATCTCCGCCGGCGTGGTGACGATCGTATCGCTGTTCTACGCGCCGCTGACCGAAGAGCCGGCCAAATGGCTGACCGCGGCCGTGCCGAAGGTGAGGGAAGCGATCCGGCGCGATCCGATCTTTCTTGCGCTCGCCGCCGGTGCCGGTTTCGGCATCGGCGAAATCTGGTTCCTGGCGCATGCCCTGATCAAGTCGCCGGGCTATCCCGATCTGCCATTCTGGATGTTCGTCGGCTTTATCATCGAGCGGCTCGAGGTCTGCTTCCTGCACGGTGCCTTGTTGATCCCGCCGTTCTATGCGCTGGCCGCCGGCCGTTCCTTTGTGCTCGGGGGCCTCGCCGGAATGGTCGGACACTTTCTGCTGAACTTCCCGATCTACCTGGCGTCGATCAATCTCTTCGGCCTGGGCGAGGCGTGGAAGCCGCTGCTGCTGATCTGGACGTTCATGTTCGTGGTGTTGGGACTGATCCTGGCATTGTCGCTGCCGCGACGGCCGAGGGCTGTTGGTCGGCGTGAAGTCACACAACAGCCTTGAATCCGGCGCGTCGTAGGATCGCCTCTGAACGTGCCCTGGATATTCAACGCAGGAGAACGTGCCGTGAAGCTATGGCCGATCATTCTCGCGGGCGTGCTTCTTGTGTCAGCACCGCTCGCCGCGCACGCGCAATCGGCGCCGCCGCCACAATCGGCACCGCCCGCTCAGCGGCCGGTCCCCGCGTCACCCATGCCGTACGGCAAGGCTCCGGCTATTGGCGGGGCGCGTGCCCCTGCGCCGGGCGCAGCGCCGCCGGTCGCGCCATCGAGCGAGCTGGTCTCGCCGTCCGAGCGGCGCTCCGGCACGCCGGGCGACTCCAGCCGGTCGTCGGATGAGCAGGATCCGCCGCGGCCGGGCGCGCGCTGAAGCCCTATACCAACCGGCACAAATGTTGACTCGTCATGCGCGGGCTTGACCCGCGCATCCATCAAAAATGAAGAGTCGATTCAACAGGATGGATTGCCGGGTCAAGCCCGGCAATGACGGCGGGATAGGTCGAAGTCAACGACGGTTGGTACTAGACCGCGCCGACGCCGCCATAGGGAACGCCGGAGAGACGCGCCATCTCCGCCTTCCAGGTCGTCAGATCGTCGACGCAGAACTGATTGAGATGCGTGTGCCCGCAGGCGCGCGCCAGGATCTTCATCAGCTCGACAGATGTTTCCAGGAAGCGCGCCAGCCGTTCCGCTGACTCGGCGACGTCAAGACGCGCGGTGAGGCGCGGATTCTGCGTCGCGATGCCGACCGGGCAGTTGTTGGTATGGCAGGCGCGCATCCCGATGCAGCCGATCGCCTGGATCGCCGAATTGGCGATCGCCACCGCGTCGGCGCCGAGCGCCAGCGCCTTGGCGAAATCGGCCGCGGTGCGCAGGCCGCCGGTGATGATCAGCGTGACGTCCTTGCCGCTCTTGTCGAGATGCGCGCGGGCCCGCGCCAGCGCCGGGATCGTCGGCACCGAGATGTGGTCGCGAAAGATCAGCGGCGCCGCGCCGGTCGCGCCGCCGCGGCCATCGAGGATGACGTAGTCGCAGCCGACTTCGAGTGCGGCGTCGATGTCCTGCTCGATGTGCTGCGCCGACAGCTTGTAGCCGATCGGGATGCCGCCGGTGCGGCTGCGCACCTCGTCGGCAAAGGCGCGGATCTGTTTCGGCTCGGTCCAGTCCGGGAAGCGTGCCGGCGAGATCGCGTCGGTGCCTTCAGGCAGGCCGCGGGTGAGCGCGATCTTGCCGACGTTCTTGCGCGCCGGCAGATGGCCGCCGGTGCCGGTCTTGGCCGCCTGTCCGCCCTTGAAATGAAATGCCTGCACCCGCATCACCTTTTCCCAGGCGAAGCCGAAGCGGGCGGAGGCGTATTCGTAGAAGTAGCGGCTGTTGGCGGCCTGTTCCTCGGCGAGCATGCCGCCTTCGCCGGAGGCGATGCCGGTGCCGGCAAGCTCGGCGCCGCGCGCGAGCGCGACCTTGGCGGGCTCCGAGAGCGAGCCGAAGCTCATGTCCGACACGAGCAGCGGAATCTTCAGCGTCAGCGGCTTCTGCGCATTGGGGCCGACCACGACCTCGGTGCCGACCGGCTCGTCGTCGAGGCGAGGGGCGGTGGCGAGCTGCGCGGTGACGAACTGGATGTCGTCCCACGACGGCAGCTCCTGGCGCGGCACGCCCATGGCGGCGACCGGGCCGTGATGTCCCGTCTTGCGCAGGCCGTGCGTCGCATGGTGCTGGATCTGCTGGACATGCGGCTCGACCGGATCGGCATGCACTTCGGCATAGAGGCCGAGATAGCTGTCGCGCTTGTAGGGCTGCGGGTGGCCCTGCTCCCAGGCCGCAATCTCGTCGGCGTCGACCAGCACCTTGCCGCCGTCGACCCATGCCGCGAATTTCGGCAGCACTTCTTTGTTGTTGTATTCGCTGATGCCGGTGTCGATCCGGTAGTCCCAGTCGTGCAGGCCGCAGATCAGGTTGTCGCCGTCGATGCGGCCGTCGGCGAGCAGGGCGCCGCGGTGCAGGCAGCGCCCGTACATCACCGACACGTTGTCGCCGTAACGGATCACGACCAGGTCGACATTGCCGACCAGCGCATATTCGGGCGCGCGATCTTTCAGCGTGGACCAGTCGGCGACGGCGACCTTGTTCATGTCCTACCCCTGGAATAGTCCAGGCGCAGGATCGCCTCAGGACGCGGGCTTGTCTACGGCCACCACGCGGCCTCGTTCGACCGCCAGCGCGAGCTTGCCATGCTTGAGCGCAATCGCTTTTTCGCCGAACAGCTCGCGCCGCCAGCCCGACAGCGCCGGCACATCGGCCTCGTCGTCGGCGGCGATGCGGTCGAGGTCGTCGACCGTGGCGATCACTTTGGCGGCGACGCCGTGCTTCTCCGAGGTCATGCGCAGCAGGACCTTGAGCAGCTCGACGGTGGCCTGGCCGTTGACGGCGGGCTTTGCCCGCTCGAACCGAGGCAACGTTTTCGGGTCGCGCGCGAGTCCGGCCTTGACCGCCTCGACGATGGCCTCGCCCCACTTCGAGCGCTCGAAGCCCTTGGGCAGCGAGCGCAGGCTGGCGAGCCGCTCGATCGTGGTCGGCGCCTGGATCGCGATATCGCCGATCACGTCGTCCTTGAGCACGCGGCTGCGCGGCACGTCGCGGGTCTGCGCCTCGCGCTCGCGCCAGGCCGCGACCGCGATCAGCACCGCCAGCTCCTTGGGCTTGCGCACGCGGGTCTTGAGCCGCTGCCAGGCGTGCTCGGGCTCCATGCGATAGGTCTCGGGCGAGGTGAGGACGCGCATCTCGTCGTGCAACCAGTCGGAGCGTCCGCGCTTGGCGAGATCGGTGGAGAGTTTGAGGTACACGTCCCGCAGGTGAGTGACGTCGGAGACGGCATAGGTCAGTTGTGCGTCGCTGAGCGGCCGGCGGGTCCAGTCGGTAAAGCGGCTCGACTTGTCGAGGGTGTCGCCGGTGATGCGGTGCACCAGCTGGTCGTAGGAGATCGAGTCGCCATAGCCGAGGACCATCGCCGCGACCTGGGTGTCGAACAGCGGGGCGGGGATCATCTGCGCCTCGTGCCAGCAGATCTCGATGTCCTGGCGGGCGGCGTGGAAGACCTTCACCACGCGCTGGTCGGCCAGGAGCTCGAACAGCGGGCGGAGCTCGATATCGGGTGCCAGGGCGTCGACCACGACCGACTCGTCGACGCTGGCCATCTGCAGCACGCAGAGCTTGGGGTAATACGTGCTCTCGCGCAGGAATTCGGTGTCGACCGTGACGAAGGGGTGCCGCGCCAGGCGCGCACAGGTCTCGGATAGTGTTTTTGTATCGGTGATTGGCTGCATTCCGGGGGCTAGATAGCGCAGGCTGGCCCGTTTGTCACAGCTTCTTCATGGCCCGTTGGCCGCCGCCACCCATGCTAAGTTGCCCCAATGAACGAGGCTGCCCCGCCCACCTACGTCGCCCGCGCTCGCATTCTGGAAGATGAAGCGGTCTGGCGCCTAACCCCGGACGCGCTCGAATTGCAGGGCGGCCCCGTCGACCTGCAGAACGGCCCGGCGGCGGGTCCGGACGGGATTGTGCGATTCCCTTACCGGGACATTGTTGAGGTGCGCCTCTACTATGCGCCGACCCAGTACAACACTGTGGGCTATGGCTGCGCCCTGCGCATGCGCCGGCGGATGCACATCGACGCGGACCTCGAGATTCAGTCGACCCATCATACCGGTTTTGGCTTCTCCGAGGATCGTACGGCGACGTATGTGGCGTTCGTACGCGCACTGATCGCGCGGGTGGTGGTCGCCAATCCGGCGGCACGTTTCCGCGCCGGGCTGCACCCGTTCCGTTATTGGTTCGCGAACACCTTGCTGCTTGGCTTGGTGCCGGTGCTGGTCTTCGTGATCTCGGAGCGTTTCGGGGATTCGCTCTGGTTAAAGGTCGCAATTTTTCTGGTCTTCATTCCGATCCTGATTGCACACGCAATAGGGTGGGGGCGCAAGAACTGGCCGCGCAGCTTCAACCCCAGTGATATCCCGCAGGATGTGCTGCCGTGAACGTCTTCGAAGCATTCCACCTACAGGCGAAGTTTCAGCCGACGGCGCCGGCCATCTGCGCGCCGGGGCGGGCGCTCGGCCTGGTCAGCTACGGCCGGCTGGAGGCGCTGGCGAATAACGCCGCGCGCCATGCTCTCAGCCAAGGCGTGAAGCGCGGCGACACCGTGGCGGTGATCTGCGCCGACCCGATGCTGCATTGGATCCTGGTGCTCGGCCTCGGCCGCATCGGCGCGATCAGCCTGTCGAGCGTCGTCCCGTCGGTGCCGGCCGAATGCAATGTCAGCCTCGCGATCACCGACACCGGCGGCGCTGTCCAAAATGCCGCGCGCGTATTGCCGGCCGACCAGGGATGGATCGCCGGCGATGGCGCGCCGCCACCGGTCGACGTGGAACGGGATTCGCTCGCGGTTGCGCGGATCATCCTCACGTCCGGCACCACCGGTCACCCGAAAGGCGTGGCTCTGACACATGAAATGATGGTGCGGCGGCTGTACTCGTTCGACGTGGCTTTCGGCAGCAGGCTTCCCGCCTGCACGCGATCGTTTCTCGATCCCGGCATCGCCGCGAATTTCGGATTCCTGTGGGGCGTCTACACGCTGGCGCGGGGCGGCGCGCTGTTCCTGCGCGGCCGCGACGCGGCGGAGACGTTGCAGGCGCTCACGCTCTACAATGTGCAATGCATGATCGCGTCGCCGGGCGGCCTGGCGGAAATCCTCGACTACTACGAGCGCTCGCCGGCGTTCTCTTCGCCGTTCGAGGTGGTGATGTCGATTGCCAGCATGCTGGTCAAGCCGCTGGCCGATCGTGTGCGTGCGACGCTGGCCTCGCAGCTGATCGGGGCTTACGGCGCGACGGAAGGCAACCCGACGGCGGCGGCGCCGGCGCACCACATGGCCGATATCCCGGGCGCGGTCGGTTACGTCTCGCCGGGCATGATCGTCGAAGCGTCGGATCATGACGGGCGTGCGCTTCCCACCGGCCAGGAAGGGCTGCTGCGGTTTCGCGGACCGCGCTGCGTCGACGGCTATGTCGGCAATCCGCCCGGGTCGGACAAGTTCTTCCGCGACGGATGGTTCTATCCCGGCGACATCGGTCGCGTGACCGAGCATGGCATGATGGTCGTCACCGGCCGCGAGAAGAACATCATCGACCTCGGCGGCGTCAAGATCAGCCCGGAAGCCGTCGAGGCGGCGCTGATGAGCTATCCGGGTGTGAGCTTCGCCGCCGCGATCGGCGTGCCGAATGCGCTCGGCATCGAGGAGGTCTGGGCGGCGGTGACCGGCAGCGCCGGGCTCGACCCGCAGGCCATCGGCGATCACTGCGCCCGGCGGCTGCCGGCCGGGGAGGTGCCGGTGCGGGTCGTGCAGGTAGCGGATATCCCACGACTGGCGATCGGCCGGGTCGACCGCCGAAAGCTTCAGGAAATGCTGAAGCCATCTGAAACTATGGGGTAATTGGCGATTTTCCGGTGGTCGGGGCAGCGGGCAAATTCCACAGATTGTCCGGCAGTGTTGCTGCCGCGCCATAGTGGGAATCCGCGTACTGCCGTAGATTGGAGCCGAAATCTCAACCCGAGGGCGGGGGCCTTCATGGGCGGAATGCGGCGTTACCTTCTTGCCACCGTTTCGGCGGTGGCGCTCTCCAATGGTGCGATGGCCGCGGACATCCCGGCGCGCATGCCGGTGAAGGCGCCGGCTCCCGTCGTCGTGGCTCCGAGCTGGGCCGGCTTCTACATCGGTGTCCACGCCGGCGTCGCATGGAACCATGCCGCATTTGCTGAGGTCGGCGACAACGCCGGCAATACCGAGCGGGCGCCGCGCGGCGTCGAATTCTGGAAGCCGCACAGGGCTGGTTTCGCCGGCGGCGGACAGATCGGCTACAATTTCCAGTCCGGCAGCGTTGTCTACGGGCTCGAAGCCGATTTCAGCGGAGTTTCCAACAAATACAGCACCACCGTCGTGACGCCGGGGTTCAACAGCACAGTGAATGTCTCGACGCAGCTCAACTGGATGGCAACGGTGCGCGGCCGGCTGGGTGTGACGCTGTCGCCGACGCTGTTATACGTGACCGGTGGATTAGCGGTTGCGCATTTCAAGGATTCGTGGGGCTCGATCTTCGCTCCGGTGCCCGAATACGTCAGCAACAAGACGCGTACCGGATGGACCGTCGGCGGCGGCGTCGAGCACATGTTCGCGCGCAACTGGACCGCGAAGATCGAGGCGCTGTACGCCGATTTCGGCGACTGGACGATCCCCCATGCCCAGGGTGCAGGCCTCTCCGGGCCCTACCGCTCGCGCTTCGAGCACCAGGTCGTCACCGTCCGCGGCGGCCTGAACTACAAGTGGTGAGCGGCCACTGCGCCTTTGCGACCTGATTTGCTCCTCGGACGATTTGCTGGCGCGCGGCTTGGCCTGCGTGCTTTGATCCTCGTTGCGCATGAAGATGAGATATCGTCCGGTCTGAGCGCCTGCCTTGAACATCTTTGACGCATTCCTTTTTCAGGCGCGGCATCAGCCGACGGCGCCCGCGATCTGTGCCCCGGGCAGGGCGATCGGCCTGGTCAGCTACGGCCGGCTGGCGGCGCTTTCGAACAATGCCGCGCGCTACGCGTTGGCGCAGGGCATCGAGGGCGGGGACACGGTCGCGGTGATCTGTGCCGATCCGGTGCTGCACTGGATCCTGCTCCTCGGGCTTGGGCGCATCGGTGCGATCGGCGTGTCGAGCGTCGAGCCGTCGGTCCCGGCCGAGTGCCAAGTCGAGGTCGCGATCTCCGACGTCGCGGGTCCCGTTCACAACGCAGCGCGCGTCGTCGCGGCCGACGGCGCATGGATCGCCGGTGATGGCGCGCCGCCGCCGGCCGCGGCGGCGCAGGACCGCCATGCTGCCGCGCGGATCATCCTCACCTCCGGTACGACGGGCCGTGCGAAGGCAGTAGCGCTCAGTCACGACATGATCATCCGCCGCCTCCAGGCGTACGACGTCGCATTCGGAAACCGAGTTCCCACCTGCGCGCGGACGTTCGTGGACGTTGGCATCGGCGCCAATATCGGATTCCTGTGGGGCATCCACATGCTGGCGCGCGGAGGCACGCTGTTCCTACGCGGTCGCGACGCCGCCGAAACCATGCAGGCGTTCACGCTGTACAATGTGCAATGCATGGTGGCGTCGCCGGGCGGGATCGCGGAATTCCTCGACTATTACGAACGCTCGCCGGCGTTCTCATCGCCGTTCGAGGCGATCCTGTCGGTCGGCAGCCTGTTGTCGAAGCCGCTCGCCGATCGGGCACGTGCCGCAATGTGCTCGCATGTCGTTTCCGCCTATGGCGCGACCGAGGGCAGTCCGGTGGCGTCCGCGCCCTCGCACCACATCGCCGGCACCGCCGGTGCGGTCGGCTACGTCGCGCCAGGAATGACCGTGCAATCCGCCGACGCGGCGGGCCGCGCGCTTATCCCGGGTACTGAAGGGCTCATTCGTTTCCGCGGCCACACCTGTGTCGATGGCTACCTCGGCAATCCGCCGGGCTCGGAGGCGTTTTTTCGCGACGGATGGTTCTATCCGGGCGACCTCGGTCGTGTCACCGAAGACGGCGTGCTGGTGGTTTCCGGTCGCGAGAAGACGATCATCGATCTCGGCGGCGAGAAGATCAGTCCTGAAACGATCGAGTCGGCGCTCATGGCTTACCCGGGCGTGGTCCTGGCGGCGGCCTTCGGGCGCCTCAATGCGCTGGGTATCGAGGAAGCCTGGGCGCTCGTCACGGCCAACACGATCCTCGATTCGGAGGCGATGCGGGCCCATTGCGCCCGCAAGGTGCCGGCCGGCCAGGCCCCGGTGCGGGTCGTCCAGGTGCCGGAAATCCCGCGCAATACGGCGGGCAAGGTCGATCGTCGGCGGCTTCAGGAAATGGCGAAAACATTATGAAATCGCTACTTTTTGGACGGCGCGGGAGAATGGCGAAGGGGCAGGGCCGGGCCGATTAATCTGTCAGTGTTGCGCTGGCGCCATAGCTGGAATCCTTCGGTTCCCGTAAGAATAAGCTTTGGTCGACCCCGGGGGCGGGCTCTTCATGGGCATATTTCGTCGTTACCTGCTGACCACCGTTTCGGTGGCGGCATTCTCCGCCAGCGCGCTTGCCGCCGACCTTCCCGCGCGGATGCCGGTCAAGGCGCCGGCGCCTGTCGTGGTGGTGTCGAGTTGGGCCGGCTTCTACATCGGCGTCCATGCCGGCGTCGCTTGGAACCACGCCGCGTTCGCTGATGTCGGCGACGACATCGGCGGTGTGAACCGCGCTCCGCTCGGTGTCGAATTCTGGAAGCCCCGCAAGGCGGGTTTCGCCGGCGGCGGGCAGGTCGGATACAATTTCCAGTCGGGCAGCGTCGTCTACGGGCTCGAGGCCGATTTCAGCGGCGTCAGCAACAAGGCGAGCGCCATCATCGGCCCTCCCGCCACGTTCGCGCCGGTGAACGCGACGACCCAGCTCACATGGATGGCGACCGTTCGCGGCCGGCTCGGCGTGACGCTCTCGCCGACGCTGTTGTACATCACCGGCGGGCTGGCGATCGCGCATTTCAAGGACTCGTGGGGCCTGGCTTCCCTGCCGGCACCCGAATACACCAGCAACAAGACCAGGGCAGGCTGGACCGTCGGCGGCGGCGTCGAGCACATGTTCGCGCGCAACTGGACTGCGAAGATCGAGGCTCTGTACGCCGACTTCGGCGACTGGACTGTGGGTGGACCTTCCGGGAACGTCGGACTTTATCGCTCGCGCTTCGAGCATCAGGTTGTCACCGTCCGCGGCGGCCTGAACTACAAGTGGTAGCCAGGCTCGCCGCCGCTTAGCTCCTGCCAAGCATGCTTCGATGATTGTGCGCCCGCGCATGCGGCGCCGCGTGCGCTTGGCGCTGGGGCTGGCCTGTGCCTTACTTGCCGTGGGGCAGGATCAAGGCAGGTCATCATGCGGTTTGTGGTTTCGCTGGCGGCTCTTGCGCTGTTTGTGACTGCGGCCGCCGCGCAGGACGTCGAGAGCTTCTACAGGGGCAAGACCGTCCGCATCATCGTCGGGTTTTCTGCGGGCGGCGGCTACGACCACTACGCGCGCGTGCTCTCGCGCCATATCGGCCGCCACATCCCGGGGCAGCCGAACGTCATCGTGCAGAACATGCCGGGCGCGGCGAGCCTCAATTCCGTGCGCTACGTCGCCACCGCCGCGCCGACCGACGGCACCGTGATCAACGCGTTCAATCCCGGGCTGATCACCCAGTCGGTGACGGTGCCGCAGAAGATCGGCGCGAACTTCCTGGATTTCGCCTGGCTCGGCAGCGTCACCGAGGATTTCCGCGTCTGCCACACCTGGAACGGCACCGGCATCAAGGACTGGCAGGATTTGCTCAAGCGCCCGCAGGTGAATTTCGGCGTCACCGGCGTCGGCACCGCGTCTTATATCGACAGCAAGATGTTGAGCGACCTGTTCGGCGTGCGCGTCAGGCAGGTGACGGGCTATCCCGGCTCGACCGAGAAGCGCATCGCGATCGAGCGCGGCGAGCTCGACGGCGACTGCATCGGCTGGACCAGCGTGCCGGAACAGTGGGTGCGCGAGAAGAAGGTCACCGTGCATCTGCGTTTCTCGCGTGCGCTGGTCGCCGACATGCCCGCGACCTCGCTGGTCGCCCGCGATGTGCTGACCGATCCGCGCAAGCGACAGATCCTCGACCTGCTGACGGCCTCGTCGGTGGTCGGGCGGCCCTATATCGTCCCGAAAGCGGTGCCGGCGGATCGCTATGCCGCACTGCGCGCCGCCTTCGAGGCGACGCTGAAGGATCCGGAATTCGTCGCCGAGACAAACAAGCAGCGGCTCACGATCGCGCCGATGTCGGCGCCCGAGATCGAGGCCTTCCTGAAGGAGCTCTACAAGACGCCCGCCGACGTGGTCGAGGCGACGCGCAGGATTTCCGGCGACTAGTTAAGGTTCCAGGCCCGGCGTAGTATCGGTAGCCAAACGCGACCCGCGCCGCCCCGCCGGCGGCAACGAGAGTCGCGAGCACGGGGGAGCGCCTGATGCAGCTCGATAGAACCGGTATTGCCGCGGTTGTTGCACTATGCGTCGGCATGTCTTCGGCCGGTGCGCAGGGCGTCGCCGACTTCTATCGCGGCAAGACCGTCCAACTCATCATTCCGAGCAACATGGGCGGCTCGGTCGGACTCTACGGCAAGCTCGTCACCGATCATATCGGCCGCCATATCCCGGGCAATCCGACCGTCATTCTCATCCAGATGCCGGGCGCGGGCGGACTGCAGTCGGTCGAGTTCGTCTCGCAGGTCGCGCCCAAGGACGGCACCGTCATCGCCGAAATTCTGAGTCCGTCGCTGCTGGTACCGCTGCTGCGCAACACACGCTTCGATTCGGCGGCCTTGCAGTGGCTGGGCTCTCTGACCGCGCGGCCGGGCGTGGTCGCGGTTTGGCACACGGCGGCCGCCACGACGCTCGACGGCGCCAGGAAGGTCGAACTGGCCATGGGCTCGACCGGCGTTGGCTCCGGCAATTACTGGATACCGACCCTTTCGAACGCCGTGCTCGGCACCAAGTTCAAGCTGGTGCCCGGCTATCGCGGCGGCGCCGACATCAATCTCGCGATCGAGCGCCGCGAGATCGACGGCCGCTCGAACTACTGGACCGGCTGGACCACGGTGAAGCCGGACTGGATCCGCGAGGGCAAGCTGAAATTCCTGTTCCGCACCGGCCCGAAGGCGCCGGACATGCCCGATCTCCCGTCATTCGCCGAGCTCACGCGCGGGGAGGAGCGGCAGATGGTGCAAATCCTCGACGCGCCCGACGACGTCGGCGTCGGCTTCTTCATGGCGTCGGGCGTTCCCGCCGACCGCGCGGCGGCGCTGCGCAAGGCGTTCTGGGAGATGATGCACGACCGGAGATTCCTCGACGAGGCGTCGCGGCTCGAAGCGCCGATCGAGCCGGTGCCGGCTGACCAGGTGCAGCGGGTCGTGGAGTCCATCTATGCCACGCCGCCGTCGGTGATCGAGCGGCTCAAGCAGGTCATCATCCCGAGAAAATAGGCTATGGTGCGAACGAGGTTCAGAAGAAGGATAGGACAAGTCGATGAACGAGCACGTCAATCAGCGTTTCCTGAGCGAAGCACCGGTCAATCTGCCGGCCAACAAGCGCGACCCGGAATACTGGTCCGACGCGATGGTCGAGCTGCTCAGCCGCCTGGACATCGATTATGTCTTCCTGCTGCCGGGATCGAGCTATCGCGGCCTGCACGACTCGCTCGTCAACTATGGCCGCAACCACAAGCCCAAGATGGTGCTCACGACGCATGAGCAGATCGCGGTCTCGATGGCGCACGGCTACGCCAAGGCCACGGGCCGCATCGGGGTCTGCATCCTGCACGACCTCGTCGGCCTGATGAACGGCTCGATGGGCGTCTACAACGCGTTCGGCGATCACGCGCCGGTGCTGGTGCTCGGCGGCTCCGGCCCGCTCGATCCCGCCGACCGCCGCTGGATCGACTGGCTGCATTGCGCCTCGACGCAATCGGACATCGTCAAGAACTACGTGAAGTGGACGGAAGAGCCGACCACGCCGCAGTGGCATCTCGACGCCATCGCGAAGGCGCACAAGGTGGCGCTGACGCAGCCGCGCGGCCCGGTCTACGTCACGCTCGACTGCGGCATCCAGGAGCAGAAGATCGAAACGCCGGTGACCATGCCGGACCCGAAATTCTTCCAGCCGGCGGCGCCGGTCGCGCCCCACCCGGAAGCGCTGGCGGCCGCCACCGACGCGCTGCTCGGATCGAAGTTGCCGCTGATCGTCGGCGGCCGCTTCGGCATCAATCCCGCCGTCACCGGGCCGCTGGTCGAGCTGGTCGAGCTCACCGGCGCCCACTATCGCGACGACAACGGCATCATCGCGTTCCCGACCGCGCATCCGCAAAGCGTCTCGGGCGACCGCGAGATCGTGAAGGAGGCCGACGTCGTGGTCGCCATCGACTGCCGCGACCTCGCGAGCCTGCTCGACGGCTACACCGAGCGCAAGGAGAACGTCGGCTCGGGCCGGCTGCGCGCCGGCCGCAAGGTCGTCGACATGTCGTTCAACGACATGTCGCCGAGCTCCTGGTCCTACTACCGCGGCGCGGCGCCGCTGGTCGACGTGCAGATCAACTGCGATCCGCTCTACGGCATGCAGCAGCTCAACGCGGTACTTCGGGCGCGGCTGGAAAAGGACGCCGGCGCGCGCGCCAGGGTCGAGGAGCGCAAGCAGGCCGCGAACGAGCGTCACAAGACGCTGCGTGCCCGCCAGGCCGAGAATGCGCGCAAGGGCTGGGACGACCGGCCGATCCGCCCGGGCCGCATGGTCACCGAGCTGTGGAACGCGGTGAAGGACAAGAACTGGCTGCTCGCGATGCGCAATTCGGCGAGCTTCCCGGAGGGCATCTTCCAGTTTCCCGGCGCCGGCCACTATCTCGGCACCAACGGCGGCGGCGGCGTCGGCTACGGCCCGGGCGCGATGGCAGGCGCAGCGATCGCCTGCCGCGACATGGGCAAGTTCTGCGTCGGCCTGATGGGCGACGGCGACTTCATCATGTCGGCGGGCGCGATCTGGAGCGCCGTGCACATGCGCGCGCCGATGCTGCTGGTGATCAACAACAACACCACCTGGGGCAACGACGAGAAGCACCAGATGCACGTCGCCGAGGATCGCCACCGGCCGCTCGAGAATGCCTGGATCGGCCAGCGCATGGTCGACCCCGACATCGACCACGCCACGGTGGCGCGCGGCTACGGCGCCTGGGCCAAGGGCCCGATCTTCGATCCGGCGGAGCTCGCCGGCGTGTTCAAGGAGGCGGTCGCCGAGGTGGAGAAGGGCCGTGTCGCGGTGGTCGAGGTGCGCACCATCTTGGCGTAAGCACCGATCTGGCGTGAACGATTGCGTCCGCCGTGCGGTGGCAGGCCGCGTTCGGGACGCCGCCGCTAGAGTATTTCTCAGTTAAGTTGGTTCGCTCTCTCCCGCTCGTCCCCGCGAAAGCGGGGACCCAGGGCAGCTCAAGACTGGATTCCCTAAGTTCACAAACGAAGTGCAACACCTTCTTAGAGAGGTGTTGCCATGGGTCGCAAGT
>JAIESR010000085.1 GCA_019745775.1 Xanthobacteraceae bacterium | reverse complement strand
AAGCCTAGCTGGGCCAAAAATGCATCAAAACACTTCGCACCGGCCCAAGATGTGAGTTCTTCAGCAGCCTGCTAGAGGCAATTTGATCCGCTCTGGTCGAAGAAGAATTTCAGAGATGCAAACGAAAGTCGTTCGCAAGTGAACGGTGTTACGGCGTTTTTGCAACGCTCCCGTGCTGCACTTGGACTATTTGATCTAGATCAAAAACGTGCGGAGTGCCCTGTCGCTCAACAGTTCGCTAATTGACGGCACATCTGGCGCCGTCGCAAACGGGGAGATTGCGCATGGCTGAAAAATTCGTCGCCAAGGCGGACGAGCTCAAGGACGGCGACCGCCGGATCATTTTCGACGGAGACAATGAGGTCGGCGTCTTTCGCCATGGTGACCAATACTACGCTTACAGCAATTTCTGCCTGCACCAGGGCGGCCCGGCTTGCGAAGGCCTGACCATCGCCAGGGTCGAGGAGCGGCTTAACCCGGACAAGACCTCGCGCGGCCTCTATTTCTCCGGCAGCGACATGAACTTCGTCTGCCCCTGGCACGGCTACGAATACGACATGAAGACCGGCGAATGCATCTCCGATCGCCGGCTGAAGCTGCGGAGCTACAAGGTCGTGCAGCGCGGGGACGAGGTCTATGTCGTCACCTAAAGCAGGGGCCACGAAAAGCCGCCGCGCCGCACCGGCGCGCAGGCGCCTTTCGGCGCTTTCCGCCGACGCGATACGGCTTGCAGCCACGATCGAGCGCGATCTGTCGGCGGGACGCCTCGACGCGCTCTCCCCGCAGGCCCTGCAGGCGCTGATGACCGCGGGCTGCAAGGCCTACGCAGCGCAAGTCGAGGCCGGTCGCGATCTGCTGCCATTCACGCAGCGCAGCCACGTCAGCCCGACCGACGTCATGGTGACGGCCAGCGGCTTGCTGCGTGCCGTCAACCTCGCCGTGTTCGAACTGGGCATGTGGCAGAGCTGGACCGGCCGGTAACGCCATACGACCAAACCCGAAACAAGATTGCAGGAGGACTCAGGATGGAAATGCTCGCGGAACGTGGCCGACGTGTCACCGTCGAGGAACTAAACACCACCAAACTGCTGGCGCACGCTCGCAGGCAAGCAGTGCAGCGCAAGTACGACGACATGCTGATCGTCGACTGCGACGCTCATCACTACGAGAATGAGAATTTCGATCAGATTCTGCCGTTCATGGAGAACGACGTCTTGCGCCAGCTGTCGATCGGGGGACGCGCGCTGGGACGTCGCGGGCTGGTGCCGTCGCAGGCCGGCTTCACCCAGGATATGGGAGGGCGGGTGACGCGCTATCCGCTACGATCGACGGAGAAGACGGACCCGGGCCGCATCCGCGACGTGCAACTGGGCGAGCGCTGGATGGATGCGATGGGCGTCGACTATTCGTGCCTCTTTCCCACCGGCATGCTCAACATCGGCCTGCATCCGCAGAAAGAGATGGAGGCCGACTTATGCTGGGCCTACAACCGCTGGCTCACCGAGAAGGTGCTGCCCGAGTCAAACGGGCGCTTCTACTCCGCGCTGTGTCTGCCGTTCTCGGATCCGGACGCGTCGCTGCGCCAGGTCGAGACCTTTGGCCATCGCAAAGGCGTGTCCGGCTTCATGGTCACGACCGTCCGCAACATCCAGGTCAACGACAACGGACTCATGAAGGTCTATCGGGCGATGGAAGAGCGCGGTCTCTCGCTCTCGTTCCATTCCGGTCCGAACTGGAGCGAACCTGTATTCCGGGCTTGCAACCGCTTCCTGTCGGTGCATGCGCTCGGCTTCTCCTTCTACAACATCCTGCATTGCACGAACTGGGTCATCAACGGCATGGGCGAGCGCTTCCCGAACCTGCCGGTGATCTGGATCGAAGCAGGTCTGGCCTGGATTCCTTTTCTCATGCAACGGCTCGATCACGAGTACATGATGCGGCCGTCGGAAGCACCGCTCTTGAAGAAAAAGCCGTCCGACTACATGCGCGACATGTACTACTCCACGCAGCCGATCGAGATTCAGGACCAAGAGGCCATGGAGTGCACGTTCCGGATGATGAACGCCGAAACGCAGTTGCTCTATGCCTCGGACTATCCGCACTGGGATTTCGATCTGCCTTCGACGATCTACGATCTCCCGTTCCTGTCCAAGAAAGCCAAGCACAACATCCTGGGAGGAACCGCGGCGCGGCTCTTCAAGCTGCCGCCGCGCAATGAGAAGCAGCGCGAAAACCTCGTCAAATACGGCAATCTCGCCGCATGACGGAGATTCTCGTCAAAGGCAGCGCGGGAGCTATAGGAACACCGCTAGGCTGGCTGTGGCGATGCCGGCCGGAACGATGTATCGCAACACCACGTAAAGGGCCTTGAGCGAGGCTTTTCCAAGCCCGAGTTCCTCGGCGATCATCCGCCGGGGAACGGCCCAGCCGACGAAAACGGCGATACCGAAGCCTCCGATCGGCAAGAGCACGTTCGAGGTGAGGTGGTCGATCAGGTCGAACCAGGTCGAGCGTGCGAAGCCGGGAACCGAGGCAAGCGGGAACCATTCAGCCCACCGATTGAACGACAGCACGGTCACGATCCCCAGCGCCCAGCAGATCGTGCCGCAGATGATGCTCGCGCACGATCGCGAGCATCTGAGCGCATGTTGCAGCGGCGCCGTCGCCAGCTCCAGAAACGAGATGGCGGAGCCGATCGCCGCCACCAGCAACAGCGCGAAAAAGACGATCGCAGCGGCGGTGCCGAACGGCATGTGTGAGAACGCCAGCGGCAGCGTAACGAATACCAGGCCGGGCCCGCTCGAAGGGTCGAGGCTTTCGGCAAAGACGATCGGAAAGATCGCAAACGCTGCGAGGAAAGAAACCGCCGTATCGCTGACCAGCGTCAGGATAGCGACTTGTTTCAAGTTGATCGTGCGGTCCGCATAGCCGGCATAGGCGATCATGATCGACAGGCCGACGCCGATTGAAAAGAAGCCCAATCCGAGCGCTTCCAGAGCGACCTTGGGTGTAATTTTCGAGAGGTCGAACGCGAAAAGATAGTGCAAGGTTGGCCAAAAGCCACCGCGGGCGAGAGAGTAAACCGCAAGAACGACCATCAAGGCGATCAAGGTCGGCATCAGGATCATGCAGGCCCGTTCGATTCCTTTCGATACGCCCCGTGCGACGATAGCGACAGCCATCGCCATGAAGGCCAGGTGGTAGAGCAGAAGGGTCGTCGGCGAGCTCAAGAACGCGTCGAAACGAGCTTTGGCTTCGGCGGCGTCCTGGGGAGGCAAGCCGTACATCATGGTTTCGACGACGTGGGCCAACGCCCAGCCGCCGATCACGGAATAGAAGCTCAGGATCAGGATGCCGGTGACTACACCGAGGAGCGCGAACGATGCCCACCATCGCGACGCGTGAGCGCCCTCGGCAACAGCGGCGACACTTTTGATGGCGTCGGAGCGCCCGTGGCGTCCGATCGCTAGCTCACACAGCATCAGCGGAAGAACGATCAGGATCAGCCCGGCCACATAGCAGATGACGAAGCTGCCGCCGCCATTGGTGCCGACCTCGTAAGGGAACTTCCAGATGCTTCCGAGTCCGACCGCCGCAGCGACGTTCGCAAGGACGAAGCCGCTCCTGCCGGACCAGCGGTCTCTTGTCGCTGTCATTCGTTGCGAGCACTCCCGGCCACGTTCGATGGCAGCTTCGGCAATATCGGATGCCAGTCCGTTGCGCTAGATCAAAGCCGGCGTGGCCGGGTGCGGGAAGATGAGCGGACGCACCGTAACCTGCGAGGTTGGAACCATGTCGCTTCCCCATGCACTCAAACGCATCCGCCTCCATCTGGCGCGCTCCAAAGCGTTTCCGCAGGGCTCGTCGCACCACGGCTACGAATTTGTGGCACCAATCGATGCCAAGGGGCGCATTGACCCCGATCTCTGGCGCCGCCACCGGGAGCATTGTCGCGTGCGGCGGTTCTGGAACGGTGAGCCTGAGCAGGTGGGCAGGTTATTGCATAAGCCGGGCGGGGCCGAGCATGCCCGCTGGGTTTTCGACTACGACGCCAGCAGGACCGATGACGACGAGGCGGGCTATCGCTTCGGCACTCACGCCTTCACGCCCGGCGAATACGTCTCGATCACCGAAGACGACGGCGACGTCCATACCTTCAAGGTGATCTCGGTTGAGACGGCGGCCTAAAGGGCCTTGCGAACCAGCGCCGGGTCAGCCGTGCTTATGGGTCTGGTGCTCGGCCCAGGCGAGAACGATACCGAAGATTGCAAAGGCGGCGACAATGGCGGCGAGGGTGAGAACTGTTTCGATAGGCATGTGAGACTCCTGCGGATGACTCTTTCATCCTCGGGGAATCGTCCGCCTCCGGCCTTGATCTGAGTCAATCAATGTCGTGACGAGCAGGCAGGGTGGCGTTACGCTTGCATTGCGGCCCGAATGCCGTCGAACAGGGCTTCAGTCAACAAGGGCTTCTCAATCAATAGCGCCCCAGCGGCCGCGGTCTGCGCGCGCAGTGAGGAGCTTGGATCCGTCGTCACAAGAATGGCGGGCAGCTCTACCTTGCGGCGGCGCAACTCCGACAGCAGGTCGAGACCGTTCATGCTTGGCAGCCTGTAGTCGATCACCAGGCAGCCAGTTTCCGGCATGTGGGGATCATTCAATAGATCGGACCCGCGCGCGTAGGCCCTGACCACGAAGCCTTCGATTTCCAACATGAATTGCAGCGAATTGCGCACTGCCGGATCGTCATCGACAATCAGAACGGTCCTGCAGTCACGTGTAATGCTGGAATGGCCGATCATGCCTTTGTCCACGTGCGAGCCGCGGTTGTACAAGGCATCAAGATCGCAGATCTGCGGGCAGTACCTTGACCTAGCTCAAGCTCCAGCAGGTCAGGGCTAAGCTTTGTCAGCCTCGAGAACACCGGCGAGCAGCGCCATCCGGACGAGCTCGGAGAGGCTGCCCGCATTCATCTTCGTCATCACATGCGCGCGGTAGATCTCGACCGTTCGCGGGCTGATGCCCAGGTCGAGTGCGATGACCTTGTTGGCCTTCCCGGCGACCAGGCCGTCCAGGACATCCCGTTCGCGCGCGGACAGCGAGGCAAGCCGATGGTTGAGGTTTGCGCGCTCGGTCTCGCGTTGCGCATCCTTTTGCACGCGGTCGATCGCTGCCCTGACGGACGCCAGCAGAACCTCATCATCAAAAGGCTTTTCCAGGAAATCGGCAGCGCCCATCTTCATCGCTTCGACCGCAAGCTGGATGTCACCATGGCCTGTGATCACGATGACCGACATGGTCGATCCGCGCGCCTTAAGTTGGCGCAAGAGATCGATGCCGCTCAGGCCGGGCATCCGGACATCCGTCACGACACATCCAGTTGCACCATCCGGTAATGAAGTGAGGAACGCTGCGGCCGAATCGTAGGTTCGAACATCGATCTTCGCTGCCCGGAGCAGGAATTCCAGCGAGTCGCGCATCGCGTCGTCATCGTCGATGACGTGAACATGACTACCGGGGGGCATCGCTCATGTGCTCCTTGGTCATTGCTCGCAGCGTGAACTTGAAAATGGCGCCGCCGCCGGGATTAGGCTCTGTCCAGATCCGACCGCCATGAGCCTCGATGATTGTGCGCGAAATGGACAGCCCGACACCCATTCCCTGCGACTTGGTGGTGACGAACGGCTGAAACAGCTGCTCCGCAATGTCAGGACTGATGCCAGTCCCGGTATCGGCGACCGAAACCTCGACCATGCCGTTGGCGGCCGGCCGGCTGGCAACCAGCAGCTCGCGTCGCGAACCGTGCGCGACTGACTCGATCGCGTTCCGGAACAGGTTCAATAGCACCTGCTGGATCTGCACCTTGTCCGCCAGGATCGAATCATGGGCGGGGTCGACCTGGAGGCGTACCCGCACACCGTGCTCCTTGGCGCCCACGAGGGCGAGGGCGCTCGCTTCCTCGATCAGCTTGTTGATGCTCTCGATCCGCCGCTCGCTCTCGCCGCGTGCAACGAAATCACGCAGCCGGCGGATGATCTGGCCCGCGCGCAAGGCTTGCTCGGCGGCCTTGTCCATGGCGCCGCGGACCATATCGGCGTCATCGTCGTCGCGGTCCGCCAACAGACGCTTGGCGCCTTTGAGGTAGTTGGCGATCGCGGATAGCGGCTGGTTGAGCTCATGCGCCAGCGCTGACGCCATCTCACCCATCGCCGTGAGGCGAGAAATGTGGACGAGTTCAGTCTGCAGTTCTTGCAGGCGGCTTCGGTTCTCTGCCGCTCGGTCAGGTCACGGATGAAGCCGGTGAAGAATCGCTGGTCTGCCGAACGCATTTCGCCGACGGCCAATTCCATCGGAAAAGTAGAGCCGTCCTTGCGTTCCCCCACGACGACGCGTCCAATCCCGATAATTCGACGCTCTCCAGTCCGCAGGTAGCGATCCATATAGCCGTCGTGGCTCTCTCGATATGGCGAGGGCATGAGTATCTTGATGTTCTTGCCGATGACCTCGTTCGAGCCATATCCGAACAAGCGCTCGGCCGCCAAGCTGAAGGATTGCACGATCCCGCGCTCGTTGATCACGATCATGGCGTCGGGAACGGTCTCCAGGATCGATTTGAGATGGGCTTCGCGCGCTCCCAGATCCAGCTCCGCCAGCTTCAGATGCGTGATGTCGCTGTGGATTTCGATGACCTCGGCCGCGCCGCTGTTCCGCCAGACCGAGCATTGGCTGGCGACACATACGCGCGCGCCGTCCTTGCGGTGGTTGGTCAGTTCGCCGTTCCAATGCTCGTTCTGCAGCAAGTCGTTCGCGATCTCCGCCGCCGGCTTCGGAAACTCGGTCCTCAGCAAGTCCTGGGAACGCCGCCCAGTCACGTCCTCCGGGCCGTAGCCGTAGAGCCGCTGCATGCCCGACGACCAATGGATGATCGTCCCGTCCAGGCTTCGCACCATGGCTTGGGTACGCTCGAGTGCTCGAAAGGCGGCGTCCGGTCGTGCCGTATTTGCTTCGGGGGTCGGCGGTTTCATGGCCCGAAGTTACTACGACGATATTGCCGTGGAGAGAAGAGCGCCGGCGCGCTGAACTGCGCGACGGAACAAGCGCGAATCGACCACTTGGGTAGCCTCAACACAGAGCCAAACTGACGTTGACGACGTCCCGATCGGATCTGCCTGCCGCCACCGTGAATCCGAGCTCGCGACACATCTTCAGCATGGCGAGGTTCTCAGCAAGGACCTGCCCGTCGACGCGGCGAAGCCCCTCGGCTCTTGCATACTCGATAATAAGTTCCATCAGCTTCCAACCGAGACCGTGCCCCTTCATGTCGGAACGCAGCAGGATCGCGTATTCGCTGGTTTCATAGTTGGCATCCGAATGCAGTCGCACGACGCCGATGAGATCGCCTGACTCCTTCGATATGGCAGCGAACGCCATGGCGCGCGCATAGTCGAGTTGCGTCAGCCGCGCAATGAACGCATGCCCGAGATCTTTGACAGGGGCGAAGAAACGCAACCGCATGTCGTCCGCCGAAACCTGGCGGAAGAAATTGGGATACAGCACCTCGTCCTCGGGACGGACCGGGCGGACCAGGATGTCCCCAACCCCCTCGATCGCCATGTGCCGTTCCCATTCCGAGGGGTATGGCCGGACTGCAAACCGCGGATGTCCAGGGCCGGCCCGCTTTGTGATCGCGGGGGTGACAGCAATTCTTGCATCGAGCGCGAGCACACCGGTCTCGTCGGCGAGTAGCGGATTGATGTCGAGGTCGCGGACGTGAGGCAGGTCTGCCGCGAGCTGCGCGAGCTTTACGAGTGTGAGCGCGACCTGGTCATGTTTGACTGCCGGCACGTTCCGATAGGCGCCGAGAAGCCGCGACACGCGGGTACGTTCTACCAGCTCGCGCGCCAGATTGAGGTCGAGCGGTGGGAGCGACAAAGCCTTATCGTTGATCACCTCGACGGCGACGCCACCACGGCCGAATACGATCACTGGCCCGAAAGTCGGGTCGTCGGCAATGCCGGCGATCAGCTCGCGCGCCCTGGGGCGAACGATCATCGGCTGAACGGTGACGCCGGATATGCGAGCCGCAGGCAGCGCTTTCCTGGCGTCTGCGATCATGGCCTGTGCGGCGTCACGCACGGCCGCCACGCTGGTCAGATTGAGCCGAACGCCGTTGACATCGGACTTGTGGATGATATCGCGGGAATGGATTTTTACGACGACCGCCCCACCAGCCGATAGGAAGGGTACGGCTGCCTCCGCAGCAGCGTCTGGATCGGATGCCGCCACGACAGGCACCGTTGGGATGGCGTAACACTGCAGTAACTTTGTTGCTTCGACGGGGTCCATCCATAGCCGACCGTCGGCGATGACTTGCGCCACGAGTTTCCGCGCTGTTGCGACGTCCGGCGAAAAATCGCTCGGAAGCGACGGCGGCGTCTGCATCAGGGTGCGTACAACGTTTCCGTGACGAACGAGATGCATGAAGCCGCGGATCGCGTCTGTTTCGGTCGGATAGCTTGGAACATCGGCTTGGTCGAAAATCTCTCCGACTTTCGCGGCATTTCCGACCCACGTCGCCAGGATCGGCTTGGGGCGCACCCAGCGCTGACGTTGCGCGCACGCGATCTCGGCGACGGCCTTTGCGATCTCTGCTGCCGGTGCCAAGGCGGTTTCGACGTTCATCACGAGGACCGCGTCCACGGCAGGATCGTCCAGCAATGCGTCGAGTGCCTTGGCATATCGCCCGGCATCGGCATCGCCGATGATATCGACCGGGTTCGACCGGGACCATGTTGGCGGCAATAGCGGATCAAGGCGTTCGATCGTGGCCTCGGAAATAGCGGCGGGCGTCCCGCCAAGATCGATCAATCGATCGATCGCCAGCACACCGATGCCACCACCGTTTGTCACGATTGCGAGGCGTCCGCCAAGAGGACCTCGGAGTCTGCCGAGCGTTTCGGCAGCATTAAAGAGCTCACCAAGGTCCAGGACCCGCAGCAGTCCGGCACGCCGGAACGCGGCGTCATAGACATCGTCGGCGCCGGCAAGCGCGCCGGTATGCGTCGCCGCCGCACGCGCCGCCTCAGTGTGGCGTCCGGCCTTGATCACGATGACCGGTTTGACGCGCGCGGCGGCCCGCGCCGCCGACATGAACTTGCGAGCATCCTTGATTGACTCGATGTAGAGCAGAATTGCGCGGGTGCGCAGATCGAGGGCGAAGTAGTCGAGCAAATCGCCGAAGTCGATATCGAGCTGGTCACCGATCGACACGACCGCAGAAAAGCCGGCCGAACGGCCGGCTGCCCAATCGACCATGCCCGCGGCAATGGCACCTGATTGAGAGATCAGCGCGAGATCGCCTGCCGGCGGCATCCGCGCGGCGAAACCTGCGTTCAGCTTGGCGTGCGGGACCATCAGGCCGAGGCAATTCGGTCCCAGCAGGCGCAGGCCCTTCGCTCGCGCGGCCTGCTCGCACGCCGAAGCGAGCGAGCCGGGGCCATGCCCAAGCCCCGCGGTGACGACCACGGCGGCGCCGACACCGTGTTGGGCCGCGTCCCTGACGATGTCAGGGACCGCCTGCGCCGGCGCTGCAATAACAGCGAGATCGGGCGGTACCGCCAAATCTTGCAGGCGCGCGACGGTCCGGTTCCCGTCGATCTCCGGATAGTGCGTATTGACGACGTGGACTTCGCCGGCAAATCCGCCGTCGCGCAGGTTCTTAAGGATCGCGCGCCCGACCGAACGCTCGCGCGGGCTCGCTCCAATCACGGCAACCGATCGCGGTGACAGCAAGCGGTCCAGACGATACGTCGACATTGTCCATTCAACACGTTGGGGTGGGCTCTGGTACCGCAGCTTAGGTCCGGTTTGTTACCGTGCCTTGTCACCAATACCTCGACTTTAGCTTTTGACTTGCCTCAAAGCACCGCTCTGCAGTCCGGCACAATGTTGTGATGAAGGCCGTTTTCAGCGCGGGAGGAGATCATGTCTGTCGTCGATCAAGCACCGGCCGTGGGCGTGGGCCCGGAAGCCGCCAAACAGTCCGGGTGGCGGACCACCAATATCGGCCTGCTCGCGGCGATCGCGGTCCTCTTGTTGATCCTCATGCTTCCGACACCGGACAACCTCCCGGTCGCGGGCCATCGCATGCTTGCGATCCTTGCGTTTGCGGTCATCGTCTGGATGACCGAGGCGCTGGACTACGCGGTCTCGGCGGTGGTGGTCGCCGCGCTGATGGCCTTCCTCCTCGGCATCTCGCCCAACCCCGCAAACCCGAAATCACTCATGGGAACCAGCGCGGGCCTGGGCCTTGCCTTCAGCGGCTTCGCCAATACCGCGTTGGCGCTGGTCGCCTCGGCGCTGTTCCTGGCGGCCGCGATGACCGCGACTGGTCTCGACCGGCGGATTGCGCTCGTCATTCTCTCGCGGGTCGGGACCGAAACACGTCACGTCGTGGCCGGCTCGATGCTGGTCGGCATCGTGCTGGCGTTTCTGGTGCCGTCGACGACGGCGCGGGTCTCGTGCCTGGTGCCGATCATGCTCGGCATCATCGCCGCCTTCGGCGTCGGCAAGAAAAGCGCCTTTGCCGGCATGATCATGATCACGACCACGCAAACCGCGAGCATCTGGAACGTCGGCATCAAGACCGCTGCGGCGCAGAACATGGTGGCGGTCGGATTCATCGAGAAGATGCTCAAGGTCACGATCACCTGGCTGGACTGGCTGATCGCGGCGGCTCCGTTCGCGATCCTGATGACTATCGCGCTCTATTTCGTGATGATGCGCATGATGCCGCCCGGCATCAGCAACGTGGCGGGAGGCCGAGAGGCGATCCGCAAGGCGCTTGCCGATCTCGGTCCGATGAGCGCCAAGGAGAAGAAGCTTCTGGCGCTCTCGCTGACGTTGCTGGCGTTCTGGTCGACCGAGGGCGTCCTTCATCGGTTCGATACCAGTTCCACCACCATTGCCGCGGTCGCGCTGATGTTTCTGCCCGGCATCGGAATCATGACCTGGAAGGAGGCGCAGCCGAATATCCCCTGGGGGACCATCGTGCTGTTCGGTATCGGCATCAGTCTTGGCACTGCGCTGCTGCAGACCAAGGGCGCGGTCTGGCTGGCCGATATCGCCGTCGCTGAATTCGGCCTCAAGAACGCGACCGCCCTGTTCATCCTCGCGGTCATGAGCCTGTTCCTGATCGTCATTCATCTCGGCTTTGCCAGTGCGACGGCGCTGGCCTCGGCGATGATCCCGATCGTGATCGCCGTGCTGCAGGGGGTCGCCACACCCGGCATCAACGTTGTCGGGATGACGCTACTGCTGCAGTTCGTCGTGAGCTTCGGATTCATCCTGGTCGTGAACGCCCCGCAAAATATGGTGGCTTACGGAACCGATACTTTCGACGCGCGACAATTCGTGAAGATCGGCTTGGTCCTGACGATCATCGCATTTGCACTGGTTATGGCGCTTGGCGCGACATATTGGCGATGGCTCGGCTATGTCTGACCGAGCCGCCATTCCGCTTGAGCATGGACATTCGCGCGAGGAGATCCGTCAGCGCCTGGGGTCGGAGCCGGGTGGGAGTTACCTCCGGGACTGGGTGTACGGTGGCATCGACGGCGCGGTGACGACTTTCGCCGTTGCCGCGGGCGTCGCGGGTGCAAGCTTGTCGTCGCGGGTCGTGCTCATTCTAGGCTGTGCCAACCTGCTGGCTGACGGATTTTCGATGGCCGTCGCCAATTATGCCGGTACCAAGTCGGAGATCGAGCAATACCAGCGGCTGCTGGCCATCGAGCACAAGCACATAGCGGCCGTGCCGGAAGGCGAGCGGGAGGAGATCCGTCAGATATTCGAGAAGATGGGCTTTGGCGGTGCTGATCTCGAGCGCGCGGTCGACACCATATGCGCCGACAAAGGCCGATGGGCGCGGACGATGGTTTTCGAGGAATATGGAGTGTCCCCGCTGATCCGATCGCCGGTGAGAGCGGCGCTCAGCACGTTCGCGGCATTTGCGATATTCGGATCGATTCCCTTGGCGCCCTATCTTGCTGGTGGCGGGCTTGTTGCGTCGGCAATCGCCACGTCGATGGCATTCCTGCTGATCGGCTCGTTCAAGAGCCGATGGTCGGTGCGATCCGCATGGACCTCGGCTCTGGAAACCTTGGCTATCGGTGGTATCGCGGCCGCTCTCGCCTATGCGGCGGGGCATGTACTGGCAGCGATCCTGTCCTGACGCGCTTAATTGGCCAGTTTGACCTTGATCAACGGGTGCATGCGCCACACCCGCTAGTCTTCATCAGGTGCCCGCCAAACGGCACGGCAGCATTTGCGGAGACGGTCATGACGTACGCGACAGTGATGGTGCATCTCGATCTCGATGAGTCCAATGACGCGAGGCTGCATGTTGCCGGCGATCTTGCGAAACAATTCGATGCAAGGCTGGTAGGAATTGCTTGCTGTCAGCCTCAACCGTCGGTCTATGCCGAGGGCGTGCTGGCGCAAACCCTAGTGCGGCAGCTCGAGGCCGACGCCAACGAGAAGCTCAATAAATTGGAGCAGCGTTTCAGGGCGGCCTGCCAAAATCGGGCTGAGAACGTCGAATGGCGCCGCGCCTATGCCGTGCCTAGCGAGTATGTCGCGCGGGAAGCGCGCGCGGCCGATCTCGTGCTCACGGGCGCGGATCGGGTTGGCGGCCTGTCCGACCCGTTGTGGCGACTCGATCCGAGCGAACTGGTGATGAAGCTTGGCCGCCCAATGATGATCGTGCCGCCGGAGGTTGATCGGCTTCAGCTCACCAGCGTTGTCGTTGGATGGAAAGACACCCGTGAAGCCCGCCGCGCCGTGGTTGATGCGCTGCCCTTGCTGCAGAAGGCCAAGGAGGTGACGGTGGTGGAGATCATCGAGGATGATCGAGATCGCCCCGCAGGCGGCCGCCGTGTTGCGGACGTCGCGGCCTGGCTCGCACGCCATCAGGTCGACGCCTCTCACATGGTGCCGAACCTTAGCGGCGACGCGGTTGAGCAACTCATAAGCCATGCCAGCGATATCGGAGCCGACGTGATCGTCGCCGGTGCCTATGGGCACACGCGCATGCGCGAATGGATTTTCGGCGGTGTGACCCGGGATTTGATCACCAAGTCCAACCGTTGTTCTCTCCTATCTCATTGATATAGCGATAGTTTTCGACGACGGGCGAGAGCCGTTGGGGCGATCGGTTCGTTTGGCGCTGGCCGCCCGCGCCTGGGGCGGCTGGAACGGCCCGCCTGTCAACTACGGGGTTTCCCTTAAGAGGCTCATCTGAATTTTCATTGCCATAGGCGCGCGTAGTGTCAGCTCACCAAATTCGAGGAGTGAGCCATGATCACCGGCAACCGAACGACACCCTCCGCCCATCAACCGGCCGCGCTGCAAGCAGGTATGCTTGCCGGACAAGTGCCGCTGTTCGACAACGCGCAGATTGGCGGCGTGTCGATGACTTTCGAGCGCAACGCCGAGATCTTTGGTGAAGGCGAAGGCGCCGACTACGTCTACAAGGTCCTGAGCGGCTCGGTCCGGGCCTACAAGGTTCTCAGCGACGGCCGTCGTCAGGTCACCGAGTTCTATCTTCCTGGTGACGTTTTCGGAATTGAGTCCGGCTCGGAGCATTCCTATTCCGCCGAAGCGATCGACAAAGCCAGTATCCTGCTCGTGCGGCGCAATAGCGTATTCAGCAGCGCGGAAAGCAACAGCGATGTTGCTCGGTATCTCTGGTCGATCACGGCGGCGGAGCTGAAGCGCTCGCAGAACCACGCGCTGCTGCTGATCAAGACCGCCAAGGAACGGATCGCGGCGTTCCTGCTCGACATGGCCGGACGCCTGGCAGGAAAGGGCTTCGTGGAACTGCCGATGTCGCGTCAGGACATCGCCGACTATCTCGGTCTGACGACAGAAACCGTATCGCGCACACTGACCTCGTTGTCCGAGGGCTCAACCATCCAGCTGCTCGCGTCCCGGCGCATCGTGTTGCGCAATCCTTCCCAGCTCAACGAGTTGAACGCCTAGTCACCAATCTCATGACGGGAGAGAATCCATGAACGCCGGCGATGTCATGACGCAGTCCACCGTCACCGTCGATCCCGACGCTTCGGTCATGCATGCAATCCAGATGATGCTTAAGCGCCGCATCAGCGGCCTTCCGGTCGTCGACAACACCGGCGCGCTGGTGGGCATGCTCACCGAAGGCGATTTGCTGCGGCGGGCCGAGCTCGGAACCCAGAAGCGGCGCCCGCGGTGGATCGAGTTCTTGGTCGGCCCCGGTCGACTCGCGAGCGAATATGTCAGCGCCTGCGGGCGCAAGGTCCATGAGGTGATGACCACGCCGGTTCACACCGTAACCGAAGACACACCGCTGACGGACGTGGTCAGGATCATGGAGTCGAAGCAGATCAAGCGGCTGCCGGTCCTGCGCGAGGATCGTCTGGTAGGCATCCTCAGCCGTGCCAACCTTCTGCGTGCTTTGGTTTCCGTGGCGCGCGATACCAAGCCAGCGAACGTCGCCGATTCGTCCATTCGTCAACATCTGCTTGCCGAGCTGGCGAAGCAGAGCTGGGCTCCGGTTGCGCTGGTCGACGTCATCGTGAAGAATGGCGTGGTCCATCTCTGGGGCACGTTGACCGAAGAGCGGCAGCGCCAGGGCATCCGGGTCATGGCGGAGAATACGCCGGGCGTGAAGAGCGTCGAAGACCATCTGGTCTGGATCGAGCCCACCTCGGGCGTCGTCCTGCCGTCGATGGACGATTTCCGGACGATTGGTCGGTTAAGCTGATCGCCGCAAGCTGCGGCTGGCGAAACGGATTGCCGGGAGGCTCTGCCTTCCGGATTTTTTGTTATCGCTCCAGCGTCTTCAGGAACGCGATGAAGTCGCTGACTTGGCCGGGGTCGAAGCGAAACTCGGGCATGGTCGGATGTCCTGTCGAGATGCCTTGCGCCAAGGCCTCTTCCAGATTCTCGACGGGGTACTTCTTGTGCAAGGTGCGAAAAGGCGGCGCGATTGCAAGCGGGCTCGCAGTCACGCGATCGATGGAATGACAGCGTGCGCAGTTGGCGCGCGCGAGGGTGAGGCCGCGTTGCGCGGCAGGTTCCAGGGTAGTCTGCGCCGAAGCTGACGATGTCAGCAGTGCGAAGATGGCAACCTGAAAGAATCGTCGCATCGCCGGCTCTCCTTGCATAGGTGGCATCGTCTCAATCTTTCAAAGGGCGGCATTGATCGAAATCAATCGTATGCAGCCTTCGTCGCATACGCCGCCATCTCGTTAGCAGATTCGTCAAATGGAGCAATCCGCGCATCGCGATTGATCTGCATCAACACGCTCATCGTCATCGAATGATGATGTTCGTGCCATGACGCGCGGTCGGACGCGCGGTTTGCGTTGGGAGCGCGCAAGGCGATGAGCACGGCGGCGACAAAATCGATGACACTGGGGGAGGGCGGGACCGCGCTCGCTTTCGCAGCGCTGGCGGCGTTGTCGCTGATCGTTCTCGCCCAGGCCCATACGCCCGAGTATTCCTTTCATGCCTTCCTGTTCCTTGCGGGCAGTGCTGCCGCGGCGTTCTGGATTCTCAATCGGTACTTCGAACGGCCCGCGGCCCTTCCCCCGCTGACCGTCGACGGACTTCCCAATTACAACTTCGGTCCGGTGAAGTTTGCGACCATTGCGGCGGTGTTCTGGGGCATTGCCGGGTTTGCGGTCGGCTTGTGGGCCGCGCTCGAGCTCGCATTTCCCGCGCTCAACTTTGACCTGCCATGGCTGACGTTCGGCCGCATCCGGCCGTTGCACACTTCGGCGGTGATCTTTGCCTTCGGCGGCAATGTACTGATCGCCACGTCGTTCTATGTCGTGCAGCGGACCTGCCGCGCGCGGCTTGCCGGCGACATCGCACCCTGGTTCGTGGTGGTCGGCTACAATTTCTTCATCGTGATCGCCGGCACCGGCTATCTGCTCGGCATCACTCAGTCGAAGGAATACGCCGAGCCGGAGTGGTACGCCGACCTGTGGCTCACTGTCGTGTGGGTCGTCTATTTGCTGGTCTATCTCGGCACGATCAAGCGGCGCACCGAGTCGCACATCTATGTGGCGAACTGGTTCTATCTCGCCTTCATCCTGACGATTGCTGTTCTGCACCTCGGCAACAACGCCGCGATTCCGGTGTCGCTGTTTTCGCCGAAATCCTACATCGTCTGGTCGGGCGTGCAGGACGCCATGGTGCAGTGGTGGTACGGCCACAACGCGGTGGGCTTTTTCCTCACCGCCGGCTTCCTCGCCATCGTGTACTACTTCGTGCCCAAGCGCGCGGAGCGGCCGATCTATTCCTATCGGCTGTCGATCATCCACTTCTGGGCGCTGATCTTCCTTTACATCTGGGCGGGACCTCACCACCTCCACTACACCGCGTTGCCGGACTGGGCGCAGACGCTCGGCATGACGTTCTCGATCATGCTCTGGATGCCGTCATGGGGCGGCATGATCAACGGCCTCATGACGCTCTCGGGCGCCTGGGACAAGCTGCGCACCGACCCTGTGCTGCGCATGATGGTGGTGTCGATCGCCTTCTACGGCATGGCAACTTTTGAGGGGCCGCTTATGTCCATCAAGGCGGTCAATTCGCTCAGCCATTACACCGACTGGACCATCGGCCATGTGCATTCGGGCGCGCTCGGCTGGGTCGGATACATTTCGTTCGGCGCGATCTACTGCCTGGTGCCCTGGCTGTGGAATCGCGAGCTCTATTCGCTCAAGCTCGTTAACTGGCACTTCTGGATCTCGAGCCTCGGCATCGTCCTCTACATCACCGCGATGTGGGTGTCGGGCATCCTCCAGGGCCTGATGTGGCGCGCCTACACGCAGCTGGGCTTCCTCGAATACTCGTTCATCGAGACCGTCGAGGCGATGCACCCCTTCTATGTGATCCGGGCGCTCGGCGGCGCGCTGTTCCTCGCCGGTGCGCTGATCATGGTCTTCAATCTCTGGCGCACCGTTTATCCGCGCGGAGCCGCTAAGCCGTCCGGGCGTGTGGCGCCCGTGGCGGACGCTGTTCCGGTGCTGGCCCGCTGAGGAGTAACCGATGTCGCTGTGGCAGAAGCACGCAATCTTCGAGAAGAACTCGATCGTGCTGGTGATCGGCGTCCTGATCGTGATCGCGATCGGCGGGCTGGTCGAGATCGCGCCGCTGTTCTATCTCAAGAACACGATCGAAAAAGTCGAGGGGATGCGGCCGTACACGCCGCTTGAGCTTGCCGGCCGCAACATCTACGTGCGTGAGGGCTGCTACAACTGCCACTCGCAGATGATCCGGCCGCTGCGCGACGAGATCGAGCGGTATGGGCACTACTCGCTCGCCGCCGAAAGCATGTACGACCGCCCATTCCAATGGGGGTCGAAGCGCACGGGTCCCGACCTGGCGCGCGTCGGGGGCAAGTATTCCGACGACTGGCATCGCGATCATCTGGTTCGTCCGACCGCGGTCGTGCCCGGTTCGATCATGCCGGCTTATCCGTGGCTGGTGCGCACTGATCTCGATTTCAGGCATATCGCCGACGACCTGCGCGTGCAGGCCAGGCTTGGTGTTCCCTATTCGCCCGAGATGATCGCGAGTGCGATCGACGATACCCGGGTGCAGGCATCGGGCGATCCGGGCAGCGCCGTTGATCTTGCGAAGCGCTACCCGAAAGCGCAGTCGCGCGACTTCGACGGCAATCCCGAACGCATTACCGAGGCGGATGCGCTGATCGCTTATCTCCAGGTGCTCGGTACCATGGTCGACTTCCGGCTCTACAACAACCGCGCAAACATCCGCTGAGGTACCACGATGAACTCGACCTATCGCGCGCTCGCGGAATTCGCCCAGACGTGGGGGCTTCTCTACTTCGTCGCTGTGTTTGTGGCTGTGCTGGCCTACGCGCTTTGGCCGTCGCGCAAGCGGGAGTTTGACGAAGCCGCGCGCATGCCGCTCCGCGAGGATTGATCCGATGGCCCATGAACGAGACATCGACGCATTGACGGGCACTGCCACCACCGGACGCGAGTGGGACGGCATCCGCGAACTCAACACCCCACTGCCGCGCTGGTGGCTATGGCTGTTCTATCTCACGATCATCTGGTCGATCGGCTATTGGATTGCCTATCCGTCCTGGCCGCTCGTGTCGTCCTCCACCGTGGGCCTGCTCAACTGGCAGTCGCGCGAAGCCATCATCACGGACATGGACGCGCTGAAGGCGCAGCGCGGCCCAATGGTGGAACGTCTCTTGAAGTCTTCGCTGGCGGAAATCGCGGCCGACGAGAACCTGTCGCAGTTTGCCCGCGCGCAAGGCCGGCCGGTGTTCCTGGAAAACTGCGCGCCATGCCACGGCACCGGCGGCGGTGGCGCCAGGGGATACCCGAATCTGCTGGACGACGAGTGGCTGTGGGGCGGGCGTCTGGAAGACATCGCGCTCACCATCCGTGACGGGATCCGCACGCCGCAAAGCAAGGAGCGGCAGGGCACCATGCCGGCCTTTGGACGCGACGGCATCCTCAAGCGGCCGGAGATCGAAGCAGTCGCCGACTACACGCGCACGCTGGCAGGGATTGCGGTCGAGTCCGGCGCCAATCTCGAGCTGGGGAAGAAGGTCTACGCCGAGGCGTGCGCTAACTGTCATGGCGCCGACGGTCGTGGTAAGCGCGAACTGGGCGCACCCAACCTGACGGACGCAATCTGGCTCTATGGCTCGGACCGTGCGTCGGTCATCGAAGGGTTATGGAATGGCCGCGGCGGGATGATGCCGGCGTGGGCCGGCCGGCTCGACGAAAGCACGATCAAGGCGCTCACGATCTACGTCCACACGCTCGGCGGTGGAGTGAGGTGAAGACATGTCGCTCGCCACTGCGGAGCCGCGTCACGAGCCCAGGGACGCCGGGCCCGCCCCTGCGGGCGCCGAGCCGGCCGTCGTGGTTCCCGTGGCGGGGCGGTCGCCATCGCCACTGCCGGAGCCTGACGAAGAGACGCCGCTCTACGCAGCGCGCCGCAAGATCTATCCGCAGGCGGTGCACGGCACTTATCGCCGGACCAAGTGGGCGATGCTGGCCGTCACGCTCGGCATCTACTACCTCTTGCCGTTCGTGCGCTGGGACCGCGGGCCGAATGCGCCCAGCCAGGCGGTCCTGATCGATTTCCCGAACCATCGCTTCTATTTCTTCTTCATCGAGATATGGCCGCAGGAAGTCTATTACCTGACCGGTCTGCTGATCATCGCCGCGATGGCGCTGTTCTTGATGAACGCCGTGGCGGGCCGCGTCTGGTGCGGCTATCTCTGCCCGCAGACGGTGTGGACCGATCTGTTCTGCGCGATCGAGCGCTGGGTGGAGGGCGACCGCCGCGAGCACATGCTGCGTGAGCGCGGACCGTGGACGACCGAGCGCGTCGCCCGACTCGGCCTGAAGCATGTCCTCTGGCTCATGGTGGCGTGGTGGACCGGCGGCGCCTGGGTGTTGTACTTCGCCGACGCGCCGACACTGGTGAAAGACCTCGCCACCTTCCAGGCACCGTTCGTTGCCTATCTGTGGATCGGCATCCTGACGGCCACGACCTACGCGCTCGCAGGACATATGCGCGAGCAGGTCTGCACCTATATGTGCCCATGGCCGCGCATCCAGGCGGCGCTGACCGACGAGCATGCGCTCAACGTCACCTATCGCTACGACCGCGGCGAGCCGCGCGGGTCGATCAAGAAGAATGCGGCGCTGCGCGAGCAGGGAGCACCGGTCGGCGACTGCATCGATTGCCTGCAATGCGTCTATGTGTGCCCGACCGGTGTCGACATCCGCGACGGCGCGAACCTAGGCTGCATCCAGTGCGGCCTTTGCATCGACGCCTGCGACACGGTGATGACGAAGATCGGCCGGCCGCTGCGGCTGATCGCCTACGACACCGACCTCAACATCAAGCGCCGGCAGGAGGGCAGGTCCGCGCAGGTGAGGATCGTGCGGGCGCGGACGCTACTCTATGCAGCTGTGATTGCGGTTACCGGTGTCGTGATGCTTTACGCTCTGGCGAGCCGGACCACCGAATCGATCAGTGTCATTCACGACCGCAATCCGGTTTTCGTTCGGCTCGCGGACGGCTCGCTGCGCAATGGCTACACGATCCGTATCGTCAACAAGCAACGGGTCACACGCGAATTTGCGCTCGATATCCGGGGGCTCGCCAATGCGAGCCATGAGTTTATCGGCGTGCCAGGCTCGACCGATGGGCGACGGATCGTCGAGGTCGGACCTGATCAGACGCGCGAGGTCCGTATGGTTGTCACCAGCCGGGCCGCCTCGATGCCGCCATCGACACCTATCGTCTTTCAGATCACCGATGTGGCAAGCGGCCTGCAGGCCCAGGCGAACGACTATTTCAGAGCTCCATGAGGTGAACATGGCCGAGATCAGGGCGACCATGACGACACGCTGCGGCGGCGCCGAAGGGCGGGAAGTGACGGGGCGGACGGTCTTTGTCTGTCTGGTCACTTTCTTCGCGATCATCACGGCCGTGAACGCTGTGATGATGACTGCGGCGATCACGACATTCGGCGGGGTCGAGACCGCAAGTTCCTATCAGGCCGGATTGGCGTTCGCGCGCCAGAACGCCGCGGTGCTGGAGCAGGACCGGCTCGGCTGGCAGGTTGTCGTTGGTGCGCGGTCGGATGGCGCGGTCACTCCCGTCATCGAGATAATTGCCCGGGACCGCGCAAATGAACCGCTGTTCGGCCTGCAGGCCTCGGGACGCTTGGCGCATCCCATGGACAAACGCGCCGACCGCGTCCTGGCGTGGCGCGAAACAGGCACCGGTGTCTTTCGGGCCGACAGCGGACGTGCCGTCGGACAATGGGATCTGGTGATCGAGCTGTCGCAGGATGGTGTGCTGAAATTTCGCTCGCGCAACCGTCTGACGCTGCGGTGAGGGGAGAATGGCCCAGGCAATCGACTATTCCATTTTCGTTCGACATGACGGCCCGCTCGCGGAAATGGACTTGGCCGTCGAAGGCGTCGGCTGCGCCGGCTGCATTCGCAAGATCGAGGGCGGGCTCAAGCGGGTCCCCGGCATTGTCGACGCCCGGCTGAACTTCACCAGTCGCCGGCTGGCGGTGCAGTGGCGCGACCGTGACATCGACGCCGGTCAGGTGCTCGGTGCTCTCGAACGCATCGGCTACCACGGCCATCCGTTCGCAACCGCCGACGCCGAAGCCGATGATACGCGCCATGCCAAATGGCTGCTGCGATGCCTGGCCGTGGCTGGCTTCGCGGCAATGAACATCATGCTGCTGTCGGTGTCGGTCTGGTCTGGAAACGCCGGCGACATCACCCAGGAGACGCGTGATTTGTTCCACTGGCTGTCGGCGCTCATTGCGCTGCCGACCGCCGCCTATGCCGGACAGCCGTTCTTTCAAAGCGCCTGGCGTGTGTTGCGGTTGCGGAAGGTCAATATGGATGTTCCCATATCGCTCGGTGTCATCCTGGCCCTTGGCCTGTCGCTGGTGGAGACCATCAATCACGCTGAGCATGCCTATTTCGATTCGGCTGTAATGCTGCTGTTCTTCCTGCTGTGCGGGCGCTACTTCGACCACGCCATGCGCCAGAAAACCCGCGCCGTAGCCGGCAATCTCGCGGCCTTGAAATCGGAGATGGCGCACCGATTCGACGGCAGCGAAGTCGTGACGGTGCCGGTCGCGGCGTTGCGGCCTGGCGACCGCGTGCTGATCCGTCCGGGCGACCGCGTGCCCGCGGACGGGACCGTGATCAACGGCGTGTCCGAGATCGACGATAGCCTCATCACCGGCGAAACCGAAAAGCGCGCGGTCGGGCCCGGCGCCACGCTCTATGCTGGCAGCGTGAACTTCGCCGGCACGCTGTCGGTAAAGGTGACCGCCGCGGGAAGCGCGACGCTGATCGATGAGATCGAACGGTTGCTGGAAGGCGCCGTCGGGGCGAAATCGCGCTACGTGCGGCTCGCCGACCGCGCGGCTCGTCTCTATGCTCCCGTGGTGCATACCGCGGCGGCGATGACGGCAGCCGGGTGGCTCATCGCCGGCGCATCGCTGCACGACGCCATCGTAGTGGCGATTTCGGTTCTGATCATCACCTGCCCCTGTGCGCTTGCCCTCGCTATTCCGGCCGTGCAGGTGGTCGCGTCCGGTGCGCTGTTCAGGGCCGGACTTATTGTCAACTCGGGCGACGCGATCGAGCGGACGGCCGAAGCGGACACGGTGATCTTCGACAAGACCGGCACGCTGACCATGCCTGATCCGTGTGTGCAGAACCGGGCCAACGTGCCGCCGGACGTGCTCGAATCTGCGGCACGTCTCGCATTGTCGAGCCGCCATCCGCTCGCGGCCGCGGTAGCCCGAGAGGCGATCTCCAAGATGCCATTCGATGGGGCAAGCGAGGAGTCCGGCAGGGGCGTTCGCGCACTTGTCGATGGGGCGGAGGCAAGGCTCGGCAGCGCGGAGTTTTGTGAGATTGACCCGGCTGAACTCTCTGCATCCCATAACGCGGCGACGTCCCTTATCGCCTTCAGCCATGGCGACCGCCGGGCGCTGTTCACCGTCAGTCAGAGTTTGCGTCCGGATGCGATCGCTGTCGCGCGTCGGCTCAGGGCTCTCGGCCTCGAGCTTGCAATCCTGTCGGGCGACCGCGCCGAAGCCGTCGCACCGGTCGCCGACGCGCTCGGCCTCGCTTCCTGGCAGGCCGGCCTCAAGCCAGCCGAAAAGATCGCGTTCATCGAGCACATGAAAGCGCAGGGCCGGCGGGTGCTGATGGTCGGCGACGGCCTCAACGATGCGCCCGCGCTAGCCGCGGCATATGCCTCGATCTCACCGATCAGCGCCGCCCATCTCACCCAGGCGCAGGCCGATGCCGTATTCATGGGCGAGCGGCTTGAGCCTGTGCTCGATGCCGTATTGCTTTCGCGCCGCGCCCGGACCTTGATGCGGCAGAATCTGTGGCTGGCGGTCGCGTACAATGCGATCGCTGTGCCAATCGCCATGGCCGGTCTGGTTACGCCGCTTATTGCAGCGGCTGCGATGTCGGGGTCTTCAATCCTGGTGACGCTCAATGCGTTGCGGGCCAGGACTGGCAGCGTCCCCGGGAGAAGGCCCAGTCTGGCTGCCGTTCAGAAGGTGCAGTCGGCATGAACATCCTGATCTTTCTCGTGCCGATCGCGCTTGGGCTCGGACTGACTGGGCTTTGTGCATTCCTCTGGTCGCTCCGCGCCGGGCAATACGACGATCTGGAGGGCGCCGCGTTGCGCCCGCTCTCGGACGACGATCTCGGGCGGTAAACAACACCATCGAAACTCCATGACGCGGAGGTGAGCCTGACGGGCGATGCCGCCGCCGCGCGGCAGAAGCTGGCCAGTCATGCAAAGCCGCATACCCCGCCTTTGATCTATCTCAAATCGATTGGTTACGAACGTAACTACTCTTTTTTGGCGGAATAACCAAGAGGGAGAAGCGCCATGGCCGAACCGCGCGTCACCGATATCCGTGGTCTTGACCTTGCTGTGCGCGACCTCGCGGCAAGCGTTGACTTTTACGCACGGCTCTGGGGCCTCGAAGAAGCGTCGCGTGATGCCGACACCGTCTATTTGCGCGCGACCGGCCAGGAGCATCACGTGCTCGCGCTGCACCAAGGTCCCAAGATCGAGATATTGGCAGCAAACTACGCCGCGCCGGACAAGGCGGCGGTTGACGCCCTGTACGCCAAGGCCGTGGCCGCCGGGGCCGACGTGCTCGATGCGCCGCATGCCCTCCCGGGGGCAGCAGGCGGCGGTTATGGCTTCGGTGTACGGACGCCTGACGGTATCCGGCAGATGATCAGTAGCGATGTCGAGCGGCACACGCGAACCATCGTCGATCATCGGCGGCCGCGAAAATTTTCGCACGTGGTGTTCCGATCCGCGGACTATCCGCAGCTCGAAGAATTCCTCTGTGACATCCTGGGTTTCAAGTTGTCCGATCGCACCGACGGAATCGATTTCTTCCGTTGCTCGCGGGATCACCACAGCGTCGCGCTTGGCAAGATCGCCGGCCCCGGCCTGCATCACATGGCGTTCGAACTGCCCGACCTCGACGGCCTGATGGGCGCGTCCGGTCGGCTAAAGATGAAGGGCTATCCGATCGAATGGGGCGTCGGGCGTCACGCCGGTCCCGGTCACAACGTCTATAGCTTCTTCGTCGACCCGAACGGCATCGCCACCGAATACACGACCGATATGGATCAGGTCGACGACGCTACCTATCCGTATCGCAGCGCCGAGGAGTGGCGTAGCGCACCGATGCAACCTTGCATGTGGGGCATGGGCATCGAGCGCAGCGAGAAGCTGCTGCTTGCCCGTACGGGAAAGCTTATCGAGGAGCTCAACCGCAGCTGCACCGATGCGATATCGCAGAAGCTTGCGAGCTAGATTTCAGGTGGAGCCAGGTTGCAATCGGGGCGCGCTGGTCCCCCGCTGAACGACGTTCTTGATTCAGATCAATGGTTCAAAGCCAGGACTGGGAGAGTTTGTTGTCGGCAATCGCAACCGATCACTCGCGGTGAGAGACTCATGAAGCAGGACATCCCCGGAACGATCATGTTCGATGGCGATCAGGCGCAGAAAGGTCTTGCGCTCAACAGGATGTGTTTCTCCTTCAACAGTGCCGATAATCGCGCGGCGTTCCTGAAGGATGAGGATGCCTATTGCAGTCGATATGGACTGAACGAAGAGCAGCGCGCTGCCGTCAAGAGCCGTGATGTCCTGCGGATGATCGAGGCGGGCGGAAACGTCTATTACCTCGCCAAGCTGGCCGGGATCTTCGGCTTGAATGTACAGGACATCGGCGCCCAGCAGACCAACATGACCGTGAACGAGTTCAAGGCAAAGCTCGTCGCAGCGGGAGGCGAGCATGGCTAAGATCATCGGAGGTGTTGCGACCACGCACGTGCCGTCAATCGGTCAGGCGATTGCCGAAAATAAACAGAAGGATCCGTATTGGCAGCCGTTTTTCAGAGGCTTCGATTTTGTCCATGACTGGCTTGCCCGTGAAAGGCCAGACGCGGCCGTGGTGTTCTACAATGACCATGGTTTGAACTTCTTCCTCGACAAGCTGCCGACTTTTGCAGTCGGCGCCGCAGAAGCGTACCGCAACGAGGACGAGGGCTGGGGCATCCCGGTATCGCGCTCGATCGCAGGCGATCCAGCGCTGTCCTGGCATCTGATCAACGCGCTTGTCGCTGACGAATTCGATATCACGATGTGTCAGGACATGCTGATAGACCACGCCGTCACGATCCCGATGGCGCTGATGTGGCCCGGGCAAAATTGGCAGGGGATCAAGATCGTACCGATATCGATCAACACCGTGCAACATCCGCTACCATCGATGGCCCGGTGCTTCAAGCTCGGGCGTTCGATCGGTCGCGCGATCGAGACCTATGAGCAGGATCTGCGCGTCATGATCGTCGGCACCGGCGGGCTGTCGCATCAGCTCGACGGCAAGCGGGCCGGCTTCATCAACAAGGAATTCGACCAGCTTTGCCTGGACAAGATCACCAACGAGCCCGAAATCCTGACCAAGTACTCAGTGCACGAACTGGTCGCAGAGGCCGGCGCGCAGGGCGTCGAATTCCTGAACTGGATGGCGATGCGCGGTGCATTGCCGGGTCGCGTGAGCCAGGTCCATCGCAATTATCACATCCCGATTTCCAACACCGCCGCGGCAACGATCGTGCTGGAGAATCATCCCGAGCCGAGACTAAAGGCAGCGTGATGGCGGGCGAATTCACCAACAACGGCTCATCGAGCGAGAGCATCTACGACAGGAATGACCCATGACACAGTCGCGACCCAGCATTGTCATCGTTGGCGGTGGAATTGGTGGCTTATTCGCGGCCAATGCGTTGGTCGGGCAGGGACTCAAGGTGTCGGTCTATGAGCAAGCCCCGGCTATGACGGAAGTTGGAGCCGGCGTCTACATCACGCCAAACTCCGTGCGCCAGTTGCAGCGCGTAGGATTGGGCCCGCAAGTCGAGAAGTGGGGAGCGAAGGTTGGCGCCAGGTCCCAGTACTTCCATCATGACGGCACGGTGATCTCGGACGTTCAGGTTACCGATACGTCGGGTTGGAATGCAACATACGGTATGCACCGGGCGGATCTGGTCGACATGTTGGCCAAGGCGCTGCCGCCGGGCGTGGTGCATACCGGGCACCGCTGCACCGGCTTCGAGCGCCATGGCGATGGCGCGCGCGTGACTTTCGAGAACGGCGCGATCGCCGAAGGCGACGTCGTCGTCGGTGCGGACGGCATCCATTCGGCGCTCCGACCCTTCGTTCATCCGGAATCGCGACCGGTTTTCTCCGGCACCATCACATACCGCGGCGTTGTTCCTGCCGAACTTGTGCCGGAATGGCCGGCGGAGAGCTGGCTGATGTGGCTCGGCAAGGGCAAGCACTTCCTGGTCTATCCGTTGCGCGCCGGAAAGCTCATAAATTTTGTCGGTTTCGTGCCGGCGGATCGGGAAATGAAGGAGTCGTGGTCGGCTGCCGGCGAGCCAGAGGCCCTTCGGCGGGAGTTCGCCGATTGGGATCCGCAGATTGGGTATCTGCTGCGCCAAGTGCAGACCACGTTTCGTACGGCTCTGTTTGACCGCGACCCATTGCCTTCATGGACCAAAGGGAGGCTGACTCTCCTTGGCGATGCCGCGCATGCTATGCTTCCGCATCTCGGGCAGGGCGCCAATCAGTCGATCGAGGATGGCATGGCGCTTGCGACGATCCTGGCCAACAGCGATCGCTCAACCGTGCTCGCGGCTCTGCTTCTGTACGAGCGGCTGCGTCGCGAGCGAACGGCGCGCGTTCAGTCGGGTGCACGCGCGAATGGGTTGCGCTACGATTCGTTTCATGACGATCTCAAACTACGGGATGCCGAGATCACGGCCCACGCTGGTTTCCGCAAGCAGCTCTACGACTACGATGTCGTCCCCGTGGCACGCGAACTGGCGATGGATTTGGTCTAGGTATCGGACGCGGCCTGAAATGTTAAATTTTGTCCATCCAATTGCCGCCTTGTTGCGGCGGCCATTATATTTGATGTGATGCAATCATTCCGAACCAGGATGCGCTGTTTGCGCTTGGCCGTGGCTGGGCTGGTCGCTGTTGTTAGCCTCATCCAGATGCCGTCGATGGTGACGGCGGCGTCTGGTTCGGTTGCCCGCCAGCACGAGTATTCCCTTGCTTCTCACGCTCATCATGAGAAGCTGCCGCCTTCCCACCACCATCATCCCCAGCAGCATGCCGCCGGCGAAGACGTCATCGATGCTGGTGACGATGCATACGGCATCCCGGCATGCCATGTTGCCGGTTGCTGCCTTGCGTTGAACCCGGTCATCGGCAGCGCGCCGTCGGTATTCTATCTGGCACTCGGTCCCGTCGACATGGACGCGGCCCGTGTCATGGTGCCCGCGCTGCCGGATCCGACCGTTCCGCCTCCTCGCCTCCAAGCCTGACTTTGACGTTCGCAGATCAAACGGCGCGACGAAAAGGTGTCGCGTGCCGAGACACGTCGTAACTCAATTGGAGATGAAACCATGAAGAGGATCATTGTTGCTCTGGCAGTTGTCACCGTCGCACTCGCATCGGCCACGGCCTACGCCCAGATGCATCATCGTCAATCCCAGGCGCAGACCGGGGAGGGCATGATGCATGGTCCGATGCACGGCCAGATGCAGAAGCACATGCAGGACAAGATGCAAGGCAAGATGCACGGCAAGCATGGTGCTGCGACCGGTGGCAATGCGGGCCACGGCTCTGAGCACGGGGCGGCCGGCCCGCAGGGCGACCGCGGGCCGTCAAGCCTCGCCTTCTAAGGCATCAATCAGAAGATGCATGAGGCGATGAACGTCACCTTCACCGGCAATGCCGACGTCGACTTCGTCAAAGGGATGATCCCGCATCATCAGGGCGCGGTCGACATGGCTAAGGTCGTGCTCGCCTTCGGTAGCGATCCGGAAATCCGCAAGCTCGCGGAAGCGGTCATCAAAGCGCAGGAGAGCGAGATCGCGATGATGCGCGCTTGGCTGCAACGCAACGGCCACTAGGCGGGTCGCACGCCAGTTGTCCCGGCGGTGCGCTTTGCGCTCCGCCGGGATCGGTCGCGGCGATCACCTGTGTTGGCGGGCAAGCGACGGCTATTCCGGAGACTGTTGACCAAGTCGGCTCGCCCGGCCGGTCGCCGCCATGATCTCGCGACCGCGGTACGCAAACACCCGCCCATTGTGCCTGAAAACTCGGCCCAAATCCCAGCGTCGCCGCGCTGATCTCACGTGGCGTTCTGCTCGCTGCTACTTGCCTGCTTCATCAAGGTGTCCGCCGTCGTAGCCGCAGGCGATGCGCCCCAGGCGCATTCGGAACGTCTCGTCTGACACCGTGCGTTGCAGCGCCTGGTGCTCCGCGTCGGAGAGCTTGCGCTCGCGATCGAGCAACGACACCAGCAAGTCGGGTTGGAGGTGCGGAAGCTGCGCCAGGAAGGCGTGCACCAGCTCACGCGCGAGCTGATGGTCCGGATGCAAAGAATTCTCGCCGGCGCGGCCGATCTCGTACATGTGACGGGCTGCGTCCCAAGGCCCACGCTCGGATGGCAGGCGCGCGAGGACGTCGGGGTGCTCTTCGGCGACATAGAAGCGATTGAGCGTGTCGAACAAAGCGAACCGATAGCCCTGCGCGAGCAACATTCCTTCCCATGCATCCCAAGCCGGCTCGTTGGACAGCGGCTTGATCGCTTCCACCACGACGACCTTTGGCCGGTAGCGTCGCCAGTCGCCGCCCGCGATCACGTCGGCTTCGCCGCCCTCGACGTCGATCTTGAGGAAGTCTATCGTCGCGACGCCGTGCGATGCGCACAAGTCGGCGAGCGTCGTCACCGGCATCGTAACGGGCCGGACACCGGCGCCGAAATTCCTGGCGTTGTCGGCATAGGCTTCGATCGTTGTCGTGAGTGCATGCAGGCGATCGACCACGAACAGTTTGGCGCTGCCACTTTCGCGGCCTACCAGGCCGCTGACAACCGTGTCGCGAGGTCGTACGCGCCGATGCAGCGCCGCCAGCGCTTCCTGCGGCTCAACGACAATGCCTTGCCAGCCGCGCTCGTAGAACCAGAACGACACGCTGCCGGCGACCGGATGGCCGCCGCCGATATCGATATAGCTGCCGGTCGGCTGCCCCGCGAAGGCAAGCGACAGATGATAGTCCTCGAGGTTCTGCGCGTAGGAGAGCGGTGGGTTGTTCAAGGTCCGTGCCTCCGGGATGTGCGTTTGCATAGCACGGAACATGCCCGGCTGCCGTGCCTTTCCAATCCGGGAGGGGCTGGCCGAGAGGGCAAGCGGGCTCCGGGAAAGTAGTGAAGTTCTCGGCGTGAACCTTTGGTGCGCTCAAACGTTGTAAGCCTGCTGAGCAGAAGCCGCGGCCTGCGCCGCGAGTTCCCAGGATGTGTTCCGGACCTCGGACGTACAGGCCGGGCGCTTCCTGGCTCAGCGCCTGTCTTTCGGCTTCCTTCGATTTCATCGTGAGCGAGAGTGATGATCCGCAAGCGTTCCGACTATGCCTTCCTGGACGTCGAGAGCTACAAAATCGCTCAACTGTTCCACGAGCTTTCATCGAACTGCGGCGAACACCTCGCGGCTGCCCAGCATGTCGCTCGCCGTTACGGCGTCAGCGCCCAGCGGGTGCTCGACCTCGCGGCCAAGGTGGAGCCCGAGCCGCTCTGGCGGCTTTGATCATGCGAGCGCGCAAGCGACCGGTAGCGCGTAAGGTCTCGCGGCCAACCAGCAGCGTCGGGCGCGACAAGCGGGACGCGAAGATCGTTCGCGATGAGCGCGGGCAGGAGCAGCCGGTTGATCGCGAAACTGCGCAGCGCTCCGGCCGTCCCAGCAAGTGACCCGCTACGTTTTTGGTGCAACCACGGCTTCCAAAGGCGAGCCAACGGCCGCGCCCGTTTAGAACCTGTCCATTCCTGCACTGCCGCCGGTGGCCTGCGTGATGCGTGGCGCGATCAATGCGCGGCGACGAAGGTGAAGACCGCGACTTGCGGGCGCGCGCCGAAATAGGCGGCCTTGAAGGTATCGGCGTCACGCAGCGCCGATTGGGGCAGTTGCCGGTAGACGACCGCAGCTTCGAGCGGCGCCTGATCGAACGGAAATGGGTCGATGGCGATAGTCGTCGCGGACGTCGGCGTCAGCTTCAGCGCGACGCCGCCGGTGCTTGAATAGGCGATCGGCGCCGGCTCGATCACGTGCTCTTTATGATGTTCGTTGCTGCAAATATAGAGCGACAACAGGTCCCACACCTGCAGCAGGTTGTAGTTGGTCGCCACTTCATGCCGGTCGTGGCCGGCGGTGATCACGTGCTGCCGCGCTTCGTTGCGCGCGATGAAATCCTGGATATCCTCGCTGAGCTTGCGCGGCGGTCCCGGCGGTGGCTGCGTGATCGCGCCATAGCGCTGCTGCCACAGCCCGGTGCGGTGCTTGCTCACCATCAGGCCGGTGTAGCCGTCGACATCGGTGAGCATATCGATCGCCCACTGGTAGGCGGCGAGCTGCGACGCGTCGTTGGGAACCTGCTGATAGCTCGGACTCTTGCCGGTTGCCGGATCGAGGTAGGGGTTGGTTTCGTAGCGCAGCCATCCGCCGTCGTGATATTGCGCCGCGCGCATCATCGATGTGTACGGCCGCGGGCGTGCGAAGGCCTGGTTCCCCCAGTGCGCCGCGAACAGACCTGCAAGTTTGGCATGGTCGTTCTGTGTAATCATCACGACCGAGCTATCCGATTGATTGCGAACGATCATGCGGCGTTCTTATGGTTCATCATCTGTTGATTGACACTGTATAACCATACAATGGCTGTAGCGAACCGTCATCGAACCTACAATAATCGAAAACTGAACGTGATGGGGGGCCCGTCATGCAACTGGCGCCGCTATTCTGGGACAAGCCGCTCTCCTACGAAATCACGCCGAAGAGCGGGCCGATGCGCAGGCTGGTCACGCTGGCCGATGTCCGTTCCGCGATGGTCTATGACCTGCCACCGGGAACCACCAAGCAGCCGCACTGGCTCAACGCCGGCATGCTGGTGGTCGCGGCGTCGGAGAGCGGCAAGCAGAGCGACATCCGCACAGCAACCGACGCGCTTTGCGATGCGCTCGACGTCGAAGGCTGGCTGTCGTCGGCGCGGGCCAGTGCCTGACGCTCGATCCTACTGAGTCATATTGGCGGCCTTGATGGCCGCGTCGAACTGCGGCTGTTCGCGCGCGATCTGCGCGACGAACTCTTGCGGCGTGGTGCCGTTGGGCTCGATGCCGAGCTTGGTGAGCTGCGCCACGATCGCCGGGTCGCGCGCCGCCGCGATCACCTGCTGCGCGAGCCTGTCGATGATGGCCTGCGGTGTCTTTGCCGGCGCCAGGAAGCCGTTCCAGGAATTGAGCGCGAAATTCGGGAACATCTCGCTGATCGTCGGCACGTCCGGGAGCTGCTGCATGCGCTTGTCGGTGGCGACGCCGAGGATGCGGACCTTGCCGCTTTCGGCATGCGGGATGATCTCCGACGCGTTGCCGAAATACATATCGATCTGCCCGCCGACCAGCGCCTGCATCGCCGGCCCGCCGCCCTTGAACGGCACGTGCACGGAATCGAGCCCGGCCCGCGCGACGAACAGCGCCCCGGACAAATGCCCGATCGAGCCGGTGCCGCCGGAGCCGTAGTTGAGCTTCCTGCCTTTGCCGTAGGCGACGAACTCCTGCATGGTCTTCGCCGGGATCGCGCCGTTGATCGCGAGGATGAACGGTCCGGTGCCGAATACGCTCACCGGCACGAGATCCTTCAGCGGGTCGTAGTTGACTTTCTGGATGCGCGGCACCACCGCGATCTGGGGCGCGGCGCCGAAGAGCAGCGTGTAGCCGTCGGGCGCCGCCTGCGCGACGTAGGCGGCAGCAAGCGCGCCGGCCGCGCCGACACGGTTCTCGACCACAAATGTCTGCTTCAGCTCGGTGGAGAGTCGGTTGCTCGCCATTCGCGCCATCACGTCGGTGTTGCCGCCGGCGGCGAACGGGACAACGACCGTGACAGTCTTGGCCGGCCAGTCAGTGCCCTGGGCATGGATGGCCGCCGGCCAAGTTGGCAAGAGAGCGAGCGAGAGAAGCACTACGACGCGGATACGCGAGCGAAAAAGTTGCATGAGCCGAGTTTCTTTCATGGGTCCGGCGCCGCTATCTTAGGCCGGTCGCCGCCCCACACAACAGGCGCACGCTGCGTGGATGCCGCCAATTTGCCGCATGCGAACGCAACAGGCAGGCGATGCTTACAACGTCCAGTACCGGCTGAACTCGATCGCCACCACGTCCTCGTAGTTGACCGTGCGGTCGAGCAGGCCCATGTGGCGCTGGAACTCGGTCATGCCGGCGACGAACTCACGCGAGATCGAGGGGTCGTAGAACGGCAGATCGCGCTGGATTATGTCGGCGATCAGCGAGGCTTCGTGTTCCGGGAAGAGCTTGCGCCCGACTTTGGTCGCGAGGTTGACATCCGCCTTGAGCGCCTTCTGGGTCTTCACCAGCGCGCGCACCGCGGCGGCGACCGCGTCCGGATCGCGCGCGATGACCGCGTCAGAGGTGATGAGCGCCGGCATCGTGTAGTGCAGCGACTTCGGCGGCCCGTCGCCGCGCCGAGCGTCGATCACCATCGTGCCATAGCCGCCGCGCACCGCGACCTCGGCGCCCATGCCGTTGGCCCAGAAGCCGTCGATGGCGCCGGCCTGCAGCGCCTTGGCGGCGCCGACGCCGAAATTCTTGACCGCGCCTTCGCCCAGGAACTCCATCGGCACCGGCATGATCTTGATGTTGTCGCGTGCCTCGTCGAGGCCGGACTCGACCAGCAGCCGCTTGAGGCCGAGATCGACCAGCGGCGCGGCGCCGATCTTCAGCCCTTTGATGGCGTCGATGTCGCCCTGCTTCGCCTTGAGGTCCGAGCGCAGGATCAGGAACCAATAGGTGTTCTGCGCGAGCGCCGCGAGGAGCTTGCCGCCTTTCCAGCCGGGAAATGCGAACGGCGTCGAATGCGCGGAGCCGCCGACGAAATCGATGCCGCCGTCGCGCAGAACTTCGAGCGTCTTGTTGACCGGGTAGATCAGCTCGAGGGTCATGTCGAGCCCTTCCTCCTTGAACAAGCCGAGCTCCACCGCCGCCGCGGCGGGGAAGTAGGAATTCGAGATCATGTCGGGGATTGCGATCTTCATTTCTGGACTCCTGATCAGGCACGATCTTTAGCCGCGTATTCGGTGCGTTCCCTCTCCCGGAGGGGAGAGGGTTAGGGTGAGGGGGTTCGAACCTATCGAGAAAGTTAGGCCCCCTCGCCCCAACCCTCTCCCCAATGGGGAGAGGGAGCAGTCTGCCGTTGCCGCTCGGTTGCGTTCGATCTCATATGCTCTCATTCGATCGCGTTGGCGCGGCGTATGCCCTCGATCATGGCGACGCGCAGGAGATAGGCGCGAAGCCTGACGCGGTCGGCGGCGATGGCGCGCAGCTCGTCATGGAATTTCTCGCGCTCGCGCGGGTCCTTCTGCTCGATGTTCTGCTTGTTTTCGATGGTCTGGCGCTGGAGATACTCCTGCGCGACAGTCCGGCGCTGGCGGTCGTAGAGGTCGAGCCCGTTGTCGCTGGCGTTTTCCAGGATGATCCGGGCGAGCTTATCGGAAAGATTGAAGGCGTCGTGGAAGCCGAAATTCATGCCCATGCCGCCCAGGGGATTGTTGATGTGCGCGGCGTCGCCGGCAAGGAGGAGGCGGCCGTCACGGTAGCACGAGGCGACGCGCTGGTGCACGCTGTAGAGGTTGCGATGGACGACGTCGTAATCGCCGTCCTTGTGGTGGAAATTCTGGATGCGTCGCTGCACCGCGCGTTCCTCGAAAATCTCCTCGGCCGGGCTATGGGCATCGACCGGAAACACCACGCGCCAAACGCCCTGCTTGTCGTCGCCGCGCTCGTCGTGTCCCGGGACCTTGAACAGCGCGCACCACTCGTCCGGGTCGGCGATGTAGTTGGTCAGCGCATAGCCATGCGGCGCGAAGTCATAACGCGTGCTGAGAATGAGGAATCGCTCCTCGTAGGTGAAGCCCGAGAAATCCACGGCCATGGATTTGCGCACCTGGCTGCGCCCGCCGTCGCAGCCGATCATCCAGCCGCCGCGGAATGTCGCCGGTCCCTGCGGGGTCTCAACCGTGGCGACGACCCCGTCGCGGTCTTGTGCGGCGCTGGCGACGCGATGCTCCATCAGCACTTCGCAGTGCGGATACTGCTTGAGCTTGTCGAGCAGGATCGCGCAAATCTTGTGCTGCTCGAGCATCAGCCGGTAAGGGTAGGGCGTATCGTCGGCGAGCGCGCCGAGATCGAAATCGGCGACGACGCCGGCACGCCGATCGCGGTACTGGTAGTTGCGCACGATATAGCCGCGCGCGAGCATCGCGTCGGTGACGCCGCTTTCGGCGAACATCTCCAGGGTCGGCGGATGGATGGTGCCGGCGCGCGGGTCGTCGAAGATCTTGTTGCCGGCTTCCAGCACCGTCACGGCGATCCCCCGCCGCGCGAGGTTGAGTGCCGCCGTGAGCCCAACCGGCCCGGCGCCGGCGATCAGCACACGGTTCGCTGCGTCTGAAGATTGAGGTGTCAGGGCCATCGGGCTGGGGTAAGGTCGGTGGAACGGAACTCAGGAAGCGATGATGGATCAGCTCATCAAATTAACCAAGGCGCAGGAACCCTGGATCGGATCGCGCGGCCGGATCGGCGTCATCATCCCGTCCACCAATATCGGGGTTGAATACGATTGTCAGCGGATCATTCCGCCTGGCGTCACGTGGCACTTTGGCCGGTTCTTTGTCGAGCAGCCGGACCTTTCTTCCGACAACATGTTTCTCGCCTTCATCGAGGCGATCCGCAAGACCATTCCGGACGCCATCCGCGACATCATGACCTGCGAGCCGACCTACATCATGATGGGCATGTCGGCCGAGACCTTCTGGGGCGGGCTGGAGGGCAACGCCGAGTTCGAGGAGCGTCTGCGCAAGGACATCGGGCCGACGATGGGACTGACCAGCGGTGCCGCCGCGCTCAGGGCGGCGCTCGATGCGTTCGGCGCCAAGCGAGTGGCGGCACTGACGCCTTATCAACCGGTGGGCGACGAGCAGGTACGGCGCTTCCTGGAGGAATCCGGCTACACCGTCACCAATGTGGTAGGCCTCAAATGCGACACCGCCACCTCGATTGCCCATACGCCACCACGCGAAGTCATCGACACGGTGCTGAACGAGCTCGACGGCGACAATGTCGACGCCATCGTGCAGGCCGGCACCAATCTCTCGACCCAGGATATCTTTCCGGCGCTGGAACAGCAGCTTGGGAAGCCGGTTATCCCGATCAACATCGCGACGATATGGCACGCGTTCCGCGCCCACGGCATACAGGATAAGATTTTCGGCCGGGGCTGGTTGCTTGAGCGATTCTAGCGCAGCCGTTACTATCGCTTGGATAGATAACAGAACGGGTCGCGCGCCGAAGCTCGCGCGAAAGCAAGAACGAGGACGCCCATGACCGATTTCAAGCCCGTCATCCGCATCGCGCCCAACAACCAGGTGTTCGACCTGCCGGTGATCGTCGCCATCGAGGAAGGCCTGTTCCAGGCCGCGGGTCTCGACGTGAAGTTTTCCGCCACCCACGTGGACCGCGAGAAGGACGCCGTCGGCGGCGCGATCATGGGGCGGCTCAAGGAGAACCTGTTCGATTGCGGCTCGGCCGACAGCTACAATGTCTGCGAATGGGCGAGCATCGACCGCCTGGAGCGTGGCAGCCGCGGCGGCAACATTGCGGCGCTACGCGCCGCGGTGGCGGCGCAGGCGATCCTGTCGTTCGACGAATCTTTACAAGTGCCGCGCGATCTCGCCGACGTCCCGGTCGTGGTGCAGGAGCTCACCGGCTCGCACTATACGACCCTGCAGATGCTGGAGAGCGCGGTCGGCGCCGATCATGTGAACATCCACCACGGCGGCCTGCCGCAGATGCGCTGGGCCGGCCTCAAGAATGGCACTTATCGTGCTGTCACCGTGATGGAGCCGTTCATCAGCCTCGGCCTCAAGGAAGGCGCCCACATCATCGCGGCGTCGTTCTATCGCGGCGGCGAGGTGATCGCGGCCAACCTGACGCCGGAGCAGCGCAAGGCCTACTACGACGCCGAGAATAAGGCGGTCGATCTGATCAACGCCGACTTCTACAAATACGCCCATCACGTCACCGCGCACGCCAAGGGTGCCTTGGAACCGCGAGAGCTCCTGCGCGCGTTCGTGCGCTACAAGCACGTCGACTACTACGATCCGACCCTGTTCAACCGCGCCTATGACTGGATGAAGGCGCGCGGCTTGAGCGAAGGCCAGAGCCAGCACGCCGCGCTGGTTGTGGGCTGATCTCGATGCTTTAGTCTAGAGGGGGCGAAGGCGCGGTCTCCGCCGCCATGCTCACCGCAGGCATAGTGCAGCGCCGTGCCCGCGCTCTGCGATGCTGGGCACGGCGCTTGCGGCGTTCGCCGAATGACTCTCTATCGCTTGGCATGCTTGGGCGGGCGACGGCTCCCCTCATACTGCAAGCCGCGATGTTTCGGAGGGAGCAGTGTTCGATCCAGTGTATCGATGATTCCATCGCTGCGAAGGAGCAATCCGTTCTCGGGATCGATGATTGTTTTTTCTTCCGGGCTGATCACAAAAACTTTGATCTGCCAATCAGGAAATCCACGCAGCACGCGCTGAACCGAGTTCATGATCTCAGGGCGAAGCATATGCAATTTCTGTATCTGCAATAGATGCGTGTTGGGGTCGATAATGTCGTCGATGAGGAAATAGTCGCCAACGCCAGCTTCTTCATCCTCTCCATATATCTGAAGAACACCCTTGATGCGCTGGTAAAGCTCGCGCCATTCCTTCTTGTGTTTGGCCTGGTCAATTTTGGCCATGCTCGATCTCCTTTGCGTCCGACGGTAACAGATGTGTTGAATGATCCAATCTGTTGTTGTGCATGCTAGTGAACCTAGTCATTTCCCCGCCCGCCACGAAAAAATTGGCGGAGAATTTTTATCATCGCGTTGTAGCGGCGAATGCGCGGATCGGATGAATTGTGGATGGCTTCAATGAACTTTTCAGCCTGCACGGGGGTCATTTGGCCTGCACCCGGTTTGGATGACACGCAGTTAAGCGAATCCAGCTTTCCGCTCGAACTCCATAGGGCTCAGA
>JAIESR010000044.1 GCA_019745775.1 Xanthobacteraceae bacterium | reverse complement strand
AGCTGTTCGTACTTGCGACCCATGGCAACACCTCTCTAAGAAGGTGTTGCACTTCGTTTGTGAACTTAGGGGACCCACTCTAGGTCAAGACTGGATTCCCGCATTCGCGGGAATGAGCGGTGGAGAGACCGAACCCAACGAAGGCGCTCGAGCGCTTGTCAGCCTGTCGCGAAGTCCGCCCCATGTCCAACCGCGTTCTCTGTCTTCGCCCGGAAGACGATTTCCTGCGCGTCGGCGCTGCCGCGCCCGCGAGCCTCGCCGTCACCTACCATGCCCCGACCGATGCGCCGGTGCCCGCCTTGATCAAGTCAAGCGACGCCCTGGTGATCCCGGCGGTCGGGCCGAGGCTCGGGCCGGATTTGTTCGAGGGCTCGAAGCTCAAGCTGGTGCAGGTCACCGGCTCCGGTGTCGACCGTGTCGACCAGGCGGCGCTGACCCGGCTCGGCATTCCCGTCTGCAACGTGGCCGGCGGCAGCAACGGCGCGGTCGCCGAATACGTCGTCGCGAACACGTCGACGCTGCTGCGGCGCTTCGCCTGGTCCGACGCCGAGATCAAGGCCGGCAACTACGTCAAGTTCCGCGCACGCATGATCGCCGACAATCTCTGTGGTATCGACGGGCTGCTGGTGGGACTGGTCGGCTTCGGCACCATCGGCCGCGCCGTGGCGCGGGTGCTGCAAGCCCTGGGCGCCAAGATCTGCTTCTGCGATCCGGCCCCGGTCGATCCGGCGGTCGCCGCTTCGCTCGAGGCGCGCGCCGTGTCGTTCGACGAGCTGATCGCGACGTCGGACGTGGTTTCGCTGCACGTGCCGCTCATTCCGGCGACGCAGAACCTGATCGGCGCCGCGGAACTCGCACGCATGAAGCCGGGCGCGGTCCTGATCCAGGCCTCGCGCGGCGGCGTCGTCGACGAAGCCGCGCTGGCGGCAAGCCTCACGTCCGGCCATCTCGGCGGCGCGGCGGTGGACGTCTACTCGACCGAGCCGCCGCCGGCCGACAATCCGCTGCTGAAAGTTTCCGGCGAGGCCGCGTCGCGGTTGTTGCTGACGCCGCACGTCGGCGGCATCACGCGGCAGTCGACGGCGATCCTGTTTCGATCGTCGTGGCAGAACGTCGAGCGCGTGCTGTTGCGCAGCGAGCCGCCGGTCAGCCGCGTGTATTGAGCGCACCAGGTGCACACAACAAAAAAGGGCCGGCACAACAATGCCGGCCCGAAGAAACGTTGGGGGATTGAACTAAACGCTACCTACAAACGATTGGGCCCGGCCTGCTCCAAACCCCGGGGGGCTGGGGGGCTGAGGAATCCGGCGCTCGGAAGCAGACCGGGCCCTGAGGCAACAGCCTTTCGTTTCCCATTCCAGGTTGACCCCCGATTGACCGAAATCGGGCAGCAATATGATTCCATTGACGAATTCGTGAGTGCGACGATGGCGCGCGACTTTGTCGCATCACGCTTGTTGCGCGCTGTCCGACCACGATCTTTCCGGTGAGGGGGGCCCGCAAGTGGATCATATTCTATCCCTCTTGCCCCCGCCGGGTTCCGGCGCGATCATCGTTCTGTCACAGATGGAGACGGCCAATGAGCCTGGAACCAGGAGATACCGATCCAAGCCAGAGCCACGGGGGCGAATCGCAACGCTTCGCCCCCGCAAACCAGGTGACCTTCGACCGGCGCGAGCTCAACCGCATCTTCAATCTCTATGGCCGCATGGTCGCCGCCGGCGAATGGCGTGACTACGCCATCGATTTCCTGCGCGACCGCGCCGTGTTCTCCGTCTTCCGCCGCTCCAGCGAAGTGCCGATCTACCGCATCGAGAAGAGCCCGAAGCTCGCGCGCCGCCAGGGCGCCTACAGCGTGATCTCCGCCACCGGCCTGATCGTGCGCCGCGGCCACGAGCTCGACCGCGTGCTGCGCTCGATCGACAAGCCGCTGAGCGTGGTGGTGTAGGTCAGAGCGGCGCCGAACGCGCGCCTTTGCCCAGCGCCTTCTGCATCAGGACGCTGTCGAGCCAGCGGCCGAACTTGTAGCCGACCGCCTCGAAGGTGCCGACCATCCGGAAGCCCGCCGCCTTGTGCAGCGCGATCGACGGCGTCTGGTTGGAATCGCCGATCACCGCGATCATTTGCCGGAAGCCTTCCTTCTCCGCCTCGACCAGCAAGCGTTCCAACAATGCACGGCCGGCGCCGCGCCGGTGCATGGTGGGGTCGATATAGATCGAATCCTCGACGGTGAAGCGGTAGGCCGGGCGGTCGCGATAAGGCCCGGCATAGGCGTAGCCGGCGACCGTGCCGTCGATCTCCGCCACGAGGTAGGGAAAGCGCCCGGCGCGCAGCGCATGGTAGCGCCGGGTGATCTCGGCCTCGTCCGGCGGATCGATCTCGAACGAGGCAGTGCCGTGCTCGACGGCATGGGCGTAGATGCGGGTGATCGCGGCGAGGTCGCGGGGCTCGGCAGGGCGGATGGGGATTGGTGGCATGGGCGGCGAAGCGATCCGGGTGAAGGGGACTCGCCGCACATTGTAACTTGCGTTTGCCCCTCACCCCAACCCTCTCCCCGTAAAAACGGGGAGAGGGAGTCCACCACCCTCGCGGCGCGGCTGCCGTCGCCAACACCATAAAAAGAAACGCCCCGGCTTTGGGCCGGGGCGTCGCAGGTCGGTCCGTTGCGTCAGCGGCGGTCGCCGAGCAGCCGCAGCAGGAACAGGAACAGGTTGATGAAGTCGAGGTAGAGCGTGAGCGCGCCCATGATCGCCTTGCGGGCGGTGATGGTGCCGTCGTCGTTCACGTCATACATCTCCTTGATCTTCTGGGTGTCCCAGGCGGTCAGGCCGGCGAAGATCAGCACGCCAACGATGGAGATGATGAAGCCCATCATGGTGTTCTGCCAGAACATGTTGACGATCATGGCGATGAACAGGCCGACGAGGCCCATGATGAGGAAGGCGCCGAACGCCGACAGGTCGCGCTGGGTCGTGTAGCCGTAGAGGCTCAGCGCACCGAACGACGCCGCCGAGATGAAGAACACGCGGACGATCGACGTCTGGGTGTAGGTGAACAGGATCGACGACAGCATCACGCCGAGCAGCGCCGCGTAGACCAGGAACAGCGCCAGCGCCGTGGTCGGCGCCAGTTTGTCGATGCGGAAGCTGATGAACAGCACGAGGCCGAAGGTGGCGACCAGCATCACGATCATGCCGGGCATGCTGAACAGCAGCCGGCCGAAATCGGTGAGGCCGGTGATGCCGCGGGGCGTCGGGGTGATGGCCGAGCCGCCGGCAAGCTGGAAGGCGATCCACGCCGCCACGCCGGTCAGTGCCACGCCGATGGCCATGTAGTTGTAGACAGCGAGCATGTAGGACCGCAGGCCCTGATCGATCTCGGCCGCCGTCCGGTCCGTACCGACGCCGCGCTGAACGGCGTAGTTCGGGTCGAAATTCGACATGGAAGTTCCCTCTCTCGTGACCGGCCGCCGGGCCGGATATACGGCGATACGCCGGTCGAACCGGCGCGGCGCCTGATGGCGGGGAATCTAGTGCGCCTTTGGATTTCGCGCCAGATGCCACAAGCGGATTGTTAAGCCCCAGATGAACTGGCGGTAAATTGCATTTTCGCAAGTTTGTTTCGTGACAGTGCTTGGCGGACAGGCAGGGTGCCCAGGGACCGGGGTCGTTACGCCGGTAACTTCCGCAGATTCCTGCTCCCGTTACAGGCTCCGCAGCACCGGCGCCGGTTTCTGCCCGAGCGCGTGGAAAGTGCCGATCAGGCCGAGCGCCACGGTAACCACGATGGCGCCGGCGGCGGCCGCCAGGTCCGGCCCCGGCAGCCAGGTGAAGGGCAGGTTCATCACCTGGGCGATCACGAAGGCGGCGGCGGCGGTGCCGGCGGCGACGCCGAACACGGCGGTGGCGATGCCGAGCATCAGGTACTCGAGCGCGTAGGCGGCAAGGAGCTTGCCGCGGGTCGCGCCCACGGTCTTGAGCACGAACGCGTCGTAGACGCGGTGGCGGTGCCCGGCCGCCAGCGCGCCGCCGAGCACCAGCACGGCGATCAGGAGCGTCAGCGCGCTCGCGCCGCGCAGGGCGGAAACAAGATTGGTGACGAGACCGCCGACCGAGTCGACCGCTTCGCGCACGCGCACCGTGGTGATCGACGGGAAGGTGTCGGAGGCGGCCTTCAGGAGCGCGGTCTCCTGCGCGACCGTGCTACCGCCGGGATAGGTCAGCGTGGCGATGAAGGGGTGCGGCGCGCCGCGCAGGCTCGCGGGGGCGAACACCATGGCGAAGTTGATGCCGAGGCTCTGCCAGTCGAGGGTGCGCAGGTTGGCGACACGCGCTTCGATGTTGCGGCCGAGCACATTGACCACGATCGTGTCGCCGATCGTGAGACCCAGCGCGCCGGCGACGCGGCTTTCGAAGGAAACGAGCGGCGGCCCGGAATAGTCGGCCGGCCACCACGCGCCTTGCGATACCCGCGAGCCGGGCGGGATCGTGTCCGAATAGGTAATGCCGCGATCGCTTTGCAGAACCCAGTTCTGGCTCGCCGGCACGCGGATGTCTTCGGCCCGCACATTGTTTGCTGAAACGATCCTGCCACGCAGCATCGGCACCCGCTCGAGCGTCGCGCCGGGCGCGCGCTCGCGGATGAAGGCGTCGAAGCGTTCGGCATCGGCATTCTGGATGTCGAGGAAGAAGAACGACGGCGCCTGCGCCGGCAGCGCGGCGATGAACTGGCGCCGCAGGTTGCCGTCGACCTCGATCACGGTGACGAGCAGCGCGAGACCCAAGCCCAGCGACATCACGATGCTGGGCGTCAGCGCGCCGGGGCGATGGATGTTGGCGATGGCGAGCCGCAGCGCGGTCGAGCGCGGCCGCGGCACGCGCTTCGCCACGGCCATCACCAGCGTCGCGACCAGCCGCAACGACACGAACACGCCGGCCGCCGCCAGCACGAACAGCGCCGCCACGCGCTGGTCGTAGGCGAGCTTCACGGCGAGCACCGCCAGGGTCGTGACTGCGACCACGGTGAACGCTACGTAGATCGTGCGAGGCCACTGGCGATCCGGCGCCACCTCGTCGCGGAACAGCGCGGAGACCGAGACGTCGTGCGCGCGGCCGAGCGGCCAGATCGCAAACGCCAATGCGGTGAGCAGGCCGTAGAGCAGCGCGAGCGCGAGGTCTTCAAGATGCAAAGTGGGTGCAAGTGGAAGCGGGATGATCGAGCCGAACGCCCAGTCGATCAGGAACGGCAGCGCGGCGCCGAGGATGAGGCCGGGGACGGCGCCGATGAACGCGAGCACCATGGTCTGCGTGAGGTAGAGCGCGAAGACGCTGCCGCCGGTGGCGCCGAGCGACTTCATGGTGGCGATGGTGTCGCGCTTGCGGTCGAGATGGCCGCGGATCGCGTTGGCGACGCCGACGCCGCCGACCAGCAGCGCGGTGAGGCCGACCAGCGTGAGGTATTGCGTGAAGCGTTCGATGTTGCGTTCGAGCCCGGGCGATGCGTTGTTGCGGCTGCGCACCTCCCAGCCGGCATCCGGGATTTGTGCGCCAGCCGCGTTGATCGTGCGCTGCACCGCGCCGTCGCCGGCGTCGTTGTCCGCCAGGCGTACACGATAGTGCCAGCGCACCTGCGAGCCTGGCTGGAGCAGCCCGGTGGCGCGCAGCGCTTCAGGGCTGATCATCAACCGCGGCCCGAGGCCAAAGCCGCCCGCCGACAGCCGATCGGGCTCGCCGGTGAGCGCGGCGCGGATCTCAATGGTGGCGTTGCCGATGGTGATGCGCGCGCCGGGCTTGAGGTCGAGCCGCGCCAGGAGCAGCGGATCGACGGCGGCGCCGAATGCGCCGTCGCGCTCGGCCAGCGCATCGCCAAGCGGCATCGCGGGATCGAGCCGTGCCGCGCCGAACAGCGGATAGGCGCCGTCGACCGCCTTCACTTCCACCAGCGCGGAGCGGCCATCCATTGTCCTCGCCATCGCCCGCATGGTGGCGGCGGCGGAGACACGGCCGGCGCGGTCAAGGAAGGCGCGCTCGCTGGCGTCGGCCTCGCGCTGGACCAGCGTGAACGAGAGATCGCCGCCGAGGATGGTGCGGCCTTCGCGCGCCAGCCCGTCGCCGAGGCTCGACGCGAACGAGTTGACGCCGGCGATCGCCATCACGCCGAGCGCGATGCAGGCGATGAACACATAGAAGCCGCGCAGCCCCCCGCGCAGATCGCGCAACGCAAAGCGCAGCGGGATCGCGAGGCGGGACGGCCTGTTCCCCAACCCGCCCCCGCTTGCGGGGGAGGGCAGGGTGGGGGCGCGGCGGTGGCCTGATGCGAGGGTCATTGCACTCTATAGGTGGGTTTCATTTCGCTGCTTGGACAGGTGCCTTCGGCATCCACCGGCTGAACAGGACGTGCACCGGCAGGAAGAAGACGATCGGCATCACCACGATCATCCCGATCACCCACGCCCAGGCCGGCATCCAGGTCTGTGCCGTGGCGTCGTTGAAGCCGAAGACGTAGTTGATGTTGACCGGGGTCAGGCCGGCATTGGGGTTCGGCGGCGGCATGAACAAGAAGCAGATCAGGATCAGCACCCACGCCAGCACCGTCCAGGCGACGAGCGCGCGGCGGTCGTAGCCGAGCTTCATCGTCAGGTAGATCAGCAGGAACGGCAGCCAGCCGTGGAACAGCGAAAGCCCGCGCAGGAACAGCGAGGTCGACGCGTTGAACATGTAGGCGGTCATGTGGACCACCGGAAGGCCGATCGCGGTGGCGACGAAGTCGATCACCCAGATGATTTGCGGGACGATGATTCCGACCGCACCCATCGATACCAGCAGCGCATTTTCCTTCCACACGGCGATCAGCGTGAGGATCAGCGCGACGTCGCAGAAATAGAGGAAGTTGGTCCAGCCGTAATAGTAGAGATAGACCGGCACCAGCACCGCCATGAACGCGGTGTAGACGAGCTTGAGCCATAGCGGAATGCGCGGCGCAGCGGTGTCGAGGCTGAGGGCGGCCGTCATGTCTGCATGTCCTTTTGGTGACATGTCCTTTTGGTGGATTGTGCCGCGGATCGGCACGCAGCTTCCTTAGACGGACGCGATGCAACGACTTCAGGCGTGATCGACAAGGTAGTCAACGGCGCATTCTACCGGTTTCATGATTGCGTCTCGATCCGTCCCGAGCGCATGCGCACCACGCGGTCGCAGCGCTTCGCCAGCCCGGTGTCATGCGTCACCAGAACGAGCGTCGTGCCGCGCTTGTCGTGGCCGGCGAACATCAGATCGACGATCTCGGCGCCGGTCGCCTCGTCGAGATTGCCGGTCGGCTCGTCGGCGATCAGGATCGCCGGATTAGGCGCCAGCGCACGGGCGAGCGCGACCCGCTGCTGCTCGCCGCCCGACAGTTCCGCGGGATAGTGCGTGGCGCGATCGGACAATCCGACCGCGGCCAGTTCCGCGGCCGCGCGCTCGTGTGCATCGCTCGCGCCGGCAAGCTCGAGCGGCACCGCGACGTTCTCGAGCGCGGTCATGGTCGGGATCAGGTGGAAGGACTGGAACACGATGCCGACATTGCGGCCGCGGAAGCGCGCAAGTTCGTCCTCGCCGAGCGCGTCAAGCGCCTCGCCCGCGATGGTGACCGAGCCGGTGTCCGGGCGTTCCAGCCCCGCCATCACCATCAGCAGGGTCGACTTGCCGGAGCCGGACGGACCGACCATTCCGATCGCCTCGCCACGCCCTATATTGAGGCCGATGTCTTTGAGGATGTGCACCCGCGCCGCGCCACGGCCGAGCGAAAGGTTGACCCCGCTGAGCGCGATCGCCGCGCCATTCCCGCGGGGGGACGTATCGTTCATGCCGCTGTTCCGCCGGTCACCTTCGCCGCCGCAGAAGCGGCGCGACCGCTCATATGGGCATTTCCCGCGAGCGGTCCAGGGACTTGCGGTCCAGGGACTTGCGGTCCAGGGACTTGCGGCCCGGGGATTGCTGGTCGCGGCGGTTGTCTGCGGGTTTTTCGCCCCCGCCGGCGCCCAATCGCCTGCCATCGACCAGCGGCCGCTGCGGATCGTGGCGCTGGGCGATTCGCTCACCACCGGGCTCGGCCTGCCGGCCAGCCAGGCGTTCCCGGTCCGGCTGCAGGCGGCGCTCAAGGCCAAAGGGATAGCCGTGGAGATTGCGGATGCCGGCGTCTCCGGCGACACCGCCGCCAACGGGCTCGCCCGGCTCGACTGGGCGGTCGGCGACAACACCGACGGCGTCATCGTCGCGCTCGGCGCCAACGACATGCTGCGCGGGCTCGATCCGGCGGTGACGCGCAAGGCGCTGGACGGGATCCTCGCCCGGCTCGGCGAGCGTAAGATCCCCGTGCTGTTCGCGGGCATGCGCGCCGCGCCCAATCTCGGCGAGGATTTCGGCAAGCGCTTCGAGGCAGTCTATCCGGAGCTCGCCGCCCGATACGGCGTGCTGTTCCATCCGTTCCTGCTCGACGGCGTCGCCGCCGACGCCAAGCTCAACCAGCGTGACGGCATCCATCCCACCGCCGCCGGGGTCGACCGCATGGTCGCGGGCATCCTGCCCAAGGTGGAGGAGCTCGTCGCGCGCATCCGCCAGCGGAACCCGCCATGATCTCGCCTGTCCGATGTGGCTATGTTGTCATCATTCCGTTTTGTGCATGATGACAATCTAAACCGTTGATTCGCCTTCGGCCTTTTGGTTGCGAGGCCCTGCCATGCCAAGAATATTCACCGGTCTGGAAATTCCCGACAACGTCGCCCAGTCGCTCGCCATGATGCGCGGCGGGCTGCCCGGCGCGCGCTGGATCGATCCCGAGAACTACCACCTGACGCTGCGCTTCATCGGCGACGTCGACGACCAGACCGAGCTCGAGGTCGCCTCGCTGCTCGCCCGGGTGCGAAGGAAGCCGTTCGAGCTGCGGTTCGACGCGCTGTCGTCGTTCGGCGGCCGCCGGCCCCGCGCGGTGATCGCGACGCTGGCGCAAACCGCCGCGCTGATGGAATTGCAGGCCGAGCACGAGCGGCTGATGCAGCGTGTGGGCCTCGAGCCGGAGGGCCGCAAGTACACGCCGCACGTGACGCTGGCGCGGCTGCGCGACTCCTCGAGCCGGCAGGTCGCCGACTATCTCGCCTCGCGCGCGCTGATCGCGCCGCTGCCGTTCACGGTCTCGCGGTTGGTGCTGTTCTCCTCGCGCGCCTCGGTCGGCGGCGGGCCCTATGTGGTGGAAGCGGCCTATCCGCTGGCGGCATGAAGTATTCCTGAAATCCCGCAACGTTGCGGTGGTTTCCGCGACGCGGTATTCCGTCCCGGAAACCGCAATCTGCCGACCGAATGTCCTCATCCGTCCAAGCGAAATACGCAGGCCTGGTCGCTGCCGGAGAGATCGAGCGCGACGGCGCGCAGGCGCGCGCGGTCGCGCTGCTGGGCGATCTCGAAGGGCGACTGCGCGAGCATCGGCTGGCGCGCAAGTCGTCCGCGCTCGGCTGGATGTTCGGCGCGCGCAAGCGGGAGCCGACCCGGGGCCTCTACATCCATGGCGAGGTCGGCCGCGGCAAGACCATGTTGATGGACCTGTTCTTCGAGGCCTCGCCGGTCCGGCGCAAGCGGCGCGTGCACTTCCACGAATTCATGGCCGACGTGCACGAATACGTCCGGCAATTCCGCGAGCAGCACAAGGGCCGCAGCAACGGCGAGGATCCGATTGCCCTCACCGCCGCCGCGCTCGCCGACGAGAGCTGGCTGCTCTGCTTCGACGAATTCCACGTCACCGACATCGCCGACGCGATGATCCTCGGGCGGCTCTTCAAGCGCCTGTTCGAGCTCGGCGTGGTGGTGGTCGCGACCTCGAACGTCGAGCCGGACGAGCTCTACAAGGGCGGGCTCAACCGTGCGCTGTTCCTGCCGTTCATCGCGCTGATCGAGGAGCACATGCTGGTGACGCGCTTAGAAGCGCGCACCGATTTCCGCCTGGAGAAACTCGCCGGCGCGCCGGTCTGGCACGTGCCGGCGGACAAGAAGGCCGACGCCGCGCTCGACGACGCCTGGAAGAAGCTCACCGGCGGCCTGCGCGGCGCGCCGGCGGACCTGATCGTGAAAGGGCGCATCGTGCGCGTGCCGTGTGCGGCCATGGGCGTCGCGCGATTCTCGTTCCACGATCTCTGCGAACGGCCGCTGGCGGCGTCCGACTATCTGCGCGTCGTGCGCGACTTCCACACCATCGTGCTCGATCGCATTCCTGTCATGGATTTTTCCAGGCGCAACGAGGCCAAGCGCTTCATCATCCTGATCGACACGCTCTACGATCACGGCGTGAAGCTCGTCGCCTCCGCCGCCGCCGAGCCCGATGCGCTCTACACCGCCGACGAAGGCTACGAGGCGATGGAGTTCAAGCGCACGGCGTCGCGGCTGGTCGAGATGCGCTCGGAGTCCTATCTCGCGCTGCCGCACGGCCGCCGCGACTCCGGCGCGACGCTGAAGGAAGGCATCGTGGAGACGTGAGCGGATAGCGAGCAGCTCCACGGTGATTCCTTGATTGTCGTTTGCGATACACCAGGCACCAAGTTTCGGATGGAAGCATTTCAAGCAACTCAGTCCCGCACAACTCAGTCCCGCGGCTTCTCAACCCTTCGGGCATGCGCTATAGTTGTCATAGTTGTCGGAAACGGGCGCGAGACCCGTTCATCGAAGGGGGAAACGTCGATGCGAAATTGCATTCGCATCCGGCGCTGCCTTGCGCTGTTCGGCCTGCTGACCTTCGGCGTTGCGTGCGGTTTGCTGAGCGCGACAGGCGCCTGGTCGCAATCGTCGAGAACGATCAAGGTCGTCGTGCCGTTTCCACCCGGTGGCGGCGTCGATATCGTTGCGCGGATTGTCACCGACCAGATCGCGCGCAGTCAGAAGGTCAACTTCGTTGTCGAAAATCGGCCCGGCGCGGGAACGTTGATCGCCACCGAGGCGGTGGCGCGCATGCCGGCGGACGCAAATACGGTTCTGTGGGTGTCCAACTCCTTCATCATCAATCCCGCCCTGCGCAAGGTCGCCTACGATCCGCTGACGAGCTTCGCTCCGACCTGTCTGCTCACGCGGTCGCCGAACGTCGTCGTCGTCAACGCCGCGTCTCCGTACTTGACCCTTGCCGACTATCTGCAAGACGCGCGCAGCAAGCCGGGCCAGCTCCAGATGGCGTTTCAGGGACCGGCGACGAGCCAGCACATCGCCACCGAAAAGCTCAAACGTGCCGCAAAGGTAGACTTGATCAACGTTCCGTATCCCGGCGGCGCGCCGGCCGCGACCGCGCTGACCGGCGGCCACGTCACCGCACTGTTCGTGAACTATCCGTCCATTGCGGGACAAGTCACCACCGGCAAGGCGCGGGTTCTTGCCTCGGGAACGCGCAGCAGATTGGAGATGCACCCCAACGTGCCCACGATCGCGGAGGTCGTCGGCACCAACTACGAGGAAGACGTCTGGATCGGCGCGGTCGCACCGGCCAAGACTGCCGCATCGTCCGTGAGTCAGATCAACGACTGGATGCGCGAGGCGCTGTCGACGCCGGACGTCCGGTCAAAACTTGCCGCGCAAGGTCTGGACACGGCGGGCGCCTGCGGCGCCGCGTTCGGCGTGTTCCTGCGCGAGCAGCTGACCGAATACACCCGCGTGATAACGGACGCGAAGATCAGGGAAGAGTGACGGGGCGCGGCCGGGTCTTACTGCGCCGTCAGCCCCGCCGCCTTGATGATCGGTGGCCAGCGCTTGGCCTGCGCCGCCATCAGCTTTCCGAACTCTTCCGGTGTGCTGATCATCGGTGCGAAGCGCAGTTTCTTGAACGTCGAGCGCACCTCGTCCGAGCGCAGCACCGCATTGATCTCGGCGTTGAGCCTCGTGATGACGCCGGCCGGCGTGCCGAGGGGCGCGACGATCGCCTGCCAGACGTCGGGATCGAAGCCGACGTCGGGGAAGCCCTGCTCCTTGAAGGTCGGCACGTGCGGCAATTCCGGATCGTGCGCCGAGCTCGTCACCGCCAGCGCGCGTACCTTGCCGTCCTGGATCATCGGTAGCGCGTTCGAGACCGGCGCGAAGTTGATGTGGATGCGGCCGCTGAGCAGATCGACGCGCACCTGCTCGCCGCCTTTATAGGGCACGTTGACGAACTCGAGGCCGGCGGCGAGCTCGAACGATTTGCCGACGATCTGCGGCGAGGTGCCGAGCCCATAGCCGAAGGTGACCTTGCCGGGATTGGCCTTGGCGTGCGCGACCAGTTCCTTGACCGACTTCGCCGGCACGTCGTTGGCGACGAGCATCACGTGCGACCAGCCCGCCAGCGTCGCGACCGGCGCGAACGACTTCACCGGATCGAAGCCGATATCGGGATAGAGGAGGCCGACATAGGTCATGTTCTGGCCGCTCATCAGAAGCGTATAGCCGTCGGCCGGCGACGCCTGCACCTGCTTGGTCGCGGTCGAGGTGCCGGCCCCGGGGCGGTTCTCGATCACCACGCTCTGGCCGAGCCGCGCCGTCATCTGCCGCGACACCACGCGCGCCAGCACGTCCACCGGCGAGCCCGGCACGAACGGCACGACGAGCTTGATCACGCGGTCGGGATATTGCTGTGCCTGCGCGGACGCGAGCGAAAGAACGGCAGCGGTGACGATGAGTGCGAGAACGCGCATCATTGATCTGTCTCCCTGCGTCAAATCTCTCTCCGTCATCCTGAGGCGGCCGCCATAGGCACGTCGGAGGCCAGTGTAAACGTGCGGATGGCTCCGGGTTGCAACGCGTCCGGGGACACGCGATTATCCCGGCTTGAAACCGATCGCCTTGATGATCGGCGGCCACTTCCTGCCTTCGTCGGCGATGAAGGCCGCGAACTCCGGCGCCGACATCGACATGATGCCGGACACGCCGAGCCGCTCCAAGCTGGTGCGCACCTCCGGCGTCCTGAGCACCGCGTTGATCTCGGCGTTCAGCTTCTCGACGATCGGCGTCGGCGTGCCGGCCGGCGCGAGGACGCCCTGCCAGACGTCGGGATGGAAACCGACCTGCGGATAGCCGCTCTCGATCATGGTCGGGACATCGGGCAGTTCCTTCATGCGTTGCTTGCTGGTGACGGCCAGCGGCCGCAGCTTGCCTTCCCTGATCAGGCCCATGAGGTTGGTCGGCGGGCCGACGTTCATCTGGATGCGGCCGCCGAGGATGTCGACGCGCACCTGCTCGCCGCCGGCATAGGGCACGGTGACGATGTCGAGGCCGGCGACCTTGTTGAAATATTCGCCGATGATCTGCGGCATGGTGGCGAGCCCGACGCCGAAGTTGAGCTTGCCTGGATTGGCCTTCGCGTAGGCGACGAATTCTTGCAGCGTCTTCGCCGGCAGCGCCGGCGAGACGACCACCACATGATAATAGTCCGCCAAAGGCGCAACCGGCACGAACGCCTTGATCGGTTCGAAGCCGAGGTCGGGATAGAGCAGGTGCAGATACGCGATGTTCTGCCCGTACATCAGGAGATTGTAGCCGTCGGCCGGCATCGCGGCGGCGGCCTTCACGCCGATCGAGGTGCCGGCGCCGGGCCGGTTCTCGATGACGACCTGCTGGCCGAGCCGCGCCGACAGCGGTTGCGCGACGACGCGCGCCAGCGCCGTGATCGGCGAGCCCGCCACCAGCGGGATCACGATCTTGACCGGCTTGTCGGGATAGCCCTGCGCCTGCGCGGGCGCTCCGCCGAAGCCGGCGACGAGCAGGGCAACGATCGCGAACATCAGACGCATCGTCGTCATTCCGCCTTGATGCCGGAGGCCTGCACGATCGGCGGCCATTTCTTCATCTCGTCGGCCAGGAACGTCGCGTATTGCTGTCGCGTCCGCGGCTCCGGCGCGAAGCCGAGCTTCGCCATGCTCGCGGTCAGCTCCGGCGATTTCAGCGCTTCGCGGAACGCCGCGTTGAGCGTGTCGAGGATCGGCTCGGGCGTGCCGGCGGGCGCGACCACGCCGGCGGAGAAGGTCAGCGCAAGCTGCGGCAGGCCGCTCTCGGTCATGGTCGGCACGTCGGGCATGTCGCGGTAGCGTGCGTCGGTGGTCACCGCCAGCGCGCGGATTTTTCCTTGCTGGATCAGCGGCAGCAGCGTCGGCGGCGTGCCGAAATTCATTTGGATGCGGCCGCCGAGCATGTCGGTGATCGCCTGCGCCCCGCCCTTGTAGGGGATGCTGACGATGTCCGTCTTCGTCACCGCCTTGAAGGTCTCGCCGAGGATCTGCGGCAGCGTGCCGAGCCCGAAACCGAAATTGAGCTTGCCGGGATTGGCCTTCGCATAGGCGACGAATTCCGCGACCGTCTTGGCCGGCACTTCCGGCGCGATCACCATCACCTGCGGGCTGCGCGCCAGCATCGCCACCGGCGCAAAGCTCCTGGCGGGATCGTAGCCGGGATTGGGATAGAGCGCCGACGAGATCGCGAAGCTCGTGGCGGCGACCAGGATCGTGTAGCCGTCGGGATCGGCCGATGCCGCCACCTTGGTGCCGATCGTGGTGCCGGCGCCGGGCCGGTTGTCGATGACGATGGTCTGGCCGAGCCGCGTGCCGGCGTGTTGCGTGGCCAAGCGCGCCAGCACGTCGACCGGCGACCCCGGCGTGAAGGGCACGATCATCTTGACTGGCTTGCTCGGATAGCTTTGCGCGAAGGCCGATGCCGCGCTCAGCGCGAGAGCGGCGAAAGCCATCGCAACCGAACGCCCCCGTGCCATACGGTGTCCCCCAATCGACTGCACAAACGCTGCGCCTTTTCGATGCGATGTTAGCCGCACAAAACGGGCATTCCCAGCATTGCCGGCGTGCTGCGCGAATCCGCCGCTCTGTCCCTTGAACGGGGGCCCGGAAAGGGTCTATGACGCAGTGCAGCGGCCCTGCCTTTCGATCCCCGTGCGACCGCTGAATTCCGGGGTTTCTACACGAGGTCTTCGTCCACATGGCGCGTCCAAAAATCGCATTGATCGGAGCCGGCCAGATCGGCGGCACGCTCGCTCATCTCATCGGTCTCAAGGAGCTCGGCGACGTCGCGCTGTTCGACATCGCGGAGGGCGTGCCGCAAGGCAAAGCCCTCGACCTCGCGCAGTCGTCCCCGGTCGACGGCTTCGACGCCAAGCTCGTCGGCACCAATTCGTACGAGGCGATCGACGGCGCGTCGGTCGTCATCGTCACCGCCGGCGTGCCGCGCAAGCCCGGCATGAGCCGCGACGACCTGCTCGGCATCAACCTCAAGGTGATGGAACAGGTCGGCTCCGGCATCAAGAAATACGCGCCCAACGCGTTCGTCATCTGCATCACCAATCCGCTCGACGCCATGGTGTGGGCGCTGCAGAAGGCCTGCGGCCTGCCCAAGAACATGGTGGTCGGCATGGCGGGCGTGCTCGACTCGTCGCGCTTCCGCTACTTTCTGGCCGACGAGTTCAACGTCTCGGTCGAGGACGTCACGGCGTTCGTGCTCGGCGGTCACGGCGACTCGATGGTGCCGCTCACGCGCTACTCCACCGTCGCCGGCATTCCGCTGCCCGATCTCGTGAAGATGAAGTGGACCACGCAGGCGCGGCTCGACGCGATCGTGCAGCGCACCCGCGACGGCGGCGCCGAGATCGTCAACCTGCTCAAGACCGGCTCGGCGTTCTATGCGCCGGCGGCCTCCGCGGTCGCGATGGCCGAGAGCTACCTCAAGGACAAGAAGCGCGTGCTGCCGTGCGCCGCGTGGCTCAACGGCGAGTACGACGTGAAGGACCTCTATGTCGGCGTGCCGTGCGTCATCGGGGCCAAGGGCGTCGAGCGCATCGTCGAGATCCAGCTCAACAGCGCCGAGCGCTCGATGTTCGACAAGTCGGCGGGGGCGGTGAAGACCCTGGTCGACGCCTGCATGTCGATCGCGCCCAACCTCGGCAAGGCCAAGTAGGCGTAGATGAACATCCACGAGTACCAGGCCAAGGCGGTGCTGCGCGAATTCGGCGTTCCGGTGCCGCGCGGGATCGCCGCGTTCTCCGTCGACGAAGCCGTGAAGGCGGCGCGGGACCTCGCCACGCCCGTGGTCGTGGTGAAGGCGCAGATCCACGCCGGCGGCCGCGGCAAGGCCGGCGGCGTCAAGGTCGTGAAGTCGATCGAGGAGGTGCGCACCGAGTCCAAGCGCATCTTCGGCGCGGTGCTGGTCACCAAGCAGACCGGCCCCAAGGGCAAGCAGGTCAACCGCCTCTACATCGAGGAAGGCTCGACCATCGACCGCGAGCTCTATCTCGCCGCGCTGGTCGACCGCGCCACCGCGCGGGTGTCGTTCGTGGTGTCGACCGAAGGCGGCATGGACATCGAAGAGGTCGCGCACAAGACGCCCGACAAGATCGTCACCGTCGGCATCGATCCGGTCCCCGGCATCTGCCCGCACCACGTGCGCCGCATCGCGCAGGCGCTTCACCTCAATCCCGACCAGCAGAAGCAGATGAGTGGGCTGCTCACCGGGCTCTACAAGGCCTTCACCGAGAAGGACATGAGCCTGCTCGAGATCAATCCGCTGATCGTCACCAAGGACGGCAAGCTCGTCTGCCTCGACGCCAAGATCGGCTTCGACGACAACGCGCTGTTCCGCCATCCCGACATCATGGCGCTGCGCGATCTCACCGAGGAGGACGAGAAGGAGATCGAGGCGTCGAAATACGACCTCAATTACGTGGCGCTCGACGGCACCATCGGCTGCATGGTCAACGGCGCCGGCCTCGCGATGGCGACCATGGACATCATCAAGCTCTATGGTGAGGAGCCCGCGAACTTCCTCGACGTCGGCGGCGGTGCCACGACCGAGAAAGTCGCGGCGGCGTTCAAGATCATCACCTCCGATCCGAAGGTGAAGGGCATCCTGGTCAACATCTTCGGCGGCATCATGAAGTGCGACATCATCGCGGAAGGCGTGGTCGCCGCGGTGCGCGACGTCGGCCTGCGCGTGCCGCTGGTGGTGCGGCTCGAAGGCACCAACGTGGAGCTGGGCAAGGAGATCATCGCCAGGTCCAATCTCAACGTGACGTCGGCCGACGACCTCGACGACGCCGCGCAGAAGATCGTCAAGGCGGTGAAGGGGACGAAGTGATGCTGGGCGTCGCATTGCATGCGACGTTTTTGATCGCGGGCACTGCTCTTGCAATGGTTTGCGTGGCGCGTGCCTGGAGACTGGGCCGGAGCGGTTTCGATCAAGATGGAAATGTCAGGGACAATGTGGCGTACAACTCGGTCCAACTGTGGGGTGGAATGGGCATCTTTATCATGGCCTTCGTGGTGATCGACCTCTTCTATCTCTTCGGGCCGCCGGCCCCTCAAAAGTGATCTTTGCGAAATTGGTGATCCCATGCCCATCCTCGTCGACAAGAACACCAAGGTCATCTGCCAGGGCTTCACCGGCAAGAACGGCACCTTCCATTCCGAGCAGGCGATCGCCTACGGCACCAAAATGGTCGGCGGCGTCGCGCCCGGCAAAGGCGGCGCGACCCATCTCGGCCTGCCGGTGTTCGACACCGTCGCCGAGGCCAAGGCGAAGACCGGCTGCGACGCCAGCGTGATCTACGTGCCGCCGGCGGGCGCCGCCGACGCGATCTCGGAATCGATCGACGCCGGGATCCCGCTGATCGTGTGCATCACCGAAGGCATTCCGGTCGCCGACATGGTGAAGGTGAAGCGCTCGCTGTCGGGCTCGACGTCGCGGCTGATCGGTCCGAACTGCCCGGGCGTCATCACCGCCGGCGAATGCAAGATCGGCATCATGCCCGGCAACATCTTCAAGCCGGGCAAGGTCGGCATCGTGTCGCGCTCCGGCACGCTCACCTATGAAGCCGTCTTCCAGACCACGCGCGAGGGCTTGGGCCAGACCACCGCGCTCGGCATCGGCGGCGATCCGGTCAAGGGCATGGACTTCATCGACGGGCTCGAGCTTCTGCTCGCCGACAAGGCCACCGAGGCGATCATCATGATCGGCGAGATCGGCGGCTCCTCGGAGGAGGACGCCGCGCAATTCCTCAAGGACGAAGCGAAGCGCGGCCGCAGGAAGCCGATGGTCGGCTTCATCGCCGGCCGCACCGCGCCGCCCGGCCGCCGCATGGGCCACGCCGGCGCGATCATCTCCGGCGGCAAGGGCGACGCGGAATCGAAGATCGCGGCCATGGAATCGGCCGGCATCACGGTGTCGCCGTCGCCGGCCCGGCTGGGCAAGACGCTGGCGGAGCTGCTGCGGAAGTAGCGATTTTCCTTATTGGGGTAAGGCTCAGGCGGCGGCCCCCACACTTTGCAGCCGACTGTTGCTCCCAGGGCACAGCTTTTTGTGCCCTTCCGGTGTAGAAACATAGTGATCGGGGCGGGCGCGGAAGGCGCGCTTTCCCTCTCCACGAGGCCGATCGGGGGATACAGTATGAAGAAGATCGCTCTGCAAATTGCAGCACTGAGCCTCGCGCTCGCTGGCTCCGCGTCCGCCGCCGACCTGCGCGCGCCCGTCAAGGGGCCTGTGGCCGTTGGGCCGGCGTTTAATTGCGCTGCCGGGCAGTTCGGGGGCTGGCACGTCGGCATCCAGGGCGGCAGCGTCTATCACCAGGCCAACCGGGAAGACACCGACGGCTTGCTCACGGACAATGCCGGATGGACCATGAACAAGTGGGGCGGCCATGTCGGCGGGCAGGTCGGGTATGATTTCACGACCTGCAGCACCGTGTGGGGCGTTGAAGTCGACGGCGCCTGGGTCTTCGGCACGAAAAATTTCCTGCCTGATAATCCAGGGACGGCCGGTACCACGGACGGCATCAATACCCGTATGAATTGGTTGGCGACCGCGCGGGTGCGCAGCGGCGTGGCGCTTGACAACCTCTTGATCTACGCCACTGGCGGCGTGGCGGCGGCCCGGTTCCGCACCACCTGGGTCGACGGCACCGATATCGCGGATATCAAGGAAACCCGTTGGGGGTGGGTCGCGGGTATTGGCACTGAGTGGGCATGGAGCCGGAACGTCAGCTTCAAGTTCGAAACACTCTACGTCGGCTTCACGGATCGAGACCACAGGTCGGTGCTGCCGGGCGGAACGTTTACCTTCGTCCACAGCGACTCCGCGTGGATCTCCCGCGTCGGCCTGAACTATCGCTGGGGCGCGCCGGTCGTCGCGCGCTACTGATCGAAGCCGAGCATTCCTGAGATTGCGGAAGCCCCGGCCATCGGCCGGGGCTTTTGCATCTGATTGCGATGTCTGTGGCGGCGCGGGCCCGGCTCCCGCCGTCGGAGGAATGCACGAGAATCCCTATCCACCTCAGTCGCTTGCGATTTTGCCGGGATGTTGCTTCGGAGTGACAGACTTTTGCGGCAACCTGTGGTTTCATCCGTGCACGGGATAGTCCGGAGCCACGCGGCGCGCGACTGGGCGGGCATAACGGGGGCAAGCATGAAGACGATCATTGGCGGACTGTTGCTCAGCGCCGTTCTCGCGGCGCCTGCGCTGGCGGCAGACCTTCGTCCGCGGCCGATGCCGGTCAAGGCCGCGCCGGTGCCGGTGGCGACCATGTACAGCTGGACCGGCTGCTACATCGGCGGCCATGTCGGCTATGCGTGGGGCCGGAAGAAGGATTTCACCTCAGACGGACAATCGCTTCCGGCGTTCAATCACGACATCGACGGCTTCATTGCCGGCGGCCAGGTCGGCTGCAATCTCTGGCAGAGCGACCGCTTCGTGTTCGGTGTCGAGGGTCAGGCCGCGTGGGCCAACGTCGATGGCCAGGTCACCCCGGCCGGCGACGATGAAACGGTCGGGACCAAGGCGGACATCGTCGGCAGTATCGCGGCGCGCTTTGGCTATGCGTTCGGCGCGACTGGCCAGACGCTGGTGTTCGTCAAGGGCGGCGCTGCCTTCATTCACGAACGGCACACGTTCACGGAAGCTCCGCTTGTTGCCGAGAGCGACAAGTATCTGCGCTGGGGCTGGATGATTGGCGGCGGCTTCGAGCAGGCGCTCGGCGGCGCCTGGTCGATGAAGGCCGAATACAACTACAGCAACTTCGGCAACAAAACCCGGAACGTGTGCGAGGTGGGCGACCCGACCAACTGCGAAGCCTTCGGCATGAAGCAGCACCTGCACCTGTTCAAGGTCGGCATCAACTATCGCTTCGGCGGCTTCGGCGGCCCGGTGGTCGCGCGCTACTGAGCGAGGCCGGGTATTTCTGAACGGCGGAAGCCCCGACCGGTGCCGGGGCTTTTCATTTGCCCGGCTTGCGCTTCTGATTTGCCGGCGTTAGGTAATTATTCCTTGACGCGAACTCCGTCCTGGCCTATCCTCGGTGTGTGCCGCTCACGGAGGGGCGCAAGCGACACCGCCCGTCCGCCCCCGATGAGCGGTACGCGCGAACGCGCGCACGTTGACGCCCACGCGGGGCGCCTATGTCACGTCGAAGGGCACACCAGTGGTAAGTGCTGTAAGAATGTAAGTTTCGAACTAAGCCTATGATCGCTTTGAAGAATAAATCTTACACCCGATCTTACACCCCGCGCCGGCGGTGCAAGAAGAAACTGCCCGCTGCTGGCGAGGGGCGGCAGCGCCGAGGGTCCGGCGATGCTCGAACCGCAAGTTCGGAACATACCTGAAAACGGATTCAGTGGTTTCTCTTTCCCGGGTCACAATCCTTAATTAGATAGGGTACGAACAATGACACGCCGGCTCCCAGCGATTCTTCGGGGCGATTCGCCCCTCGAATCATCGTCTGGGGCCGGTTGTGCATGTTTCCTGCATGGCCGGCCTTGCCAATAAGGGTGCCCTGAATGTCCCGCCAAGACGCCAACGCCGCCTTCGCACGCACCTCGTTCCTGGATGGCGGCAACGCCGCCTATATCGAGGACCTCTACGCCCGCTACCTGACGAATCCCGGCGCCGTCGATGCGGAGTGGCAGGCGTTCTTCCAGAGCCTCAAGGACGGCCCGGCCGAGGTCTCGAAGGCCGCCTCCGGCCCGTCCTGGCGGCGGCCGAACTGGCCGCAACGCCCGCAGGGTGAGCTGGTTGCGGCGCTCACCGGCGACTGGGCCGAGGTCGAGAAGGCGGTCGGCGACAGGATCAAGGCGAAGGCGCAAGCGTCGGGCGTCGCGCTTTCGCCGGAGCACGTGCAGCAGGCCACGCGCGATTCCATTCATGCCTTGATGCTGATCCGTGCCTACCGCGCGCGGGGCCACTTTCACGCCCATCTCGATCCGCTCGGGCTCGAGCCGCACAAGGACGAGGCCGATCTCGACCCGCGCTCTTACGGCTTCAGCGAAGCCGACATGGACCGCCCGATCTTCCTCGACAAGGTGCTCGGCCTCGAGTTTGCGACGCTGCGCGAGATCCTCGCGATCCTGCGGCGCACCTACTGCCAGACGCTCGGCGTCGAGTTCATGCACATCTCCAACCCGCAGCAGAAGGCCTGGATCCAGGAGCGCATCGAAGGGCCGGACAAGGAGATCAGCTTCACCCGCGAGGGCCGCCGCGCGATCCTCAACAAGCTGATCGAGGCCGAAGGCTTCGAGAATTTCTGCGACCTGAAGTTCACCGGCACCAAGCGCTTCGGCCTCGACGGCGGCGAAGCGATGATCCCGGCGCTCGAGCAGATCATCAAGCGCGGCGGCGCGATGGGCGTGAAGGAGATCGTCGTCGGCATGGCGCATCGCGGCCGGCTCAACGTGCTGGCGCAGGTGATGGGCAAGCCGCACCGCGTGATCTTCCATGAGTTCAAGGGCGGCTCGGCGACGCCGAGCGACGTCGAAGGCTCCGGCGACGTGAAGTACCACCTGGGCGCTTCGTCCGACCGCGAGTTCGACGGCAACAAGGTGCACCTGTCGCTGACCGCGAACCCGTCGCATCTCGAGATCGTGGTGCCGGTCGCGCTCGGCAAGGTGCGCGCCAAGCAGGACTACTTCGGCGCCACCCGCGAAGACCGAACCATGGTGATGCCGTTGCTGATCCACGGCGACGCCTCGTTCGCCGGCCAGGGCGTGATTGCGGAATGCTTCGGCCTCTCCGGCCTGCGCGGCCACCGTACCGGCGGCTCGGTGCATTTCATCGTCAACAACCAGATCGGCTTCACGACGTATCCGAGATACTCTCGCTCGTCGCCTTATCCGTCCGACGTCGCCAAGATGATCGAGGCGCCGATCTTCCATGTGAACGGCGACGACCCGGAAGCGGTGGTCTACGCCGCCAAGGTCGCGACCGAATTCCGGCAGACGTTCCAGACGCCGGTCGTGATCGACATGTTCTGCTACCGGCGCTTCGGCCACAACGAAGGCGACGAGCCGTCGTTCACCCAGCCGCTGATGTACAAGGCGATCCGCGCCCATCCATCGACGTCGAAGATCTACGCTCAGAAGCTCGTCGGCGAGGGCGTCGTCAGCGAGGCCGAGGTCGAGAAGATGCGCGCGGATTGGCGCGCCAGGCTCGACGCCGAGCAGGAGGCGAGCCAGGGCTACAAGGCCAACAACGCCGACTGGCTCGACGGCCGCTGGTCCGACATCAAGGTGGCGCACGACCATGATGATCCGCGCCGCGGCATCACCGGCGTGGAACTCGCGGAGCTCAAGGCGATCGGCGCCAAGATCACCGCGGCGCCGTCGGGCTTCCACCTGCATCGCACCATCCAGCGATTCCTGGAGAACCGCCGCAAGGCGATCGAGAGCGGCCAGGACATCGACTGGGCGACCGCCGAGGCGCTGGCGTTCTGCACGCTGATGCTGGACGGCCATCCGGTGCGGCTGTCCGGCCAGGACGTCGAACGCGGCACCTTCTCGCAGCGCCACTCGGTGCTGATCGACCAGGAGAACGAAGATCGCTACATCCCGTTCAACGAGCTCGGCAGGAAGCAGGCGCGCTACGAGGTCGTGAACTCGATGCTCTCGGAAGAGGCGGTGCTCGGCTTCGAGTACGGCTATTCGCTCGCCGAGCCGAATGCGCTGACGCTGTGGGAGGCGCAGTTCGGCGACTTCGCCAACGGCGCGCAGGTCGTGTTCGACCAGTTCATCTCGTCGGGCGAGCGCAAGTGGCTGCGCCTGTCCGGTCTCGTCTGCCTGCTGCCGCACGGCTATGAAGGGCAGGGGCCGGAGCATTCGTCCGCGCGGCTCGAGCGCTTCCTCCAGATGTGCGCCGAAGACAATATGCAGGTCGCGAACTGCACCACGCCGGCGAACTACTTCCATATCCTGCGCCGGCAGTTGAAGCGCGATATCCGCAAGCCCTTGATCCTGATGACGCCGAAGTCGCTGTTGCGCCACAAGCGCGCGGTCTCGCGGCTCGACGAGATGGGTCCGGACACCACGTTCCACCGGCTCTTGTGGGACGATGCGCAGTTGCTGCCAGAACAGAAAATCAAACTCGTGCCGGATAACAAGATCCGGCGCGTCGTGATGTGCTCGGGCAAGGTCTATTTCGATCTCTACGAGGAGCGCGAGAAGCGTGGCGTCAACGACGTCTACCTGCTGCGCGTCGAGCAGCTCTATCCGATGCCGATGAAGGCGCTGCTCGCCGAGCTCGCGCGCTTCAAGCAGGCGGAGATGGTGTGGTGCCAGGAAGAGCCGCGCAACATGGGCGCGTGGCACTTCATCGAGCCGTATCTCGAATGGGTGCTCAACCAGGCCGGCACGACGCAGAAGCGCGCGCGCTATGCCGGCCGTCCGCAGGCGGCGGCGACCGCGGTCGGCGTGATGTCGAAGCACCTGATGCAATTGAAGGCGATCTTCGACGACGTGCTGGGATAAACGAATACGGAGTCATGCCCGGCTTCATGCCGGGCATCCACGTCTTTGGTTGGAAGCAAGACGTGGATGGCCGGGACAAGCCCGGCCATGACGAGGAAGGGCGAATGTCATGGCTGAAATCCGCGTCCCGACGCTCGGCGAGTCCGTCACCGAGGCGACCATCGGCAAATGGTTCAAGAAGGCGGGCGATCCGGTCGCGGTCGACGAGCCGCTGGTCGAACTCGAAACCGACAAGGTGACGATCGAAGTGCCCGCGCCGGCGGCCGGCACGCTCGCCGCCATCGCCGCGAAAGATGGCGACACTGTCGCGGTCGGCGCGCTGCTCGGCGAGATCAAGGAAGGCGCCGGCGCCGCGCCGTCGAAGACCTCACCGGCGCCAACCGGCCGTCCCGATCAGAAGACCTCGACCACCGCGCCGATCAATGCCGCCGAGGAGGAGCCGGCGCCGCGCGTGCCGCCGAAAGCGGAAGCGGCAAAGCCGTCCGGCGACATGCCGGTCGCGCCGTCGGTGCGCAAGATGGCGGCGGAAAGCGGCATGGACCCCTCGACCGTGCCGGGCTCCGGCAAGGACGGCCGCGTCACCAAGGGCGACATGATGGCGGCGATCGAGCGCGCCGCCGCGCAGCCGACCCCTGTTTCACAGCCTGCTTCAGCGGTGCAGGTGCGTGCGCCGCTGCCGCAGGACGACGCCGCGCGCGAGGAGCGCGTGAAGATGACGCGGCTGCGGGCGACCATCGCGCGGCGTCTCAAGGATGCGCAGAACACGGCCGCGATGCTCACGACCTTCAACGAGGTCGACATGAGTCACGTGATGGCGATGCGCACGCAGTACCGCGATATCTTTGAAAAGAAGCACGGCGTGAAGCTCGGCTTCATGGGCCTTTTCGTGAAGGCCTGCGTGCAGGCGCTGCACGAGATCCCCGCCGTCAACGCCGAGATCGACGGCGCCGACATCATCTATAAGAACTACTACCACATCGGCATCGCCGTCGGCACCGAGCGCGGCCTTGTCGTCCCTGTCGTGCGCGATTGCGATCAGAAATCGCTGGCGCAGATCGAGAAGGAGATCGCCGACTACGGCCGCCGCGCCCGCGACGGCGCGCTCAAGATCGAGGAGATGCAGGGCGGCACCTTCACCATCACCAATGGCGGCGTCTACGGCTCGCTGATGTCGACGCCGATCCTGAACGCGCCGCAGTCCGGCATCCTCGGCATGCACAAGATCCAGGAGCGGCCGATGGCCGAGAAGGGCCAGGTGGTGATCCGGCCGATGATGTACCTCGCGCTCTCCTACGACCACCGCATCGTCGACGGCCGAGAGGCCGTGACCTTCCTGGTGCGGGTGAAGGAGGTGCTGGAGGACCCGGCTAGGCTCGTGCTGGATCTCTGAGACCGGGCGGCGCGTTATCGCTTCAGCAATTGGTCATGCACGCCACGCAGCGCCGCGTCGAGATCGCCGAGCGCCGGACTGCCTTCGACCGCCGGCGTCATCGCATGGAAGGCACTGAAGCCGTTCGGCTCGCGATAGGCATGGCTATGGATCACGGCGTCGATCGGCGCGCCGTTCGGACCCTTGCCGTGAAAATTGAGGATGCCGCTGTGCAGCACCCGCCAGCCCCCGGATGTAATCGCGGTGACGATGCCGAGGCCTTCGAACTGCCCGCGGTAGTGCTTGTCCCACCGCGTCTCGGTGGCAACGATCCAGGCCTTCACCCGGTTGCCGAGGAACGGATGCTTGGGGTCGAACACGTCGAGGAAGGCGAGGTAGTCGGCCGGCGCGATGATCCAGCCGCGCGCGCCCAGGAATTGCCGCCAGTCCGGATGCAGCCGCGCGCTCGCGATTCCGAGCGGCGCGAACACCGCCTGGCGGCAATAGGTTTCGTAAGCCGTGCCCGTTACCTCCTCGATGGCCGCGCTCAACACCACGAAGCCGGTGTTGGTGTAGGAGCTGCGGTTGCCGGGGTCGTTCGTCAGCGGATGCTTGAAATGCTCGACCAGCAGCGCCTCAGGCGACGCGAGATGCGCGAGGCCCTGCTCACCGCGGCGCCGCCAGATCTCCTGCATCGGATCGTTGTCGTCATTGCCGAGCAGTCCGGAACGATGTGTCAGCAATTGCTCGATCGTCACGCTCTCAAGGCGGCGATCGGCGGGCGCGCCGTGACGGCGGAAGAAGCCCGCGAGCACATCGCGCAGCGGCGTGGAGAAGTCGAGCTTGCCGTCGCGGATCAGCGTTGCGATGCAGGCGCCGGTGATCGGCTTCGACATGCTGCCGATCAGCGACGGCGCGCGCGGATCGGCATTGTGGCCCTTGAGAAAGAGCGTCTCGCCGCTGCGGCGCACGGCGGCGACCGCCGTTGCCGGGCGGACCTTCGCAACCCAGGCCTCGAAGGCCTTGCCGTACAGATCGGCCGGCGGCTCGGCACGAGGCGCGGTGGCAACGAGCGCGAGCGCGGTTGCGATCGAGAGCACCGACACCAATGTATGGCTGAGCCGCGTCATCTCCGGATTGCGAGCCTTCCTTGCTTGAGGCAATGTCGCGACGACATTGCGCATGATGAACGCATGACACGATAGAGAGTTCTATGGCCGATTCGAAATACGACGTTGTGGTCATCGGCACCGGGCCCGGTGGTTATGTGTGTGCAATACGGGCGGCGCAGCTCGGGCTGAAAACCGCGGTGGTGGAGAAGGACAAGACCTTCGGCGGCACCTGCCTCAATGTCGGCTGCATTCCCTCGAAGGCGCTGCTGCACGCGTCGGAGCTGTTCGAGGAGGCCGGCCACGCCTTTCCGAAGATGGGCATCAAGGTCGGCAAGCCCTCGCTCGATCTCGCCGCGATGCTGAAGTTCAAGCAGGAAGCGGTCGACGGCAACGTGAAGGGGGTCGATTTCCTGCTCAAGAAGAACAAGGTCGACGCCGTGCACGGCGTCGGCCGCATCGTCGGCCCCGGCAAGATCGAGGTGAAGGGCGAGGGCGGCAAGACGCAGGCGCTCGAGGCCAAGAGCATCGTCATCGCCACCGGCTCGGACGTCACGCGACTCAAGGGCATCGACATCGACGAGAAGCGCATCGTGTCGTCGACCGGCGCGCTCGCGCTCGCCCAGGTGCCTGAGAAAATGCTGGTCGTCGGCGCCGGCGTGATCGGGCTCGAGCTTGGTTCGGTATGGCGCAGGCTCGGCGCGCAGGTGACGGTGGTCGAGTTCCTCGACCGCATCGTGCCCGGCATCGACCTCGATGTCGCCAAGAGCTTCCAGCGCCTCCTTGAGAAGCAGGGCATCGCCTTCAAGCTCGCCTCGAAGGTGACCGGCGTCGATGCGTCCGGCAAGAAACTGAAGGCGTCGGTCGAGCCGGCGGCAGGTGACAAGAAGGATGGCGCGGGGGAGACGATCGAAGCCGATGTCGTGCTCGTCGCCATCGGCCGCGTGCCCTACACCGAAGGGCTCGGGCTCGAAGAGGCCGGCGTCAAGAAAGACAACCGCGGCCGCGTGATCGTCGACGGCCATTTCGCGACCAACGTGCCCGGAATCTACGCCATCGGCGACGTGATCGCGGGCCCGATGCTCGCGCACAAGGCCGAGGACGAGGGCGTGGCGGTGGCGGAAATCCTCGCCGGCCAGGCGGGTCATGTGAACTACGACGTGATCCCGAACGTGATCTACACCTATCCGGAGCTCGCCTCGGTCGGGAAGTCCGAGGAGGAATTGAAGCAGGCCGGCGTCGCCTACAACGCGGGCAAGTTCCCGTTCACCGCCAACGGCCGCGCCAAGGCCAACCAGCAGACCGACGGCTTCGTGAAGATCCTGGCCGACGCCAAGACTGACCGCGTGCTCGGCGTGCATATCCTCGGCGCCGACGCCGGCAACATGATCGCGGAGGCCGCCGTGGCAATGGAGTTCGGCGCGGCGGCGGAAGACATCGCGCGCACCTGCCACGCGCATCCGACGCTGCCCGAGGCGGTGAAGGAAGCCGCGCTCGCGGTCGGCAAGCGCGCAATCCATATGTGATATCCGTGGCGCTCGCGTGTAGCGGGGAGGCAGGATGGCCAAATCACAACACGACAAGGTCGCCGTCATTTCAGGCGCGGCGTCCGGCATCGGCCAGGCCTATGCGCAGCGGCTGGCGGAGGACGGCGCGCATATCGTGATCGCTGATGTCCAGCCGGCGGACGAGACGATCAAGCAGGTCGAGAAGGCGGGACGTCAGGTGCTTTACGTGAAGTGCGACGTGGCATCCGAAGATGCGGTGAAATCGCTCGCCGCCGAGGTCGAGAAGACATTCGGCCGCTGCGATATCCTCATCAACAATGCCGGCATCTTCAAGCTGCAACCGTTCGAGGAGATGAGTTTCGCCGACTGGCGGCGCACACTCTCGATCAATCTCGATTCGGCGTTCCTGATGTGCGCGGCGTTCGTGCCCGACATGAAGCGGCGCGGCTGGGGCCGCATCATCAGCATGGCGTCCTCGACCTTCTTCACCGGCGCGTCGGGCTTTGCCCACTACGTCGCCAGCAAGGGCGGGCTGATCGGCCTGACCCATGTGCTGGCGACCGAGCTTGGCCCGCATGGCATCACCGTCAACGCCATCGCGCCGGCGCTGACGCGCACGCCCGGCGCGATGGCGCGCGGGCCGCCTGCCGGCGAAACCGACATGGAGAAATCGTTCGCAGTGGCGGCGTCGCGGCAGGCGATCCAGCGGGTGCAGGTGCCGGCCGATCTGGTCGGCACCGTTTCGTTCCTTTGCAGCGACGACGCGGCGTTCATCACGGGCCAGACGGTGCATGTGAGCGGCGGCCTGCTGCGGACGTGAGATCAGAACAGGTGCACCGCGTGCGGGGCGAAGAAGCCGATCGCCATGAACGCCATGCCAACGAGCCCGAGGGCGCCGGCCAGATAGGTCAGCAGCACCATGCCGGTGATCACCGTCGCGGACGCCAGCACGATGCCGATCTGGAACGCGGCGGAGGCGACCTCGTAGTGGTGGTAGCGCTCCATGGCGGTGTCGCGCTTGGCTTCGGCGGCGATCGCGCGGGCCATCAGCTCGCGGCGGCCTTCGCCATAGGGCGGATTGAGATTGACGGCCTTGCGTACCGGCGGATCCATCAGTTCGGTATTGTAGCGCGCGGCGGTCTTCTCCCAGCTGTCGATGCGCTTGGCGAGCGCGGCCTTGGTGGCTGCCGGATCGCCGCCGTCGCGCACTGCGTCGAGCTTCAGCAGCTCGATGCCGGCCTCGAGCACGGTCTGGCGGATGGTCTTGGCCTGGAAGAACGCCCACAGGTTCGACGCCTCGACGTTGTAGGAGAGTGCCGCGGTCTGCGCGCTCTTGCCGAGCGTCTCCGAGAACGCGAGGAACAGCGCGATCACCGCGATCAGCAGAGCGACCTTCTTGTTGCGGGCGTCGAGCAGGCCCTTGTCGCCGCCGCCGTGGCTGCCGTGCTCGCTGTCGTGCTGGATCTTGTGCTCAGCTTCGTGCTGAACTGCGTGGACGCCGTGGCTCATGGTCAAATCCTCCCTCGTTAGATGCGGGGAGGGTGCAGCCGACGGCGTGACCTCCGCAAGAGGGTGCGGAGCGCTGTTGAGCGATTATGTCGGTTGCATTTCAGGCGCGTGGATGCGCGCTGCGGTAGACGTCCATCAGGCGTTCGGCGTCGACAGCGGTATAGATCTGCGTGGTCGAGAGCGAGGCGTGGCCGAGCAGCTCCTGGATCGCGCGCAGATCGCCGCCGCGTGCCAGCAGATGCGTGGCGAACGAGTGCCGCAGCGCATGCGGCGTCGCGGTTTCCGGCAGCCCGAGCGCGCCGCGCAACCGCGCCATTGCCAGCTGCACGATGCGCGGCGACAACGGCCCGCCGCGTGCGCCGACGAACAGCGGCCCATCAGGCGGCAGATCGTAGGGGCAGAGCTTGACGTACTCGGCAATGAGCCCAAGCACCTGCACCAGCACCGGCACCATGCGCTGCTTGTTGCCTTTTCCCGTAACCGTGACCGCATCGCCCCTGCCGGGCGCGGGCACCTCCTTGCGCTTGAGGCCGAGCGCCTCGGAAATGCGCAGTCCCGAGCCGTAGAGCAGCGCCAGCACGGCGGCGTCGCGTGCGAAAATCCACGGCTCGCGCTCTTCGCCGGCGCGCAGGTCGACGTCGGCGAGCTCTTTCGCGGCGCTGACGCTGATCGGCTTCGGCAAGGTTTTGGCAATCTTGGGTGCTCGGATCGCCGACAGCGCGCTGACGCGGCCCTTGCCCTCGCGCTCGAGATAGCGCGCGAACGAGCGCATGCCGGCGAGCGCGCGCATCAGCGAGCGGCTGCCGATACCGTCGGCGCGCCGCGACGCCATGAAGGCGCGCACGTCGGCGGGCGTGAGCTTGACGAGGCGCGCAAGCGTCACCTTGCCGCCGAGATGCTCCGCCAGGAAGGCGAGGAACTGGCTGGCGTCGCGGGCATAGGCCTCGACCGTCTTCGGCGACATCCGCTTTTCGCCGGCCAGGTAGGCGCGCCAGCGGATCACCTCCGCCACGACGTCGGAAGCGGCGAAGGGAAGATTCAGGGCTTCGGCTGCCGATTCGGCCATCGCGGCGATACTATCTGGCTCTATGGCTTGACACCTCAGGCATAATTGCACCCCGTTCCTACCCCTTTCTTAAGCGCGGAGAATCGCGCGAGATCGGCCCGATGAAACGTAGCCGTCCATGAAACGACGTGTCGTCGATGTCCTGGTGCCGGTCGCGCTCGACCAGGCCTATTCCTACGTGGTGCCCTCCGGGATGGAGGTGGCGCCCGGCGACGTCGTGGCGGTACCGCTCGGCCCGCGCGAGGCGCTCGGCGTGGTCTGGGCGGAGAATGAGAATCCCAATCCGCGGCTCGACAACCGCCTCAAGGACATTGCCGACAAGCTCGACGTGCCGCCGCTGAAAGCGGAGCTGCGCAAATTCGTCGACTGGGTGTCGAACTACACGTTGTCGCCGCGCGGCATGGTCGTTCGCATGGCGCTGCGCATGGGCGAGCATCTCGGGCCCGCACGCGAACGCGTCGGCGTGCGGCTCGCCGGGCCGCATCCCAAGCGCATGACCGCGGCGCGCAACCGCGTGCTGGCGGTCTGTGCCGACGGGCTCGTGCGCAGCAAAGGCGAGATCGCAGAGGAGGCCGGCGTCTCGGTCGGCGTCATCGACGGCCTGATCGACGAGGGCACGCTGGAGACGCTGGTGCTGCCACCCGATCCGGTCGCGCCCGCGCCCGATCCCGAATTCGCGCAGCCGGAATTCTCGCCGGCGCAGCAGACCGCCGCGGGTGCGCTGCGCGCGACGATCGCGGCCGGCGGCTATTCCGCGACGCTGCTCGACGGCGTCACCGGCTCCGGCAAGACCGCGGTCTATCTCGAAGCCGTCGCCGAAACGATACGGCGCGGGCGGCAGGCGCTGATCCTGATGCCGGAGATCGCGCTCACCGCGCAGGTGCTCGATCGCTTCGCTGAGCGGTTCGGCGTGCGGCCGGCGGAATGGCATTCGCAGCTCTCGCCGCGGCTGCGCCAGCGCACCTGGGCGGCGGTGTCGTCCGGCCAGGCGACGGTCACGGTGGGCGCGCGCTCGGCATTGTTCCTGCCGTACAAAGACCTCGGCCTGATCGTGGTCGATGAGGAGCACGATCCCGCCTACAAGCAGGAAGACGGGGTGCGCTATCACGCCCGCGACATGGCGGTGGTGCGCGCGAGCGTCAGCGGCATCCCGATCGTGCTGGCGTCGGCGACGCCATCGGTCGAAACCGAGGTGAACGCGCGCCGCGGCCGCTACAAGAAGCTCTCGCTGCCCGAGCGGTTCGGCGGCCAGCACCTGCCCGGCATCGAGCCGATTGACTTGAAGCGCGAAGGACCGCCGCGCGGCCGCTTCATCGCGCCGCGACTCGCCGAGGCTGTACAAACTGCAATAAGCGGCGGCGAGCAGGCGCTGCTCTTCCTCAATCGGCGCGGCTTCGCACCGCTCACGCTCTGCCGGAGCTGCGGGCACCGCCTGGCGTGCCCGAACTGCGACGCCTGGCTGGTCGACCATCGTTTTCGCCGTCGGCTCGTGTGCCATCACTGCGGCTTCGCGATGCCGCTGCCGGAGCGCTGTCCGAAATGCGATGCGACGGACTCCTTTGCGCCGGTCGGACCCGGGGTCGAACGGCTGGAGCATGAGGCCGCAGGGCTGTTTCCGGAGGCGCGCATCCTCGTGCTCTCCAGCGACCTCGTGGAATCCATGGAGCGCCTGCGCGAAGAGCTCGACGACGTCGCCGAAGGGCGCTTCGACATCGTCATCGGCACGCAGCTCGTCGCCAAAGGGCATCACTTCCCGAAGCTCAACCTCGTCGGCATTGTCGACGCCGATCTCGGGCTCTCGAACGGCGATCCGCGTGCGGCCGAGCGCACGTTCCAGCTGTTGCATCAGGTGGTCGGCCGCGCCGGCCGCGAAGAGGGCCGCGGTATCGGCTTTCTGCAGACCCACCAGCCCGAGCATCCTGTCATGAAGGCGCTGATCGCGTCGGACCGCGAGGCGTTCTACGCCACCGAAATCGAGATGCGCGAGAAGACGCATTATCCGCCGTTCGGTCGGCTTGCGAGCCTTCTGGTGTCAGGCTCCGACAAGCACGCGACCGAAAGCCATGCGCGTCGCGTCGCGGCGGCGTCGCCGCACGACGAAGCCGTGCGCGTGCTCGGCCCGGCCGAAGCGCCGCTCGCGCTGGTGCGCGGCCGCTATCGCTTCCGCATGCTGGTGAAGGCGCCGCGCAACTACGATCTCTCGGCGTATCTGCGCGAATGGATGGAGCGGGCGCCGAAGAAGAAGGGCAACATCAAGCTAGAAGTGGACGTGGATCCGCAGAGCTTCTTGTGACCCGCTAGCGCCCGGCCTCGGTCGCGCCTTCCGGCCGCAGCACCACGATCGCCGATGCCGACAGCATGAATGCGAAGCCGATCGCGTCGGTCCAGGTCGGCCGCTCGCCGAGCACGATCATCGCGGTGATGACGCCGATCACCGGCGAGGCGAGGATGCCGAGCGCGGCGGTCGAAGCCGGCAGCCGGCGCACAATGCCGAACCACAGGAAATAGCACACGCCCGATCCGATGATGCCCGAGTAGATCAGCCCGAACAGCGACCACGCGCCGGCGTTGAGATTCAGCCCGCCTTCGAAGATCGTCAGGCAGATCACCATCACGACCACGCCGAACACGAGCTGCCAGACCGTGATCGCCATCGGGTCGCCCTCGAGCTTCGCCCATTTGAGATAGACGGTGCCGGCGGCCCAGCTCATGGCGGCAGCGACGGCCAGCATGATGCCGATTGGAACGCTCACGCTCGCGAGCGGCGATATCAGGATCGTCATGCCGGCGACGCAGAGCGCGAGCGCGGCGATGCGTGTCGCCGTCAGCCGCTCGCCGAGGATCGGCCGTGCCAGCATCGCGGCCCAGATCGGCATGGTGTAGACCATGATCGCGACCCGCGACGTTTCGGCCGACAATTGCGCGAACGGCGTGAACACGCTGAACGCCACGATATTGAACAGCGACGCCATGCAGATGTGGATCCAGGTCCGCCGGTGCACGACGGCCAGGTTGCGGCGCTGCCACAGCGCGAAGCCCGTCAGCACGCTGGCGCCAAGCGAAAGCGTCGCGACGCGCATGCTGAACGGCGGAATCTGATCGAGCGCCATCCGCATCGTGACCCAGGCGGTCCCCCAGCCGATGCAGAGCACGACGAGCAGCAGGCGCGCTTTGGTGGCATCGGAGAGATGATGGAAGGGCGGAGACATCGGCCGGCATCGGTGACATGCGGCCGTGCGGCCGGGGGCGCAGTGTTATCGCGATAGGAAGTGAAAGCAATGGCGGCAGCGCAGGACCGCCGTCACGCAGGGGTGGAGCTGAGGACGTAGACCCGTCAGTGGACCATTGGCGGTCTCGGTCACGGCGGTCGCGTTGCGGCGCCACGTCGGCTGCAGAGAAATGTGGTTTCGAGCGGTTCCTATGCGCATCAAGCGCTGACGCGATAGCGGCTGAGCGCAACGCCGAGCACGGTCTGCGCCAATGCGCAGCAAGCCAGCACGACAAAAACAATCCACGGCAAGCCCGTGAAATCCCACAGCGCGCCGCTCAACGTCGGAATGACGACCGCGCAGCTATAGCTGATGGTGAACATGCCGGCGGCGACGCGGTGCACGTCGCCGGGCTTGCTCAGCAGCGGCGGCAGCGACAGCATCACCGCGAAGGTGATTGCAGTCGAGAAGCCAATGGTGCCGGCAAACACGACGATCCACGCGCCACTCGAGAACACGAAGCCGAGCGCCGACAACAACGAGATCGGTCCGAAGACGAGATAGGGCCATGAGCGCCAATCCTGCAGCCGGCCTGCAAGCGGGATCAGCAGCAGCGTCGCCACAAGCTGGGAGCCGTTGACCGCGACAAGCGCGGGACCGATCAGATCGGCGCGCCCCTGACTGGTGAGGTAGTCGGGAACGAACGCGTTGGTGCCGAAGTACATGGAGTTGTTGGCGCCGAAGGTCAGGCCGAGCAGCCACACAAGCGGGTTGGTCCATTCCGGCCACCAGCGTCCTGGTGCCGCCGTCTCGGCAGGCGCGGGAGCCGTCGCACGCGGGGCCAAAAACACGAAAACCAGCAGGCTCACGAGCACCGGCATCGACCAGACGACAAAATCGAGCCGCCAGCTGTTGCCGGTGAGCGGCAGCACCAGCGGCGCGGTCAGCGCCGGCGCGAGCATGCCGCCCATGACCAGGCCGTTGGTCGAGGTGGCGGCGCCGAGCGCGATACGCCGCGGCATCCATTCGCGCACCAGCGCCGGCAGTGCCGGCTGCATGATGGCGACGCCGAAGCCCATCACGAAGGTCGCGGCGAACAGCGTCCACACATTGGCGGCGCCGCCGCGCCCGGCTGCCGCAACGGCGGTCACAGCCATGCCGATAATCAAAGTGCGGGACGTGCCGAGTCGATGCACCAGCAGCGAACCCGGCACGGCGGCGAGCGCAAACACGAGCAGCGGCAGCGTCACCAGGAAGCCGACCTGCGCTTCACTGAGATGCAGCTCGGCATGGATCAGCGGGATCACCGGCGGCACCGCCAGGATGGTGATCCGCATGCTCACCCCGGTGAGCCACAAGAGGCAAAGGAGTTTCAGCAAGTGAGCGCGGGAAATGCCGTCGCTCATGGACCCGACTTGATCTGTTCCAGCGCCGCGGCGGCGTTGGCCGCGTAGCGGATGGCCGGCGGTGCGAAGCCCGCGTTTTTCAACATGCGCCTCACGGTCGGCCGTGCGCCTGCAAAATAAACGTGCGTGCCCGAACGCTCGAGCTTCTGCACGAAGCCGCGCAGGGCGTTGGCGGCGGTGACATCGACCAGCGGCACGTTCGAGAAATCGAGCACGAACGATTTCGGCGGCGCACCCACGCGGTCGAGCACGGTACTGACGGCGGTGGTCGCGCCGAAGAACAAGGCGCCGCTGATGCGGTAGACCATCACGTCGGGGTCGGTCGCCGCCGCGTCGTCGTAGGCAGTGCGCGCGCCGTTGACGTCGGCCGTGTCCTCGGTAACGAGCTCTATGCCACTCGCCACTTCCACCGCTTCCGCCATGCGATGCAGAAACAGGAAAGCGCCGAGCACGACGCCGACGGCGATGCCGGTCGTGAGGTCGACGAAGACGGTGAGCAGGAAGGTTGAAAGCAGCACCAGCGCGTCGGCGCGCGATCCGCGGACCAGTGCGATGAATTCGGATTTCTCCGCCATCTTCCACGCGACAACGAGGAGCACGGCGCCGAGTGCGGCGAGCGGGATGTACGCGACCAGCGGTGCGGCGAACAGCATGAACAGCAGGAGATAGCCGGAGTGAAACAGGCCGGCGATCGGCCCGCGCGCGCCGGAACGCACATTGGTGGCCGTGCGCGCGATCGTGCCGGTGGCGCAGATGCCGCCGAACGCCACCGAGCCGATATTGGCGACGCCTTGCGCCACCAGTTCGCAATTGGAGCGGTGCCGCCGCCCGGTCATGCCGTCGGCGATCACCGCCGAAAGCAGCGACTCGATTGCGCCCAGCAGCGCGATGGCGCAGCCATTCGGGATTGCCGCGACGAATTTTTCCCAGGTGAAAGCCGGTAGCGACGGCGCCGGCAGGCTCGACGGCATCGCGCCGAAGCGGGTGCCGAGCGTGGCCACGTCGAGGTGGAGCAGTGCAGCGGCGACCGCCGCGCCGACGAGCGCGATCAGGAATCCCGGCCAGGTCGGGCGCCAGCGATGCACGGCGAGGATCGTCGCCAGCGACAGCACGCTCACCGCAATCGTCGCGGTGCTGAACGTCGCTGCCGCGTCCCATAACGCCCTGAGCTTGGGAATGAACTCGGCCGGCTCGTTCGCAAGCTGGAGGCCGGCAAGATCGCGCAGCTGGCTGATGACGATGATGACGGCGATGCCGGAGGTGAAGCCGATGGTGACCGGATAGGGAATGTATTTGATGAAGGTCCCGATCCGAAGAAAACCGATCGTGATCAGGATGACGCCGGCGATCAGCGTCGCCAGCACCAGGCCGTCATAGCCTTCGCGTTGGACGATCAACGCCACCAGCACGATGAACGCGCCGGCCGGCCCCCCGATCTGGAAACGGCTGCCCCCGAGCAGCGAGATCAGGAAGCCACCGACGATGGCGGTGTAGAGCCCGCGCTCCGGGCCGACGCCGGAGGCGACCGCAATCGCCATGGAGAGCGGCAAGGCGACGATCGCGACGGTGAGGCCGGCGAGCGCGTCGGCGCGCAGGTCCTTGAGTCCGTAACCTTCGCGCAGGATGGTGACGAGCTTCGGCGTGAAGAGCTCGGCGAATGTCGGCTGCGTCGCGGATCGTGACGGTCTGGAGGCGTTCATGCGGGGGGCGAGAGAATCGAGGGCCGGCCCCCTCACTATCGCATGGACGCCCGGGTCACGTCCGGGCGGCGCCGCGCTCATCCCGGCGCTCAGCTCACCAGCTTGAGCCCGACGATGCCGCCAACGATCAAGCCGATGCAGCCGAGCCGCAGTGCGTTCGCGGGCTCCGCGAACAGAACGATGCCGAGGATGGCGACGCCGACCGCGCCGACTCCGGTCCAGACCGCATAGGCGGTACCGACCGGCAGCGTCTTCAACGCCAGGCTGAGGAACAGGAAGCTGACCGCCATGCTGGCGACGGTCCAGACCGATGGCATCAGGCGGGTGAAACCGTCGGTGTATTTCAGCCCGATCGCCCAGGCGACCTCGAACAGCCCCGCGATCAGCAGATAGAGCCAAGCCATGTCTAATCCACGCCACTAGTGCGGAGGCCGTCCTTGCAGAATGGCATAGGTGAACGCGAGGTCGTCAGCCGGACATCAGACCGCGCGCGCCCGGTTCAGGCGCGCGCGGTTTGGCCGGAACCTTAGCGGCGCATGCAGATCCCGGTCACAGCGCCCTCACAATTGGCGGCACCACCTTGCTGCGTGACCGGGGAGGCCGGGTCGCGGCAGACCGCGAACACCAGGACCTCTTCCTTGCCACATTCGAGTTTGCC
>JAIESR010000132.1 GCA_019745775.1 Xanthobacteraceae bacterium | reverse complement strand
GGTCTGGTCGGCTCTAACTTCAATGACACGCTGATCGGCGACGGCGGCGACAACCAGCTGTGGGGCGTCGACGGCAATGACACGCTGGATGGCGGTGGTGGCAGCGACGCAATCTGGGGCGGAGCCGGTGACGACGTATTTATCTATTCGACGGGCGCCGACGCGATCAGGGATTTTGTTGCCGGCGTCGGCGGGGTCGACGAAATCGACCTTCGAGCGGTGGCCGGCATTACAAGTCTTGCCGATGTGATGGCACGGGCGACCCAGGTCGGCGCGAACACGGTGATCGATTTCGGCGGCGGCAATACGCTGACGTTGGATAACGTCAATAAGAACAACCTGGTGAGCGGCGACTTCCTTTTCGCGACGGCTCCGGCTTCAGGCGTCGATCTAACCGCGAGCGGTCTTGTTCTGAACGGGACAAGCGTCAGCTTCACGATCAACAATATCGGCGCCAATGCCGCGGCTGGCTCGACCACCGGCATCTACCTGTCAACCGACAGCGCGATCACCAGCGCGGATACGCTGGTGACGTCGATGGCCACTTCGGGACTGGCCGCCGGCGGGTCTGTGAACCAAGGGGGGACGCTTACCTTCCCGGGCAACCTGACGCCGGGCACTTACTATCTTGGCGTGCTGGCGGATCATAACGGTCAGGTCGGAGAGACCAACGAAGCGAACAACGCCTCGAACACGGTTGCGGTCATTCTCGGCAATAACAGCGCGAATACGTTCGCCGGGACGTCTGCCGCGGACACCCTCATCGGTCTGGCCGGCGACGACACGATCGATGGTGGCGCTGGCAATGACGTGATCCTTGGCGGCGACGGCACCGATCGCCTGGATGGCGGCGCCGGGGCGGACAGCTATGACGGTGGCGCTGGATTCGACTACGCGCGCTATATGTTTGCGTCGACTGGCGTAACGGCCAGCCTGGCCGATGCGGGGGCCAACACTGGCGATGCAACTGGCGACAGCTACGTTGCGATTGAAGGTCTGGTCGGCTCTAACTTCAATGACACGCTGATCGGCGACGGCGGCGACAACCAGCTGTGGGGCGTCGACGGCAACGACACGCTGGATGGCGGTGGCGGCAGTGACTTGATGTGGGGCATGGCCGGGGACGACACGTTTGTTTATTCGATCGGCGTCGACGCGATCAGGGACTTCACGGCCGGCGCCGGCGGGGTCGATGAAGTCGACCTGCGGTCATGGTCCAGCATTACGAGCCTGGCCGATGTGATGGCGCGGGCGACCCAGGTCGACGCGAACACGGTGATCGATTTCGGCGGCGGCAATACGCTGACGTTGGATAACGTCAATAAGAACAACCTGGTCAGCAGCGATTTCCTGTTCTTCACCTGAAGACATCCGGGCCTTGCCTGACGCGCCATTGTCCTACAAGGCTGCTGGGTAGCGCCGGGCCGCCGCTAATCCCTGCAGTGCGTCTGCCGCCCAAGAACGCTTGATTTTCTGCACTTCATCTAGGCTGATAAGGGCACTCTCCGAAGACGGGGCGGGGCGACGATCAGCCTATATGTACGAGAAATCCACAATCGCTGACCGGGCAAAAGCCGTTATCCGGTTGATCATCAGCGCGGTAGATCGCGCTGATGCGAGCGTGCTGTGGACCTTGGGAGTCGTGATAGGACTGGCGAATATTGCCATTCTGCTTCAGTCTCTTTGGGTGCCCACGAGCGAGGTTAGGATTGAACGAAACTCGATTACGCCTGAGCGAGGGACGGCTTATATCGCGCCGCTCAATTTTCCCCATCGCTTTCCGCTTGAAGTCTGCGACGACAGACGATGCAGCGACTCATCGTCGCTACGGCTTTTGGAGAACGGTCGCCCGCTTGGCCCAGCGCATAGCGTCCACGCTGACATACGAGTGAATGGAGGAGGGCGCTTCTCCCATTGGGGAAATCACCTCTATTTTTCATCGAGTGACGGTTCCGATCCCCGATCAAACGGACGGAAGTATACGGCCTCAGCCACGGCAAGAATCTCGACGACCGCAATCTTCGCGGTGTTGCTCACCAGCATCGCGTTCGTCGTGTTATGCCGCAGACGGCTCATCAATGGGCTTGCGACTCACCGTGCTGCTCTTCCCGGCGCGCTGGCCGGAATCGCGGCGATTGGCACAGCCATCATCTTGGTCAACCCGCCGAACCGTCAGCCGATCGATTCTGATTTCTTCGCCACGGTGATATTGCATCTGTTCATCGCGGTTCTCCTCACGATCTTGCAATGGACCCTGGGCGTGGGGCTCGCGCGCGCGCTGCTTCCGAAACAGATTTCATACGCTCATATCGTTTTGCTGGGTTTCCCGCTGAGCCTCGCGGTTCTGGCGGCTCTGTGTGTAGTAGCGCTGCTCGTGCCAAACGGGCTCATCGTTGCGTCGGCCCTGATTATCGCGTGTCTTTGGCCATTGTATCGCTGGCCGATGGAGACCGCTCCTTCCCGCGATCTGCTGCGTCGAATGCCGGCTATATTGCTGCTGTCCTGCGCTTTCGCATTCTGGCTTGCCGTTCAGTGGCATGGACCAACGGCGACGCTTCAGGGGCATCCGTCCGGTGATCTGATTTTCTACGCGTCGAGCGTCGCAGCGATCTCTTCGCATCCTTATCCATTTCCCAATCTCGGAAACGAAGGCGAGTATTTCGGATACTTCAATCAGCTGATTCCGGCGCTCGGAGCGGCCATTCGTCGACTGATCGATATCGACGGTTTTCTGTTTGTGCTGATGACAGCCGCCGTCATGAGTATTGCCGGGGCCGGCATCGCTCTCCACGCCTACCTTACGCAAGGGCGCGAGGTCTCTTTCTTGTCGCCCGAAGCATTTGTTCTGATGTTGGCGATCCTGGCCGCCGGCCGTTACCCCTACTGGATTGCCGAGAGCCCGCCAGTCGCCCACGTTGTCCCACTGACGATTGCCGTATGGTTTTGGATCTCAAGGCGCCCGGAGAGCAAGATGTCATCTCCAATCGCGGTGGCGATGGGGCTCGTTGGGTCCCTGCTCAGCAAGGTTGCTGCCTTTGCGACCTTGGGACCTTTGGCACTGCTCGGAATTGTCCAAGACTTGCGTCGTCTACCGGTTTGGGCGCGCGCGGCGGTGGCGCTTTTGGTTCTGCTGTGTGGCGGTTATGCACTCCTGATGCTGGGCAGGTATCTGGTACCATCGCTTCTGGCGGAAGGATTAGCAACGGAATCGTACGTGTCGATCGCGATATACGGCAGCCCGCTTACAACCGCGTGGCCGTATGTTCTTCGAGATGTTGGATGTTTAACGCTGGCTGTGATGGCGCTGGTTGTCATGCCTTGGCCTTACTCTCTGGCAGCCTCGTTTGGGTTCTTGATTGCCCTTATCTTTCCTTACGCAATGCGGATAAACTTCGTATGCGCGTCGATTTCGCTAGGTCTCGCCGAGATCGACGATCCAGCACGAAAAAAACGCTGGATCGGAGGAGCAAGCGCTGGGCTGTTGCTGATGCTACCGGCCATGGTGTTGACCGATCCGGCCGGACCGCTTGCTGGCGTCGTCTGGCTGTTCATTATGGCGGGGCTGCTTTGGGTGATTTTCCGACGGGAAGGGATTTCGTTGTCGAAACCCGCCTCGCAGTTGGGTCGCGCTGTGCTTCCGGCGGTGGCTGTCGTGCTGGCATTGGTGCTGTTCGGCGAATCGCGGGGTGTGCTTCCTACAACCAGGCAATTTGGGGCTCAGAACTTCACGCCGGACCTGCGTGACATCTGGCAGCGAGTGCGCGAACTAACGCCACGAGATGCGTTAGTCTTTACCGACCAAACCGGGCGTGAACCGGGGTTGCTCGGCGGCTGGAACACTTATGCTTTCAACGGAGAACGCCAAGTGTATTTGTCCAGCTGGTACCAAAGTCGGGAACTCCGCAACAATCCTGAGCTGCGCGACAAGCGCTTGGGAATCAATGATCTCGTTCTATCCGGTGGAATGGCGCCGATCGAGCTTCCCACGCATCAACGGTACGGCTCCTACTTCGCAGTCGTTAATGCGAACCGTCCCGTCCCGATAGGCTGGGACAGAATCTACCGGAACGGCTTGTACGCGATCTGGCGGATCCAATAGAGAAGATATTGCCTCCAGCGCTTGCTATTTCGCGTGCCCTGGCTTCGACCTCGTCGCAGCCGTTAGCGTTTCGATGACTCTGTCTTGCTGCGCTTCGGTTATTCCGATGAAGAGGGGCAGGCGGATCAGTTGCCTGGCCGCCAGATCGGTTACTGGCAGCATGCCATGCGCGCGGCCATAGCGTTGCCCGGCGGGAGAAGAATGCAGTGGCACGTAATGGAACAGTGCCGCCATATTGTTGCGCTTGAGTGCGTCCAGAACGGCTTGCCGATCGATCTCTGGAGAAAGCATGACGTAGTAGAGATGCGCGTTGTGCTGGCAGGCCGCCGGTATGATCGGGCGTCGTAGCCGGCCTTCCGTTTCGAGTTCGGCGAGGCGGGCGTGATAGTACTCCCAATGTGTCATGCGACGTTGCGTGATGGTGTCGGCTACCTCGAGCTGTGCCCAAAGAAACGCAGCAATCAGTTCGCCGGGAAGGAAGGACGATCCGACGTCCTGCCACGTGTATTTGTCGACTTCTCCGCGGAAGAATCGGTTCCTGTCGGTGCCTTTCTCGCGGATGATCTCGGCGCGTGCGATCAGCGCGGGATCGCGCACCAGCAGGCAGCCACCTTCACCGGAGATCACGTTCTTGGTCTCGTGAAAGCTGTATGCGCCCAGATGACCGATATTGCCCAATGATTGGCCTTTGTAGCGCGCAAGAACGCCCTGGGCCGCGTCTTCAACGACGATGAGATTATGCCGGCAGGCAATCTCGATGATCGCGTCCATCTCACAGGCGACGCCGGCATAGTGCACCGCGACGATCGCGCGCGTATGCGGCGTGATGGCGGCTTCGATCAGGTGCTCGTCTATGTTGAGAGTATCCGGGCGGACATCGACAAATACGGGCCGCGCGCCCCGCAAGACGAATGCATTCGCCGTCGACACGAACGTGAACGACGGCATGATCACTTCGTCGCCTGGCTCGACGTTGGCAAGCAGGGCCGCCATTTCCAGCGCGGCGGTGCAGGAGTGGGTTAGCAGCGCTTTGCTGCAGCCGGTGCGTTGCTCGACCCAGTCCTGGCAGCGCTTGGTGAACGTGCCGTCTCCGGCAAGCTGCCCCAGTTTCTGCGCCTCAGTGATGTAGGCGAGCTCCTTACCGACCACGTGGGGCCAGTTGAACGGGATCGGCTTGTCACTCATCACATCTCCCCGCAGCGCAGCTGCCGGATGGTGAATGAAGGCGTCTCGCGTGTCGAGGTTTCGGTCAAGCGTTTCCCTAGCCGCTCCAAGCAATACTTGCGAAGCATTTCAACGTTGTTCTGCAATACGATAATTGGCAACCCATCAGAGGATTGTAAGCGCTCGACTAATCCTCTCCCGGCGGCATATTCGGATGACCCGACCGAGAAGGGGGCGAGTGTGAAAACGTCCAAGCCATAGATCTTCGGTGCATCACTCTTGATTTCTCGTAACGGAGGGAAGGCGTACTCGAACGGAAAGCTTGCGCCCCAAATTACGATCGGCCCCTGTGGCAGCTGCGCCATATCGACTTGCACTTGCTGGATTTTCTGCGCGGAAGCAGATGCTTCCGGGATAAGCCGGTACAGATTGAACAGGCATCCGATCAGGAGCGTGCCAGCAACGACTCGACGTTGCGTAATACTGTCGCGCAGGCCAAACATAAGTGATGCTACAATCAGAAGCGCCACAAGCGGTACGTAGACGCGTACCGCGCCCGGCTTTCCAAGCGCGCCAATGGTGAACACCGCGGCCAGGCAAAGCGCCCAGGCAATTGCGACGCGCCAATGTGGTGCAACGATCAGCAGTGCAAGTGCTACGAGAAGGAGCGGAAGCAATTCTGGCGCCGCCAGTGCTTCAATTGCCAACATACCAGATCGAACGGACTCCAACGCAAGCGGAGCGGGCCGCCCTAGCTCAGTGAACATAGACGTCAGTGCAACAGGCGATGCAATGTTGGGGTCGACGAAGAACCAGTGCTCGACGAGCGAAATATCGTTTTGGCTGTAACCGTGGCGAGCCAAAATCTCGGGCTGCTGGAGCAAGCGCGGACCGGCGCCAAAATCGGTGAACTGCCCGCGGATACCGTTTAGTTCCGAGAAGGTGCTCCATTCCTGCCCGCTATAAGACCACGCGTCCATTGCGAACGCGATTGTCAACGCCAAACCGAGAGCAGGGAGCGCAAATTGTGCTTCGCGCCGCTGAAGCAGCGCTTGCCACGGCAAGAGCGGAATACCGACGAACAAAACAAGGATGAACTCGAGCTGGCGAACCAAAAAGCTGGCGAGCAAGAGAGCGCAGCCTGTGAGTAGCAAGGTAGTGCTACGCAAATGATCGTAGGCTTGTAGGACGACGACCGCCGCGACAACAAGAAGCCCCGCCGTAATCGTGAATTGTGGAAACTGAAGAGGCCGCAGCAATATCAGCACGACTGCCAGCAGCGCGATCCCATAGGCGACGCCGAGCCGATGCAAGCAATGCAGGATCGACCAGCCAACAATCCCAAGGCTCACGATCGTCGCAACGGCATATCCAGATACGCCACCTATCGACGGAATGGCGCGCACGACATATCCCCAGAGCACGTTCGAGAATATGAGGTGCGGCGAGCCTTGAACCGTTAGCCCATAGCCATGAGCCACCATCGACATGGCAACATCGTCGTTGGTCTCCCATCGTGGTTCGAACACCAAGTAAAGCGCTGTAGTCTGGATTGCCACCAGACCGAGGGAGAATATGGCCGGTTGCATCTGAGCTGTTTGGATAATCCGGTCTTTTTTAGTCACGGATGGCCACGGCGCTGCCTTACTGGATCAACGAATGTGGAGGAATTGATGCGACATAGGTGGTCATTGCGCCTCCACCACCGCCATGCCAAATCCGGTTCGCCCATATCCATTACCGTTGTAGAACATGAAAACCTCTCCACCGTGCTCGAACACGAACGGATACGCAATCATCTCACCGTCCCAGCCCGACGCCGAGGCTTCGATGCCGGCCTGATCCAACCTCAGCTCCCAGCGCTCGCCGTCGGCGCTGACGGCATAGCCGATGCGATACTTCTCACCCGCTCCACCGCGATAGGAGAACCACATGTGACATGTGCCGTGACTATCGACGATGACCGTCGGGCGTGAGAATGCCTGCGCGACGCCGAGCTGGTAGGGGACGCCCAGACCATGCCGCCGCCACCGATGTCCATCGTCCGACGTCGCGTGGTTGAGCACATGTAGCATCTCGCCATTGCCCGCGTCCCAGGTGACCGTGGAACCGTACCACATCCGATAACTTCCGCGATGCCGGATCACCCAAGGGTAGGAGAGGCTGACGGGATCGACATGGTCCGCGGCCATGAACGGCTGATCGCCATCAAGACTGAGCGAAAGATCCGGCGACACAAGGAGCCGTCCGATGTCGCCGCGCCAATGCCCGTCCGCCGGATTCTGCCATCCCATGAACAGCATGTAGCGTCGACCATCGGCTTCGTAGCAATTTCCGATGCTCACGCCGTGCGAGTAGAAGCTCCCCTCCGGCCCGTGCGCGAACGCGATGTCCCGTGCAAGCTGGACGACTTCGCGCCGCGCGATGTCGACATCGACGGAGCCCACCGATGACCTGTTCTGCGCATCGCGCCCGCAGAAGAAGACACGGTACACATCGCCTCGCAGGAGAATCGCAAGTGGATTGGCGGCATGACTCGCGAGCTTGGGGTGCTCGCTTCGAGGACTGTAGAGAAGCCCGAGCTTTCGCCATCGCATATCGCGTGCCTGTCAGATCTTTCGCAGGCGGCTGCTGGGGACCCGCGAGCGGGCGGTCTCCTCGCCGAGATAGACGCCCTCGGGCTCCGCATCGGCAAGCAGCAGCGCGCCGGCGCCGATAACGCAGCGGTCGCCGATCCTGATGTGATCGCGAAGCGTCGCGTTGACGCCGATAAAACAGGATTCGCCGATCTCAACGCCGCCCGACACCACGACATGCGATGAGATAAAGCAATGATCGCGGATGGTCGAATGATGGCCGATGTGATTGCCGCTCCACAGGACGACGTTGTTGCCGATTGTTGTGAATGGCTGGATCGTATTGTCTTCGAGGATGAAACAGTTGTCGCCGATGCGTCCGGCGTTGAGAACCGCCGCACGCGAACTGATATAGGTGGCGAGCCGATAGCCGGAGGCTTTGGCCGCGATATATTTCTCCTTTCGCACTTGATTGAGTTTCGTATAGCTCACGCCAATGAACATTTCGCACGCCGCGGGCGGATAACGTGTTGCGATTTCACCGAAGGGCACTAGTGGAAGCTCGCAAAAGCGGTCGGCAGACATGTATTCTGGATCGACCGTGAATGCGACGACCTCGTAGTCCGTGTCGGACGAAAAGTAGTAATGCGCGAGCTGCGCAATGTCGCCGGCGCCGAAGATGACCAGAGGGCGGCTCATGCTGCCCGCCTCACAATAATTGTGAATTCGTAGAGATTGTAGTCATGCAGGAGGGCGACATGCCGGGAGAATTGTCGCTTGCATAGATCGAACAGGCTACCCGGGTCCGCGTAGTAGAGGTCGGGCCGCATCTTGTCGCGGTCCGAATAGGACGTCAGGCCATTGAATGCGAAGCCCTTCCGGCTGGTGCGGTTCAGCGTAGCGAGGGTCTGCTCCAGATAACTGTGCCACGCGGCGTCGCTGCGTCCCTGCCGGACATTGAATATGCCGCTGGCAATGCCGTAGTCGGCGATCTCGGGCTCTGCCGTCAGACAAAATCGAGTGTTCTTGCGCTGACCGAGGCGCTGCCGGGCGGCGCGCAGCATGTCCTCCGAGATGTCGCACCCGATATACCGGAAGCGATCGAACCGGGTGTCGAGGTAGTCATACAAGGCGCCGTAGCCGCATCCCAGGTCATTGACGGAAAAATCGTCGCCGGGCTCGATCACCTTTGTAAGCTGCTCGAAACGAAGCACTTGGCCGTCCTCGCCGTTCCAATCCACGCCCCGCGGCGTCGGGCCATGTTCGGCCAGCTTGGCCCCATAGTAGGCGGCGACATCGGCCAGGATGCTACTCGTTTCGTCGGCCATGGACTTTTCGCACGATCGTATACGGACGCCGCTTCGCCTCGGAGAATATCTTCGAGAGATAAATGCCAATGATCCCGATGAACAAAATGACCAGCCCGCCCAACAGCCAGATCGAGGCCATCACTGAAGTCCATCCGCTGGGCGGATTGGCAAGAAACACCCAGTGGATGATCAGGTAGGCCGTGTAGGTGCCGGCCACGAGCGAAATGAACAAGCCGAGGTAAAAGATGCCGACGAGCGGTGCGCTGCTGAACGACGTGATCGAGTTCACAAGGAGCGTCACTTTGCGGCCGAACGTGTAGGTCGTCGTGTTGTTGGCGTGCTTGTGGACCGTCTGCGGGCGTTGATCGAAACCCGTGATAGACCAAAGGCCGGCCATGAACATCTCTCTTTCGTCATGCAGCAAGAGAGCGTCCACATACTCGCGGCTCATGAGCCGCGCCGTCACGATATTGTCGGGCAGCATGAGCCCTGTCGTCGCGCGGACCACCCAGTAGTACAATTGGCCGCTCCAGCGCTCGATACTGTCTCCCCTCCGAGCATCCTGGACGCCGTAAACAACATCGCAGTTTTCACGCTGCTTCTGCTCGAGGAACGTCATCAGCCACTCAGGCTCTTCTTCAAGGTCGCTATCGATCAGAAATACCTGCTCGCCGCGCGCGTAGCGCAGCCCGGTCATCATCGCTTGTGATGGCCGAAGTTTCGCGACAGGTCGACAACCGCAATATGAGGATTGGCTTCGCTCAGTCGAACAGCGCGAGCGAGGCTGTCGTCGGGCGACCCGTCATTGACGAAGATGATCTCATAGTCGTTCCCGGCAACGCGCGCTGCGGAGTCACTCGCCCGGCGGCAAAACTCCTCGATATAGGGCGCAGACTGATAAAGCGTTGCTACGATCGACAGTTTCATCGATGCACATGCTTCATGAACAGCGGCGCTTGCTTCCCACAGTTGAAGAGCAGATCGAGGATTGTCACGTGGTGGATGAACGCCCCCCACAGCTGAGGGTATTCGGGGTAACCATCGTAGTCAAACCAGGTGACTTGGATGCCGCGCTCCTTGAAGTCCTGCTCCCGAAGGTAGGTCTTCGCCGACGGGCCGGACACATACTCCGTCGCTCCCGCCTGAAAGCAGAGGTTGGCCAGGCGCTCGCTCTTTTCGCCCGTCAACCGATAGCCGGAAGAATGGCTGATCGTCGTGCCGATTCCGAGGTAGCCGCAGATTGCAGAAATGATGCTGCAATTGAGTTCCGTCAGGTGTGGGTGGGGGTTCCGCAAGAAAGGATCAAGGAGCGCGGCAATTTCGTCGAAATGGGCCGCGCGGCGGTAGTTCAATTGCAGCGCCTTCTGGTGGACGACGCCCCAGCTCGTGCCGTCGATTTCAACCTCACGGATCGTCTGATGATAGTGTCCCTTTGACTTGACCGGGATCGTAAGCCACTTGGGGCCCTCCGGTGTCTTGATCACGTTGCGATTGCGCCAGTCGCGCCGCGTGTATTGCACGTCGTCAAGGATAATGAACTCGTCGACGGCCGCGATCAGATCGAAATATCCCTTCCAGGGGATGTAGTTGGATTGAACGACGGCGACCTTCTTCATTCTATTCGGCGGCTAACGGGGCGCTCGTGTTGCGGACGTCGCGACCCGTCGAAGCGGACGCGATCAGTTCGGAGATGGCATGGCCGTCGAGACGCTCGGGACTTTTGACCCCCAGCATTTCCAGGATCGTCGGCGCGATGTCGTAGTCGCGGGCGCCGGCGATTGTTGGCCCATAGGCGATCAGCGGTCCATAGGCGAACAGGCCGCCCAAATCGTTGTGCGCGCAGCGTCCGGCGGGATCGCCGTTTTCGATGCGGCCCAGCTGCTCGGACTCGACCGCGTCAAACGGACGGGCATTGTTCCACAGCACCATCAGGTCCGGCAGCTCGGCTGACGCCGCGCCGGGAAACGCGTCCTGGGTCCGGACCACTGCTTTGGCGGCTGGCTCATCCGTCCCCGCCAACCGCAAGCCGCGCACGGCGCTCTCGACCTCGGCAAGCACCTGTTCGCGCTCAGCCCCGTCGGCAACGACGCCGCGCGGTTCGCGGCCTCGTTGATTGATCCGCAGATATCCATCGTAGGCCCAGGGCAGGGCAAAGGCGCGGGTCTTCGACCAATCGATATTCAGGAGCCGCGGGTTCTCGGATGGCAGGCGTCTGTCCCAGGCGTCACGGCAAAAGCGCAAGACCCTGCGGACCGGTTCCGGATAGCGTTGCCAGGAGGCCGGCTCGCCGGGTGTGGGCGGAACCGAGAGGCCAAGCCGATGGAGAAGGTGGTCAAGCAGATAGGCACCGCCGTGGGTTACCCGCACGCCACCGAGACAGGTCAAGACCACCGTCGTGTCCGGCGATAGCTGTGCGATGATCCTTCCGATCGCCTGGTCGACCGCTTCGTACACCTGCCGGATCGGCGAGCCGAGCGCCTTCACCAGCGCGGCATCGTAGCGGCGGTGACCGGGCGTCTCGCTGTTCAGCCACTGGTGCGTCGCCGTGTGCAGCTCGGGAAAATGCACGACGAGCAGCTCCGGGTTGGCTATCCGGATCAGGTCTTTGGTGATGGCGGCGCGTTTGCGCGCGCCGGCGCAGAGCAGAGCGGCCATGTCGGCCGAATCCTGGATGGTGTCGAGTACCTGGATGTCGATGGTGCAAGGATGAGAACCGTGACGGCTCGAGAGATAATCGATCAAGTCCGGAGGAGACGAACTGGGCGGCCGCGCCGGTGGATGCGGCCCCCATTCCACGTAAGTGAGCTTTTCAAGCCCGTGCTCGGCCGCCGGCGGTGGATAGAACGGGCCGTCCAGCACGCAGGTTCGGATGCCGGCGCGCGCGGTAAAGTTCCAAAATGGGGTCGGCACGCGGTACTCCGACCGCACCGCGAATTCCATGGTCCCGGAGCGCAGCGGCCGAAATGCATGGACGCCGTGCGACCCGACCGATAGTCCGCTGGCAAAGCAAGTCCAGGCGGCATTGATGAAAAGCTCGCCCTCGGTGCGGACTTCGACTTCGCGCGATTGCTCGAGGATCCTTGTGATCGCCGGCAGGCGGCCTTCCACAATGTAGCGCCTCAGCATCTGGGGGTCGGTGCCGTCGACCCCGATGACGAGGACCTTCAGCGATCCAAGCGCGATCCGATATCTTCGCCCATTTGTTCGCGGGTCGCTACGGTCGGATGTCGAGAAATAGAGCGTATTGTTCCAATGCGAGTACGCGCCGCCGCCGGCCTGGCGAATCGTCTCGTGCGAAGCGTGTGATGGTCCCAGTTCCCGATCGTCTTCATATACGACCAATCTTGAACTGGTCAGAGCGTCGAGATTGTCGCCCGGCCCGAAGCTTGCGGGAATCTCGATGGTCCAAGCATAGCCTTGCTGTCCCAGTCCGCCGCTCGTATCGAGCAGTATGGATTTGTCATCACTCATAACGCTTGACTCACGCGGTCCGACACAGTTCTGCATCTTTATGCAGATCGACAAGATACCTTGTTCTGCGCAAATTTGGGAGGGTTATAGACAACGACAAGCGAGGAAAGAAGCCGTACCTGAGCGGATGATCGAACCTCGGTATCAACGCTTTGCCAACCGCGAATCGGGTCGCTCCAGCCACGACGAAAGTCGCGCAATTCATCGTAAATATCCTGCATTGTGCGCGCGTCGCTTCTCGGGATCAAACAGAAATCCACGTTATCATCAAAAGTCGTATGATAACGTGAGCGCGAAGCGCGGCTCCATCGCAGAAAGCCCTGCCCGGTGGGCACTTCCGGCCCCTTGCGCTATCATCAGAAAAATTCAGCGCAGGCGCGCGGCAAGCATCCCGTCGGACGCGGAAACATTGATAGTTATTGTTACCAATGCAGCGGGGGTCGATGCCCAAAATCCTTTATCTCGTAACCGAGGATTGGTTCTTCGCGTCCCACTTCATGCCGATGGCGCGGACCGCGCGCGACTTGGGGTTCGACGTCGCCATCGCGACGCAGCCGAGCGACAAGGCCGAGCGAATTGCCGCCGAGGGATTCCGCCTGATCCCGCTCAACGCCAAACGCGGAAGCGCGGGCGTGATAGAGGCGCTGCAATCCATGATCCGGACCTACCGGATCGTGCGCGATGAGAAGCCCGACATCGTGCATTGCATCGCATTACGGCCGGTCGTGCTCGGCGGCCTGGCCGCCAGGCGTGCCGGCGCGCGCCGTCTCGTGCTGGCACCGACCGGCCTCGGCTATCTTTGGACCACCGACGGCGTCTTCATCCGCACCATGCGCGCGCTGGTGAAGCGCGCGGTCGCGTCATGGCTGCGCGGTCCCGATACGCGCTATCTGTTCGAGAACACGGACGACCCGCGCGCGTTCGGGCTCGATCCAGACGGCGGCGATGTCTTCATCGTCGGCGGCGCGGGCGTCGCGCCGCAGGATTTCCCGTATCTCCCGGAGCCGCCGGCGCCGCCGGTCAAGCTGGCGGTGGTGTCGCGCATGATCGCGCCGAAAGGCATCGCCGACGCGGTCGAGGCGGTGCGGCAGGCGCGCGCCGCCGGCGCGGCCGTCGAGCTAGGCCTGTTTGGCGCGCCGGACCCGGCAAACCCGCTGTCGATCCCGTTGGACGTGCTGCGCGCGTGGGGGCGGGAGCCCGGCATCCGCTGGCAGGGATGGACGGACGACGTCGCCCGGGTCTGGCGGGAGCACCATGTCGCGCTGTTCCTGTCCACCTATCGCGAGGGCCTGCCGCGCACCATCGTCGAGGCGGCGGCCGCCGGCCGGCCGATCATCGCGTGCGCCATTCCCGGCTGCCGCGACCTCGTTCGCGACGGGCGGGAGGGCATTCTGGTGGCGCCCGGCGACATCGCCGGGGCGGCGAAGGCCGTCGCGAGGCTCGCCGCCGACGCGGCCTTGCGGCAGGACATGGGGCGGAACGCCAACCGGCGCTTCCTCGAGGGCTTTACCGAGGACGCGGTAACGGGCGTTGTCGCAAGGCTTTACGGTAGCTTCGGCCTCTCACCGGGACGCTGACAGGCCTTGCCGGCCGGTGCTAAAAGCCTGCGTCAGCCTGCGGCGCCGTCCGCCCGGCCGTCCTCCAGGAATTGGGGAAAGGACCTGCGTTTGCCGAATTCAATTCTGGTCACGGGCGCGGCGGGGTTCATCGGAATGCACGTGGCGCAGCGCCTGCTGGCCGGGGGCGCGACCGTCGTCGGCGTCGATAACCTCAATTCCTACTACGATCCGCGCTTGAAGCAGGCGCGACTCGATGAGCTGGCGCGCCATCCCGGTTTTCGCTTCGAGAAGGTCGAGCTGGCCGACCGCAACGACGTGAAGCGGCTGTTCGCGGCGGACGGGTTTGCGCGCGTCGTGCATCTCGCCGCCCAGGCCGGCGTGCGGCACTCGCTGGTCGATCCCTACCCCTATGCCGACAGCAATCTCATGGGCTTCCTCAATATCCTCGAAGGGTGCCGTCACACCGGCTGCCAGCACCTGCTCTATGCGTCGTCGTCGTCGGTCTACGGTGCGAATACGCGGGTCCCGTTTCAGACGACCGAAAATGTCGATCACCCGCTCAGCCTTTACGGCGCCACCAAGAAAGCCAACGAGCTGATGGCGCACGCCTATGCGCATCTGTTCGCGATGCCGGCCACAGGGCTGCGGTTTTTCACGGTCTATGGCCCGTGGGGCCGGCCCGACATGGCGATGTGGCTGTTTGCCGACGCGATCCTGGCGGGACGTCCGATCCGCCTGTTCAATCAAGGCAACATGCGCCGCGATTTCACTTACATCGACGACGTCGCGACCGCCGTGGCCAAGCTCGTCACGCACCCCGCGGCCCCCGATCCCGCGTGGTCGGGCGCCGCGCCCGATCCGTCGACCAGCGCGGCGCCTTGGCGGATCTACAACATCGGCAATTCCAGTCCCGTGAATGTACCCGACGTCGTGGGGATCCTGGAGCGGGAGCTCGGCCGCAAGGCGCAAGTCGAGCTCGCGCCGATGCAGCCGGGCGACGTTCCGGAAACCTGCGCCGACGTGTCCGACCTGGAGCGGGCGGTCGGCTTCCGGCCGGCGACCACGATCGAGGAGGGCGTCCGGCGCTTTGTGGCGTGGTACCGGAGCTATCACGGGGCGGCTGCGGCCGGCGGCGTGAAGGTGACGCCATGACCGGCCGCATCGTTCCTCTCATCATGTGCGGCGGCGCCGGGACGCGGCTCTGGCCCGCCTCGCGCGAAGGGCGGCCGAAGCAGTTCATGCCGCTGATGGGGCAGCGCTCGACGTTCCAGGAGACCGCGCTGCGCGTCAGCGACCCGTCGCTGTTTGGCCGCCCCATCATCATCACCAACGCCGGCTACCGCTTCCTGGCGGCCGAGCAGCTCGCCGCCATCGGCATCGAGGCCGACATCCTGCTGGAGCCGGCGCGGCGGGATTCCGGTCCGGCCATCGCCGCCGGTGCTGCATTCGCGCGCGCCCGCGACGGCGACACCGCCATGATCGCGCTCGCGGCCGATCACGTGGTGACGGACGCGGCGGCCTTTGTCGGCGCGTGCAGAGCGGGAGGCGAAGCCGCCGCACAGGGACGGATCGTCACCTTCGGCGTGCGCCCGACGCGGCCCGCGACGGACTACGGGTATATCCGGCCCGGCGCCGCGCTCGGCAACGACGTGTTCGCCGTCGAAGCGTTCGTCGAGAAGCCGGATGAACCGGCGGCAAAAAAATATGTGGCCGACGGCTACCTGTGGAACAGCGGGAATTTCGTGTTCCGGACCGATACGTTCTTGAACGAGTACCGCGCGTTCGAGCCCGGCACCGTCGACGCGGTCGCCGGCGCGGTGCAATCCGCCGGCAGGGACCTCGATTTCGTGACGCTCGGGGCCAAGGAGTTCGCCGGCGCGACGGCGAAGTCGGTCGACTATGCCGTGATGGAGAAGACCTCCCGCGCCGCGGTCGTGCCGGTGAGCTACGGCTGGTCCGACGTCGGCTCGTGGAATTCGGTATGGGAGCTGTCGCAGCAGGACGTCAACCGGAACGCGATGCAAGGGCGGACGGTGTTCGTCGACGTGAAGGGCTCTTACGTGGCGTCGGACAAGGCGCTGGTCGGGATGCTCGGCGTCGAGGACCTGGTGGTGGTGGCGACCGAGGACGCCGTGCTCGTCACCCATCGCAGCCGCGCGAGCGATCTCAAGCACCTGATCGAGCGGCTCAAGGCCGAAACGCCGGCGGTGCTGGAAGAGCATCTCAAGGTGCATCGGCCGTGGGGGTCGTATCAGTCGCTCGATCTCGGCGATCGCTACCAGGTCAAGCGCATCGTCGTGAAGCCCGGCAAGCGGCTGTCGCTGCAGCGTCACAACCACCGTGCCGAGCATTGGGTGGTGGTGCGCGGCACCGCGCGCGTCACGGTCGGCAACGAGGTCAAGACCGTCCACGAGAACCAGTCGACCTTCATCCCGATCGGGGAGAAGCACCGGCTGGAAAACGTCGGCAAGATCGATCTCGAGCTGATCGAGGTGCAGACCGGCAGCTACCTCGGCGAGGACGACATCGAGCGATTCGACGACGATTATCACCGCACCTGAGCCCAGAGCCGATAGTGCAGGGCAATCGCATTTGGTCCTTACCGCGCTGCGGGCGGTTGTTATTGCGCCCTCTCCCCTTGCGGGAGAGGGCAGCCGCAGCGTTGCAACAATGGGAATGGGTGAGGGGTATCGCTCCGCGGACACATACCCCTCACCCATCCCGTTGCGCGGCGACACCTCGCCGCCCTCTCCCTCAGGGGGGAGGGCCAGTCATGCACGCTGCGCTCGCGGCCAAATGCGATTGCCTTGGCCGATAGTGGGAGGCGGGCCGGTCAGGCGCCCGCGATCTCGACGGTCGCGCCGCCTTGTGCAAGCGAATCCTCTGCGGCGACAATCGCCGCAACGATGATGGCGCCTTGCAGCGCCTGCGCGTGATCGCCGCTCCCGGAGCGGATGGCCTCGATGAACAGACGCAGTTCTCGCGTAAGTGGCAACTCGTCCGCGTATGTTGGGTAGGAAACGGTGTCGCCCTGGCGCAGCGTGACTTTGCGCTCCGCTTTGTCGTCGAACACCAGCGTTCCGTTCTCGGCTTCGACCGTCATCGTCTGGCGCCGGACCGGCGAGCGCCAGCTGACGGTCGAGACCATCGGCACGTTGCCGAACGCAAATGTCGCCACCGCCGCCTGCGTCGCCGGCGCATCGCCAAGGGCCGTCACGGAGACGCGATCAGGCGGACGCCGGAACAGTGCGAGCGCCATCGACAGATCGTGCGGCAGCCAGTCCCAGAGCACCGACGTATCGGCGCGCGGGCGATCATTCATGCCGTGGCACGCTACCGACCTGATCGCGCCGAGCCGGGGTTGCACGTCCAGCAAGGCGAGGAACGCCGGATTGTGAAGATGAATGTGTCCGACGAAGACCGTTGCGGCCGCGCGCTCCGCCGCGGCGCAGATGCGCCTGGCATCGGCGACGCCCGTGGCCATCGGCTTTTCGATGAAGGTCGGAATGCCGGCTTCGATATAGGGCAGCGCCAGTTCGGCGTGCGTGGCGCTGACGCTTGCGATCACGACGCCGTCAAGGTCTCGCGACGCGGTCTCGCCGCGTCCGATAGGCTCCACCGAAACGCCAGGGAACGAGACGAGCGTCCTCTGAATGTTGCGTCCCCAAGGGCCCCGGCCGATCAGTCCAATGCGAAGGGTCATGGGGACACTGCATCGTCGGGACGGCCGCTCACGACCGTCTAGGCCCGGTAACTGTCCTGCTCCCGCGCCCACGCGATGAACTGGGCAAGCCCGGTCTGCAGGTCGACTTCCGAGGCGTAGCCGAGATGCTGCGCGGCCTTCGTCAAATCGGGGCAGCGGCGCTGCGGCTCTCCCGCCGGATATGTGTCGGGATAGGGAATGTGCTGCAGCGACGTCCCCGGGATCAGCTTGGTGTAGAGGCTTGCGAGATCGTGCATCGAGATCTCGTTGTCGGCGTTGCCGATATTATAGGCCTCGCCCGGCTTCCCCTTGAGCAGGGTCTTGAGGAAGCCGGCGATCGCATCGGTAACGTAGCAGAAGGTGCGCGTCTGCCTGCCGTCGCCGTGCACCGGCAGCGCCTGGCCGACGAGCGCCTGATAGGTGAACATAGGGATGACGCGCCGGTCGTTGTGCTTCATGCCGGGGCCGAAGACGTTGAACGGCCGCACGATCGTCACGGGAACGTTATGCTGCTGCTGATAGATGGTCGTGATCGTCTCCCCGAGACGTTTCGACTCGTCGTAACAGGCGCGCGGGCCGACGCTTGATACGTAGCCGTGATAGGTCTCGGGGGTCGGGACCGATTTCGGATCGGGATCGCCGTAGATTTCGCTCGAGCTGAAGAACAGGAAACCCTCAAGGTCCTTGTTGCGCCGCGCAAGTTCCAAGAGATTCTTGGTTCCCTGCACGGCGCTCTCGATCGTCTCGAGCGGATACTTCATGTAGTAGACGGGCGAGGCGACGCCCGCGGCGTGCAGGATGAAATGCAGGTCCTCCCGCACCGGCAGCGGGTAAGACACGTCGGCCCATACCTCGACAATGTTGGGATCCCGCGTGCCGTCGCCGTGCAGGGCCGTCTGGTCGCCGGTGATGAAATTGTCCGCCGAGATGATCTTGCAGGGCTTGCTCAGCACGCCCGCGTTGAGGCGCCGGAACACCGCGATGAAGTGCCGGCCGAGGAAGCCGGCGCCGCCCGAAATAAGGACGGTCTTGCCGGCGAACCGGTGCGCATCATCGCCGAGATTCCCGATGATCCGATCGACGTCGTCGTCGCTGCTCTGCGGTTTCTGGCTCACGGTATGTCGTATCTCGTTTGGGCTTCGGTCAGGGATGATGCGATAGCCGGCGGGGTCAGGGTACTTCGCGCGGCGGGATCGGGATCAGATAGCGATAAGAGCCGCCGGTCTTCCTGCGGATATCGTCGAGGTACTCGTAGGCGAACACGACCAGCACGTCGGCCCCCTGTTGGTCGAGATAGGCCTTGGGGACGATCGGGATGTGCGTGCCCGGGCTGAACTTGTTCTGCTTGAGCGGACTGTCGTCAACCGTGAACGGGATCAACGAAGGCCCGATACTGCCATAGTTGCAGATCGTCGAGACGCGGGCGGGCGCGCCATAGCCGCCAACCCTGATGCCGGAAGCCTTGTAGTCCTCGAGCACCTTGCGAAACGCCGCGATCTGCGTGTCGACCTGGTTCCTGAACGCGCCGAGCTTTGCGAGATTGAGGGTTTGCTCTTCCTCCTTGAGCAGAGCACCGACGCTGCCGCCGGGCGATTTCCCGCCGGCCTTCTTCTGCGCGGTCACGCGCAGCGAGCCGCCATGCGGCTCGATGTGTTCCACGTCGGTGATCAGCATGTCATGGGCATCGAAGAGATGAGCCAGCGAGGTCAGCGAATAATAGAAGATTCGATCGAGGTAGAACCGCTCGAACTGGATGTCGCGCAGGATGTTCCCGATGTACTCGACCTCGATGATGAATCGCCCGTCATCGGTGAGCAGGAGCTTCGCAGCGTCGATGAAGGAATGCGGATCCTCCAGATGCGTGAAGACGCTGCTGGCGACGATGGCATCGGCCTTGCCGTAGGACCGCTCGACGTCGTGGACCGACTTCTCGTCGAAGAACGCGCAGATCGTGGTCAGGCCGTTATCGTTGGCGATCTTCGACACGTTGATCGATGGCTCGATGCCGATCGCTTTGACGCCCATCTCCTTCAGCGGCTTGAGCAGGATTCCGTCGTTGGAGCCCACGTCGACGACGAATTTCGCGGACGCGAGCGTGCGTGCCAGTCCCTCGAAGTGCCGCACGAGACCCTGATTCACCGATGACAGATAATAATAGTCCTCGAACATGCGCTCGCGCGACACCACGGTGCCGAGCTGCACGTTCTTGCAATTGGTGCAGAACAGCGTGGCAAGCGGAAAGAAATCTTCGGACTCGAATTGCGCTTGGGTCGGGTATTTGTTGGCGAGCGGCTGCTTGCCGAGATTCAGGAACTCAACAAGACCGTCGTGCCGGCACAGGTGGCATCTCATGGACGAAATGTGCTCGTTTGTGGGGCTGCCGGAGGTTTGGATGCCACAGCCATAGCGCCTATCGGAAGTGTTGCCAACCCGCTGCCACACTCGTGCGGCGCAGGTTGTTGCCGCGTTTCCGGACGACGCCCCGCCGCCGAACTTGACCCCTCCCGGCAGCGACGGCAGATTGGCGCCAACACGTCGCTCGAGACCTGACATTGGCCGGTACGGATCACAATTACGTCGAAGCGTATTTGCGCCGCTCGGCAGCGGCGCTCGAGGCCGTCATCGCCGATGCGCAATTACAGGCGACGATCGATGCGATTGCCGCGGTCATCGCCAAAGCGATCGGCGGCAGCGGCAAGCTCCTGCTCGCCGGCAACGGCGGCAGCGCGGCCGATGCGCAGCACCTCGCCGCCGAATTCCTGTCCCGCTTTGTCTCCGATCGGCAGCCGCTGCCGGCGATTGCGCTGACCACCGACACCTCGGTGCTCACCGCCATCGGCAACGACTACGGCTTCGATCATGTGTTCGAGCGGCAGGTGAGGGGCCTCGGCAGGCCGGGCGACGTGCTGCTGGCGATTTCGACCTCCGGGCGCTCGGCCAACGTGCTGGCGGCGCTTCGCGCGGCGCGCGCGGCGAACGTCGTGACCATCGGCTTCACCGGCCGGAATCCCGCAGACATGGCCGGCCTCTGCGACCAGTGCCTGTGTGCGCCTTCGACCGAGACCGCGATCATCCAGCAGATCCACATCGTCGCCGGCCACATCATCTGCGGACTGGTCGAGCAGGCGATCCCGCGCAAGCCATGAACGGCGTTGCCGGCAGGCCCGCGTTGTTTCTCGACCGCGACGGCGTGATCAATGTCGATCGCGGCTATGTGCATCGCGTCGATCAGTTTGAATTCCTGCCCGGCATCTTCGAGCTTGCCCGCTTTGCGGCGGAGCGGGCGTGGCCGATCGTCGTGGTGACCAACCAGGCCGGCATCGGGCGTGGCCTCTATGGCGAGGCGGATTATCAGACCGTGAACCAGTGGATGTGCGATTGCTTTCGTGGCGAGCAGGCGCCGATCGCCAGGGTCTATCATTGCCCGTTCCATGCCGAGCTCGGCGTCGGCGAATACCGGGTCGATCATCCCTGGCGGAAGCCCAAGCCTGGCATGATCCTGCAAGCTTCCGCCGACCTCGGCCTCGACTTGTCCCGCTCCTGTCTGATCGGCGACAAGGTCACCGACATCGAAGCGGCCGCGGCGGCGGGTGTTCCCGAGCGGATCCTGCTCGACCCGGAGGGGCTGGGGAGCGGGCCCGAGGTTCCCCCCCATCGCCTTGCGCGCGACCTCGCGCAGGCGCTGGCGTGGCTGCGGGAGTTTGCGCGTTCCGCGGGCGAGCGGCCGGCGACGAGGTGACTCGCGATCCCTTGCCGGGACAGGTAAGGTGGCGGCCAAGACGCAGCCACGCCACGGACAATCCCATGCCCAAGCTCAACGATCTCAAGGTCAAGCTCTTCACCGACGGCGCCGACAAGGCGCAGATCCTCGATATGGCGAAGCAGGCCTGGATCGCCGGCTTCACCACCAATCCGTCGCTGTTGAAGAAGGCCGGGGTCAAGGACTACGAGGCCTATGGCCGCGATCTGGTGGCGGCGGTGCCGGACCGGCACATCTCTTTCGAAGTCTTCTCCGACGATATCCCTGAAATGATGGCGCAGGCCGACGTCATCAAGACCTGGGGCGCCAATGTTCACGTCAAGCTGCCGGTGACGAATACCCGCGGCGAGCCGTTGTTCGACGCGGTGCGCTCGTTGTCGCGCGCCGGCGTCAAGATCAACATGACGGCGATCTTCACCGGCGATCAGGTCGCGCGCGCGATCGACGCGCTCGCCGGCGGCGCACCGGCCTGCGTGTCGGTGTTCGCGGGCCGTCTCGCCGATCTCGGCATCGACTATCGCCCGATCATGCGGGACGCGGTGGCGCGCGCCCGCAAGACCCCCAACATCGAGATCATCTGGGCCTCGACCCGCGAAGTCTTCAATGTCCTCGAAGCCGACGAGATGGGTTGCCACATCATCACGGCGCCGGCCGACATCCTCAAGAAGCTGCCGGCGCTCGGAACGCAGACCGGCGCCGAGCTGTCGCTCGCCGCGGTCAAGGCATTCCGCGATGACGCGCTGGCGGCCGGCCTGAGCCTCGCGGTCGGCGCCGGCGACGGCGCGAAGGCGCGCATGCGCTCGCGCGCCTGACGGCGGCCAAGGTTTCCGGGAGGGGTCATGTCGGGCAAAGTTGCTCTGATCACCGGCGCGACCGGTCAGGACGGCGCGTATCTCGCCGAGTTTCTGCTCGCCAAAGGCTATACGGTTCACGGGGTGAAGCGGCGTTCGTCGTCGTTCAATACCGGGCGCGTGGATCACCTCTATGCCGACCCGCACGGGACCGGCGTGAAGTTTTTTCTCCACTTCGGCGATCTGACCGATGCGACCAATCTCATTCGCCTGATCCAGGAAACCCAGCCGGCCGAAATCTACAATCTCGCCGCCCAAAGCCATGTGCAGGTGAGCTTCGAGACCGCCGAGTACACGGCCAACGCGGATGCGCTCGGCACGCTGCGGCTCTTGGAGGCGATCCGCATCCTCAAGCTCGAGTCGAAGGTGCGGTTCTATCAGGCGTCGACGTCCGAGCTCTACGGCAACGCCAAGGAAGTTCCACAAAGCGAGACGACGCCGTTTGCGCCGCGCAGCCCCTATGGCGTGGCGAAGCTCTACGCCTATTGGATCACGGTCAACTATCGCGAGGCCTACGGCATCCACGCCTCGAACGGCATCCTGTTCAATCACGAAAGCCCGATCCGCGGGGAGACCTTCGTGACCCGCAAGGTCACGCGCGCGGTGGCGGCAATCGAACGCGGGCTGCAGAAGAAGCTCTATATCGGCAACATGGACGCCGTGCGCGACTGGGGTCACGCCCGCGACTATGTCGAAGGCATGTGGCTGATGCTCCAGCAGCCCAAGCCCGACGACTATGTCCTGGCCACCGGCGAGAGCCACACCGTGCGTGAACTGGTGGAGCGCGCGTTCGCCGTCGTCGGCCGGAAGATCGTCTGGCGCGGCAGCGGCCCGGATGAAATCGGCATCGACGAAAAAACCGGCGATACGCTGATCGAGATCGATCCGAATTATTTCCGGCCGACCGAGGTCGATTTGCTGCTCGGCGATCCCAGCAAGGCCCACCGCGAGCTCGGTTGGAAGCACCGGGTGTCATTTGGCGAGCTGATCACCGAGATGGTCAACAGCGATCTCGCGCAGCTTGCGCGTTGATGGCGGTAGCAACGTCTCACGGGACGTCTGAGCGTTCACCATGGACCGGCGAGATTGGCTCATCGTGTTCGCACCGTCCGCCGCACTCATGGCGATCTTGTGGGGCTCGGGCTGGACGGCTCCGTGGATCAATCCCGACACCGCGGGATACCTGAGGGTTGCTGCTTATCCGGCGTTCTACGCCGAGCAACGCATTCCGCTTTATGGCTGGCTGGTCGCCGCTCTCGGCGGCGAAAACGGCTTGTCGCGCGCTGTCTGGCTGCAACTGGTCGTGCATGTCGGCGCCTCGGCGCTCCTCTACGCGAGCATTCGACGCCTGGGGGCGGGGAGGGCCGCCGCCTTTGCGCTGTTTTTGCCGGCGCTGTTCTCGCAAAGCTTCCTGATATTCGGGCGCGGCATTTCGCCGGAGTCGTTCGCCGTATCGCTCACGCTGATCGCGATGTCCGCGACGTTGCTGGCGGTGCCTGAAGGGCGACGGACAAGCTGCTTGTTGCTGGCCGGGATAACGGGGGCGGTTGCGTGCCTGCTGCGCCCGATCATGCTGCCATTGGTTGTCATGCTGCCGGTTCTCTTTGCGCTTGCCTCGCGCATCACCGGACGTCGCGTTGCGCCGCGCAGCGCAATCGCGCTTCTGCTGCTGTTGGCGCTGCCGCTGTCGCTCTATGCCGCCGACCGCGCCCGCCATACGGGCGATTTCAAGCTGGTTGCATTTGGCGGCTTCACGCTCGCCGGAATGGCCGGACTGATGCTGTCGCAGGATATCGTGCAGAAGCTGCCGGCTGCCGAGCGGGAGCTCGCGATGCAGGTTCTTTCCGCTCGCGAGCAGGCGGAAGCCGCCGGGCGGGTGTCGCGCACACCGCTCAATTCAAAAGGCGAGCGGTCGTTCGTCTCGGCTGCTGCCGGTTACTTCGATATTTATGCAAGGAGCTACGACGATCTCCTCTATGGGGAGATCACCAAGCTGCGCTCGCCCGGCGAGTCCTGGGTAGCGTTCGATCGCCGGCTGCAGCGGTTGGCGCTGGCCACCATAGCGCTTGCACCGGAACGTTATGGCGCGTGGATCGTCGGAGCGTCCTCGCGCCTGATAGGACGCATGATCGTCACCAATGCGCCGTTCGTGCTCGCCAGTATGGCGCTGCTGGTGACGCTATTGTTGATGCTCTACCGGCCCGAAAGCGTGCGCAATCTGCGGGGATCGACCGACACGCTGCTGGTCGTCGCGGTCGTTCTGGTCTACGTCCTGATCGCGGCGCCGCTCGCGGTGCTGATCACCTTTCCCGCATCACGCTACATCGACACGGCAGCCGTTTTGCTGCCGGCCCTTCCTCTGTTTGGTGCCATCCGGCTCGGTATGGCCCTGGCGGCAACTCCCCGTCCGAAGGGGGCGCTCTAGCGGTGACAACGATCTCGACTCCGGACGAAATCGAACGAAACGACTACGTCCGCTTCCGGACGCGTTTCACCTTCGAGCGTTTCGTCGATCTGCCGCGCGATGGGACATATCGGTTTCTCGACTTTGGCTGCGGGGACGGCCATTCGATCGAGGCGTTGCTCGACGTATTCCCCCAGACGCAGTTTTTCGGCGCGGAGTACGAGCCCGGGACGCTCTCCCGGTGCTTGGCACGCTTTGACGGCAATCCGCGCGTCTCGATGATTCAGACACGCAGTCCGGGCTCCCTCGATGGCATCGAATCCAGTTTCGATGTGATTCAACTCAATGCAGTGTTCGAGCACATGCTGCCGGCCGAAAGACGAACGCTGATGCCCGAGCTCTGGCGGCGCATCGTGACAGGCGGCTATCTGGTTTTGACCGAGACGCCTTGGCGGTGGTTTCCGATCGAGACGCATTCGACCGGCCGCCCCTTGGTCAACTATATGCCGGACCGTCTCGCGCTCTTCGCCATGCGGCACTTCAGCAAGGGCGGGCGTTTCTCGCATATCCACACCTGGGACGAGGGCCTCCGGGATGGCCTGCGGGGCGCCACGGTCCGCGAAATCATCGCCAGCCTGGGCGCGCCGCCGGGTGCGGTGGGCATTGTCCGTTCGTCCGCGCCCGATGCGCGGGACATGCTCGAGACGTGGTGGCATGGCGAATGCCGAAAGACCCGGCAGAAGAAGTTTGCCTATGCGGTCTTGAGCGCGTGGCGTTCGATGACCGGGATGGTCATATCGCCCTGGATCAATTTGGTGGTACAGAAGGTCGCCTGAGAGACAGTGTACGTATGAGTGATCCAGCCAGGGCTCGATACGATCTGCGTGGCAAACGCATTTGGGTCGCCGGCCACAGGGGCATGGCGGGGAGCGCGATTCTGCGCCGCCTCCAGTCCGAGGATTGCGAGTGCCTGACCGCGACGAGCAGCGAGCTCGATTTGCGGCGACAGGCGGACGTCGAAGCATGGGTTGCCGCAAACAAACCCGATGCGGCCTTTGTCGCCGCCGGGCGGGTCGGTGGCATCATCGCGAACGACACCCAGCCGGTGGATTTCCTCTACGACAATCTGCTGATCGAAGCCAACGTGATCGCGACCGCGCACCGCGCGGGGGTCGGTAAGCTGCTGTTTCTGTCGTCGTCCTGTTCCTACCCGCGGCTCGCCGAACAGCCGATGACGGAAGACGCGCTGCTGACCGGCGCGCTCGAGCCGACCAATCAGTGGTACGCCGTCGCCAAGATCGCGGGCATGAAACTCACCGAAGCGTTCCGCCGTCAGCACGGCGCCGATTTCATTTCGGTGATGCCGACCAATTTGTATGGGCCCGGCGACAACTATCATCCCGAACACAGCCACGTGCCGGCGGCGCTGATCCGCCGCTTCCACGAGGCGAAGGTCGCGGGGCAGCCGGAGGTGGTGGTGTGGGGAACGGGAAGTCCGCGCCGCGAATTCCTGGCCGTCGATGACCTGGCGGACGCCTGCGTGTTTCTGATGAAGAGCTATTCGGGCGAGCAAGCCCTGAATATCGGTACCGGCACCGATGTCAGCATTGGCGAATTCGCGCGTCTGATCGCCGACATCGTCGGCTACCGTGGAAATATCGTTTTCGATGCGTCGCGACCCGATGGCGCGCCGCGCAAGCTGCTGGATGTCTCGAAACTGACCGGGCTTGGCTGGCGGGCCAGGATCCCGCTCCGGCAGGGGCTGGAGCAGGCCTATGCCGATTTCCTCAAGACAGCGGGCAAACGCTAGTTGATGCCGGGGCGCCGCCGAGCATGAGCATCACGGCGCGCATCAAAGCCGTGTGGCAGGAGCGTGCGGGGCAGGGCGCGGGCGGCCTTTTGTTGTTCGGCTTCACCGGGACGCTGCTGCTGTGCCTTGCGGCCATCACCATCTCGTTCTTTGCGGCCGGCTATTTCAATCCGTATTGGCGGCGCGCCGATATGGACTACATGATGACCTACCAGGTCTTCCTGCTGAACGACGGCCGCCCGCAAGACTTCTTCACTCATCCCGGCTATCTCCAGATCGTGCTGCTCGACCTGTGGTCCCGGTTGTTCCATGGGCTGGGCGCGCTCGACGTCATTGCGCTGTCGAAGATCCCGCCGGCGTCCGACGTTGCCGGCTTCGAGCGCGCCTGGACCGCGGCGGTGCGCACCGGCCGCCTGTTGTCGCTGACGCTGATGCTGGCCTTCGTCGCGGCATTCGCCGTCCTCATCCGCCGTTTGATCGCCGACTGGCGCGTCGCCGCGCTGGCGGTGGTTGTGCTTGCGTTTTCGACGGGGGTGATGTTTCACGCGCGGATCTTGCGGACCGAGGCGGTGGCGGCGGCTCTCTCCACGCTGGGGCTGTTGCTGCTGCTGATCGCCGCGCGATCGCCGCGGTCGTCCTGGCGGTTTCTGATGGTCGGCTGCGCGGCCCTGCTGTGCACGCTCGGGGTCATCAACAAGGTGCAGGTGGTCTTCGCCGCGGCCGCCTGGCCCGTGGTCGTTCTCGCCTTCGGTGTACGGGCTGATGAGCGTGCGCCGCTGTGGCGGCATCCCGCCAGCGCCGCGGTCGTCCTGGCGCTCCTGGCCGGGCTCACGGTCCTGGCGGGGATTCCGGCGACGAGACTGGTGGCGAGCGCGCTGCACGCACCGGCCTCGGGATTTCCCATGCTGCCGCCGCTGTTCGGCATCGTCGGGTTCTATCAGGCCGTGCTGGGCGTCTACGTGGCCTGCGCCATTGTTGCCTTCGCGCTGATCTGGCGCCTTGGCGCACTGGAGACATTGGCGACGCTCCTGGCGGTCGCGCTCGGGGTCGCGCTGGCGCTGTTGTCGATGACGCTGCGGCCGCATCCGCAGAACGCGGTGGCGGTCGTCAATTTCCTCGACCTCATGTTCTCGTGGGCGACCGCTTCCGATTCGGCGTTGAGCGCCGACGGCGGCGTCGCCATCATGCGCGCACTACGGACCCTGGCGGCGGGCATCTATGAGGTGTTCGCGCATGTCACGTTCGTTCTGCACACCTCGTCGCGCACCACGATGTTTCTGGTCTGGATCATCGTCGCGGGGCTGGTGTTCGCATGGCGGCGCGGGCATCGCGCGCTGGTCGGGCAGGTGACGCTGCTGCTGCTCGTGGCGTTCGGATTGGACCTGACGTCGACGTTCCGCGGCGCCAAGATCGAGTACGGGGTCTTCGCCGATTTCACGATCATCGTCGCGGCGGCGTGGTTGTTCGGCAACCTTCCACCGCTGCTCGCGCATCGCTACGCCTTTCCGGTGGGCGCGCTATTCATCGCCCTGACGGCGACGTTCGGCCAGTTCGAGGCCGTGAAGATGGCCTGGCTCTCGCGCTCGGGGCCGGAGGGTACCTGCAGCTGGGTCGGCCACTATGTGCCGCTCATCGAGCGCTTCCCGTATTGCCCGCCACAGGCCGTCGCGCCGCCTGGCATCACGGCTCCCGGCAAAACATAAGCCTTTTGAATGGCTTGTTGCGAGGCCACCAGCCGCCTAGGATAGCCCCAAACAGGTGGCGGTTCTTGGAGGGCCAGAGCGGCCGCCGGCCTGCTGGTGGCCCGGCAAATGACCCACAGCGGCGGTTGCGCGCGCCGCGATGTTAGGGATTGATACCAATCGTGTGGCGACGCGGGGTCGCTCCCCGTGCGCCGGCATGCTATCGGGTCAGTCTTGGGGTCGTGAATAAGGTGGGGTCAGGCGGGGCATGAAAGAACGGGCCACGGTCGCCACGGACAAATCGCTTCGGATCGGTGTCGTCGGCGTTGGCGTCATGGGCAGCAACCATGCGCGCGTGCTCGCCGGCCTCCCGGGCGTGACGCTGGTCGGCATCGTCGATCCCGAATCCAAGCAGCGTGAATTCGTGGCCGGCACGCTCGGCTGTCAGGGCTTTCCGGACATCGACGGCCTGCTCGATGCCGGCGTTGACGCCGTCACCATCGCGGCGCCGACCCACCTGCATCGCGACATCGCCGTCGCCTGCATCAACCACGGCATCCATCTTCTGGTCGAGAAGCCGATCGCATCCACGGTCGAGGAGGGGCGCACCATCATCGCCGCCGCACGCCGCGCCGGTGTGACGCTGATGGTCGGTCACGTCGAGCGCTTCAATCCAGCGGTGCAGACCATCAAGGACGCGATCCGGGGCGAGGACATCCTGTCGATCGCGATCACCCGCGTCGGTCCGTTCCCGCCGCGCATGTCGAATGTCGGCGTGGTCATCGATCTCGCGGTGCACGACATCGACCTGATCCGCTGGTTCACCGATTCCGAGATCGTCGAGGTGCAGCCGCAGCTCAAGAGCGCGGTCGCCGAGCGCGAAGACATCGCGCTGCTGCAGTTCCGCACCGCCTCCGGCGTGCTCGCCCACATCAACACCAACTGGCTGACGCCGTTCAAGGCGCGCAACGTGACGGTGGCGACGCGCAACAAGTACATCATGGGCGACCTGCTGACGCGGCAGGTGACCGAGTGCTTCGGCTTCCAGCCCGATGGCAGCTATTCGATGCGCCATCTCTCGGTCGGCCATGCCGAACCGCTGCGCGCCGAGCTGCAGGCTTTCGTCGCCGCGGTCTGCGACGGCACCACGCCCGCCGTCACCGGCGAAGAAGGCGTCGGCAGCCTTGAAATCGCCACGCGCTGCCTGCAGCAGACGCCGGCCCAGCCGAGCGCCCAGCGCGCGCCGCGCCTCGTCAGCGGTTGATCGAAATCAAGCGACATGAACCAGCAAGTCCGAATGGACAATAGTCCAATCCCCTTCATTGACATTGCCGCCCAGCGCAAACGCCTTGGCAAGGCGATCGACGATGCGATCGCACGCGTGCTCGGCCACTGCCAATTCATCCTCGGTCCCGAGGTTCATCAGGTCGAAGCCGACCTCGCGGCGTTCTGTGGCGCGCGCCACGCCATCACCTGCGCGAGCGGCACCGATGCGCTCTTGATGCCGCTGATGGCGAGGGGCATCGGCCCCGGCGACGCGGTGTTCACGCCGGCCTTCACCTTCTATGCGACCGCCGAGGTCGCCGCCTTGGTCGGCGCCACGCCGGTTCTGGTCGACGTGGAGGAGGAAAGCTTCAACCTCGATCCGAAGAGCCTCGCGCGCGCGATCCCGGTGGCGATGAAGCTCGGGCTCACGCCGAAAGCAGTCATTCCGGTCGATCTGTTCGGCCAGCCCGCCGACCACGCCGCCATCGCGGCGATCGCCGAGGCGGCAAAGCTGTTCGTGATCGACGACGCCGCGCAGGCGTTCGGTGCCACCTACCGCAACCGCAGGATCGGCACGCTCGGCCACGCCACCGGCACGAGCTTCTTTCCGGCCAAGCCGCTCGGCTGTTACGGCGACGGCGGCGCGATCTTCACCGACGACGACGATCTCGCGGAGGTGCTGCGCAGCATCCGCGTACACGGCGAGGGCCGTGGCAAATACGATTGCGTGCGGATCGGGTTGAACGGGCGCTTCGACACCATCCAGGCCGCGGTGCTGATCGAGAAGCTGAAGATTTTCCCCGACGAGATCGCGGCGCGAAACCGCATCGCGCAGCGCTATTCGGCCGCGCTCGCCGATGTCACCGCGGTTCCCCGCGTCGCCGACGGCTCGACCTCGGTCTGGGCGCAGTACACCATCCGCGTCGCGCCGGAGCGCCGCGAGAGCTTCGCCGCCACCCTGAAGGCGCAGGGCATCCCGACCGCGATTCACTATCCGAAGCCGGTGCACGGGCAGAGCGCCTATGCCGGCTTCCCGGTCGCCGAGGGCGGGCTCCCGGTCTCGGAACGGCTGGCGAAGGAAGTGATCAGCCTGCCGATGCACGCCTATCTCGAGGAATCGGTGCAGGACCGAATTATCGCGGCGGTCCGCCGGGCGCTTGGTGCGGGTGGCAAGCCGGGTTGATGAACAATCCCCGCGAACCCTGGCGGAACTTGTTCGATGCCGGGCATTGTTGCTAAAGCACCCTGGGTTTGGATATGAGCCGAATTCTGGACGAGTGCGGTTGTGATCAGGCATCGAATGACCGCTTCTGATTCTGGTAGCCCCACCGGCGCGCGGATGCCATGAGGTTTACCTCTCAATCGGCCCAAACAACGGGCAAGATCCGCAAGGCTGTCGCGTTTGCGGTCTTGGCCGCCTTGCATGCGGCCGCGATTGTCGTCCTGGTGATGACGGAGGCCGACTTCGTCGCCCGGGCCGCCTTTCTTTTCGCATGGGCTTTGCTCAATTTCTTTTGGCTGTTGTTGCTTCGCCGTCCCGGCCCGGCTGCAGCGCTTTCACTGGCGATGATCGGCGTCCTGATCCTGTTATCCAAATTCAAGCGCAGTCATCTTCTCGAAAACATCACCATCATCGACGTGATGTTGGTGGACCCGGATACGATCGCCTACCTGTGGGCGTTTGCTCCGGACTTGCGGACATGGGTTGTTGGTGCGGCGCTGATCGGCGTTCCAGCCGTGCTCCTGATCTGGTGGTGCGACCCGGTCCGCATCTATCGCCGCTGGGCCGCGGCCGGACTGGTGGCAAGCTTTGCAGCCCTGGCAGCGGTTTCATATTACGAACCGCTCGTCCACGGTAACCAGTTCTACAACAACAATTTCGTATCGCGATTTGCGCGCTCAGGTGCCGTTGCCGCGGTCGATCTGACCGCCTGGGGCATGTTCGAGGCCGAAGCCCCGGTTCCCAGTACGGCGAGCCTGCCTGAGGAAACCCAATGCGAAGCGCCTGCGCGGCTTCCGAACATCATCATGATCCTCGACGAGTCGAGCTTCGATGCGACCGCGCTGCCGGGACTTGCTCTGCCGCCGGACTATCGAAATTATTTTCGGTCGTTGGACAACAAGCAGCGAAACCTCGTCGTCGAGGGAGCAGGCGGGCCGACGTGGTTCACGGAATACAACGTGCTTGCCGGGTTGTCTGTGAGATCGTTCGGACGCTTTGCCGGCGCCGTGACGCGGCTTGCCGCCGGAAAGGTCGAGCGCGGATTGCCGCTGGCATTGCAGCGTTGCGGCTACAAGACCTACAGCATGTACACTGCGATGGGCGCCTTCGTCGGTGCCCGGGGATTTCATACGACCGCCGGCATCCAGCGATTCATCGATTCGAAGGAGCTCGGAACGATTCGTCAGCCCGACATCTATTACTACGACTTCGCGACGCGGCTGATGACCTGGGAGCTCGGCCGTGCGCCCGTGTTCATCATGATTTACACGTCGTTCAATCACTTTCCATGGCACCATCGGTTTCGTGAAGACCTCACCCCGGGATGGCCGACGGCTGGCATGGAGTTGAACGGGCTGGCGCTCGAGCTCGACGAGTATGTGCGCCGTCAGAGCATCAGCGCCCGCGATTTCCCGAGGTTTCTGAGCCGGCTCAAATCGGAGTTTCCAAGCGAGCCGTTCCTGATCGTCCGCTTCGGCGATCACCAGCCGTCGTTTGTGAGGTCGTTGGTTGATCCAAACGCTACCGAGGGTGAGGTGGTCAGGCGCATCCAGAATTCCGATCCGCGCTATTTCACCACCTACTATGCGATCGATGCCGTCAATTTCAAACCTGTCGACATGTCATCATGGCTCGACACGCTCGATGCCAGCTATCTGCCGCTCGCCATATTGGAGGCGGCAGGGGTGCCGCTTGATCCAAGCTTTGTTGAACAGAAGAAAATCCTGCAGCGCTGCAAAGGGGTGTTCTATTTCTGCAACGACGGCGCCGAGGCGCGACGCTTCAACCGGCTGTTGATCGACGCCGGCTACATCAGTGGCTTTTGAAAGCATCGGCGAGCGACCGCCGCGCGTTGAGGGATCTCCGTGAGCGTGGACTCACGGCGCCCTGCAAGTGTGTCAAGTGTGTGCTCCGCCGGCCACAGCGGGCTGGATTCCTCGCCGGAACATCGGTTGTTCAGCTTTCGTACAGGTGGATTCGCGCACTTAACCGCCCAAGCACCGCCTTAGAAGCCTCGCTCCAAAAAGAGGCGTGTCCGCGGTGAGGGGCTCTGAATGTTTGAAGCTCGCTCGGTTAAAGTCCGCGCCGAGGCGGAACAGTCGTTGCCGCCCTCGATCGCCGCGAGGATTGCTGGAACGTCCGCCGGCAGTGCTGCCGCGCCGTTCGTCGATTTCACCAGCAGGCAGATTGCGGTCCTGTTCGTGGTGTTGACCGCGATCATGTCGATTCCGATCTTGCTGCATCCGTGGCTGCCGCTGGCCGACTACATGAACCACCTCGCCCGGATGTACATCATTGCCGGGATCGGAACCGACCCCGAGATCACGCACTACTATGAGATCGACTGGCAGCTGATCCCCAACCTGATGATGGATCTCATCGTGCCGCCCTTGCAGCGGCTGATGAATGTCTATGTCGCCGGGCAGGTCTATATCGCGCTGAGCTTCGTGCTGATCATGTCGGGTACGCTCGCGCTCAACCGGCAGCTGTTCGGGCGCTGGTCGGTGCTGCCGCTGATCGCCTTTCCGCTCCTGTACAACAAGGTCTTCCTGATCGGCACGTTGAACTACGTGTTCGGGATCGGGATCGCACTGTGGGCGCTGGCGGTCTGGGTGCAGTTGCGCGAGCGCACGCTCGTGTTGCGGCTGGCGGCATCAGCGGCGTTCGTGGCGGCGCTCTATCTGTGCCACCTGTTCGCGCTCGGCGTCTATGGTCTCGGTCTCCTGGCCTATGAGCTCTATCGCCTGGGCACGATCTATGGCGCCCCGCGGTCCCGCGACCAGCGTTTGCCGATGGCCCCGCTTGTCGATTTCGTTGCCACCGGGCTGCCGTTCCTGCCGGTGCTGCCGCTCCTGTTGATGAGCCCGACCTGGGGACTGCGCGGCGTCTTCAACTGGGAGCTCGCCGGCAAGCTCGACGGCCTCCTCTTCGTCGTCGAAGCCTATTCCCAATTCGCCGGGCTTGCGCTCACCGGCGTCGTCGCCTTCGCCGCCGGCTGGGCGATCCGGCAGCAGGCGCTGAAGTTCCATCCGTTCGGCTTCGTGCTGCTGGCGGTCGGCGGGTTGGCTTACTTCGCGATGCCGCGCGTCATCTTCGACACCTATATGGCGGATCAGCGGATGCCGATCGCGATCGCCTTCATGGCCGTGGCCTGCGCCCACATCAACATGCGCCATCCGCAGGTACGGCGCGGTTTCGCGACCGTGCTGGTGTTGCTGCTGGCGATCCGGGTCTTCGAGGTGGAGACGGCGTGGAACGACATGTCCCGGGTGACGAGCTCGTTCAGGGAATCCGTCCGTCAGATCGAGCGCGGCGCCAAGGTGATGGTCGCCTACGGCGATACCCAGGCCGGTGAAGAATCGCGCGACCTGCCGCTGGTGCATGCGGCGTCGCTCGCCGTGATCGAGCGCGGTGCGCTGGTGTCGACGAACTTCACCGTTCCGGGCAAGCAGGTGTTGCGGGCCAGGGCGAGCTACCGCGCGCAGGTCGATACCCAGGATGGCACGCCGCCGGGGATCGAAGAACTTCTCGAAGCCGTGGAAGAGCCGGCGAGCGCGCGCGACGTGTATTGGAAGCGGTGGACGGCCGATTACGACTATCTCTATGTCCTGTTCACCGAGGCCAGCTACGAGAATCCCGAGCCCGAGCTGCTGACCATGGTCTACATGGGCGACCGCTTCGTCCTCTACCGGATCAATCGCGGCGAGCGGCGCGCCAGCGCGGCGAACTGACTTCCAGTCCGCCCGCGCTCGCCGCGGCTCCTGTCCCAAGGCCGGTCCGCGCCTTACCCGCCGGGCCAAAGCCCGCAATCGCCACTATGATAGGCTGCGATTCTTGGTCCGTGGCGCTGTCCGCTGCGGGCGGCGGGCACCCGAGGGTCCAGGACTTAGGGATACATGTTCGGCACCGACACCTTCCTCAACGGCTACGCGCGTGTCGCGCATCCCTACGACTTCCGCTCGCTGCGCTACA
>JAIESR010000016.1 GCA_019745775.1 Xanthobacteraceae bacterium | reverse complement strand
TGACTGCGATCCCCTTCCAAAAACGAATCAGGATCGTATTGTCAGCTCGAAAAAATTAATGAGTTCTGACCCTAGTCAATCGCGCCAGGGCTGACGAAGCGCGGAATTCGATGCTATAGAACGGTTCAAAGGAGCCCTGAAAGAGCCCAAACCAGAAGCGCCCAAAGGAGAATCGCAGGCATGGCCGAGTGTTTTGTCGCCAAGGCGTCCGAGCTGAAGGACGGAGACCGCCGCATCGTCGTCTCCGGCCAGCACGAGGTCGGCGTGTTCTTCAAGGACGGTGACTATTTCGCCTATTCGAACTACTGCGTGCATGCCGGCGGGCCGGCCTGCGAAGGCATCCTGGTCAACAACGTCGTCGACATCCTCAACGCGGACAAGACCTACGAGGGGCAAACCTTCGGCGAGAACGTGCATTTCGCCTGCCCCTGGCACGGTTACGAGTACGACCTCAAGACCGGCGAGTGCATCGGCGATCGCAAGCTGAAGCTCAGGAAGTACAATGTGGTCAAGCGCGGCGACGAAATCTTCGTCGTGATCTGAAAGAACATAAGGCGAGGACAACGCTCATGGACATGGTGCGAAACGAAGTCCGCCAGCTCATCCCCGAGCACTACACCGAAACCAAGGCGCTCGAGCATGCCAGCCAGCAGGCGCGGCAGCGCAACTACCAGGACTTCCTGATCGTCGACGTGGACGCGCATCACTACGAGAGCGAGTCCTACAAGGAAGTGTTCAGCTACATCGAGAACCCCGTCATCAAGATGGAGGCGATGGACTCGATGTCGCGCGCCGGCCGTTCCGGCTTCCTGAACAATCAGGTCGGCTACCAGAGCCTCGGCGGCCGCATGACCCGCCACAAGAACCGCGCGTTCTTCAAGGGCCGCGGCGAGCATCACCGCGACATCGACTGGACGCTCGACTGGATGGACGCCATGGGCGTCGACTATTCCTGCATGTTCCCGACCCCGATGCTGTTCCTCGGCCTGCACCCGCAGACCGAGATCGAGGTCGCGCTCTGCCGCGCCTATAACCGCTGGCTGTGCGAGCGCATCCTGGCGCAGGAGCCGCGCATCGTCTCGATGCTCTATCTGCCGTTCAACGATCCGGAATGGGCGTACCGCACCGTCAGGGATTTCGGCGACAAGAAGGGCGTGGTCGGTTTCATGGTGACTTCACCGCGTTACAAGCCGGTGCACGACAACGCCTACATGAAGACCTATCGGCTGCTCGAGGAGATGGGCAAGCCGATCTCGTTCCACGCCGCCTACAGCTGGGACGACCGCGCGCTCGCCACCACCAACCGCTTCATCTCGGTGCATTCGCTCGGCTTCATGTGGTTCAACATGATCCACATGACCAACTGGGTCATCAACGGCATCCCCGAGCGTTTCCCCAAGCTCAAGACCATGTGGATCGAATCGGGCCTGACCTGGGCCTATTGCCTGATGCAGCGCCTCGACCACTCCTACATGATGCGTACCTCGGATTGCCCGCAGCTCAAGCGCAAGCCCAGCGAGTACATGCAGGAGATGTTCTACTCGTCGCAGCCGATGGAGGTCCCCGACGATCTCTCGATCCTCGAAGCGACCTTCAAGATGATCAAGGCCGAGACCCAGCTCGTGTGGTCTTCCGACTACCCGCACTGGGACTTCGACCTGCCGTCGATCATCTACGACCTGCCGTTCCTCAAGGAACAGGCCAAGCGCAACATCCTCGGCGCCAACGCCGCGCGGCTGTTCAACCTCGACCTCAAGCCGGTGAAGAAGATTCCGTAGCGGGATTGTTTCCACCCGACGTGTCGTCATGCCCGGCCTTGTGCCGGGCATCCACGTCTTTAAAAGGCTCTTGGAGCAAAGACGTGGATGGCCGGGACAAGCCCGGCCATGACTAAAGTACAAGCATCCATGGGCGTCGATCGCGAGAGTATCCCCTCAGTCGTCGAGCGCGCGCGGCCTATGACGGCGGGCGCGCCGGTCGTGGGCATCCATTTCATCAAGGAGACGGCGGTCTTCGTGCTCGGCGAGGCGGCACTGCTGTTCGCCGCGGGCGAGGGCGAGCCAACGCGCGTCGAAGTCCACGGCGGCGCGATCCTTTCGTCGGCGGGCGACGGTGGCCGGGTGGTGACCGGCGGCGACGACGGCAAGGTCGTCGCGACCGACGCCAAGGGCAACAGCGAAACCGTCGCCACCGACGGCAAGCGCCGCTGGATCGACCAGGTCGTGGTCGGGCCATCGAATGCGGTGGCCTGGTCGGCGGGCAGGCAGGCCTTCGCCCGCACCGACAAGGGCGCGGAAAAGTCGCTCGAGGTGCTCTCGACCGTCGGTGGTCTCGCGTTCGCGCCGAAGGGGTTTCGGCTCGCGATCGCGCACTACAACGGCGCGACGCTCTGGTTTCCCAACGCCAAGGCCGAGCCGGACAGGCTGGAATGGAAGGGCTCCCATCTCGGCGCCAAGTTCAGCCCCGACGGCCGCTTCCTGGTGACCACCATGCAGGAGCCGATGCTGCACGGCTGGCGGCTCGACGACCGCAAGGACATGCGGATGTCGGGCTATGCATCACGCGTGCGCTCGCTGTCATGGACCGCCGACGGCAAGTGGCTCGCGACCTCGGGCTCGAACCAGGTTGTGCTCTGGCCGTTCGGCGGCAAGGACGGTCCCATGGGCAAGCAGCCGCAGCTGCGCGCGCCGGCGGACCGGCAGGCCGAGGTGGTCGCCTGCCACCCGAAGCAGGGCGTGCTGGCGGTCGGCTTCGCCGACGGCATCGTGCTGATCGTGCGCACCGACGACGGCGCCGAGATCCTCGCCAGGAGGCCGGGTGACGCGCCGGTGACGGCGCTGGCCTGGAGCGCGTCCGGCAAGCTCCTCGCTTTCGGGACCGAGAGCGGCGAAGCCGGGATTCTTGATCTCAGTTAGGGGATGTCGATGTTCGTGACGCTGACCGCCGATCGCCGTGTGCTGCTGGGGGACCGCGACAATTTCCGCGCCTTCAAGCTCGTGGTGGAGGGGCGACGGGAGGACCTGGACGCCGTGCAGAGTGCGCTCACAGGCACCGCCGAGCTGCCCGACGCCGACACCGCCTGGATATCGCAAGCCGCGCTGCGGGCGCGGCCGGAGGTGGCGCAGGACGCCGTCTGGCAGCAGTCGTTCGACGCCATGATCGAGAAGGCGCGGCCGCACGGCTGGATCGATGACGCCCGCGGTGCGATCAAGGCGCATGTGGAGTGGGCGGGGTAGGGTGGGTTAGGCGCGAAAGCGCCGTAACCCACCATCGCGCCAAGGTGTTCGTCGGTGGGTTACGCGCCCACAAGGCGTCGAACGCTGGCGCGAGCGCCATGGAAGGCGCTAACCCACCTTACGAAGGTCACGATCGCCTCAGATCACATATTGCCGCAGCGGCGGGAAGCCGTTGAAACCGACCGACGAGTACATCGCCGTATAGGCCCCGGCCGCCTCGATCAGCAGCTTGTCGCCGATCGCGAGCGAGACCGGCAGCGGGTAGGGGTTCTTCTCGTAGAGCACGTCGACCGAGTCGCAGGTCGGCCCGGCGAGCACGCAGGGCGCCATCTCGTCGCGGTCCTTCGGGGTCTTGATCGGGTAACGGATCGACTCGTCGATGGTCTCGGCCAGCCCGTGGAACTTGCCGAGATCGAGATAGACCCAGCGCACCTCGTCTTCCGGGTTTCGACGCGCAATGAGCACCACCTCGGCCTCAATGATGCCGGCATTGCCGACCAGGCCGCGGCCGGGTTCGATGATGGTGTTTGGGATCGCGTTGCCGAAGTGCTTGCGCAGCGACCGGAAGATCGCCTTGCCGTAGGACTCGAGCTTCGGCGTCTTGCGGATGTACTTGGCCGGGAAGCCGCCGCCGAGGTTGACCATGGCGAGGTTGATGCCGCGCTCGGCGCAGGTGCGGAAGATCGCGGCGGTTGAGGCCAGCGCCCGGTCCCAGGCTTCGACGTTGTTCTGCTGGGACCCGACATGGAACGAGATGCCATGCGCCACCAGGCCCGCGCGGTGGGCGAATTCCAGGATGTCGGCGGCGAAGGCCGGCTCGCAGCCGAACTTGCGCGACAGCGGCCAGTCGGCTCCGGCGTTGTCGCAGTGGATGCGGCAGATCACCTGGGAGCCGGGGGCGGCGCGGGCAATCTTCTCGGCCTCGGCCTCGCAGTCGATGGCGAACATCCGGACGCCGAGCTTGTAGGCGGCCGCGATGTCGCTCTCCTTCTTGATCGGATTGCCGTAGGAGATGTGGTCGGCCGTTGCGCCGGCGGCCAGCACCTGCTCGGTCTCGCCCAGCGAGGCGACGTCGAAGCAGGCGCCCATCTCGACCAGGAGCTTGAGGATCTCCGGGGCCGGGTTGGCCTTGATGGCGTAGTAGACTTTGCTGTCGGGAAGCGCCTTGGCGAAGGAATTGTAGTTGTCGCGGACGACGTCGAGGTCGACCACGAGGCAGGGCCCTTCGTCTTGGCGGCGCTTGAGAAATTCGCGAATGCGTGCGGTCATCCTGACCAGCTCCCCAGATCCGTCCGGGCGGCGCAGCCGCCCAAGGTGAAACCTCCTGTGGTACGCAAGGCTCAACGTATGCGAGCCCGGACACCACGCTGATGGTTGCCTTGGTCCGGATGAGGGAAGAACCCGTTCCGCACTGCTGGCAAAGAAGGACAAGCCTTTTTAGTCGTTCCGGCATTGCCGCCGGCTTTTCCAAAAAAGCCCGCTCCGTCGTTGCTTTAAGCCGCGTCCCCCGTTGAGCGCGGGGTGCGCCGGTTTCGCCTCCGGCTGTCGATCACGTCGGCGTCACATCGGGACACATCCCGGTCGGACACCTAGCAAGGAAGAGATACGCTCACCTGAGTCTCTCTTCCGTAGGCGGCTGTCCGGCCTCTTGTCCGGACCCCACCGATCGACACGCGGCCACAGGCACGTGCGAAATTGGGCAAGACCACGCAATAGTCGAATCAGTCTTGCTGTCAACCTTTTTTGATTCGCGACGTGTCGGGCCCGTCGAGCGCGCGCGTCGAAACCTTCACGAATTCGCAACGAATGTTTCGTCGCGCCGAGGAAGATAACGAAGCGGCGGACGCTTGCGCGCCCGCCGCTGTGCCCAAGTCTCGCCGCATTGAAACTTCGCAGGTCAGACGACCAGCACGTTCTTGAACTGCCAGGGATCGCTCTTGTCGAGCTCCTCCGGGAAGAGTCCGGGACGGCCGGTGAGCGGCGTCCAGTCGGTGTAGTGGCCGGTCACCGGCCCGAGATAGGGCATCTGCACCTCAAGGCAGCGCCGGAAGTCCATCTCGTCGGCCTCGACCAGGCCTTGGTCCGGGTTCTCCAGCATCCAGACGATGCCGGCGAGCACTGCCGAGGTGACCTGCAGGCCGGTCGCGTTCTGATAGGGCGCGAGCTTGCGGGTCTCCTCGATCGAGAGCTGCGAGCCGTACCAGTAGGCGTTCTTGGCGTGGCCGTAGAGCAGGACGCCGAGCTCGTCGATGCCGTCGACGATCTCGTGCTCGTCCAGGATCTTCCAGTCCGGCTGCCGCTTCCAGGCCGCGCCGGCCATCTCGTGCAGCGACAGCACGGCGTCGTCGCACGGGTGGTAGGCGTAATGGCAGGTCGGCCGGTACACCGCCTTGCCGTTCTCGCGCACCGTGAAGTAGTCGGCGATCGAGATCGACTCGTTGTGCGTCACCAGGAAGCCGTTCTGGGCCTGCGCGGTCGGGGTCCACGAGCGCACCCGGGTGCCGGCGCCCGGCTGCGCCAGGTAGATCGCCGCGTCGTTGCCGAAATTGTGCCGGTGGCCGTTGGCGGGCATGTGCTTCTCGTGGGTGCCCCAGCCGAGCTCGGCGGGCTGCAGGCCTTCCGACACGAAGCCTTCGACCGACCAGGTGTTGACGAAAACGCCGCGCGGCTTTGGCTCGCGCGCGCGCTGGGTGTCGCGCTCGGCGATGTGAATACCCTTCACGCCGACGCGCTGCATCAGGCGCGCCCACTCCTCCTGGGTCTTCGGCTCGGCGGTCTTCACGCCGACGTCGCGGGCGAGGTCGATCAGCGCCTGCTTGACCATCCAGGACACCATGCCCGGGTTGGCGCCGCAGCAGCTCACCATCGTGACTCCGCCCGGCCGGCGGCGGCGCACATCGAGCACGCCTTCGCGCAACGCATAGTTCGAGCGCTCGGAGAGCGAGGCCTTGGCGTTGCTGTAGAGGCCCGGCCAGGGTTCGCAGACTGTGTCGATATAGTGGCAGTCGATCTCCTGGCAGAACGCCATCAGGTCGGCCGACGAGGTGTCGACCGACAGGTTGATGATCATGCCGCGGCCCGGCCCGCCGGTGAGCAGCGGGGTCAGGACCTGCTTGTAGTTCTCGCGGGTGATCGCGAGCTGCTGGTAGCGGAGCTTGCGCTCGTCGAGCAGGATGCGGTCGGTATCGACGGGGTCGATGACCACGAACTTCGAGCGGTCGAAGCCGATATGGCGCTCCAGCAGCGGCAGGGTGCCGCGGCCGATGGAGCCGAAGCCGATCATCACGATCGGGCCGGCAAACTGCGCATGCAGCGCGGTGTTCTCAGTCATGCGGGTCAATGCGTTCATATCGGGTACTCCCAGGCAAGAGGGGGCTAGGCCGCACGCGCGGATTCGCTGTGGGTTACGTGTGCAACCAGCGTCGAGAGCGCCGGTTTCGGAGCAAGCCGTCCGGTCGGGCTGACGAGGCCGCGCGCGCCGTTGAGCGCGCCGGGCTGAAGTTCCAGCGCGAGGAAGCGGTTCGCGTCATAGCGGCCGGGCAGCCACAGATTGCCGGTCGCCGCGGCCGAGAAGCCGAAGCGCTCGTAGTAGGGCGCATCGCCAACCAGCATCACCGCGCGATGGCCGAGCCGCTTGGCGTCGGCCAGTGACCGATCGACCAGCGCCCCGCCGAGCCCTTGGCAGCGGTAGTCGGGATGCACCGCGAGCGGGCCGAGCAGCAGCGCCGGCCGTGACGGCCCGGCGGAGACGCTCCAGAGCCGTGCGGTGCCGATGACGCGGCCGCGGTCCGACGCTACGAACGACAGATGCAGCGCCGGCAGCCGGCCTTCGCGCAGCCGCTCGGACGCCTTCTCGAAGCGCGCGTCGCCAAACGTCAGGTCGAGCAGCGCCTCGCGGGCCTCGACATCGCGATGAAGTTCTTTCCGGATCGTGATCATGCTCATGCCCTCCCGTGGCGCCTCAGGCGCCCGTGGATCGTTCAGGGGACATTGGGAGCCGGCTTGAGCCGGCTCCCGGCGATGTCAGATGTGGAAGGTCTGCAACGGCGCGAAGCCGTTGAAGGCCACCGCGGAGTAGGTCGCGGTGTAGGCGCCGGTGCCTTCGATCAGCAGCTTGTCGCCGATCTCCAGGCTGACCGGCAGCAGGTAGGGCTGCTTCTCGTACAGCACGTCCGCCGAGTCGCAGGTCGGGCCGGCCAGCACGCAGGGTGCCAGCGCGTCGCCGTCCCGCGGGGTGCGGATCGGGTAGCGGATCGACTCGTCCATCGTCTCGGCGAGGCCGCCGAACTTGCCGATGTCGAGATAGACCCAGCGCACGTCGTCCTCCTCGCTCTTCTTGGAGACGAGGACGACCTCGGACTCGATCACGCCGGCGTTGCCGACCATGCCGCGGCCGGGCTCGATGATGGTCTCCGGGATGCGGTTGCCGAAGTGGCGCCGCAGCGCGCGGAAGATCGCCGAGCCGTAGGACTTCACCGTCGGCACGTTCTTCAGGTACTTGGTCGGGAACCCGCCGCCGAGATTGACCATGGCGAGGTTGATGCCGCGCTCTCCGCATTCGCGGAAAACGGCGGCCGCCTGCGCCAAAGCGCGGTCCCAGGCGTTGGTGTTGCGCTGCTGCGAGCCGACGTGGAACGACACGCCGTGGGCCTCGAGCCCCAGCCGGTGGGCGTGCTCCAGCACGTCCGCGGCCATCGAGGGCTCGCAGCCGAACTTGCGCGACAGCGGCCATTCCGCCCCGACGCAGTCGGAGAGGATGCGGCAGAACACCTTGGAGCCGGGCGCCGAGCGGGCGACCTTCTCGACCTCGGCCTTGCAGTCGACGGCGTAGAGCCGCACGCCGAGCGCATAGGCGCGCGCGATATCGCGCTCCTTCTTGATGGTGTTGCCGAAGGAGATGCGGTCGGCCGCTGCACCAGTCGCCAGCACCATCTCGATCTCGGGGATCGAGGCGGTGTCGAAGCACGAGCCCAGCGACGCGAGCAGCGACAGCACCTCCGGCGCCGGGTTCGCCTTGACGGCGTAGAACACCCGGGTATCCGGCAGCGTCTTCGCGAAGGTCAGGTAGTTGTCGCGCACCACCTCGAGGTCGACGACCAGGCAAGGGCCTTCGTCGCGACCCTGGTCGCGGCGGTTACGCAGGAAGTCACGGATGCGCTGGGTCATGTGCGCTCTCCTCACCAAGTCAACGGACCCCTTGCGGAGGCCCAGGTTGAAGTTCAGGCGTGCGAGCACGCCCGGCGTCAGCAGGTGAGGTCGGTGCCCTTGTCCGTGCGATGGAGACACGGAAGCAAGCGCGCCGGGCTCTTCACCCGAGATGCTGCCTTGGTTTGGAGCGGGAGATCCCGTCCGCACGGCCGGCAAGATGGACAAGCCTCTGGTGTCGACCTTTGGAGGGCCGACGAGACCACAGAAGCCCGCTCCGTCGTTGCTTTAAGCCGCGTCCCCCGCTGAGGACGGGGTGCGCCGGTTTCGCCTCCGGCTGCTGGTCGCATGGTAAGGAAGCCAGATCGCTTCCTTGGCGGCTGTCCGGCCTCTTGTCCGGATGCCCACCGACCAGCACGCGGCCACAGGCACGTGCGAAATAGGGCGAGGGCGCACATAAGTAATTGCGCCGTCATAATCAAGAAAAAATTGCAGAGTGGGTGAAGAATTTCTGAGCGTCGAACCTTCGCGCCGCTCGCGCGACGTCAGTCGCGCGTCACTGGCGGCTCGTGAACGGTTCGACGCGCGACGCCTGCCGGATGAACGAGATCATCACCGCGAGGCCGAGGGCGAAGAACACGACGCGCAGGCTCAGCACGCCGACGTCGCCGAGGCCGAGCAGCATCGCGACCGCCCAGCCGCCGGCATAGGCGGCGCCGAACACCTCGGCGCCGATCAGGATGGCGGCGCTCAGCACGGTGTTGATGTTCAGCCAGTTGATCTTGCGGCGCTGGCCGAGGTCGGGGGCATTGGTCATCGGTTCAGGTCCTGTTGGCGGCCGCAATGTCCACGAAAGGGGTGGCGGGATCAAGGCCCGCCGCAGGCGCGGAAGACCGGCCGGTCTCCAGCCGATCTAGGGCGTCAAATGCCCGCCGACGAGGTGAACTGCCAGGTCCGTTGCGGCGCGGCTTGGTCGAAGGCGCTCTTCGGCCAGGCGAGGCCATAGTGCTCGCGGAGCGTTCTGCCCTCGTAGCTCGTGCGGAACAGGCCGCGCCGCTGCAGCAGCGGGATCACCTCGGCGCTGAACGCATCGAGCATGGCCGGCAGAACCGGCGGCATGATGTTGAAGCCGTCCGCCGCGCCGTCGTTGAACCAGTCCTCGATCAGATCGGCGATCTGCTCCGGGGTCCCGGCGACGGTGAAATGGCCGCGCGCCCCGGCGAGGCTCGCCAGCAATTGCCGCAATGTCGGCTTTTCCCGCCGCACCAGACCGACGATGACCTCGGTGCGGCTGCGCGCCGCCTCGACCGAGTCCGGCGGCGGAAAGTCGTCGGGCGTCAGGGGCCGGTCGAGCGGCAGATGCGAGAAGTCATGCCCGCCGAAGCGGCCGGAGAGCCGCTTGCGCCCGACCTCCGGGTCCGACAGCTCGTTCACCTCGCGCGTGAGGCGCTGCGCCTCGGCTTCGGTCGATCCGATCATCGGGCTCAGGCCGGGCAGGATCAGCACCTCACCGGGCGCGCGCCCCTCGGCGGCGACCAGCCGCTTGAGATCGGCATAGAACGCCTGCGCGGTCGCCTTCTCCATGTGCGCGGTGAACACGGCTTCGGCATGCCGTGCGGCAAACTGGCGGCCGGTGTCGGACGATCCCGCCTGCACCAGCACCGGGCGGCCTTGCGGACAGCGCGGCATGTTGAGCGGGCCGGCCACCTGGTAGTACTTGCCCTTGTGGTCGATAGGGCGGATGCGATCGGGCTTCGCATAGAGCCCGCCGGCGCGATCGTCGATTACCGCGTCCTCGGCCCAGCTGTCCCACAGTGCCTTGACCACGGTCATGTATTCTTCGCCGCGGGCATAGCGCTCGGCATGGCTCACCTGGCCGGTGTCGCCGTAATTGTCGGCGGCGGTCGCAAGCCACGTGGTGACGATGTTCCAGCCGATGCGTCCGTTGCTGATGTGGTCGAGCGACCCAAACTGCCGCGCCAGGTTGAACGGCTCGGTGTAGGTGGTCGAGCAGGTGGCGATCATTCCGATCCGGCTCGTGGCCACGGCGATCGCCGCCAGCGTGGTGATGGGCTCGAGCCAGCTGCGCGCCGCCTGCGCCACGTCGCCGCCGAGCGCGAGCTGATCGGCAAGGAAGATCGAGTCGAACAGCGCGGCCTCCGCGCGCTGCGCCAGGTCCTGGAAGTAGCGGATGTCGGTCAGCGCCAGGGGCGAGGCCGCCGGATGGCGCCACGACGCCTCGTGGTGGCCGCGGCTGTGGATGAAGAGGTTGAGGTGCAGCTGCCGTTTCATGGTGCGTCCCGCTTATCAATCGGCCTGGACACCGCTCGCCTTGATCGGACCCTCCCACCTTTTGATTTCGCTGACAACGAACCTGGCGAGGTATTCCGGTGACCTGCGCTCGGGCTCGACCACGTCGGCGCCGATCTCGCGCATCCGCTTCTGGACGTCGGGCTTGTCGATCGTGGCCATCACGGCGGCATGCAGCCTCTGGACGATGGGCTTCGGCGTGCCCTTGGGCAGGAAGACCGCATACCAGGTCGGGATGTCGAAATCGGTCAGCCCCTGCTCGTGCGCGGAAGGCAGCGACGGCAGGATCGCCGAACGGTTCTTCGACAGGATCGCAAGCGCTTTGACTGTCTTGCCTGCAATTTGCGGTACCGCCACCGCTCCCGTCGGGCACTGATAGTCGATCCGGCCTCCCAACAGGTCCTGCATCGCCTGTGCGCCGCTGCGATAGGGAACATGCGTGATCTCGATCCCGAGCGCGGTGTTGAGCAGCAGGCACGCCAGATGATTGGAGCCGCCGGTTCCGGCGGAGCCGTATTGCAGGGTCTTCTGGTTGGCCTTCGCATAGGCGACGAACTGCTGGAAGCTGTCGGCCGGAAAATCGTTGCGCGCGACCAGCACGATCGACTGGTCGGTCACCAGCGCCACCGGCTCAAAATCGCTCGCCGCGTCGTAGAACGGCTTCTTGTAGAACGACTGGATCTGGGCGTGGGTGCCGAGACTTCCAAGCACGAACTGGTAGCCGTCGGGTGCGGCTCTCGCGACCCGGTGGGCGCCGGTCATGCCGCCGGCGCCGCCCACGTTTTCAACGACCACCGGCTGGCCGAGATCGGCGCGCATTCCCTCCGCCAGGATGCGCGCTATGGCGTCGGTCGTTCCGCCGGCGGCGAACGGCGCGACCATGGTGAGCGGCTTGCTCGGATAACTCTGCGCCTGCGCTGTACCGTGACAGGCAGCGATGGCCATTGCGGCTTGAACAAACACTGCGACGGTCAGATTGCGCTTGGTCACAATCGCACCTTCACGTCTCGGGCGGTCTGTGAGTGCCGCCGGCGCGTGCCGGCGGAGCAGCCTCACGCGGCGGCGCGCTTGGCCTTGCCGTCGAGCAGCCCGGCCTCGACCAGCGCGGCACGGATACGCTCGATCTCCGCATTGCCGAGCTTCACCAGCGGCGGGCGCACCACCGCGCGCGGCAGGCGGCCGAGCAGCACCAGCGCTTCCTTCATGCGGTTGTGCATGTCGGCGAAGGGCTCGGCGTAGAACACGCGCGCGGTCGGGTGGATGCGGTCGTTGAGCGCCTTCGCCGCCGCGAGGTCGTTGCGCTGCACCGCCCGGTAAAGCTGCGCCTGCAGGTCGGCGATCACGCTGCCGGAGCCGGAAAGGAGCCCGTTGCAGCCGAGCACCAGCGACGGGAACAGCCAGGCGGAGTGGGTGGTGAGCACGTTCACCGGCCGCGGCAGGCTCTGCAGCGTGCGGATGTGCATCTCATGCTGCGGCACGATGCCGGACCAATCCTTGATGGCGCGGATCGAAGGTACCTCAGCGCACATCTTGAGCAGGGTGTCGCGCGGATAGCCCTGGCCGGTCGCCAGCGGATACTGGAACACGATGATCGGCAGGTCTGAGGCATCGGCGATGCGCTTGAAGTGCGCGAGCGCCATCTCCGGCGACTGCTGCAACGTGAACGGTGCCGGCGGAAACACCAAGAGCGCCGAGGCGCCGCCGTCCGCCGCCATCTTGGCGATGCGCGCCGCTTCCAAGCTGCCGTCGGCCCAGATGCCGTTGACGATCGGCAGTTTGGTGCCGATCTCGTCCTGCGCGACCGCCAGCACGCGGCGCTGCTCGTCGAACGAGCAGGACGCGACTTCGGTCGAGTGCGCGTTCAGGGTGATTGCCGAAATCCCCTCGGTTGCGGCGACGTCGCGCAGGTGGCTGCGGAAGCTCGCCTCGTCGATCGAGAGATCGTCGTTAAACGGCAGCAGCACGGCTGGGATGACGCCGTGGGGGATGTAGCTGGCGTGACGGGGCATCGGAGAACTCCTGGAATTCGCGCTGGCTATTTTCTACCACAAATGGCCTGTGCAAGTCCCGCGGCCCGCCGGGTCTACCGGCTGAAGATATAAGGTGTTGCGCCGGCGGCCGCAGGACACCAGATTGGTGCAATGACCGATCAAAACATGACCCAGCAGAGCCAGCTTCCCGCCGCCGAGCCCAATCCCTTCTTCGAGACCTGGAGCGAGGCGTTCGAGGTGCCGCCGTTCGGCCGCATCGCGCCCGGCCATTTCATGCCGGCGTTCGAGCGTGCCTTCGCCGAGCATGACGCCGACATCGCGGCGGTCGCGGCGCAGGCCGAGGCGCCGAGCTTCGCCAACACCATCGAGCGGCTGGAGAAGAGCGGCAAGCTGCTCGAACGCGTCGCGGCGGTGTTCTTCAATCTGGCGGGCGCCCACACCAACGACGACCTGCTTGCGATCGAGCGCGAGATCGGGCCGAAGCTCGCCGCGCACAACCAGCGCATCCTGCAGAACGAGGCCTTGTTCAAGCGCATAGACGCGCTCAATCGCGCGCCCGATGCGGGCCTCACCCCCGAGCAGCGCCGCGTGCTCGACCGCTATCACAAGATGTACACGCGCGCCGGCGCCGGGCTCGACGTCGCCACCAAGAAGCGGCTGGCGGAGATCGCCGAGCGGCTGGCGGTGCTGGGCACGACCTTCAGCCAGAACGTGCTCGCCGACGAGCAGAGCTACACGCTCACGCTCGAGAGCGAGGACGATCTCGCCGGCCTGCCGGATTTCGTGCGCGCCGCGGCCCGCAGCGCCGCGGCCGAGCGCGGCATGGAGGGCAAGCACGTCATCACGCTGTCGCGTTCCAGCGTCGAGCCGTTCCTGCAGTTCTCGTCGCGCCGGGATCTGCGCGAGAAGGCGTTCCGCGCCTGGATCGCGCGCGGCGACCAGGGAGGCAAGACCGACAACAAGGCGGTGATCGCCGAGACCGTGGCGCTGCGCGCCGAGCGCGCCAAGCTCCTCGGCTTCGAGACCTTCGCGCACTACCGGCTCGACGACGCCATGGCGAAGACGCCGGCCGCGGTGCGCGACCTCCTGGATCGTGTCTGGGCGCCGGCGCGCAAGGGCGCGCTCGCCGACCGCGACGCCATGCAGGAGCTGGTGCGCGCCGAGGGCGGCAACTTCAAGATCGAGCCCTGGGACTGGCGCTACTACGCCGAGAAGCTGCGCAAGGTCCGTTGCGACATCGACGAAGCGACGGTGAAGCCGTACTTCCAGCTCCACCACATCGTCGATGCGGCGTTCTACACCGCCTACAAGCTGTTCGGCCTTTCGTTCGAGCGGAGGAAGGACGTCGCCGCCTGGCATCCCGACGTGATGGTCTGGGAAGTCCTCAAGGACGGCCGCCATCTCGGCCTGTTCTTCGGCGATTATTTCGCGCGGCCGTCGAAACGCTCCGGCGCCTGGATGACGACGCTGCGCGACCAGGAGAAGCTCACCGGGCCCGACGTTCGCCCATTGGTGATCAACGTCATGAACTTCAACAAGGGCGGCGAGGGGCAGCCGACGCTGCTGTCGTTCGACGACGCCCGCACGCTGTTCCACGAGTTCGGTCACGCGCTGCACGGGCTCTTGTCCGATGTCACCTATCCGATGGTCGCCGGCACCAGCGTGCTGACCGACTGGGTCGAGCTGCCGTCGCAGCTCTACGAGCACTGGCTGGAGCAGCCCGACATCCTTCGGCGCTTCGCGATCCACAACCGCACCGGCCGCCCGATTCCCGACGACCTGCTCAAGCGCCTGCTCGACGCCCGCAACTTCAACCGCGGTTTCGCCACCGTCGAGTTCGTGTCGTCGGCGCTGTTCGATCTCGACGCGCATCTGCTCGAGGACGCGAAGGACTTCGACGTCGGCGCGTTCGAGAACGCGGCGCTCGCCAAGATCGGCATGCCGGCGGAGATCGTCATGCGCCACCGGCCCACGCATTTCGCCCACGTCTTTTCGGGCGGCGGCTACGCCTCGGCCTATTACAGCTACATGTGGTCGGAGGTGCTCGACGCCGACGCCTTCGCCGCGTTCCAGGAGACCGGCGACATCTTCGATCCGGCGACGGCGAAGAAACTCTACGACCACGTCTACGCCGCCGGCGGCAAGAGCGATCCGGAAGCGCTCTACCTGGCTTTCCGCGGCCGTCTGCCGACCGCCGACGCGCTGCTCAAGCAGCGCGGCTTCGCGCCGGCTTAGACCTGATAAGGGGCGCTGCAGGTCCGTCGCACGTCAGCCTTTCGTCCCGGCCGGGCGGCAGGCGAAGAGTGAGGTTGCATCCCCTTCGAACACGGGAACCAGTGCCACGTCCTCTTTGTGATGCTCGTGCATGTATTTCGACAGCATGATTTTCTGGCGAGCGACGTATCCGCGGCGGCCAGCGACCAGATAGGTTTGCGGATCATGGCACAGGGCCCACAATACGTCCTTCGTGCCCCACGCGGCGTAAACCGGGTCAGCGAGCGGTGAGACAGCATTATGGGTCGTGCGGAAGAATTGCCGCTCGTGCGGCGATAGCGGTTGAAACGGACGGATCCACGTTTCGAATGGAAAATCCGCGTTCCAGGATAGCAGCTTGGTGTTTGACGTGATCGGCCAAGCCGCAACTTCGCGCACCAGCCGCGCGCGCAGTTCGTTGTCCGTCCGCATGCGCGCCCAGGCGTCGCCCGTCTGCCAGAGCGCTATGTAACCGATGGCGGCGAACACACCGGCCGCGACCACCCTGTCCTCCACAAGCCGATAGCCGCGGCGTCGGACGTCTCCGGCGCCGGCGAAAGCCGTTCCCACGGCAACGAGAGAAACCATTCCGCATGTCACCCAGAGGAAATGTGTGACGTTCGGCTTGTACACGATCGATAGGGCGATCATCGCGGCAGACCACCAGAAGGCCGAAACAAGCATGACGCCGACGGCATAGAACGAGCGCGTGACGATCAGGACAAGGCCGCAAATTGCGATGAAGATCCAAAGCGTGTCTTGGTGGTGGCTCATCACCTGCACGAAGTTGGCAATCCGCTCGGCCCAAGGCTGCCGCGGTGCAAGCTCCGCAAATCGGGCTATGCGGTCGATGCTGAAAAGGTCCGGCAACGCGAACATCCATCGGATGAGTAGATCGTAGTCATTGTGACTCCACCCGACCGTCGAAAGCGCGGCGTCCATCTCGCCAACCCGCGACGGATCGGCATGCAGATACTCGGTGACACGAAGACGCTGCCGCTTTTCCGCTTGAAAATGCTCCCACCCCGGCGTGAAGCGATAGTAGGAAACGTCAAAGGCCTTGCCGGAAGCTGCGAGGACGATGCCGGCTGCAAGGCCGAGAAGGGGTACTCGCAGCGCCGCGATGCCTTGTCGCGTCCAGAGCATGAGCATCGGCGCGACAAGTGCCGCCGACAGAAATGCAGCTTCAAAACGAAACAACGAGCCCCAGAAAAATGCAGCTGCAGCGACTGCGGCCGAGAGCTGCAGGCGGTGGGATGAGGCGGGCGGCCGAAATGCAACCGATACCAGAAGCGCCGTGGCTCCCCCGGCCAGCACGATTGCGGCAGCGGAAAATTGCAGATTCTGAAAAATGCCCGTGAACACGATCAAGCCGACCAGTGCGCAAAAAAACATTCCACGATGTGATCGGTTCAGCCGCACGACCGCCGTCAGCAACAGCAGCGCGCCAGCCATGCTGCCTGCTGCGAGGACAAGGTCATACCAGGGGACGCGCGGTGCCACGTTGTACAGGCTGCGCAGCACTAGTCCCGCGATGACATTCTCATAGATCAGGAACTCCGATGGGCTGCCGCTCATCGCGCCTTCGGCGATCATGCGCATGAGGGAATCGTCGTTCGTGCGGTGTGTGAATCCACAGAACCAGGCAAGCACGAAGGCCGTAGCCACGACCAGTGCAGCGAGTTTGAGCGGTGAAAGGGTCGGCATGAAATCCGGAGAGCGAACGCGCTCTGCGCTTTGCCCATACCGGCGGATCAATATCGGGCGTAGCGCGGCGAAGCAGAGGAAGTCGAGCAGCGCCAGCGCGAGCAACAAGTAGGTATTGAGACCCCCCGCTACCGACACCGAGTAGGTGCGCCCGTTCTTGCGCGGGTCGCTGCCGTCCGTCGTCGAGAAGTAGAGCGATTGGCGCCAGTGCGAGAAGCGTCCGGAGCCTTGTTCCCGGATGTCCGCGTGAAGCGACCCGCCCGGCTTCAGTTCAGTCTGATTTTCGAACAGGCGAAGATTTGAGCGAGGGCGTGAGGTCCGATCGCCTTCAACTTGGAAAACGACGTTGCCCAACGGCACGGGTACGATCCAGGCCAGACCTGACTCGGAGCGCATCTGTGAGGGATCGATGACCACCGTAAACTGCGGCGGGCGCAAGAGCGCTATCGCCGCGGCGGCGTTCAACAGGAACAGCAGCGCGAGCGCGCCGCCGAGCCAGAGCGGGAAACGCGTCCGTCCGGTCATGGTCCTGCCAAGCATGGGGATTCGCAATTTCTGCAGTCGAGGCCACGATTTGTAGCAGGAGCTTGGGCAAACGTTGACGTCCAAGGGAAGAGCACGATAGCTTTTCAGTCGCATCTTGACCATGCATGTGCCAGTGCATCCGGGATATTCGATGACCGAAACGATCAGCGTCGTCGTCCCGGTGTTCAACAACGGCGCGACACTTGCCGAGCTCGCCGATCGCATTCGGCGGACCGTCGAAAGCAGCTGGACGCTCGAGCTGATCTTCGTCGAGGATTGCTCAACCGACAATTCGTGGGACGTGATTGACGACATCATGCGTGATGCCGCCGCACGCGTTGTCGCAATCAGAACCCCGCACAATCTTGGCCAGCATGCTGCGATCCTCGTCGGTCTTCGCCACGCACGCGGCGCCTGGTGTGCGGTGCTCGACGCCGACCTGCAGGACTCGCCCGAAGCGATTACAGCTCTGATGGCGGCGGTTGACGGCTACGATGCCGTGTTTGCCGGGCGCCGCGGGCGGCATGAACCGACGGTGCGGCTGCTGACAGGCCACCTCTATCGTCTGCTGCTGGGCGTGCTATCCGGCGTGCCGTCTGATGCCGGAACGTTTTTCGTCCTGCGGCGCGAGGCAGTCGATCGTATTCTCGCGCTTCCAGTCACAAACCCATCCGCCATCGCGATGATCGGGCTAGCGCGCCTGCGCGCCAGGAGCATACCCGTTCAGCGAGAACCGCGTCGCGTCGGGCGCAGTGCGTATGGCAACAGATTGCGCCTGCGCCTCGCCTGGCGGATGCTGTCGTGCGTGATCGAATGCCGCTTTCGCCCGGCCCCGCGCGCGATCGGGGTGACGATCAACGCGTTATCCGCCGCAGCGACCGTGCGCGAAAGCGCGCCGGCGGGGCCGGCTGTCCATTCCGGCGCTGCGCCGCTATGATCACGCCCGCGTCTTGCCGAGCTCTTTGAAACCATTTGCTTGTGACGGATTCTGCGGTTCACCGCATCATCGAGGGCTTTCACGTGTTGTTTAGCGGGGCGCAATGAAGATTGCGATCTTCGGAGGCAGGGGCAGCGGCGAGGATGCCGCGCAAAGCGTCGCCCGGATAGCGGCGGGCGGAACGGCGTTCGAGGTCGCGGGATATCTCAACGATATGCTCGCCCCCGGTACGCCGCTGCTCGGCGGGCGTGTGCTCTGTCGCTTCGAAGAGTGGATGACGCTGAAGGAAGACATCAGATTTGTTGCGCCGCTGCACAAGGCAGGCCATATGCAGGCGCGCGTCGCGCGCATCGAAGGGCTTGGTGTTCCACGGGAACGCTGGGCCGCGGTGCTCGATCCCAATGCTGCCATTGCGTCGAGCGCGAAGATCGGCGGCGGCGCCGTGCTCGGCCCGTTCGCGGTGGTCGGGCCTGGCACGACCTTGGGAATGCATACTGTCGTGCGCGCCCAGGCGCAGGTGAGCCACGACGTTACGCTCGGGGATTTTGTATTTGTCGGAGGGGGCAGCGTGGTCAGTGGGTACTGCAAGCTGCACGCCGGCGCCTATGTCGGGCCGGGTGCCGTGCTGCGCGACAGCATCACCGTCGGCCGCTTCGCGGTCGTGGGTGTCGGTGCCGTGGTGGTGGCCGATGTTCCGGATTTCGCGGTCGTTGCCGGAAATCCCGCGCGCCTGCTGTCGCAGGACAAATGACTCCAGCCGGCATGCTGCAATCACGGAGAATGATTGATGGATCTCCACACCGCCGGACATCGCCGCGGCGTCGTCTGCGCGCCGCATAGCGCGGCGGCCGAAGCCGGGCGCGCCGTGCTCGCGGACGGCGGCAACGCGCTCGAGGCGATGGTCGCGATGGCGGCGTCGATCGCGGTCGTCTATCCGCACATGAACGGCATCGGCGGCGACGGCTTCTGGATGGTGCGCGAGCCGTCGGGACGCCTGCGCGCGCTGATGGCGGCGGGCCGCGCCGGCGCCAATGCCCGGCCGGAGCTCTATCGCGAATACGAGGCGATCCCGCCGCGCGGCGCGCTGGCGGCATTGACGGTACCGGGTGCAATAAGCGGCTGGATGCTGGCGCTCGAAGCGGCGAAGGCGCAGGGCGGCACGCTGCCGCTCGACGTGCTGCTCGGTCATGCCATCCGTCAGGCCGCCGAAGGCACGCCGGTCTCGCGCAGCCTCGCGAACCTCACCGCCGCCGTCGCCGACGAGCTCAAATTCGTCCCCGGCTTCGCGCCGACCTTCCTGGTCGACGGCAAGGCGCCCACCGTCGGACACAATCTGCGTCAACCCGCGCTGGCGGCGACGCTCGAACAGCTCGCGCATGCCGGCCTTGCCGATTTCTATCGCGGCGACGTCGGCCGCGAGGTCGCCGCCGATCTCGACCGCGTCGGCGCGCCGGTGACGCGCGGCGATCTCGAGCGTTCCCGCGCGACCATCGCCGATCCGCTGACGATCACGATCGGTGCCGGCACGCTCTACAACACGCCGCCCCCGACCCAGGGTCTTGCCGCCCTGATGATCCTTGCGCTGTTCGACCGTCTCGGCGTCAAGGAGGCCGAGAGCTTCGATCATGTGCACGGGTTGATCGAAGCGGCGAAGCGGGCGCTGCGCGTGCGCGACAGCGCCATCAGCGATCCCGACCGGATGCAGCAGCCGCCCGAGCGCTTCCTCACAGGCACGTTCCTCACCGAGCAGGCGGCCGCCATCGATCGCCACAAGGCCGGGCCGTTCTCGCCGCCGCGCGGGGCGGGTGACACCATATGGATGGGCGCCGCCGACGCGTCGGGCCTGGTCGTCTCCTACATCCAGTCGCTCTACTGGGAATTCGGCTCCGGCGTCGTGCTGCCGAGCACCGGCGTGCTGATGCAGAACCGTGGCGTGAGCTTCTCGCTCAACCGCCATGCGCTCAACGCCCTGGAACCGGGACGGCTGCCGCCGCACACGCTCAGTCCGGCGCTGGCGGTGCTCAGCGACGGCAGGGTGATCGCCTACGGCACCATGGGCGGCGACGCGCAGCCGCAGATCCAGGCCGCGCTGTTCACCCGCCACGTGCTCTATCGCGTGCCCCTCGACCAGGCGCTCGACCGCCCGCGCTGGTTCATCGGCCGTACCTGGGGCTCGGCCCACGGCAGCGTGATGCTGGAAGGACGCTTCGACGGCCACCTGATCGACCGTCTCGTGTCGGCGGGCCACGAGGTCGACGTGACGTCCGCGCCTTATGCCGCAAATATGGGGCACGCCGGTGCAGTCGTGTTGTACCCGAACGGAACGCTTGAAGCCGCGCACGATCCGCGCGCCGATGGCGGGGCAACCGGGATATAATATTCACGCGCCCCACCCCGGGCGGGAGCCCTTTCGGGGGGGCCTCCATTCCGCCGTACTCCGTGCTATCTTCGTCCCATGGTCAAACAGCTTTCCTTGATTGCCGCGGCCGTGCTCGCAAGCTTGGTCGCCTTCGTCGGCTCAGCCTCCGCCCATCCGCACGTCTGGGTGACGATGCGCAGCGAGCTCGTCTACGGCCCGGATGGATCGGTCACCGGCATCCGTCACGCCTGGACCTTCGACGACATGTTCTCGGCGTTCGCGACCCAGGGCATCGACAGCAAGAAGCGCGGCGTGTTCACCCGTGACGAGCTCGAGCCGCTCGCCAAGACCAATATCGAGTCGCTCAAGGACTTCGACTACTTTACGGTCGCGCGCATCAACGGCAAGAAGGTCGACTTCGTCGACCCGCCGAAGGGCTACTATCTCGACTATAAGGACCAGATCCTCACGCTGCACTTCACCTTGCCGTTCAAGACGCCGCAGAAGGCGCAGGACGTCCAGATCGAGATTTACGATCCGTCCTATTTCGTCGACTTCTCGTTCGAGAAGGACAATGCGGTCGCGCTGGTCGGCGCGCCGGCCAACTGCAAGATGATGGTCGCGCGACCGGAGGAGATGGATCCGGCGATGGCGGCGAAGCTGTTCCAGATGACCCCCGACCAGAAGCTCAGCCCGTCGGAGATGCTCGGCGCACAGTTCGCCAACCGCATCCTGGTCAAGTGTTCCTGAACTGAAGAGCGCGCACCATGGGGCGCACCGACCGCAATCTTCTGATCTTCGGCGTCGCCGTCGCGGCGATGGTTGTGGCCGTCGGTGCGGTCGATGCCGCGCTGGCGCAAGGCTCGCCGTTCGGCGTCGGCGCGCCGAAGAGCGGCCCGGCCACGCCGTACACCGGCTTCGTCGGCTGGATCATGCAAAAGCAGGCCGAGTTCTACAAAAGCCTCTCCGGTGCGGTTCGCGCGGCCAAAACCGACGGCTCGGCGCTCTGGGTGCTGTTCGGCCTGTCATTTGCCTATGGCGTGTTCCATGCCGCCGGCCCCGGCCACGGCAAGGCGGTGATCTCATCCTATGTGGTCGCCAACCGGGAAACCTGGTGGCGCGGCGTCGTGCTCTCCTTCGCCTCGGCGATGGTGCAGGCGGCGGTGGCGGTCGCGGTGGTCGGCATTGCCGCCGTACTGCTCAACGCGACCGCTGCGACCATGAAGACTGCTGTCTATTGGATCGAGATCGTCAGTTACCTGCTGATCATGGCCATCGGGTTGCGGCTGGTCTGGGCCAAGGGCCGCGCTGCAATTGCGACCTGGCGCGACATCCACAAGCCGAAGACCGTCGGCGCCGCCGCGACGCCCGCGCATCTGCACGATCATCACGATCATGGTCACGCGCATCATGACCACGCGCACCACGATCACGCGCATCACGATCACGCCGCGAACGCGCATCACGATCATGCCCATCATGACCACGCGCATTGCGATCACGACCACGGATCGGCCTGGAGTCACGCGCACGCACCGGAGCCGAGCGAGCTGGCCGGCCCGGGCGGCTGGAAGCGCGGCCTGACCGCGATCTTCGCGGTCGGCCTGCGGCCGTGCTCGGGCGCGATCCTGGTGCTGGTGTTCACGCTGGCGCAGGGGCTGTTCTGGGCCGGCGTGGTCGCGACCTTCGTGATGGGGCTCGGCACCGCCATCATGGTGGCGGCTATCGCGGTCGTCTCGGTGCTCGCGACCCACTGGGCGGAGCGCTTCGCCTCCACCCGCGGCGGCTACGGGATGCTGTTCATGCGCGGCATCGAGGTCGCGGCGGCGCTGGCGATCACGGCCTTCGGCGCGCTGCTGTTGATGGGCTACATGGCGAGCGAGCGTCTGCTCGCCTGATCCGCTCTCACTTGACGCCGACCATCGTCCTGATCTCGCGGGCAATCGCGTCGAGCGCCGCCGTCCAGTCGCCGAGTCGCGGCTGCCGGAACAGGCGTACCGACGGGTACCACGGCGAGTCCGTCCGCTCGACCATCCAGCGCCAATCCGGCGCGTAGCCGAGCGCCACCCAGGTCGGGACCCCGAGCGCGCCGCCGACATGCGCGCTGGCGGTGTCGGAGGTCACCACCAGATCGACGCATTTCATCGCCGCCGCGAGATCGACAAACGCATCCGCACCGGTGCCGAAGTCGTCGCCGAGCCTGGTGAGCGCATCGGGCCGCGGCAGGCTCGCGACCTGGTCGAGACCGTGGTGGGTCTGCAGGCAGATCAGCCGCACGCCGGGAATCTCCGCCAGCGGCGCGTAGTGCTTCAGCGGGATCGCGCGTCCGCGGTTGAGCAGGTTCGCCGGGTTGCCCTGCCAGCAGATGCCGACCTTGAATCCGTCGGTGCCGATCTTGCCGCGCCAGCGCTCGACCAGTTCGGCTTCGGCCGTGAGATAGGACGGGCTCGCCGGGATGGTCGCGACCGACGTCTTGAACGCAGCCGGCAGGCTCATCAGCATGCAGTGGTAGTCGAACATCCGCGGCGGCACCGACGACACCAGTTCGATATCGCCGAGGAACGGGCGCAGGATCCGCCACAGCGTCGGCTTGATGACGAAGGTGACGCGGGCGCCTTGCCGTTCGAGCGGCGGCAGGTAGCGCGCGAATTGGACAGCGTCGCCGAGACCCTGCTCCTCGTGAATGAGGATGCTCCTGCCGGCGAGCGGCTGGCCGTTCCAGGCAAAGCCGGGCAGCGGTGGGCGCGGCGCATGGCCCGGAAGCTCGAAGCGGCGCTCGTAGCCCGGCCAGCCCTGTTCGAATTGGCCTTTGGTCAGCATGCGGAGCCCGCGGTTGTAGATCGCCTGAAGGTAGTTCGGGTTGAGCGCCAGCGCGCGGTTCGAGTAGTCGATCGATTCGTCGTGGCGGCCGAGCGCGGCGAGGATGTCGCCGCGCGCGCCGAGCGCGATGAAATGGTTGGGCTGGATCGCGATCGCCCGGTCGACGAAGGTGAGCGCTTCCTCGAAACGGTCGAGCTCGCGCAGCGCGTTGCAGCGGACGATCAGCGCATCGACCATGCGCGGCGCCAGCGCCAGCGCGGCGTCGCAGGCCGCGATCGCCTCCTGGTGGCGGCGCAGGCCATTCAGCATCAAGGCGTGGTTGTTGAACGCCTCGGGCTTGCTCCGATTGACCTCGAGCGAGCGCCGCACGAGCTTTTCGCCTGCTTCCGGGTTGCCGCGGTGCGCGACCGCGAGACCCAGGAAATGCAGACCTTCGAAGTGGTCGGGATTGACGGCGAGCGCTTCCCGGTAGAGCCGTTCGGCCTCGGCGAGGTTGCCCTGCTGATGCGCCAGCATTCCGCGCTGGACGAGCTGGTTGGCGTCGACACTCATGACAGACAGAACTCGTGTTACCGGAAGTCTTCCGGTCTCAGCTCGATCGGCGTGCCGTGCGGCGTGCGGTCGGCGGCGTGATCCCAGGCGTCGCGATAGCGCGCCAGCGTCGGCGCATCGGTCGCGCCCTTTTCGGTGACCAGCCGCTCCAGGGTGTTGAGCCAGTGCCGGTAATAGGTCTCACCGGTGTCGGGATCGCCGGCCGCCTGGGCGCGCTTGATCTCGTCCGAGAGCGTCGCCGCCCATTCGTTCCAGGTGAACAGCCCGCGCTCGTGCAGCGCCAGCGCCATGGCGAAGGCCTGCGCCTCCCACGGCTCGCGGAACACCGGCCCCTCGGCGTCGCAGGGAATGCTCGGCACCGCCTGGGTGGCACGGCGCGCGGCGGTGGGATCGATGGTGTCAGGCGGGCTCAAGATAGGGATCCCAGGCTTCGATCGAGACTTTCGATTTCGGATCGGCGGCGTCGCCCCAAAGCTCCCCGGCGTCGAACAGCACCGTGTAGAGCCACTGCGGATTCTCGCCCGCCCCGATGGCGACCGAATCCGGGAACACGTGGAAGCCGCGCACGCATTCGACGACGCCGACCTTGTCGCGGGCATAGCGCGGCAGCCGGGTGTGGGTGTGCGGATGGATGTTCTTGGTGCGCACCCGGTCGCCGGTCTTGAAGCGCGCCGGCCGCGTCGGTTCGCGCGAATAGGTGCCGCGCGACAGCGCCTTGTTCACCTCGGCGGCAGGCAGGAAGCGCGGCACCGGCTTGCCCGGCCGCAGCGAACGACCGGCCTTCATCTCGTCCGTGCCGAGATAGCCGTATTCGATCAGCAGCTGCTCCAGCCGCTGCGCCCATTTCTCGTAATAGGTCTTGGTCAGATACTCATGCGGCGGCATCTCCTCGATCTTGGCGCGCGACTTGTCGATGTTCCAGATTTTCGCGTAGCCGAGCGCGCGGTTCATCGCCAGCGCGCGGCCTTCCCACGCGGAATGGAACGGCGGTTCGTTCGGCTCGGGCTTCACCGGGCCGAAGCCTTCCATGCCGCCCATGTCGTGAATGCCGTTCATGGATGCGCCTCATGATGGTGCGGATCGTCGATGCTCCCGCCGGGGCGCTCATGCGCCGCGAGCCAAGTCGACAGGGATGTGTCAAGCGAGGTTACGCTCTCGTGCTGCGCCCTGAGCTGCCGCAGGGTCACGCGGATGGTGGTGCGGGCGAAGCGCCGGTCGGTCACGGCAATGGCCGACGGATCGGCGCCGGTGGCGACGGCGTCGAGCACCTGCTGCTTCAGCGCCAGGATTTCCGGATCGCCGCAGCTTTGCAGGATCACCTGGAACGCGTCGTGGCGCGCGCGGTCGAAAGGCCGGTCGCGCCCCATGACGTCCTTCGCCGGATGCGGCGGATAGACGTGGGCGCAGGGGATCAGGCCGTCGGGAATCGGCTCGGTCGCAGCGTGGGTGCGGCGGTGACGCAGCAGCCCCGGCAGCACATGGGTATGCGGACCGTCGGGGCTCTTGCCGTCCGGCGGCGGGATCGGCTGGAACACCTCGACGCGGCCGAGCCGGCTCAGGAACACGCGATGCGGGTTGGTCGCCAGGACGATTGCCATCGCCGAGGTGCCGAACACCGGATGGCCGCAATGCGCGCGCAATTGGGCGGCGATCTCCGGGTCGGCAACGCGGATGCAGCAGTCGACCTGTCGCGCACCGAGCCCGAGATCGAACAGGACGGCGTCGCGGTCCTGCGCGCGCAGCGCATCATGGTCCGCGCCGATCTCGGTGAGCACGGTGCGACCGCTCATGGCGCATCGATCCTCCGGCAGGCAGAGCGCGACGCGGTGGTTCCAGCCGTCTTTGGTCGTCGTCTCGAAAGCGAACGGCCGCATGTCGGCGCGCAGCGCGATACGGATGCCGCCGCGGCCGGTCACCGCCGCAAGCGACGTCATGTCCTGCGACAGAACTACCGGCTCGCCGGCGTCGCGCGCGAACTCCGCGATGGCGCCGAAGCTGCCGACGCTCCACTGCGTCTCGGCGTCCTGCATCTGCGCGTCGAGGAAGGCGACGAGCCCCGTCGTCATGACGCGGCGCCCGGCGGTTTCGGCAGGCCGGTCCCGATCATCGAGTCACGGGTGACGAGCTCGGCGAGCTTCTCCTCGCTCCAACCCTCGGTGCCAGCGGGCCGCATCGGCAGCACGATGAAGCGGGTCTCGGCGGTCGAATCCCACACGCGGACCTCGGTGTCGGCCGGCAGCGTGACGCCGAAATCCTTCAGCACGCCGCGCGGGTCGATCACCGTGCGCGAGCGGTAGGGTGCCGACTTGTACCAGGTCGGCGGCAGGCCCAGCACTTCCCACGGATAGCAGGAGCAGAGCGTGCACACGATCATGTTGTGCAGTTTCGGCGTGTTCTCGACCGCGACGAGATGATCTCCCACGCGGCTCGCGAAGCCGAGCGAGCCGACCGCCTTGGTGGCGTCGGCGAGCAGCGCCTTCTTGTAGTCCGGATCGGCCCAGGCCTTCGCCACCGCCTTGGCGCCGTTGTGCGGGCCGATCCGGGTCTCGTAGGCTTCGACGATGGCGTCGAGCGCTTTCGGATCGACGTAGCCCTTCTCGGTCAGGATGGTCTCGAGCGCGCGCACGCGCAGCTGCGTCTCGGACAGTTCCGAGCCGTGCCCGTGGTCATGATCGTGGTGGTGGTGATGATCGTGGTCGTGTCCGGCCATGGCTATTGAACTCGCTGTGGCTTGTTGTTGTGGCATTATCCCCCGTGGGTCCCCGACTGTCGAGGCGACAATGAGCGACAGGCAATAATGAGCGCGGCAAAGCTATTCGACATGACCGGGCAGGTGGCCCTGGTCACCGGCGCGTCGAGCGGGCTTGGCGTGCGCTTCGCGCAGGTGCTGGCCGAGGCCGGCGCGGCAGTGGCGCTGGTGGCGCGCCGGGACGACCGGCTCGAGGCGGTGCGGGCGGACATCGAGAAGGCCGGCGGCCGCGCGGTGGCGATCGCCGCCGACGTCACCGACCGCGGCGCCATGACCCGCGCCTTCGATGCCGCGGCGCAGGCGTTCGGCACCGTCACCGTGCTGGTCAACAATGCCGGCGTGGTGGCGTCCAGGCGCGCCGTCGAGGTGAGCGAGGAGGAATGGCGGCGCGTCATCGGCACCAATCTCGACGGCGTATTCTTCGCCGCGCAGGAGGCGGCGCGCCGCATGCTCGCCGCCGGCCGAGGCGGCGCGATCGTCAACATCGCCTCCATACTCGGGCTCAGCGTTGCAAAGGGCGTCGCGCCCTACGCGGTGGCGAAGGCCGGCGTGATCCAGCTCACCAGGGCGATGGCGCTCGAGCTGGCGTCCAAGGGCATCCGCGTCAACGCCATCGCGCCGGGCTGGATCGTCACCGATCTCAACCGCGACTATCTCGCGAGTGAGGCGGGCGCCGCGATCAGGCGCGCTATTCCCGCGGGCCGTTTCGGCGAGGCGTCCGATCTCGACGGCGCGCTGCTGCTGTTGGCGTCGGATGCGGGGCGCTTCATCACCGGCGAGACGATCGTCGTCGACGGCGGCCAAGTGGTGGCGATGCGGGGGTGATTATTGCCCAGCGGTAGGGTGGGTCGGCGCCGAAGGCGCGTAACCCACCGCTCAGCCTTGCAGCACGTTTCAAGTCTGCGGCGCTTTCAGCCGGTGGGTTATGGCGCTTCGCGACGAACCCCACCCTACAAGAGCACCGGCTTTCCTCAGCCGTCCGCCCCCGCCAACGCCCCGCTCGGCGGCGCGGCCGGACGCTTGGCGTACCATTGATCGTGCGCGATCATGCCGGCCGCCATCGCGACGCAGAACACGATCAGCGGCGGCGACAGCGTCGCGAGATTCTCCAGCGCCGGTCCCGGACAGAGCCCGACCAGGCCCCAGCCGATGCCGAACAGCGCCGAGCCCGCGATCAGCGGCGTGTCGATCGCGGTCTTCGTCGGCACGTCGAATGTCGGCGCCAGCACCGGCTGCGGACGCTGCCGCGCCAGGATGGTGCCGAGCCCGGCGACCGCGAGCGCCGCCGCCATCACCACCGCGAGGCTCGGATCCCAGGTGCCGTTGCGGATGCCGAGGATGTCGAGAAAGGCCAGCACCTTCGCCGGCTGCATCATGCCGGAGATCAGGAGGCCGAGGCCGAAGATGAAGCCGCAAACGAGCGAGGCGACGACAAGCATGATCAGCCTCCCACCACATGGCGCATCAGCGCGACCACGATCACCGCGGCGCCCATGAAGACCAGCGTCGCGGCGATCGAGCGCTTGGAGAAGCGCGCGATGCCGCAGATACCGTGGCCCGAGGTGCAGCCGCCGCCCAGCCGCGCGCCGAAGCCGACCAGGAAGCCGGCGGTGATGACGATGAACCAGCTCGCCGGCATTGTGGGTGCCGGCACCGCATAGCCCGCCAGCATGGCGGCGACCGGCGCGAGGATCAGCCCGGCGATGAACGCGAGGCGCCAGCCGCGGTCGAGCGAGCCGATGCCAAGAATGCCGGCCGCGATGCCCGAAATCCCGGCGACGCGGCCGAGGAGCAGCATCAGCAGCAGCGATGCGAGCCCGATCAGCGCGCCGCCGATGGCGGCCGAGAGCGGCGTGAAGTTCGCCATGGTTTCCCTCCGGGGTTAGGTCCTATTGCTCGGCCCGCAGCGGCCGCTGCTCGATCATAACAAGAGCGACGAAGGAAATGCACATGCAGGCGGCGACCGCGAAGAACGCGCGGCGGAACGCCGCCACGGCTTCGGCGCTGCCCGGCTGGAGCGCGCCGCCCAGTTCGGCGGTGCCCGGCCCGAGCGAGGCGGTCGCCGCCAGTACGAGGGCGCCGAGGATCGCAATGAGTATGGTGCTGATCAGGTTGCGCGAGAAGTTCATGGTGCCGGACGCGATGCCGAAATGGTGACGCTCGACCACGTTCTGCACCGCCACCGAGGCCATGGTCGGCGTCGGCCCGAAGCCCACGCCGATCAGCAGCAGCAGCACCTGGAACGAGAACAGCGTCAGCCGGTCCGCCCACAGCGCCAACAGGATCAGCGATGTGATGGCCACCAGTTGGCCGATCACCGGCAGCGCTTTGTAGTGCTTGACGCGTCCCACCACCTGGCCGCCGATCCCGGCCATTATGTTGAGGCTCATCATCAGCACGATCAGCGCGAGGCCGGCATCGGTCGGCGAGAGGCCGACCACGATCTGGAGGTAGATCGGCAGGAAGATGTTGAGCCCGACGATGGCGGCCCAGCCGCAGGCATTGGCGATGGTCGCCCAGCGCACGATCGGGTGCTTGAGCACCGCGAGCGGGATCAGCGGCTCCGGCGCCGTGAGCAGCCGCGATACGAACAGCGCAGCGATGACAACGGCGGCCGCGAACAGGCCGACGATCGGCGCCGAGGTCCAGCCGTGGCGGGCGCCCAGGTTCAAGCCCAGCATGAACGACACGCTCGCCGCGACGATCAGCGCGGCGCCCAGGAGATCGAGCCGGTGCGGGCGCTCGTAGCGCGGCAGCCGCCGCAGCAGCCGCGTCACCAGGATCAGCGCGATGATCTCGAGCGGGATGTTGAGCCAGAAGATCGCCGACCAGTGCACGTGGTCGGAGAGGAAGCCGCCGAGCGCCGGGCCGGAAGCCCCGGCAGACGTGTAGACCACGGCGAAATAGCCCGCGTATTTGCCGCGTTCCTTGGGCGCCGCGACGTCGCCGAGCACCACCACGGGGATCGAGGTCAGGCCGGCGGCGCCGATGCCCTGCACGATGCGGCCGAAGATCAGCACCGCCATCGACGGCGCCAGCGCGCAGATCAGCGAGCCGGCGAAGTGGACGACGATCGCGACGCAGAGCACCGGGCGGCGGCCGTGGATGTCGGCGATCTTGCCGTAGAGCGGCATGCAGGCGGTGGACGCCAGCAGGAACACCGTGATCAGCCACGGCAGGTTGTGCATGTCGTTGAGGTCGCGGCCGATGGTCGGCAGCGCGCTGGCGAGGATGGTGTTGTCCAGCGCGCCCATGAACACCGGCAGCATCGCGCCGATGACGAACATCCGGAGATCTTTGTGGGTGAGCGGCGTGACGGTCGGGGCGTTCATGGGGTCACTTCGTCTCGCTCGACCGCAGCGGCTTTTCCTCGATCAGGACGATGGAAATGAGCGCGACCGTCATGGTCGCCGCGATCGCAAAGAACACCCGCCGATAGGCCTCCGCCGCCATCGCCGCATCCTGCGTCAGCGCACCGCCGAATTCGCCGGTGCCGCCGGCCTTGATCGCGAAGCCGGCGACGATCGCGCCGAATACCGCCACCAGGAAGGTCGCGAGCAGGTTGCGCACGAACGTCATGGTGCCGACCGAGATGCCGAGCTGATGCCGCTCGACCGAATTCTGCACCACCACCTGGGTGAGGCTGGGCATGGCGCCGAAGCCGACGCCGATCACCACCAGCAGCACCTCGAACCCGACGAGATCCACACGGTCGACGTTCCAGGCCAGCACCAGGATGGCGCAGATCGCCAGCGCGAGCCCGGCCATCGGCAGGAGCTTGTAGTGCACCACGCGGCCGAGCAGATAGCCCGAGGTGCCGGCGCTGATGTTGAGCGCGATCATGAAGATCACGAGCGTGAGGCCGGCCGCGGTCGGCGTCAGCCCGATCACGTTCTGCAGGTACTGCGGCATGTAGATGTTGAGGCAGACGATCGACGACCAGCCGAAGGCGTGCGCGCCGGTGGCGAAGCAGACCTGGCGGTTCTTGAGGATCGCGATCGGGATCAGCGGCTCGGGCGCGGTGAGGAGGCGCCGCACGAACATGACGCCGACGGCGGCCGCGAGCGCGAACAGCGCGAGCACCGGCGGCGAGGTCCACGGATAGCGCACGCCGCCGAGGTTGATCGCCAGCATGAACGAGACGCTGGCGGTGACGATCAGCACCGCGCCGGTCACGTCGAGCTTGTGCTTGCGCTCATGCCGCGGCAGGCGCCGCAGCAGCACGCCGGTCACGGCGAGCGCCGTGAAGCCGAGCAGGATGTTGAACCAGAAGATCGCCGACCAGTGCAGGGTCTCGGCGAAGAAGCCGCCGAGCGCCGGACCGAGCGCGCCGGCGGTGGTGTAGACCACCGCGAAATACGCGTAGTAGCGGCCGCGCTCCTTCGGCGCCACCACGTCGCCGAGAACGATCGCGCCCATCGTCGACAGCCCGCCGCCGCCGAGCCCGTGCAGCGCGCGCGCCAGGATCAACACGATCATGTCCGGCGCCAGCGCGCACAGGAGCGAGCCCAGCATGTAGATGACGAGCGCGATGCGTAGCGTGAACTGCCGGCCGTAGATGTCGGCGATCTTGCCGTAGAGCGGCACCACCGCCGTTGCCGCGAGCAAATAGGCGGTGATCAGCCAGGGCAGCAGGTTCGCGTCGCCGAGGTCGCGGCCGATGGTCGGCAGCGCGGTGGCAAGATTGGTGTTGTCGAGCGAGCCCATGAACACCGGGAACATCATCCCGACCACGATCACCCGCGCCTCCTTGTGGGAGAGCGCGGTCATCGGGGCGGGATCGGTGCGGGCATCCACGGGGGCTAACGGCTTTCCTTGGGCTGGTTTTCTGTTCGGCGAGGTAGTCGCGAGCGTTTTAGAGGAGCGTCTTGCGTTCGACCAGCCGCAGCGGGGTATTCAAGCAATACCGCCCGTGCATGCGGCAACGCAGCAACGGCGGCGATCTTGACGCAGGCTCGCGCACGGGGACTGATACGCGATAAGGCCTGTAAGCGACCAGGAGCGCCTGCCATGAATCGTCGCGCGTTTGTCCTCGCCGGCATCGCCGCCGCTGGCCTTGCGGGCGCGGCCATCGCGCAGGATGCCAGTCAGTTCCCGAGCCGGAATATCTTCATTGTGGTTCCCAATGCGGCCGGCGGCGGGCTCGACTATTTCGCGCGGCTCGTCGGCGCGAAGCTCCAGGACCGCCTCGGCAAGCCGGTCGTGGTCGAGAACCGGCCCGGCGCCAACGGCAACCTCGCGGCGGCGCAGGTCACCAAGGCGGCACCGGACGGACACACGCTGCTGCTCGGCTCGATCGGCATGCTGACCGTCAACCCGGTCGTGGTGTCGAACCTCACCTACGATCCGCAGCGCGACTTCACGCCGATTGCGCGCATCGCCAAGTTTCCGCTGATCCTGACCGTCAACGCCAAGGCGCCGGTGAAGACCGTGCAGGAGCTCGTCGCCTATGCCAAGGCCAACCCCGACAAGGCCAATGCGGCGGCCACCGGGCCGATCTTCCAGGTGGTGCAGAAGATGTTCGAGCAGCGCACCGGCGCCACCTTCACCTACATTGCCTTCCGCGCCAACTCCGAGGCGATGATGGCGCTGATGCGCGGCGACGCGCTGATGTCGCTCTCCGACGTCGGCCCGGCGACCGCGCCGCTGCAGGACGGCCGCGTGCGCGCGCTGGCGGTCACCTCGCCGCAGCGGCTCCCCTCGCATCCCGACGTGCCGACCATGGCGGAGGCGGGCTTCAAGGACATGGCGGTCGAGTTCTGGACCGGGCTGCTGGCGCCCGCCAAGACGCCGATAGCGATCGTCAAGAAGCTCGAAGCCGAGATTCAGGCGATCGTGAAGATGCCCGAGGTGGTCGAGAAGCTCGCCGCGCACCAGACCTATCCCGCCGGCGAATCGTCCGAGGAGTTCGCCAGGATCATCGCGCGCGAGCTCGTGCAGTGGGGCGAGGTCGCCAAGAAGGGCAACATCAAGATCGAGTAGCGGTTTGCTCTCTGCTCTTGAATAGGTCGGTGCAGCGGACTCGGTCTGCTCCCTCCCCCGCAAGGGGGGAGGGGACCGTGGGGCGCTGCATCGTCGCAACGGTTAGCTTGTGAACGTCGTGACAGCAGCCCCTACCCCAGCTCCACAATCTCCTGTGGAAACGCATGCAGCCGTTCGGCGCCGTTTTCGGTGATCAGGAAGTTGTCGCAGATCCAGGTATAGGTGTCCTTGGAGTGGTACATCGGGTGCACCGCGATGTTCATGCGCGCGGCGAGCGGCATGCTCTCGTCGAAGCGCACCAGCGGCCGCTCCACCAGGTGGTAGCCCTGGCCGTGGCAGTAGAGCCGGTTCTCCTTGGGGCGGCCGTTCTTCGCCATGAAATCGTTGTAGCCGTTCCAGACGTCGGCGCACGACGCGCCGGGTTTCAGCATCTTCGCAGTGAACGCCTGCGCTTCGGTCGCGAAGGCGAATTCGTCCTTCATCGACTGTGTCGCCTTGCCGAGCACGCAGGTGCGTCCGATCTCGCAGAAGAAGCCGCCAGGCCCCGTCGTCTCCACCAGCAGCACAAATTGATCGCCGGCGCGCACGACGCGGTTCTGCAGATGCCGCGGCTGGATCATGACAGACACGCCGACCGGCGACGACGCGCCCATCAGCAGGCCGTACTCGGCGCCGGCGTTGCGGGTGTAGGTCTCCGCCACCTGTGTCACCTCGATGTCGCGCATGCCGGGCCTGATGGCGTCGAAGGCGGCGCGCATGGCGCGGTCCTGCAGATGCGCGGTGGCGCGAATGAGCGCGATCTCCTCGTCGCTCTTGATCGCCATCAGATTGTCGACGAGCTCCGTCGCGTCGACGAAGCGCGCATTGCCGAATTTGCCGTGCTTCAAGTGCTCGCCGAGCGCGTGCCCCATCGAGCCCTGCGCGATGAGCCCGATGGTGGCGCCGGAATAGTCCGCCAGCGCCTTGTCGATGTTCTCGAGGTCGAGCGCGGTCGTGAACGAGGCGCCCATGAAATTCGGCGAGGCCAGGAACCGTTTCACGCCGCGCCGCACCGGATCGCCGGCCGGCGGCTTGACGTCGATGCCGAACGGGCCCGGTGCGACCACCGTCATCAGGTCGTCATTCGGGAAGATCACCGTCGTCATGGTGCCGTTGCCGGACGGCAGGTCGGTGAACCATTTGACGTAGCCGCCGGAGAACTCGTTCGAGTTCTGCATCACCAGCACGTCGATCTTGCGCGCCGCCATCGCCGCGCGCACTCCCGCCCACCGGCGTTCCAGCTCGGCGGTGGAGATCGGCGCGATCAGGCGTTCGGCCATGTCGGACATTCGACTCTCCAATTCGTGTGCAACGGTGTATCATGTTTCGAATGCCAATCGCCTAGGTGTAACAATGAGAATCCTGGAGCAAATTCGTACGCTTCGGCAGTATGAAGCCGCATTAGCCGAAATGGAAAAACTGTGGGGTGCGAAATCAGGGACTGCGGAGGGCAATAGCCTCGATGCTCTCGCGACGTTGATTGATACCTACGAAGCCAAACATTTTCCAATGGACTTGCCTGATTGGCCTGCACCCGGTTTGGATGACACGCAGTTAAGCGAATCCAGCTTTCCGCTCGAACTCCATAGGGCTCAGATAT
>JAIESR010000010.1 GCA_019745775.1 Xanthobacteraceae bacterium | reverse complement strand
GGCGATCCCGGCAGGACTTGAACCTGCGACCCCCGGTTTAGGAAACCGGTGCTCTATCCAGCTGAGCTACGGGACCACGCGGGTTTCTTACACCCTCGGACGGAAATTGCCACCGGATTGCCACCCGGGAACGGCTTTTCCGTTCTCAATCGGTTCGCACCTTAGCAAAGGCGGCTTGCATGATCTCCGCCGCGCGGCCGTCGGTGTTTTTGAAAAGGTGGCCATAGACCTTCAGCGTCACCACCGGCGAGCCGTGGCCAAGGCGGCGGCTGATTGTGAGCACGTCCATGCCGGAGGCTATCAGCGCGCTCGCATGGGTGTGACGCATGCTGTGGAACGTCACGCCGTCGATGTTGAGCGCAGCCATAGCCTTCCGAAATTTCTGCGATACGGAATGCGGCGCCCGCGGCTCCCCGTCCCACTTGGCAAACACAAGCGAGTGATCGGGCGCTCTCCCCATACCAAGCTTTAGACGGCGCTTCTGCTGCCTCGCCTTGTGGCCGCGCAGCTCGGCTACCATCCAAGGCGGAATGCTGATCTTACGCCGGCCGTGTTTCGTCTTCGGCGCCTTGAAGCGCAGCGACCCTTTCGTCTGTTCGAGGGAGCGGGCAACGGTGACGATCGCAGCCTCGAGGTCGACGTCCTGCCACCGCAGGGCGAGCAACTCCCCTCGCCTCGCTCCTGTAGCCAATGCGAGCGATACGACCGGGCGCAACGTGCGGCCCTGGAAATATTCCAGGACGGTGCCGATCTGGTGTTCGGTCAGGATGCTGATTTCCGTGTCTTCGACGGAAGGCGGCTGAACATGGACGGCAACATTCTGAGCCACGACGCCCCAGGCGGCCGCGTGCCGTAGTACGCGATGCACGAGCCGGTGGACGTGGCCAATCGTTCGCGGCGCCAAAGCATCGTCGCCGCGTCCAAGCTTCGCATAGAGGTCGGCTAGATGAACCGGCCGCAGCTTCTGGATGGCGAGATTGCCGACGTTCGGCTTGATTTGGTGAGTTGCGATCTGGCGATATCGCTCGATCGTCTTGGGTGAGGTATTTGCGGAAGCCCAATCGCGGTCCCATCGATCGAAGAATTCCCCGACCGTCACCTTGGATGGATCGACCGAGTTGCCCGCAGCGTGCTCGGACACGAGGCGTGCGAGCTCAATCTCTGCCGCGCGTTTCGTGCCCTTGAATGAGTGATATCGGATCTTGCGCTTGCCGGTGACTGGATCGCGGTCGGCGTCGAACTTCAGCTCCCAGGAGTTCTTGCCGCGCCGGCGGACGTGGCCCGTCATTTTCGACCCTCCTCAATAGAACTAGATCCAAACCACGCCAACATCTGTGGCATCCACTCATCCGCACCCCCATCGATCACTGCGGCATCATCGGCAGCATCATCATCGTCGGGTGGATAGCTCTTGCGGGTCGCATATTCTTGGATCTGCAGCGCCACGCTTAAGCCGATCATCGCACCGAAGGCTTCGGGCGTGCTGTAGTGGTCCGCCTTTTCAGGCGACCGTCGCGCCATCATCTCCGCGTAGCGTCGCGCCTCTTCCGGAATGTCGACCGGCGCGTTCATGACCGCAGACGGGGTCAGTGAATGTAGAACAGTCTCGATCGCAGTTGGCAGTACGCGGGCGGCGAATGGATCGTCGCTCCATCGCTTGCCGGCGTGTAGCTTGTAGCCGAGTACTCCTTCAAGATGTGATGCGGTGTGAGCCACGAACCTGCCGAGCGCATAGAGGTGCTTGCTGCGCCAGCCGGCCAGGCTCTCGATCTCATCGTCTAACACCAGCTTGACCACTTGAGACCAGCCAGCGTGGCCGCCGATCTCCATTTCCGACCTCAGCCCCCGCTTGAGCAGCCGCCCGACCTGTTGCGCAACCGTCGCACGCGGCTCTCGTTCCTTTTTGATCTCGACCCACTTGTCGAGCAAGGCACGAAGGTCCGGATCAATATGTACAAACAGCGGGACGCTCCTCGGTTTGGTCCTATTGGTCTTGGTCGCAGCTGCCTTTCGAGGACGCCCCGCGCCCGGGCGCTTGCCACCTCTCGCCATCCAAGCCTCCAAAATCAAATATGACTGATTTTCAAATCAATATAATTGGAATATTGACAGGTCAAGGAGGGATGAGCGAGTTTCCACACGCACTGCCAGTCTCGTGCTGCGTATGGCGCCCACCAGAAGGTTTGCAGTATGACGGACGAAACCCCTGTGACTATCACCGTGCCCGAAGCTGGCCGCCGATACTTCGGCCTCTCTCGCAACGGCTCATATGCGGCCGCAGAGCGCGGTGAAATCCCGACGGTGCGGATCGGGCGGCTATTGCGCGTCCCCGTGCGCGCGCTCGAGCGCATGCTCGATGAGGCTGGCAGCAAGGAACGGGGCGCTGCGTGACCACCGGCTCCCGCCGGGGGCCTGCCGCCTGGGGTGCACCGTTCACAATCCTCGGCACGAATGGCGACCTGTATCTGTTTAAAGACACGGTGGGCCGCTTGCGCGCTCTCACGACCAACAAAAGGCTAGTCGGAGCGCGTCGATTTGAAATCGCCGTCGATGACGTGCGCGTTGAGTACTTCAGCGACAGAGTGATTGCGGACCTATTCGCGGCAGTCCCGGAAGTACCGTCCGAGCTTTGGCCGCCAGCATCAACGCGGCGATCTGCACGCGGAGCAGCACGTTTCAACGGCAGCCAGGCGCGCGCAGCGTTGATGCAGGCTTGTGTCGCCGCAGGCTTCTACACACCTTGGCGCGGATGGTCTGATTGATGGCGACGTCGGGCGACGCGGATCCGAATGACGTCCCGCCCTGGGAACGACATAAGAATGTTGCCGCGATCGACAGCCTCGACGCGGCGCGTAAGCTCAGTGAACGCGCGGGCAACAAGGCGAACGTAAAATCAATTGAGCTCGCATCACGGCGGGTAGAGCTTCGCAAGGCCGATATAGAGCTAAGCGTGGAGGAGTTGCTGGCGCATCTAGGAACGGGGGGCGCCTCGATCCATGACCACCGCGGCGCCTACGTCGACCAATTTCGCAGGCTGCATAAGTTGAACCCGCTGGCGGCGCGGCCGGTGTGGGCAGCACTCGAGCGCCTCGGTCATCCGCCAGCGGAGATCACCGCGCTCTTGAACGGCGCCGCCACGGTGGAGCCGGCACCGACGGTGGCCGAAAATCCCGAGTTTCCTGACACCGACAAACACGGCAATCCCAAAGCAACGTTCGCGAACGCGCGCGTGGCGATCGGCGCGCTCGGCATCGTGTGTCGCTACGACGCATTTCACGACCGGCTTTTTGTCGGCGGCCGCATGATCGACCAATGGGCCGGCGAGCTCTCCGACTACGTCGTCGTCATGCTGCGCGAGCTCATCGTCCGCACGTATGGTTTCGATCCTGGCCGCGAACACACGCGCGATGCGGCTGTTCAGCTTTGCCAAAAGAACAAGTTCGATCCGGTCGTCGAGTATCTCGATCGCGTGAAATGGGATGGCCATCCGCGGGTCGACGCCTGGCTCATCAGCTACCTCGGCGCCGAGGACACGGCCCTCAATCGAGCGATCGGGCGGCTTGGGCTCATCGCTGCGGTTCGGCGCGCGCGACAACCGGGTTGTAAGTTCGACCAGATCATCGTGCTCGAGGGACCGGAGGGCCGCGGTAAATCGAGCGCGATCGAGATCCTCGCCGGCAGTGATAATTTCAGCGATCAACTGATCCTGACACTCGACGAGCGCGCGCAGCAAGAAGCGGTGACCGGCGTCTGGCTCTACGAGATCGCCGAGATCGCAGGCATCTCGAAAGCCGATGTCGATCGCGTGAAGGCATTTGCCAGTCGCACCGTCGATCGCGCGCGGCCGGCCTATGGTCGCTTCCGCGTCAATCGACCGCGCCGCTGCATCTTCATCGCGACCACGAACAACGACACCTATCTTAAATCGCAAACCGGCAATCGTCGCTTTTGGCCCGTGAAGATCGGACGTGTCGACATCGCGAAAGTCATCGCCGATCGAGACCAGCTTTGGGCCGAGGCCGCGGTTCTCGAGGCGGCTGGCAGCACGCTTACCTTGCCAGAGGATCTTTGGGCGCAAGCCGCGCGCGAACAAGAGCAGCGCCTCGATCACGATCCATGGATCGATATGCTCGAGGGGATCAACGGGCATCTTTGCCGAAATGAACAAACCAACCAACAGGAGCTGAGGATCTCCGCTGCTGTCCTTCTGCTCGAGCACCTTGGCATTGCGCGTGCGCAGCAAGGCGACGCCGCATTCAAACGGCTCAGCGCGTGCATGCGTCGGAACGGTTGGTTGGGCCCCACCAAGCTGCGGATTGCCGGCGACGTTGTGCGAGGATATCGCCGCCCGCTTGGGCCCGCGCCGCGTTCCGGGCTCGGCGACGAAAACCCGGAACGTACAACGCTGCACCCGGAACGCGGCGGGCAGTCGAGCGACTTTCAAGGTATCTTGGCACCCGGAGAGAGCCCCGATGACTTCGCCGACGCGATTTAGCGCGCGTGCGTTCCGGGGTGTACCGGGCTCGGCGCAGCCACGTGGAACGGAATTCGCGGCGCGTTTTCAAGCATGTACCATGCGTTCCGGGGTGTACCGGGTACATAGGGAGCGGATAGAGCAAAAATCGGGGGGTGTCATAGGAAACACCCGGAACACGCGGAACGGCCCGGAACGCGCGTCGCGCGGCGATAAAAAACGCCGGGATATTCTCAATGTGAGTCTAAGTCTCGGGCGCGATCGTGAGAGCTCGAGCGCCGGCCTGGCCGCGCGAAAAAAAATGCTCGAGAGGGCGCGCCGACGCGGGCTCAGAACGCGCGATCACTCGCGGAGCGGTCAGCATGCGAAGCTAGGCGGCGGCCAGGTCAGCTTTGATCCGCTGCACCGTGCCCACGCCGACGCCGTGGATTGTGGCCAGCTTGCGAATGCCGGTCTTGCCCTTCTTGAGCGCCTTGGCGATCGCGGCCTCGAGCTTGGCGTCGATCGGCGGGCGGCCGAGCGTTGTGCCCTGGGCGCGCGCGCGATCGAGCCCGGCCTTGACGCGCTCTCGGATCATCGCGCGCTCGAACTCAGCAAACACACCCATCATCTGAAACATCGCTTTCCCGGCCGGCGTCGTCGTGTCGAGACCCTGCTGGTGCAGGAACAGATCAACCTTGAGGGCGTGCAGTTCGGACAAGAACACGACCAGGTCTTGCAGCGATCGGCCGAGGCGATCGACCGACCAGGCCATCACCATATCGAACTGCCGGCGCGCAGCGTCCTTGCAGAGTGCGTCAAAAGACGGCCGCATATCGCGCCCCTTGGCGCCGCTGATGCCCTGGTCGCGATAGACTTTCACGATCTCGTACCCCATGCGATCGGCGACGGCGCGCAACTCGCGCTCTTGGTTGGCCGTTGTCTGATTGTCGGTCGAGACGCGGGTGTAGAGAGCAACGCGGCGCATGTGATCCTCCGTTCCGTGGGCATGCGCAGTGTAGTCGCAGCGTGTACGGAAAACAAGTGTTTTCTGTACATCAATTGCCGCCACGAAAACGCGCGGTGTTTCAGTGATCGGCAACGCCTCAAACGCGAGGGGTTTTCTGTACAGCGTCGAGATCTTGCGCGCGGCTCAGCGGGCCGCCATGTGAACCGAGGGGCACGATGACATCCCGAGCAACGCAGAATTGGTTCGACTGGGACAGCCGCGCCGCGGTTGTTGCCGGCGAGCGAGCTTTCGTCCTGACGCGCGGCGGATGGCGCGCGGTCAGTCCCGACGACGTCACCTGGGACGGCCGGCCGCTGCCAGAGGCTGACGCGCGTCGCGCGTTCGCCGATGACCTCCGGGCTCACGGCGACCCGCCGCCCGCGATCGGCCGCTAGCGCGCGAGCTCGAGCGCGCCAGGCCCCGCCGGCCCTCTCGGCGGGAGGGTACCCCCCCGGTCTGGAGACCCCCTACCCCCCAAAGGCACCACCCGGCCGGCTTGACCGCCTGCCTTCTTGAGATTGTTTCGACGCCTAAAAAATTTCGCGCGGCGCCGGAGCGCGCCGCGCGCTGAACGTTCGCCAGGCGCTTAGCCGGCGATCGCGGCGTCGTGCATGTGCTGCAAGTCGTCGAGCCGATCGGCCAGCAGTTCGGCGAGCGCCACGACGCCACGGACCGAAGGATCCTGACCGTCCGTCACAAGTCGCCTGTTGCTAGCAACAGCTTTGAGCGCGAGCTCGAGCGCGCCGGCAGCGCCGCGCGTCTTCTCGAGCTCCTGATTGAAATCGCGGATCGGAAGCGATGTTGTCATTGATTGCCCTCCATGTTTTTCGCCGAACACGCTGTGTGCTCGTCGTCACCATGGTCACACCGTCGCCGAGAGAAATTCAATCGACAACTTTGCAGATTGCGATCAGCAAGATTGTCGATCGCGATCGACAACTTTGCAGATCATGATCTGCATCGTTTCACGTGAAACACTTTGCACATAATATTTTTCATCGTGGTCGCCTTTCGTCCCGTCGCATCCTGTTTCATCCCGTCGCATTGGCCACGTCGGTTTGTCTCTCTAGAACACCCGCGGCACACTGTCCGACGTTGCTGGAATCGCGTGGGAACGTAAGCGGAGAGATTGTCATGCGACCGCGCACCCTCACTGCCGAAGTGAAGATCAGAACGCCGCCGCGGCTGGTTGCTGCGCTCGAGCGCGCAGCGGCGCGCCAGCTTTCCAACGTGAGCGTCTATGCACGCGAAGCACTCGTGGCTCGCCTGCGCCACGATGGATGCTGGCCCGACGACGAAACCACAGATGCGCAGAATGCTCGCCCGACGGAGGTCGCCTTATGAGCAGCTACACAATCACGACGCCGACGTTGCCGAAAGGCCTTGAGCTCAGCGCCAAGATCCGCGACGCCTTTGCGGCCGCCGCGCAGCGGCATGGCGTTTCACTCGACGTCGCACAGGCGATCTATAGCGACGTCGCTGGCGTCGCGATCTCCGATTTCGAAACGCGCGAAGCCGAGACCAAGCGACAAGTCGACGACGCGACTGGCATTCTGCGCGATCGCTTCGGCCCCGACTTCGATCAGAAGATGACGACCGCGCGCGCGACTCTCGAGCAGCTTGGGCTCGGCCAAGACGGTCTGATGGCGATGGAGATTGCGATCGGCGCACCGAACGCGATCGAGCGCCTGGTCCAGATCGGCGAGCACCTCAACGGCCGCCAAACGTCACCCTCGGTTGAAACGAAGGAGCCTGCCATGCAACCGACGAACGCGCCTCGCTCTCTGGAGGCGATCGATCTTGATTTCAGAAAGCTCCGAGCCGATCCAGAATTCATCGCTCAGTACCACAACCCGAGACACCCCCTCCATAAGGAGGCGGTAGAGAAGATGCAGGCGCTCGCGAAAGAAGAGGCCGCAGCGCGCGCCGGGAAGAGCTCGCCGCCGCGCTCACTGGACGTCGTGAGAGCAGAGCTCGACGCGCTCCAGGCCGATCGAAACTTTCAACGGATCCACCGAAACCCCTTGCCGCCGTATCATCGCGACTATCCGAAGTATCGCGAGGCGAAGGAAAAGCGCGCGGGGCTTCTGGCCGAGCTTGCGGCCGCCGAGCGAGTGCGCCCGGCCGGCGTCTCGAGACGAGCAGAGCTCGATCAGCTCAGGCAAGATCCTAAGTTCATGGCGGCGCTCAACAACCGTGTTCCGGAAGGTCACAAGGACCATCAGGCTCACGTCGACGCCACGACCAAATGGGATCGTCTAAACGTTGAAAATTCTACCGCAGAAGCCGCAGCTGCGGTTGGACGTGAGTAATGACACATCGAATTCCGGGATATTACGGCAGGATTGCCAAGCCCGGCGGCGGCGTGAGCGGTTCGCAGATCCGAGAGAAGCTCACGGCCAATCGCACCTACTACGTCCGCACCGACGGTAGTGACAGCAACAACGGACTCGCGAACACCTCTGGCGGCGCGTTTCTGACGATCCAGAAAGCGGTCGACACTGCGGCCGCGCTCGACCTGGGCATCTACAATGTCACAATTAGCGTCGGGGCCGGGACTTTCACCACGCCCGTCGTTCTCAAGAGCTATGTCGGCTTTGGCCCTATCACTATCGACGGTGCGGGGTTGGCTTCAACAACCGTTAGCACAACCAGCGCACACGGTTTCTCGGCGACCAATGTTACTGGTCAGTGGAACATCAGCAACTTGGCTATTACAACAACGACGGGCGGTATAGCCCTTAACGTTGACAGATCGTATGTCCGTTTTTCGGCCATCGCGTTCGGGGCCTGCGCAACGTATCATATCGTCGCTACGGCTGGCGGCGTCGTCACTTGCTTCGGCAACTACACAATCAACGGCAACGCACAAATTCACTGGCTCGCCCAAAATAACGGGTTCATTGGCGTATCGGGCGTCACCATAACCCTTACCGGCACGCCGGCGTTCTCCGTTCAGTTTGCAAATGCCGGCCTGGTTGCTTCGATGGACGTGCGCAACAACACGTTCTCGGGCTCCGCGACTGGAACCCGGTATCTGGCCAACCGCAACGCCGTGATCGAAACCAACGGTGGTGGCGCCACCTATCTGCCGGGCAACGCGGGCGGCAGCACCGCAACTGGAGGTCAATATCTATGAAGCAGTTTGATCCGAAGAACTGGTTCTGGATGGTCGCAGGCGACGATGCACGCGTCTACTCGAGCGAGATCGGCATGGCCATGCGTCCCCCGACAGAAATCCAATAATGGTCGGGCTTCTGAACGAGGAACCCCATCGCTTCGTCAACCACCAATCCTGTTGCCGTGATCGAGCGACAACGCGCGCAAGTTGGATTGCCTCACCGCGCGTTGTGTGAGCTCTCGGGCGTGCATCCGACCCACTGGTACGATTTGCGCCGGGGAATGGTGAAGCCGACCAGGCGCACGCTCCAGCGGCTCCAGCGCGCCGTTAGCGGCCGGCGTCGCCCCTGCCCTCCACCGGTCCTGGCGCATTTCTTCTGGACGGTCGCGGGCCTGTTCGGCGAGGCGTACGGGCTCGAGCCCTCGGCCGTGTTCGACAACCCAAGAGATCCTCGCGGCGACGCTGCCAAGTGTCGCCGCCTGGCGACTTATGTCCTCACGGTAGAGCTCTGCGTGACCAACGCCGACCTGGCCGTGGCGCTCGGTCAATCCAGGCAGAATATCCACAAGGGCCGCAACATTGTGGAGCTGCGGCGAGACGATCCGGCGGTCGACGCGCTGATCGAGCGCGTTACTGCGCGCGCGCGGTGGCAGCGGGCAACGACCTTTAACCAGTGGTGATCGATTTCTGCTATGCCAAAGCGAACCGGAGGAGGATCCATGGCCGAGACCTCGATTGAATGGACCGACGCGACCTGGAACCCGGTCGCCGGTTGCACCGTGATCTCGCCTGGCTGTACCAACTGCTACGCCATGAGAATGGCGGCTAGACTCGAAGCGATGTCCGTCAGCAAATACGTTGGCCTGACCAGGCGCAGCGGTGGTCGATCCGTTTGGACTGGCAAGATCACGCTCGATGAAAAGTCGTTAGAGCTGCCTCGGTCCTGGTCGAAGCCGCGACGGATCTTTGTGAACTCGATGTCCGATTTGTTTCACGGCGACGTGCCCACTGAATTCGTGTGGCGCGTGTGGCTGGTCATGAAGGAGACCCCGCAACACACGTACCAGATCCTCACCAAGAGACCCGATCGGATGGGCGAGCTCACTGCCAAACTGCCGACGCTGCCCAACGCTTGGTTGGGAACGAGCGTCGAGAATTCCGAGTATCTCGGTCGCATCGACGAGCTGCGTGGGGTCGCCGCAGCCGTCCGGTTTGTATCATTCGAGCCGCTCCTGGGCTCGGTCGCCGGCGCCGATCTCAGACGCATTCATTGGGCGATCGTCGGTGGTGAAAGCGGCCCGAAGGCAAGACCTATGTTGGAGGGTTGGGTCGACGAGATCGAGGCGATGTGCCGTAAGAACGGAACAGCGTTCTTCTTCAAGCAGTGGGGAGGCAAGAACAAGAAAGCTGCCGGCCGCCGATATCGCGGCACTACCTACGACGAACTGCCAGTCTTGAGAATGTGATCCGCGATCCGCGTGGCGAGCCCCACCGCTCTCGCCTCTGAATTGGAAATGCATAAGAACAGCGAGAAACGTTGAGGCTTTTGATCGACGGGCAACGCCAGCGGATCAAAGACTTTCGGAAAGATCGTTTCGAGCCGCCCCTTCACGTAGGCCTCAAGCCCACGCACGTTTGCAATTCGTTGCTTTTCCTGCGCCCCAAACATGTCCGCTTGCGGAGGCTCAGAATAGAGCTCGCGCTCCCAGGCATCTGTACCGAGTATCCGCGTGATCGCAGCGCGCTTGTGGGCATCAATGTCCCCACTACGCCTAGTGGCCTGCCGATACAAACCAGATAGAGAGAAAAGGAACCAGACGTCGATCGCCTTAGTAGCCGCAGTCGCAACAAGAGTCCCCCATTCAACGTCCATGCCATAGGGATCCAGGAACATCACAGCTCGAGTGGTTTTCCAGTCACCACTACCGATCTGAGATTGAATGGTCCGGTTGGCGTCTTCCTCGAGAACGACAATGTCTCGATCTTGATGCCGATGGGCCAGCTCGCGGAGGGCAGCGCAATGGGTTGGCTTGGTGTCAAAGAAGATCAATCGATTAAATTGTGGAGAGATGTCGATCGCGATCTGCGCAGAGCCTCGCCGCTGCTCGACCCGCTCCGGTGCTGCCGCGTCGAATAGATCCCCTTCGCGAGCCTCGACACGGACTGTCCGCGAACCCGTGCCGGCGAAAGCGTCAATATACCAGATGCGAGCGAAATGCGGTTTTAGCGCAGTCGCGTATGCCTTGAGGTAACGCTCGACAATGGAGAGCTTGAGCTCGGTGTGCTGCGCGCCGAACTCATGGTCGCCAACTGCCGATCCGCCTGGTCCCACTATCGGGTCCGTAGTTTCGCTAACCGAATTCAGGATCGAGAACGTAAGACGTGCCGTTCTCTTTGTAGAACGCTTGCCGGATGTCGCGATGGTCCGCCAAGAACGTGTATAATACTACAATCCAGGTGCCGGTTTTTTGGCATCGCTCCACCAGCTTCAACAGTTCTTCCGGCTTCTTTGGCAGGTCAAGTTGATCGAGACCGTCCTTGGTCGGTTTGTGTTTTCGTATGAAGAATTCCTTCGCCTCATCGACGCCGATACCGGCTAAGGAGACGTGACCAACAAACCAGGTACCGTGCAGCAAGTTATTGCGGGTACTGACGAGGTCCATGTATTCGGTGCTGATCTGTCGCAAGACAGCGGCATAGAGCTGCCGGTCATTGTGTAGAGGGTGGCGATCTTCCTTGAGAATTTCCATGATCATGGCCCGCATGATTTCGAATAGCGGTGTTGCCGTCATGACGGGGTGATGGAGCGCGATGGTCACCAAGTTCTCGTGCGCGGCGCTGCGGCTCAGCAGGTCGACCGAAACCGATCTGGCTTTGTCAACCATCGCCTCGAATGCTTCGACAAAGCGGCCAAGCGCCTCGTATTGATCCTTGGTGTTTTTCGCGCGTAGGGCGCTGAGCGTTGGTTTGGCCATCGATAGACTCAGTACCCATCGCGTTTCTGAACATCCTCGACGATTGGCTGAACGGCCCTAAGTACAATTATAGCAATCGGCTTCAGGTAAAAGGTGTCAATCGGCAGGCCATGCACGAGCACGGTTCTACTTGCGTTGGCGGTCGGGGTGTTTCGCGGCTTGGGATCATGGTGAACGCCGCCTGCTGCGTTAGCGGTGTGCTCGATAATGTCCTTGATGGTTATTTTCTTTCCAAAGTTGTTGATGACCACATGCTTGAGGAATTGGTCGCGCGTGAGGTGAGCGGACGGCGCGCCAGGCCGCCGGATCTCTGGATCCAGGCCATCAACGATAGTCCAGAACGTTTGTGCTTCGTGCGGGTCGTCTATTGGGTACGTCGCGCACCCGACGTGGAACCGTATTTTGATATGGCTTTTGTTCACCGTATCGATCAGCGAATGCCCATCCAAAATAAATTGGCGCAAATAGGCTGCGAGATCTAATACGTCCGCCTCATTGTTGGACTTTGAAAGCGAATCCATTTTTTCGCATCGACGGAGAAACAGCAGCTCTGGGCGCATGGAACCGTTCCGGCGATTTTCTAAACACGTTGGTTAAGCCAAGGCGCTCGCTGTTTGCCTTTTGAGGCGTCAGGCTCTCCAAATTGGCTACGGATCGCCTCTACAATCTCTGGCGGGATAAACCAGACCCGATCACTACTCGGCTGTCGTCGATCCTCCGCTGCCAGCAACCCAAGGATTACTAGGCCATCTATGCCGACGTGATGTATACTGGCGCGCGCGCGCTGTCCCGGTTGGTGATATATCCATGCAAGAGCGTCGGCTTCCCACTTTTGAAGATGATCGATGTTGCCGACCGCACGTCGTACCTGTAGCTCAGCGGCCGCCTGCGTTACTTTCGCCGCCTTCTCGCGTCCTATCTGCTGCTTGGCCGCAATTCGGTTCATACGTAGGCGTTTTCTTATTGCCCTATAGCTCGCATCGAGGACCATCGCGATCAACATCCAAAAGCCCAGAGCAGAGAGAAACGCGATCGTAAACTCGAGGTCAGATTTCACATGTCCCGCACTTCGCGCAGCAATCGCCGTCGCGCCGCCACCAAATAACGCCAAGGCAGTTTGCCAGGTTCTAATAAATTCAGCGATCGACTTGAGCCAATCCATATCGGTCTAAATCCTACGCAGGCTTGTCGACAGTCCTTGGAACCCTGGTTACAGGACGCTCCGCCTTGTCCAGTTTCGCGACTTCGCGCTGCAAACGGCGTTGGCCTCGGAGTATATACGCGGCCACACGCCTGTTGAATTTCACCATCACCTCTACGCAATACCGAATGTAAAGCTGGCGGCTCGTTATCTCGTCCGGGAACGAGCGAGGCACATATAACTTCTCGCATTCTCTGATGACTTGCGGCGTCGTAAACAACAAATTTAGAGGTGAGTGGGCGAATGCATTACGAATGCGCCTAATGCATTCCAGGTTGTCCCGTGTCACGTCGTCATACAGATTCAGAACAAAACCAAGCTTGATCTTTCCCGAAAAATTGGAGAGCGGCCCGCCTCCTTCGTAAAGGCTCGTAATAACTGTGCGATCATTCACCCGCAATTTTTGCAACAGCAATTGGGTAAGAGCGCTCTCCAGCACAGTAGCCGTTACGATCACTGCAAAACGATCGGGACCGTCTTGCGCATCTTCCAACACGCCCGCCAATTCGTCGGCAGAAATTGTTGCATAGCTCAGCTCTCGCAACGTCGGTTCGCGAGCCTTCTGACTTGTTGACGATTTCGTTGGCTTGGCCACGTAACCATCGCCCGACCAGAGCGGAGAGTGAACGGACTAAGGACGCTTTTTCGGCTTGTTGGGAGTCTGCGTCAGTGCCGTCCCCGCAATCTTGCGAATTTCCGCATTCGTAAGTGAGCCGGGCCGCTTAAGGCCGCGCGCTGCGATGCTCGCTACTGTTTTGCTGGTGCGCTCGTTCGTCGGCTTCTTTGCCATGCCCTGCTCTCCAAGTGCGATTCCCTGGCGCAAGATTGCCACCGGAATTGCCACCGGACAACCCAGGATTGCCTATGATTGCGGAGGTTGAAAGCGGACAAAGGACGTCGAGATGGCCGCATGGAATAGGCTCAAGTGGTATCAGGTGTGCTCACGCGATACGACGAAAAAAGATTTAGGAAACCGGTGCTCTATCCAGCTGAGCTACGGGACCGCTTGCCCATCTAGATGGAGCAGGCCGGGCGCCTTGGCAACGGCTTTCCGACCGGGCCTATGGGCCCTATCGTGGTCCGTGCGAACAATCCATCTCACGGAGTATCCCATGCAACGCGCCATCGCCGCAGCCGCAGTCTTGCTGGTCATCGCCAGCGCTGCCAACGCCCAGACATTCGAAAAGAAGAACTTCAACTACAGCAAGTTCGCCAAGGGCGCCTTCTCGGAGGTCGTCACCGTCACCGGCCCGGCGAAGATGATTTATCTCGCCGGCATCGGCTCGGAGGACGAGGACGACGGCTCGGTCCGCCACAAGGACGATTTCCTCGCGCAATGCCGGTTCGCTTGGGCGAAGATCGGCAAGCTCCTGAAGGAGCACGGCGCGACCGTCGGCGACATCGTCAAGGCGACGACCTACGTGACCGACATCCGCTATCGCGACGAGATGCGCTCGTGCCGCACCGAAGTATTCAAGGGACACCCGCTGCCACCGCACACGCTGCTCAACGTGGTGCAGCTCGCGCGCCCCGGCATGATGTTCGAGGTCGACGTGGTGGCCGCGGTGGCCAAGTAGCCGCCTGAAGCAACCTGAGACAAAAGCATGGCGCATCGCCCGCCTGCCCTTGCCGCCGATTGCGTGGTGTTCGATCCGCAGGGACGGCTGCTGCTCATCCGCCGCAAGAACCCGCCGTTCCAGGGCCAATACGCCTTGCCCGGCGGGTTCGTAGACTACGGCGAGACGACCGAACAGGCGGCTGCGCGCGAGCTCGCTGAAGAGACCGGGCTCACCGCGGCGTCGCTCTCGCTCATCGGCGTGTACTCGGATCCCGGCAGAGATCCCCGCGGGCATACCGTGAGCATCGCGTATCTTGTTCACGTCGTCGAGTTCATCCCGCGCGCGGGCGACGACGCCGCCGGCGCCGAATTTGTCGCGGACTGCGAGCGCAAGGTGCTGGCGTTCGATCACAACAAGATCGCGGCTGACGCACGGGCGCTCCTTGCAACCTCGCAACGCAAGTAGGTAGCGCGGAACGCTGTGGCACGATGGCGGCGTCTGCGCCCGCGCCGCCTTCTTGCCGGATCATCGGAAAAAGCGCACTTTGATCACCGTGCAACGGCGTCTTTCAAGAGAGCCGGCACGATCTTCGGGAGAACGTCCATGATGCGATTGGTCGCAAGCCTCGTTGCCTGCCTCGCTGTTTCCTGTGGGCTATCGCCCAACGCCGCGTCCGCCTATCCGACGCGGCCCGTCACGCTCGTGCTCGGCTTCGCGCCCGGCGGTCCGAGCGACGTGATGGCGCGCATCTTCGGCAAGCGCCTCGAACAGGCGCTCGGCCAGCCGGTGGTGATCGAGAACCGCGCCGGCGCCGGCGGCAACATTGCGGGCGAATTCGTCGCGCGCTCGACGCCGGACGGCTACACGCTGCTGCTCGCCAATTCGGGCATCCTCGCCGCCAATGCGGCGCTCTATAAGCGCACCGGCTACGACCCGGTGAAGGACTTCACGCCGATCACGCTGGTCGGTGCGCAGGCGAACGTTCTGCTGATCAATCCCAATGTGCCGGCGAAGACGCTGTCGGAATTCATCGCGCATGCGCGGGCCAACCCTGGCAAGATCAGCTACGCATCGGGCGGTCACGGCTCCTCTCCGCACCTCGCCGGCGAGTTGCTCAAGGCGGAAGCCAAGATCGATATCATCCATATCCCTTACAAAGGCACCGGCCCGGCGCTGCAGGACGTTATTGCCGGCCATGTGCAGATGCTTTTTTCGTCGGTCTCGCCGGCCAAGCCGCAGATCGAGAGCGGCAAGGTCCGCGCGCTCGCAGTGACGACGCTCAAGCGCACGGCCCTCCTTCCGGACGTCGGTTCGATCGCCGAACTTGCTATCCCGAATTTCGAAGCCACCGCCTGGCACGCGCTGGTCGGGCCGGCCGGCATGCCCAAGGACGTGCTCGCGACGGTCCACAAGGCCATGATGGAAACGCTCAAAGATCCCGCGACCGCCAAGCAGCTGACCAGCCTCGGCCTGGACATCATGCCGACAACGCCTGATGAGCTGGCCGCCTACATCAAGGCGGAAATCCCGAAATGGACTGCGATTATCAAGGCATCCGGTGCTACACTGGAATGACGGAAGAGCCCGAGGACAGCAGCCCATGAATGTTGCCACCAAGCCCGCCATCAACCTTGCCGACGTGTCCGACGCGGAGCGCCAGGCGCGCGTCGACCTCGCCGCGGTCTATCGCCTGTGCGCGCACTACGGCTGGGACGACGTGATTTACAATCACTGCGCCATCCGCGTGCCGGGCGAGGAAACGAAATTCCTGATGAAGCGGCATGAGCTGCTCTGGACCGAGGTCACCGCGTCGAACCTGGTGAAGGTCGACATGCGCGACGACCTCGACGAGTCCGCCGGCGTCAACCGCCCGGGCTTCACCCTGCATGGCGGCGTGCTCACCGGACGGCCGGACGTCAATTGCTCGGTACACGTCCACACCGAGACCGGCATGGCGCTCGCAGGCCTCAAGCATGGCCTGCGGATGGTGTCGCAGCAGGCGATGCGTTTTCACAACCGCATCGGCTACCACCCCTATGAGGGCATCACCGAGGATTTCGGCGAGCGCGTGCGTATCCTGCAGGCGCTCGGCAACAACCGCGCGCTGATCCTCAACAATCACGGCTTCCTCACCGTCGGCAAGAACGCGCGCGAGGCGTTCGTGCTGATGAAGTATCTGATGAGCGCGGCCGACATCCAGCTGCGCATGGAAGCGACCGGCGGCGAGCTGATCGAGATCCCGCGCGAGATCTGCGAGAAGGTCGCCGCGCAATACCAGTCGCATGACTCCGGCCGCGGCGCAGCCGACTGGCCGGCCTATCTGCGCGTGCTCGATAAGGTCGACCCGAGCTACCGGAATTGAGCTCAATCGTGTCCCGGGCGCAGTGCAGTTATTGCGCCTTCTCCTGTTGTAGGAGATCGATTCCGTAGGGTGGGCAAAGGCGAAGCATGCCCACCTCTTCTTTTGAACCAGTCGCAATGTCGAGGTGGGCAGGGCGCGAAGACGCGCCTTTGCCCACCCTACCCGCAGCGTTATAATCCGCCGATCGAGCGACGCCACGGCGCCTGCCAAACCAACAAAAAGCGGAGAGAAACGACCATGGAACTCATTGCCGATCGCGGCCGGCGCGTCCCCGTCGAAGAGCTCAACACCACGCGGCTGCTGGCGCACGCCAAGAAGCAGGCGCAGCAGCGCAAGTTCGACGACATGCTGATCGTCGACGTCGACGCCCATCACTACGAAAACGAGTGCATGGACGACATCCTCCCGTTCATCGAGAACGAGGTGATCCGCCAGCTTGCGCTCGCCAGCCGCGCCAAGGGCCGCGGCAGTCTCGTCCCCAACATGGCGGTCGGATTCCAGGACATGGGCGGCCGCATCACGCGCTATCCGCTGCGCTCCTCCGAGAAGACCGAGAAGGGCGGCAAGATGCGCGACGTCCAGCTCGGCCACCGCTGGATGGACGCGATGAGCGTCGACTATTCCTGCCTGTTCCCGACGCTGATGCTCGCGATCGGCCTGCATCCCGACTCCGAGATGGAGGTCGAGCTGTGCTGGGCCTATAACCGCTGGCTGACCGAGAAGGCGATCCCGGAATCCGACGGCCGCTTCTATTCGATGCTCAGCCTGCCGTTGTCGGAGCCCGACGCGGCGATGCGCCAGATCGAGACCTTCGCCGGCCGCAAGGGCGTCGCCGGCTTCATGATCACCTCGGTGCGCGGCCAGCCGGTGCATCACAACCGGCACATGAAGGTCTATCGCGCGCTCGAGGAGCGCGGCCTGCCGCTGTCGTTCCACTCCGCCATCAACCCGATGGAGCCGGTGTTCAAGTCGCTCAACCGCTTCGCCGCGGTGCACGGCCTCGGCTTCCCGTTCTACAACATCCTGCACGTCACCAACTGGGTCACCAACGGCGTCGGCGAGCGATTCCCGAAACTGCCGGTGATCTGGATCGAGGGCGGCCTCGCCTGGGTGCCGTTTCTGATGCAGCGCCTCGACCACGAGTTCATGCTGCGGCCGTCGGAATTTCCGCTCCTCAAGAAGAAGCCGTCCGACTACATGCGCGACATGTACTACGCGTCGCAGCCGATGGAGACCGTGGACAGGGAGGCGCTCGAGTGCACGTTCCGCATGATCAATGCGGAGACGCAGCTGCTCTACGCGTCGGACTACCCGCACTGGGACTTCGACCTGCCGTCGGCGATCTACGACCTGCCGTTCCTGTCCGAGAAGGCCAAGCACAATATCCTCGGCGGCAGTGCGGCGCGGCTGTTCAAGCTGCCGCCGCGCAACGAGAAGCAGAAAGAGAACCTGCGCCGCTTCGGCAATCTCGCGGCGTAAGCACCAATGGGGCCACCGGACGACATCGTCGCACGGCTGATGCGGCTGGATAGCTGCGCCGTATCGGACGCGCTCGACAAGCTGGGACTTGACGGCTGCGTCACCGGCCTGTCGCCGCTGTGTTCGACACGCAAGATCGCCGGCCGCATCCACACCGCGCGCCTGGTCGCCAAGGACAAGGCGCCGCCGGCGTCAGGTCCGCCGCGCCATCTCGGAACGACGGCGATCGAATCCTGCCAGCCGGGCGACATCATCGTGGTGGAGCAGAAATCCGGCATCGATGCCGGCTCCTGGGGTGGGATCCTGTCGCTGGGCGCCAAGCTGCGTGGCGTCGCCGGCGTCGTCGTCGACGGCCCGGTGCGGGACATCGACGAAGCGCGCCAGATGGATTTTCCGGTGTTCGGACGAGCGGCTACCGCGCGTACGGCGCGCAACCGGATTGTCGAGGTCGGCACCGACATTCCGGTGTCCATCGGCGATTTGACGGTTCATCCCGGCGACTACGTCGTCGCCGACGGCAGTGCCGTGGTCTTTCTGGCACAGAACGACGCGGCAAGGATTCTTGATGCCGCGGAGTCGATTGCCGCACGCGAAGCGGCGATGGCCAGGGCGCTGCACAGCGGCAAGCCGATCACGGAAGTCATGGGCACCGACTACGAGCACATGCTGAAGTAGGAGCCGCAACACGGACGAAGCGATGCGTGCCAGCATAGCCCCGCGACTGTCTTTTATTGCCGCCGGCGTCCTTGCCTTCGCTTTTTCGGCCAACGCGCAGCCGAATTTTTATGAAGGCAAGACGGTCTCGCTGATCGTCGGCAACGCCGCCGGCGGCGGCTACGACGTCGCGGCGCGCGCGCTCGCGCGTCACATGCGAAAATACATTCCCGGGATCGCCAATATCATTGTCAAGAACATGCAGGGCGCCGGCGGCCTCACGGCGGCCAATTACATGTATTCGGTCGCGGAGCCGGACGGGCTCACCTTTGCGGTGCTCTCGCGCGCGACGCCGATGCAGCCGACGCTCGGCGTCGCCGCCGCCACATTCAAGGCCGAGAATTTCACCTGGCTCGGCACCTCGTCGAGCTACGCCGACAGCGCCTACTTCCTCGTCACCATGGGCGATGCGCCGTTCAAGACGGTTGCCGATCTCAGGAACCCGGCGCTGCGGCCGGCGCTGATCGGCGGCCTCGGCGCCGGCGGCACCGACACCGACGTGGTGCTGGTCGCCAAGGACGTGCTCAACCTCAATCTAAAACTGATCCGCGGCTACAAGGGCTCGACCGATCTGTCGATCGCTATGGAACGCGGCGAGATCGACGGTCGCGCGATCGGCTGGGCGCCGCTGCAGGTCGGGGCCTATGGCAATTACATCCGCGAGGGCAGGCTGCGCTTCCTTCTACAGTTCGGCCGCGAGACGCGCTGGGCCAGGATGCCGGACGTCCCGACCGCGCGCGAACTTGCGTCAAATCCGCAGGATCGCGCCATGCTGGAGCTGGTCGAGCTGCCGTTCCGCGTCACCTATCCCTATGTCGCACCGCCCAACGTCCCCGCCGATCGCGCGCAGGTGCTCCAAACAGCGTTTATGAAAACTTTCCAGGACCCCGACTACCTCATGGAGGCCAAAAAGCTCGATCTAGACGTCAGTCCGCTCGATGGAGCCACGGTTCGGGGCATGATTGCGCGGTTGGCGCAGAGCCCGCCGGCGCTGATCGCCCGCTACAAGGCGATCCTCGATGGGAAATAAAAGGCTGTATTCTTAATTGACGTGCAAGCCCCAATCGTACAGGCTAGGGAGCCAAGGTTTTGGTTCTGTCTTGCCAGGCTCCCATTTGGGTCGCTCTTCCAAGTCAAATCCCAAAACTCGGACCCGATATCGGCTCTCGCGGCGAGAGTTGATAAGGCAAGGCACAAGGAGACGACGATGCCTACCGGAACAGTGAAGTGGTTCAACCCGACCAAAGGCTATGGGTTTATTCAACCTCAAGGCGGCGGCAAGGACGTGTTTGTCCATATTTCCGCTGTCGAGCGTGCCGGCCTGAGCACCCTCAATGAGGGCCAGACCGTCACGTACGAAATTGTCGCAAATCGCGGCAAGGAGTCGGCAGAGAATCTCAAGGTCTGACGACTGACGCGGCAAGCAAAAGCCGCCACGCATGCGCGTGGCGGCTTTTGTTTTTTATCGCCAAGAAAAACCTCGAATGGCGCGGACGATGGATACCGGGCTGAGGCCCACACGCAAGCAGCAATCGTGCAAACAAGCGGCAAGAGCATCGGAATACCCACAGGCGCTGCAGCATTTTTCGCATTGTCGTCGACGCGCCGCAGTTGCGCCCTATTCGGACCGTTTCGTGAGCGGTATGGGCGGGTGGGGCCCCATATTGATTGTGGGAGTGCTGTGTGGTGCGGTGCTTGACGCCCGCGCCCGGGATTTGACGACCGCGAATTTCACATCCGCAAATTTCACATCCGCAAATCTCACGTCCTCCTGCGGCGCCGAGCTCATGCCCGCCGGCCGCGTCAATCGCGTCATCGATGGCCGCAGCTTCATGCTCGACGACGGGCGCGAAGTCCGCCTGGCAGCGCTCGCGGCACCGCCGGCTGAAACGTCGTCGGCCGGGCCGGCCGCGCGGGCCGCCCTCGCCGCCATGCTGGCCGGCCAAACCGTGGCGCTTCGCAGCGCCGCAGCGGCGCCCGATCGCTACGGCCGCACGGTCGCCTACGCCTTCACCGCCGGTGAGCCCAAGCTTGAGCCCAAGCCGCGCTCGGTCGTCCATGCCATGCTGGCCGCGGGCCAGGCCCGGCTGGGCACCGAACCTCGTGAGCCCGCATGCGCCGCGGAGCTGCTCTCCTGGGAGCGAGGGGCCCGAATCGCCAAGTTGGGCCTGTGGAGCGACCCGCAATATGGCATACTGGCGGCCGGGGATTTGACGAGTCTGGTGGCCGGACAAGGGCAGTTCGCGATCGTCGAGGGCAAGGTGTTGTCGGTCCGCGAGAGCGGCGGCACCATATATGTGAACTTCGGCCGCCGATGGTCGCAGGCGCTCACGGTCACCATATCGAAACGTCAAGAGCGCATGTTCTCGGGCGCCGGGCGTAATCCCAAGGCGCTGGAGAGCAGGCGCTTGCGTGTGCGTGGCTGGATCGAGGTCCGCAATGGTCCGCGGATCGAGGCCAGCCGTCCCGAACAGATCGAGTTTGTCGAAGCGAACTGAGACGTGCAGACGAAGCGCAACCAAGTCTGGAGCACCGGCCGCGTCGCGGCCCCAGCCGCCGTTGCGCTCGGCCTGCTGCTCGGCGGCTGCCTCACGCCGGACACCACCGGCGCGGTCCGGCAAGTCAATCTTCCCGACCAACCGCCGCAGCGCGCCGCTCCGCCCAGCGCCGCGCAGCGCGAGCATGAGCGCATTCTCTCGTCCTACAACGGCGCCTACCAGGATCCGAAGCTGGACGCCGTGGTCAACGCTGCGGTCGAGAAGCTCGTCGCCGCATCGGAGCGCCCGGACCAGCGCTACCGGGTCACCATCCTGAACTCCGCGGCGGTCAATGCCTTTGCGCTGCCGGGCGGGCAGCTCTACGTGACCCGCGGCCTGATCGCCCTCGCCAACGACACCTCCGAGCTTGCCTCCGTGCTGTCGCACGAGATGGCGCATGTGATCGCCAGCCACGCGGCGATGCGCGAGGACCGCGCCCGACAGGTCGCGCTGGTCGGCCGCGTGTTCGACAATTTCGGGGCCGATCCGGACATGCACGCGCTCGCGCTGGCGAAGTCCAAGATCGCGCTCGCGACCTTCTCGCGCTCGCAGGAGCTGGAAGCCGACGGTATCGGCGTCGGCATCGCCGCGCGCGCCGGTTATGATCCGTTCGGCGCGGTGCGCTTCCTGTCGTCGCTCGGACGCCAGGCCGATCTGCGCTCCGCCAACCAGAGCGCCGCCGATACCACGCGGCCCGACTTCCTGTCGTCGCATCCGGCGACGCCCGAGCGCGTGCGCAACGCCCAGATCAACGCCCGCCAGTTCAGCGGCCCGGGCGGCGGCAGCCGCGAGCGCGAGGTCTATCTCGCCGGCATCAACGGCATGATCTACGGCGAGGACCCGAGCGAGGGCTATGTGCGCGGCCGCCGCTTCCTGCATCCGCGGCTCGGCTTCACGTTCCAGGCGCCGGAAGGCTTCGCGCTCGACAACACCCCGCAGGCGGTGCTCGGCATCAAGGACGGCGGCGGCCAGGCGATGCGGCTCGACGTGGTGCGGATCCCGGCGGAGCAGGCGCTGACCGCCTATCTCACGTCCGGCTGGATCGAGAACATCGACGCCACCACCGTCGAGGACGTTACCGTCGGCGGCTTTCCGGCCGCGACCGCGATCGCCCGCGGCGAGCAGTGGGCGTTCCGGCTGTTCGTCATCCGGTTCGGCAGCGACGTCTACCGCTTCATCTTTGCGGTCAAGCAGATGACGCCGGCGGCCGACCGTTCGTTCCGCGACGCGGTGAACAGCTTCCGCCGCATGACCAGCGCCGAGGCCGCGTCCACCAAGCCGATGCGCATCCGCATCGTGCCGGTCGCCGAGGGCGACACCGTCGAGCGGCTCGCCGCCCGCATGGCGACAGACCGCAAGGAGGAGCGCTTCCGCATCCTCAACGGGCTCGGCCCCACCGACCGCGTGCGCGCGGGCGATCAGGTCAAGATCGTGACGGAGTGAGGCGGCATTCTGTTTCACTTGCCGCTCTAGCCATTCAATGAAATCGGCGTCATCATCACGAGCGACAGGCGTCAGCCTTTCGCCGTCATCCTGAGGTGGCCGCGCAGCGGCCCTCGAATGCACGGCCCGGGCCGTCGTCCTTCGAGGCTCGCTTCGCTCGCACCTCGGGATGACGGTTCGAGGCTAGCGCTCCTGGAGCAATCTCGAAGCGGAGTAGCCATGAACCTCGGATTTGTCGGGCTCGGCGTCATGGGCCAGGGCATCGTGCCGCGCCTGATCGCGGCCGGCCACAAGGTCACCGGCTGGAACCGCGCCGGGGACAAGGCCAAGCCGCTGGTCGATCAGGGCATGTCCCTCGCCGACAGCCCGCGCGAGGTCGCGGAGCGTTCCGAGATCGTGTTCTCCTGTGTCACCGACGGCGCCGCCGTGCGCGCGGTGGCGCTCGGTACTGACGGCGTGATCGCTGGGCTCAAGTCCGGCGGCATCTATGCCGATATGAGCACGATCTCGCCGGACGTGAGCCGCGCTGTCGCCGCCGAGTTCGCGGCCAAGGGCCTCGCCATGCTCGACGCGCCGATCTCAGGCAGCCCGGTGACGCTTGTGCAAGGTAATGCCTCCGTCATGGTCGGCGGCGACAAGGCCGCATTCGACATGGCCGAGCCGGTTTTTCGCGCCATCGGCCCAAAGGTCACGCATATCGGCGGCAACGGCCTCGCCGTGCAGATGAAGATCGCGGTCAACCTCCTGCTGATGGTCGAGGTCATCGCTTTCGGCGAAGCCGTCGCGCTGGCGGAAAAGGGCGGCGTCGCGCGCGAGGTCGCGGTTGACGCGATCCTCAAGAGCGTCGCGGCCTCGCCGGTACTCGGCTATCGCGGTCCCTTCATCCTCGAAGGCAAGATGCCGGCGGTGCCGCTCGCCGACGTCACGCTGCAGCAGAAGGACATGGTGCTGGCGCTCGACCTCGGCCGCAAGCTCGGCAGTCCCGTGCCGCTCGCCGCCGCCGCCAACGAGCTGATGAACGCCTGCCGCGGCCTCGGCATCGACGCCAATGATTTCGTGGTCGCGCATCAAGTGTACCGCCGCCTGGGAGGACAGTGATGGATTTCGAGAAGCTCGGATCGGCGCTGGCGAAAGCCGTGAAAGGGACCAAAGCCAAGATCGCGGAGCAGCGCGCCAAAGGCCCGCCGATGTACCGCACCAACATGCGCGACGTCCCCAAGGTGGAAGGGCTGCAGCGCAAGGACGGCTGGGTCGACATGCAGGTGCAGTTCCTGATCGACAAGAAAAGCGCCGGCGCCGACCACGTCGTGGGCTGGACTGTGCTCAAGCCGGGCGCGCGCCATGAGCGCCACCGCCACCACAATTGCGACGAGTTCTTCATCGTGCTCAAGGGCCACGGCCATATCTACGGCGAGCACGGCGACGAGCCCTCCGGCGAAGGCGACGTGGTGTATTCGCCGCGCGGCTGCTGGCATGGCTTCAACAACACCTCGAACGAGGACGTGGTTCTGGTCTGGGGATGGATGGGCGCCGGCTCGATCGAAGATTCGGGCTACGAGGTTCCGCCTGAAGGTCACCAGACGTAAGGAGCGTCCATGCTTTTCCGTATTGTCGCGGCGTCGGCCGCCATCGTCGTTCTCGCTGCCACCGCGGCGCCTGCGCACGCGCAGAGCTGGCCGCAGCGCGGCGTCCGCTTGATCGTGCCGTTGCCGCCCGGCAGCGGCATGGACCTCTCTGCGCGCGTGGTGGCGGAGCGGCTGCAGCAGAAATGGGGCCAGCCGGTCGTGGTCGAGAACCGCCAGGGCGCCGACGGCATCCCGGCGGTGACGTCGTTCTTCGCGGCACGCGACAACCACACCTTCCTGGTCTCGTTCGGCGGCATCGTCACGTTCAACCATCTGCTGCACGAGAAGCTGCCTTACGACCCGAATGAACTCCTCCCGATCGCGCCGGTGATCGACAACTTCCTCGGCGTGTCGGTCACTGCGATGCTCAAGGTGGACACCGTCGCCGGGCTGGTCGCCGCCGCGAAAGCGCAGCCCGGCAAGCTCAACTGGGCGGCGACGCCGGGTCTGCCGGTCTACGTGCTGCTGGCGTTGCAGCGCCAAACCGCCATCGAGATGGCGAATGTCCCCTACCGCGACTTCGCGCCGGCCTATCAGGACCTCAACCAGGGCCGGCTGCATGTGATCGGCACCGGCGTGCCCACGCAGGTCGCACACCACCGCGCCGGCACCGCGAAGCTCCTGTTCGTCACCAACCGCGAGCGCTCGCCGCAGGTGCCGGACGTACCGACCGCCAAAGAAGCCGGCCTCCCCGACCTCACCTTCGAGGGCGTGTCCGGCGTCTACGGCTGGCGCGGCATGCCGGCCGACATCCGCCAGCGCGTGGTCGCCGACGTCGCCGAGATCGTCGCCGATCCCGATTTCCGCGCCCGCGCGCTCAAGGTCGGCACCGCGCCGCGCACCGGCACACCGGAGGAATTCGCCGCCGCCATCGCGGCGCAGCGCGATCAGGTCGCGGCCATTCATGCTGCGACCGCAAAGCCCAGGCCCTGAGCGTTGTGTTTCCGCCGCCGGTTGCCTAGCCTTGCGGCAAAAGCACCCGGAGGAAGTCGTATGCGCCCGTCACCCATTTCGCTTTCCTGGCGCGTTGCCGCCGCCGTCGGCGTTTTCGCAAGCCTCGTTCTGCTCGCCGCGCCGGTCGCCAAGGCGCAGGCGCAGAGCTGGCCGCAGCGGCCGGTGCGCTTGATCATTCCGTTCGGGCCCGGCGCCGGCGCCGACATCGGCGCGCGGCTGATCCAGGAGCGGCTCCAGAAGAAGTGGGGCCAGCCGGTCGTGATCGAGAACCGCCCGGGCGGCGACTCGATCATCGCCATCCAGGCCGTGCTCTCGGCCAACGACGACCACACCTTCCTGTGGGGCCCGAGCGGCAATTTCATCGTGCATCCGTTCCAATACAAGAAGCTGCCCTACGATCCGAACGACATCGTGCCGACCGCGCGCTTCTCGTCGACCATCCTTTCGATCGGCGTGCCTACGTCGATGAACATCAAGACCGTCGCCGAGCTGGTGAAGGCGGCGCGCGCCGCCGACGGCAAGTTCAACTCCGCCGCGGTGCCGGGCATCACCGAGCTGGCGCAGGACTACTTCATGCACAACCACAAGATCAAAACGCAGAAGGTGCCCTACAAGGACATCGTGCAGGCGGCGACCGACCTCGGCGAGGGACGCCTCCAGATCTATTCGTCCTCCTACGCCATCCAGCGGCCGCATCATGAAGGCGGACGCATCACGGTGCTGGCGACATTCGGCAAGGTCCGCGCACCGAGCCTGCCGAACATCCCGACCGGTATCGAGGCCGGATTCCCCGAACTCGAGATGGACGGCAACGTCGGCCTGTTCGCCAGCAGGGGCGTTCCTGCCGCGCTCGTGGAACGCATCGGCAACGACATCGTCGAGGTCTCGAACGACAAGACGATCGAAGACCGGCTCAACCAGACCGCGCAGACGCCCGCGCGCGGCGGCGCCAAGGAGTTCGCCAAGTCGATCGCCGAGCAGCGCGCCTACATCGCGAAGATCGCGAAGACGCTGGGCATCGAGCCGACGCGGTAAGCGGCGCCGTCAGTAGCAGCGCGTCACGGTCACGGTGCGCATGATTCCGGTGCCCTCCGCCGGCACGGTATGCGGCTGCACGAAGCACTGCCGGCGGTTGATGACGACTGGATAACCCGGCGGAACGTCACCGTCTTGCGCAAACGCCATCGGCGGCACGACGAAATCGTTGCTCGCGACATAGGGTGCCGCGAACACGAAAGGCCACCGATGCCCGGCGTGGCGATGGAACGGCCGCCGATGATGTTGCCGCGTCACGGTGAGGCCGCGCGGCGCGCCCTTCACCACCGGCGTCTGCTGGAACCGCTGGAGCGACCGCGGCGCTGAAGCCGACCGTCCGTTGGCCCCGCTGGACCCGCGGCTCAACGATCGCGCGTCCGCCTCCGCCGCTGCAAACACGAAGCCGAGGAAGAAGGCGGCAAGGATTATTCGACAATACATTGTCACGCTCCTTCGACACTGCCGCACCGACAACGCGAGTCTAGCGCAACGCCGAAGCGATCGGTCGTGCCGTTGGCAATAACCTTAATGCCGCGCGGGCGCGGCCAATCGAGCATTACGTAATATTGTCCGGAGAATTCTCCTCCTCGAACACGTTGATCGCCGGCGGCTTGCCCGGCAGGCCGAGCTCGCTCCAGCGCGCGACCACTGCGTCGTAGGTCGACTTCGCGAGCTTGGTGCGCTTGGAAAACGTCTTGATGTGCTTGTAGTCCATGCAGGCGTTGATCAGCGCCTTCGAGCCCCACGGCCGGATCTCGGGCGGATTGAGGCTCGGGTCGAGGAACGTCGACCAGGTCTCGCGCAGGATGTCGATCGACTGCGACGGCCGCGAGCGCGTCGCCATCGCCCACAGCACCTGGCCGACGTTGGTGGGGTCGATGTCCTCGTCGACCACGATCACGTATTTGCCGAAATAGGCCCCGGCGGTGCATTGCGCGGCGAGCGCCATCACCTGCGGCGCGTGGCCCGCATACATCTGTTTGATCGACACCACCGTCATGCCCCAGCCGGCGGCTTCCGGGATCGACCACACGCCCTGGATGCCGGGCACGCCAAGTTTTTGGAGGTCGGCCCAGATTCCCGCTGAACGCAACGCCGCCCAGAACAGCCCGCATTCGTTCGACGGCCCGTCCGCCATCAGCGCGCAGGTCAGCGTCGGGTTGTCGCGATAGCGCACCTTCTCGACGCGCATATAGGGCGTCGCGCCCGACGGCCGCCCGTAGTAGCCGGTGAACTCGCCGAACGGACCCTCGGCGAAGGTCTCGTCGGGGTAGAGGAAGCCCTCGAGGATGATCTCGGCGCGCGCCGGCAGCGGCAGCCCCGTCACGTCGCCGGTGAACAATTCGATCGGCGCGCCGGCGATCCCGGAATAGTAGTCGTACTCGCATTCGGTCTTCGGCAGGCTCGTCGCCGCCACCAGGAACAGCAGCGGGTCGATGCCGTAGCAGGCCGCGATCGGCATCGGCTTGCCGAGCTTCCACCACTTCTCGCGGTCAAGCGTCGCGTCCTTGCCGGGCGAGGTATAGACGCCGACCTCGCGCGGCCCCTTGATCATCATGCGGTAGGTGCCGACATTGATGCGCCCGGTTTCCGGACATTTGGTCACCACCGCGTCACCGGTGCCGAGATAGCGGCCGCCGTCGAGCGGCCACATCCGCTGCGCCGGGAATTGGCGGATGTCGATGGCGTCGCCGGTCAGCACGTTCTGGTTCGAGATCGCCTGCGCCGCCGGCACTTCCTTCGGCGCCATCTTGCGCCCGAGCTTCTTCTGCAAGGCCTGCACCGCCTTGAGCGGATGATCGACCGGCTCCTCGCCGATCATGGTGCAGAACCGCGACAGGTTGCAGCCGATCATGTTGTAGAGCGCCTTGTGGCCGGGATGCCCCTTGATGTTCTCGAACAGCAGCACCGGGCTTTTCTCGAGCGCCACGAGATAGGTGATGGTCGCGGCTTCGAGATCGGGATCGACCTCGGCGGTGATGCGCTTGAGCTCGCCCATCGCCTCGATTTTTTCCAGCCAGAGATCGAGATCGCTGGCATTGGCGGCGGCGGGATTCTTTTTCACGCGCGCGGACGATGGTTCGTTTTTCTGCTCGCCGCCGTTCGGGCTGATCGATACGCTCATCTCGGACATGGCATTCCCCGTGGGTTGTTCTTCTGATCGGACATCGGCCGCAATCTTGCGATCTTACAGCCCATGCGGGCCGGTGTAAGATTTATAAATGCCGAATTCCTGTTTGCTGCAAATGACTTACCGCTCAAACTTACATTCTTACACCTCTTACCACTCCTTCCCACACCTCGCGCGTGATCTCCTCGCGATGGCGGGCACGAGGCCCGGACTGAATCCTGTTCCATTGACATTCGCTTTTCAGCCATTGGCTTTGTTCTGCCAAATCACCTGTCGCTGACCGGTTCTGCCAAATCACCTGTCGCTGACCGTCCGACGCTTCGCACCGGGCTGGTACTCGCAAGATCCGCCTGCCGGGCGCCTGCCCCCGGAGCACGGTTAAGTGCCGTGCACGCGGGAGGTCGTAACGATAGGCGTGCGCAAGTCCGCGTCAAATTATTTCGGTGCAATGAGCATAAGTCTGATGATGGCGGCGCTGGAACCCGCGCGTTCGCGCGGTGGCATCGCCAATCGCCGCGCACAGGATGTCATACGGTTTGCCGGCGCGGTTTCGCGCCGCAGGTGCGGCACTCGCCGCCACGCACTTCGACAGCTAGAATTCGCCCCGACGCCACCCCAGAGAAGCGGCGCAACATCCAGGGAGTGAAACATGCTGCTCAAGCGCACGCTGCTGTGTGCATTGGCCTGCGCCGCGTTGCTCGCCGCCGCCGATGCGCGCGCCCAGACCTATCCGACCAAGCCGATCCGGATGATCGTGCCGTTCCCGCCGGGCGGCCCAATCGACGTGATGGGACGCATCACCGGCGACCGGTTGTCGCAGGGCGTCGGCCAGACCGTGGTGATCGAGAACCGCCCGGGCGCCGGGGCGGTGATCGGCTCGCGCGCCGTGGCGACCGCCGAGCCCGACGGCTACACGCTCCTCTTCGGCTCGTCGGGATCGCTCGCGGTGACGCCCGCGCTCTACAAGAACGCCGGCTACGATCCGGTGAAGAGCTTTGCACCGGTCGCGGCGGTGGCGGAGGGCCCGCTGGTGCTCGCGGTGCATCCGTCGGTGCCGGCGAAGACCGTCGCCGAGCTGGTCGCGCATGCCAAGGCCAATGCCGGCAAGCTCAACTACGGCTCCGGGCTCGGCACGCCGCCGCACATCGCCTACGGGCTGTTCAAGCTCCTGACCAAGACCGACGTGCTGTTCGTGCCCTATCAGGGCGCGGCGCCGGCCATCACCGACCTGGTGGCGGGGCGTCATGCGTTCATCATCGACGCGCCGGGCGTGCTCATGCCGCACATCCAGGAAGGACGGCTGCGCGCGCTCGCGGTCACGAGCCCGCAGCGCTATTCCGAGCTGCCGGACGTGCCGACCATGGCGGAAGCCGGCCTGCCGGAATTCCTGATGACGTTCTGGACCGGCGTGGTGGCGCCCGCGAACACGCCGCAGCCGGTGATCGAGCGGTTGAACCGCGCGATCAACGAGGGCCTCAAGTCCGACGAGATGAAGAAGAGCCTCGCGCGCTTCCGGGTCGAGCCCCGGCCCGGCGCGCCGGGCGACTTCGCGAAATTCATCGCGTCGGAATCGAAGAAGTGGGCGGACGTGATTTCGGCGGCGAACATCAAGGTGGAGTGATTGGCGCCGTACATGCGGTGACAATTGCTGTGCCCTCTCCCCTTGCGGGAGAGGGCTGCCCGGTCTGTCCGCAAGGAAAAATGGGTGAGGGGTTGCGCGCGAAGCGCGCATGCAACAAGCACCCCTCACCCATTCGAATGTGTTGCCAGAAATGAGTAGCCCTCTCCCGCAAGGGGAGAGGGCACAGTAATCGGCGCCGCATGCGCGGCACGAAGATCAGAACATCGACGCGACCTGCTTGAGCCCCATGGTGTGCGCGAGCTGGCGGACTTCCTGCTTCTGGTCCTCGCGCATGCTCATGATCAGCGGGAACGCCGCCGACTTCAGCCGCGCGACTTCCGGGCTCGAGGGATCGATCATCTGCGCCTGCTGCTGCTTGCCGGTCACGACGCCCCTGGACTGGGTCGCGATCTTCCAGGAAATCGCGCGCAGCGCCTCCTCGACCTTCGGCCAATGGGCCTCCTGGTCGCGCGTGAGCCGCAGCCGCGCCTTGATGCTGGCGAGCTGCGCGTCGTTGAACAGCACGGGCGGCTTCGGCTTCTCCGGCTTCGCCATGCGCTTCGGCATCGGCGCCGGCTCGTCGACGATTCTCGGATTCGGATCGGCACTGGCGAGCGCGAAGCCACCGGCCGACGGCGCACCCGACGGCGCGGCTGCCGGCTGCGCCGTCCGCTGCGGCTCGGCTGCGTAAGCCATCGTCATGGACGGCGAAGTCGTGGACGGCGAAGTCATGGACGGCGAAGTCATGGACGACGAATCGTTGTCGCCGGTCGCAGAGCGCTGCGCCTGCTGCTGCCAATGGGAAGGGAAGCGCATCGCAATCACCGCCGCGGGCGCCGGGTCACCGGGCGCGGGCGCAGCTTGGGCGGCACCGACCGCGGTCCTGGCGACCGCGCTGATATTGGTCGAAGCCATTTCGGGTGTGATGCGGACGGTCCTCACCGTGCCGGCCCGCGCGACCGCGGGGCCCTGCGCGGCAGCGCTGCTGTCGGCCGCAACCTCGGTCGAGCCCGCCCCCGGCGAACGTGCCGCATTGGTGTAGCCCCCGGATAGCGTACCGGCTGTCGCGCCCACGCCAACCATGGCGAGGCACGCAAAGAAACGACCTGCTTTCAAACGCAAACCCCCGTCTGCGATCATCCCGAAGGCAAGGACCGTCGCCTACAATCCGAGCAACAATATGACTTGACCGTGATATTTTTGCCCCTGGGCGCGCGAAGTTCCCAGGCGCGGCAACCACTTAGGGCCGTTTCCAAAGGAACAAGCCGGCAACAAAACAAGGCCGGGGACCGAAGGGGCCAAACCAAGCCCGAAACCCGGAATCAGAAGGCCCGGCGTCGCCGCCGGGCCTTGGTATTGATTCGCCTGAGAGCGATGGGCTTACGCTTACGCCGCCTCGTCCTCGACCAGCTCTTCGTTGGCGCCCTTCGGGCCGCGACGCGGACCCTTGGCGAGCGCCGCCTCGATCTCCTTGATCGCCTCGGTCTCGGTGATGCGCTGCACGGCAGCGATCTCACGCGAGAGCCGGTCGAGCGCGGCTTCGTAAAGCTGACGCTCCGAGTACGACTGCTCGGGCTGCGATTCCGACCGGAACAGGTCGCGCACCACCTCGGCGATGGCAACGATGTCTCCGGAGTTGATCTTGGCCTCGTATTCCTGCGCGCGGCGCGACCACATGGTGCGCTTGATGCGGGCACGGCCCTTCAGGGTCTCCAGCGCGCGCTTCACCAGCGCGCCCTCGGCGAGCTTGCGCATGCCGACCGACGCCGCCTTGGCGGTCGGGACGCGCAGGGTCATCTTGTCCTTGACGAAGTTGATGACGAACAGCTCGAGCTTCAGACCCGCGACCTCTTGCTCTTCGATCGCAACGATCTGGCCCACGCCATGCGCCGGGTACACGATATACTCGCTGGTCTTGAAGCCTTGCCGCTGAGTGGCCTTCTTAGGGGTCGTCATTCCGAGAGTTGCTCCTTCGACCTCCGGTTTGCGCCGGAGGTTGGTCACTGGGGCCCGCCCGCGGGCAGTGCCGCGAGGGGACGAGGTAGCCCTCCGGCGAGGGCCGGTTTTCTTCGCCCGCCGGGTTGCAGCGGGGGTCTTCTTCGAACGATGACGCGTTTTGCCTGCCACGGCACTCTTCGTGGGTCTCACGCCTTCTAGTGACGGTTCCTCGGAAATTAACCCCGTAAAAATTACGCTCCCAGGGGGAGCGGCACGAATGCGGGGCTTTCACTCATTTTCACGACATATAACACATTTTTCCCAAAAATCAAAGCCTTATGGCGTCTCAAAACGGTATTTCAGTCATGCGGGCCGATTAAATTACGGTCAGGTGGTTAATGCGTAGAAATGTATCGAGCGCAATCTCTTGCAGTGCAGCATCCGACTTCGGAACCATGAACTCAACTCGTCGCAGCTAGTCCCCTTGCCCCGGCTCCGCCGAGAAATGCTTTTCGAGCTTGTCGGGCACGCCTTCCCATTCTTTCGCGTCGGCGGGCGATGGTTTCTTGGCCGTGATGTTGGGCCAGATCTTCGCGAACTCCGCATTGAGGCTGAGGAACCGCTCAAGGCCGGGCTCGGTGTCCGGCTTGATCGCCTCGATCGGGCATTCCGGCTCGCAGACGCCGCAGTCGATGCACTCGTCGGGATGAATCACGAGCATGTTCTCGCCCTCGTAGAAGCAATCCACGGGGCACACCTCGACGCAATCCATGTACTTGCACTTGATGCAACCTTCGACGACGACGTAGGTCATCACAAACTCCGCTTCGAAGCATGATCCCGAAAAGTGGAGACCGGTTTTCGGAAAAGATCATGCTCAAACAAGGAGCTAAAGCGTGGTTGCGAAAGCAATCACGCTGTAGCGGGGGTGAGGTAGCGGATCGGAACCGGTGGGGCAAGGGATTCGGCCCAGATTCGCTGATGACTTGGGCCTATTGGCCGTCATCTCCCGTGAATCGGCCGATGGCGCGGCGCTCGCGCTTGGTCGGACGGCCGGCGCCGGGATCCCGCGTCGCCACCGGTGGCGGTTCCCCTTCCGCCGCGGCCCGCCGCGGCGCCGGACTCAAGTCCTCGTAAGTCACGCGCGCCTGATCGGACGAGCCGCGGCGTTCGGCAAAGCCCGCGACCTTGAGCACGCGCACGGTGCGGTCGAGCGCGACGGTGACGACGTCGCCGGCCCGCACGATCTGGCTCGCGGCATCGATGCGCTGGCTGTTGAGGCGGACATGACCGGAAGCGGCGAGCGCGGCGGCGGCGCTGCGGGTGCGCACCACCCGCGCATGCCACAGCCATTTGTCGATGCGCTGCCGGTCCAACGGTGAAACGCCTTGCACCTGCGATTGCCAGATGAGTTTCAGTCAAGCGGCGACGGCAGTGGGCTCCCTCTCCCCGTTGTTGGGGAGAGGGAGTTTAGGTCTTTCGATAGGTTCGAATCCCCTCACCCTAACCCTCTCCCCTCCGGGGAGAGGGAACGCACCGAGTCTGCGGCACCTCTGCGAACCTAATTTGTGTCCTTGTTCGACTCGAGCTGCGCTTTGAGCGCGGAGAGCTTGGCGAATGGCGAGTTCGGATCGGGCTGCGTGTCGCGCCCGCCGCCCCTGCCCTCGCGGCCCTTGATGTATTTCGCGCGCAACTCGGGATCGCGATCCGGACGGTCGCCGCGCGGACGGTCGGGCCGATCGCCGCGATGCGGACGGCCGCCGCCGCCGGGGCGGTCCTCACGCGGCGGACGATCCTGACGATCGGGACGCGGCGGGCGCGCGCCGCGCTCCTGACGGTCGCCCTCGCGGTGCTCTCCGTCGCGGGGCGCGCCCTCACGA
>JAIESR010000048.1 GCA_019745775.1 Xanthobacteraceae bacterium | reverse complement strand
GGCAGCCACGCGGGTGCATTGGTCGCAAGCGAGATGAAGTAGCCGATGGCGAGCAGTGCGCCACAGATCAGGGCGAAATAGAGCTCGGTATTCTCGCCGAACACACCGCCGTGCGGATGGTCGTGAGCGCGGGCCTCGTCCTGGCGCTCTGACCCCGTTCCGTGCTCAGCTGCACGCGCGTGCTCGTGGTCTCCGTGGGAATGTTCATGGCCGTGTGCTTTCCGTTCCTCCGCCCGCACCGCCTCGCGTACGGTCTGCCCGCGCAGTATCACGCCCATGTGGCCCAAGGCGCGAAGCAGATCCCGCTCAGACACCACATCCCGGTCGAACTCGAGCCGCAGCAGTCCGGCCGCCGACACCTCCGCCTCGACCACGCCTGGCATCAGCTTCATCCGCGCGGCTACGGTGCGTGCCCGCCGTTGATGCCGAAGCCCGTCGGCATCCCACAGGATATGGCCGAAGCGTTCCGTGAGACGGGCGCCGGCGCGCTGGGCGATCTCCCGCACCCGGGCGAGACTCAGGATTTCGGGATCGTAGTGGATGCAGAGCTTGCACGGCTTCCCGCCGGAACCGGGCTCGACATGAACGCGTGCCATGCCCTCCCGGGCAGCTAGATCGGTTATCAGCCGGGCGACGCAAGCATCGGCTTCATCGGGGGTGTCCGGAAGCAGAACGGGCAAGTCTAGCTGAAGTCGTTCAGTGTCTTTCGTTGGCATGGTCGACACTTCCTGGCAGGCAACGGTGTGAGCATCATTTAACCTCTCTATGCCGTTGCGGACAGATCAATCATTTCAGGGATCGGCGCCCAGCGCCACTAGCGAAAGTGGCACCGCCTCTTTCGGTCGCTATCTTCGCCAGAGGCTTGGCGATCTCGCGGGCGCTTTCGATGAAAAGTTGGATTGAGGGCTCGGCGTTCGGTTCTTCGTTGTGAAAATGGCTACTGATGCGCCGGAATCCGCAAATCAACCGGAACGCTTTGAGCGACCAGCGCCTTGCGCTGAACTTCCAGGTTGAGCCTGCATGATGGAGACAAATTGACTTGTTGGCAGCGATCCCAGGACATACAGCGAGAGGGAACTTACCCTCCTTCGCACGTGTTCTAGCTGTAAGCGGCTGCATCCAGAGTTCCCATTCGCGGGATCGCGGATGTTGCGCGGTCTTTTGTCGGCCCGAAGGGTGCAAGGTCGGCCGTCGGCACGTGAATACGTTGCTGCGGCGGTGGAATAGACGCGCTCGATCGCCGCCCGTGCACGACCAAGCCCGAGCCAGGGCATAAGATCTATCTGTATGTGCTGCGCGGCATCGAGATCACGCGGCCGAACTAGCTGCGGACGATGAACATTACCTACATCGCGATGGCGCGTGGGTTCATCTAGCTGGCGGTGGTGCTCGACTGGTTCAGCCGTCATGTGCTGTCGTGGCGAGTGTCGATCACGATGGATGCGGCATTCTACGTTAACGTGCTGGAGGAGGCGCTGACGAAGAACCGCAAGCCCCGCGATCTTCACATGGACCAGGGCTGGCAGTTCACCGGCGCGGCCTTCACCGGCGTACGCGCCGACAACGGCATCGCGATCAGCATGAACGGCAAGGGCGCTGGCGCGACAACGTCTTCGTCGAGCGGCTGTGGCGCCGCGTCAAATACGCGGAGGTGTATCTCAAGGCGTACGACAGCGTCAGCGAGACCCGCAGTTCGATCCGCCGATATATCGACTTCTACAATCGCCGCCAGCCGCATTCGAGCCTTGGCGACACGACGCCCGATCAAGCCTACTTGAACCCGCTGCCCGTCCGCGCGGTAGCCTAACTCCGGCAGAGGCTGCACTTACCGACGCGGAAAATCTGTTCAGACAACCGCGACCACTTGACTACGTGCTTTTCCGGCGTGATGAACGAGAGGAACCTAGCGCGGCCGAAGAGCCTTCTTCGCTTCCAGTCCTCTCAGACCAAGGAGAACAGCAATGAAATATGCACTTGCCTTAATGGCCGCCCTCATCGTTGGGACGGCTGCTCTCGCGGAACAACATGGTCACGGCGAAAAGGGACCAAAAGGCGGACCAATGGAAGACGTTGCTGGTCTTCATCCTGAATTAATTGCGTCCGGCAACACCATTACGATCAATATTTACGATGAGGCCGTCAAACCGATCCCGACCAAGGGTTTTTCCGGTTCAGCGCTGGTCACGCGTGGCAAAGATCGCGAAACCGTCAAGCTCGAACCCGCCGATACCAACGTCCTGCGCGGTGAGGCCAAGTCCGCGCTGAAAGGCGTGACGATAGCAGTTGCACTACGGACGGCCGCGGGGAAGTCCGGTCCCGATTCCGGCCCTAGGAGCGAAGCGCATGGTCTGATGTAATCACGACCGAAGCTTTCGCAGTCGTGCCGTCTCTACAGCTATGGCCGCAGTTGTAGGTGTGGCGAGCTTGCTCCCGGCTGGACCAGCGACTTCGGAAAAAATGAGTGCCGAGGCATCGCTTTCGGCACTTATTGAGTTCGTACAAGATACCGGTTGGCGCGCAAGACTCGGGCCGGTATGTATGAAGCTAGGTGTGGGCCATCTAAGTCCAGAGTGCATTTTTAAGCAGATTTCAGTCGAGGATGATTCTGGTAAGGCCTATCCTCATGGCGCCAATGTCCCGGTGGTTTCGACAAAACAAATTCCTTATGTCCTCTTATTTCATCTCAATCCCCTGATAGGCGAATTCCTTATCGTTTCCCCGCGCGCAGAATTGATCGCGATATATGTCCGCTCGAAGGGTACCGACTATCAGCAAATCTCAAATGAACAGGGCCAACGGGCGCTTAATGCAGAATTGAAGTTTTGGGCGACGAACTTGGATAAGATAAGAGCGTTACCGAAGCTGGAACGTCCCGACCACCGTTAGCCTTTTGTCTGACAGATCACTCGCAAATGCACACGGGGCGGCGTGCGCAGACCAGAGGTGGGGAGGATGTGACATGGCCGGTTCGACCCTCTGTCCGCGTGCTGATCCAGCAATTAGATAGCGAAAACTGAATCCCTCTTGTCGCCGGAATAACGGTGGTGTTCGTAAGAAGCCGACCAAGGAGATAGCCTCAGGGGCTGAACCACTCGATTCATGATTTTTGACGATCCGATCGGTGTATATAAGCCAGTCTCGACTATCGCGATGCTATTTCCACTCCCTGATGTTATCCGGAGTCGTCGCTCAACCCTTTAGGGCAGTCTTTTGCGATTCTCCGGCAGAGTAGCGCGCCGCTTGGTAAGGTTCGCGCCAAAAAATTTGAGTTCGAACTGCTCGGCCGCCCGCAATCCGAACAATCTCTTCAATGTCAGTACAGCCGAAATGGCTGTGGAGACGGCGGATCCAAACCCGCCGTCGGTTTCACAGTTTCGCTTGGATCAATGATGGTGGTGGTGGGCGGGCCGATGGTGGTGGTGAGCGGGCCGATGGTGGTGGTGAGCGGGCCGATGGTGGTGGTGGGCGGGCCGATGGTGGTGGTGAGCGGGCCGATGGTGGTGATGGGCGGGCCGGTGATGATGGTGGGCGCGCCGGTGATGGTGGTGGCGTCGGTGACGGTGATGGTGTTGGACATTGCCGACTAGATTTGAATCAGCGATAGCAGGCAGCATAGACGATGGCGCCCCAGCTGCTGCATTGGCAGTTGATGGCACTAGGTATGTAGCAATCAGGGCGACCGTGGCGGTGACAGCGGCCATCAGGACTTTAGGCATTTTGGAGTTCTCCTCGGGGGGCTGGGCTGCTTTGCGAGACAGACCAACGCGAATGTATCAGGTTATTCCTTATTGGTGAACCCGGCCACCGGCCAAATATTCGCCAATGCCGTTCATCTGCCATTCATTGCAGGATTGGATGCCTTTTCAAATCCAGCCGTTTGGATGATCAACATTCGATCAATGGCGCTCTTTCAGAGAGCAGCGTGCTCATGATCCCTGGTGCCGTGGCCTCGGGCCTCGAAGAAAATTTCATATCGCGCGTTCGGGCGAAATCCCGATTTCTATGTCGACGTCGTGGACATCGTCACGCGACTGGATGCCAGCGGCGTTGCACTCGTCGGCTACCGGCTGGGGATCGAGCTCACATGCCTCAATCACGAGTTCACGTCCCCTAAATGGCGGCACCCAGTATTGTCCACGCTGACCATCGGCGTCGCCGTGCCTTGGGTGGGCGCGGTTCTTGATCGGTTCATCCACAAATTTCTATTTAACGAAGCCATGAGTCGTGCGTGGCTGCGCACGGTTGAGGAAGTTGGGCCTTCGGAGAGAGAACATCGTCCCGCTCATCTATCCCAAGCCTCGCGCTTGCTGGCGCCGTCCCTATGTGGTCGAAAAGCAGAAACTTCCGACCTGTCGGAGCACCTGATCCCGAAGTCGACGTCCGCATGTGGGTGATACAGCAGCTGCTCCAACTGCTGGTCGTGCCCGTCTCTCGAAACTGCGCTGAAGGCGAGCTACGGCGGGCCATCCGCGACAACTTTACGCTCCTCGAGTATGATAGGGGCTGGGGAACATCGCCTAAGAAAGGGCACGCGCTATACCGCTGCTGAGAATGTACAGTATGCGGTCAGATGCTTTCGACATTCTAAATCTTGCTATGGATAAGTAGTTAAGGAACTGGATTAAGAATTCTACGCAGTTAATTAGAGGGGTGATGGCGGTCCAGGTGAAGCGTTAGACCGGACGAGGCCATTCGGGTGATCATCTCGATCAGGAACGCATAGCGATGACGGTATCCGCCGTCCACCCGATTCCCTCCGAGAAGATGGGGATGGCCCTCTGGAGGCAGTCGTGACAGTTCGATTTCCTCGGGATATTACGGACCCGCTCTAGGGAAAGTTGATGCGAGCCTCTGAGTACGACAGAGCTGAAACCCAGCCGCGATGCCTGCCGGACCAAACTGATCCACAAGTTCCCCTGCGCCGGCGCCTATAACTGAATAAATGCCTGCGCCGACGATCGTGCCGACACCACAAAACGTCAGCCGGAGACGCCCCAAGTTGTCGCGACCAACGCCTGAGCAGCAATGTTGTCTAGTGCTCCACCGTATGCGCCATCTTCGTATCCCGTCAGACTTCGGTGATTAAATCCAATTGCGGCGCGCCAAGCCGACCGGCACGGGTGGGTGCAATGAAATATAGAACCCCGGACTGGCCGGGGTTCTAGTACTGCCATCCACGCGTTCTTAATGGCTATGGTTTCCATGATGGCCAGGTTGCCCGTGATGGCCGTGAGCCGGAGGCGCCGCAGGAGCATACGCCGCAGGAGCCGGAGGCGGCGCATATGCCGGGGCGGGCTGCTCATAGCTCGCCGGCGTCGGAGGCGGGCAAGAGTAGACCGGAGCCGGAGCCTGGTACACGGGAGCCGGAGCTTGGTACACGGGAGCCGGAGCCTGGTACGCCGGAGCGGGAGGCTGATACACCGGATACGTCGGGTAGGAGTAGGTCGGGTACCGGTAGTACCGGTAGTGCGCCCGATGGTGACCGTGGTGACCGTGATGGCCGTGATGGCCGTGGGGACGGTGGTGACCGCCGCCATGATGACCGCCGCCGTGGCCGCCACCGTGGCCGCCACCGTGACCGCGGGCTTCAGCCCCCGTGGTGAGAGACGCCAAGCCGACAACAACCGCTGCGGCGAAGGCGAAGAGCGCAGTGCGCTTCAACATTTTCGTGGTTCCTTGATTTGATCCGTCCGGGGCTCATCCCCGAAGCCGTGCCTAGTTGTCGCTTAAGACACGGATCGCGACTGTGATAGCCATCACAAGATTGACGAATCCGACCGCAGAACGGCTGTGAGCATCTAACCATCCTAGGAACGGTAGAAATTGTCGGTAGAATTTACAGATGGCCAGCAAGAACTAAAATTGACGGCAAAGGCCCAATCAGCAACGCGCTGGTGCGTGGGTCGCCCAAACAACGCAAATTACAGGAGTGTGAGGGGCGTGTTACGGCTCGCGGCGTTCAATCAATTTTCCGCCAAAGAATCGCGCAAACCAGTTGCCGCGGCACTGGTCGGGACCTCCAAGACACCGGTCGTTGTCACTCTACGCCCCTAACCAGGATAAACCCGTCCGGAACTCGATATCCGCGACGAATCGCTCGCCCCGGATGGGGACAGTTGCGCGCTCGACGATCGCAGACATCGTCTCGAAACTTCGTGATCTCGGCGCCTCTGCCGTGGTGATGCACATCGTATCGCCGAGCCCGACGGTGCGACCCAGAGCAGCTAGTGACCCTGCAGATTCCCCGCTTTCGTCTGGTGCTTGGCCATGTAATACTAGAACCAAATACGCATTAGGGGGGCCTCTCCATGAAGCTCCGAATCGCAGTACTGATCTCATGCCTTATCATCGGAGTTCCCTCAGCAGCGCATGAGGTACTGCGGACCTCCAATGGCGGCCGTCTGGTCAAGACCGATGCATACAGTGTCGAACTGGTCGTCAAAGACGACGCCCTGACAGTTTATCTCACAGACCTCAAGGGCAGGCCGGTCTCGACGGTTGCCTTCAAGGCGCACGCGACATTGGATGTGGACGGCAAGGAACAACACATCCTATTGGAGCGGCAGCAGAGCGGCAGCTGGTCGGGTAAATCACCGCTGTTGCTGCCGCCCGAGGGCAGGATCGCAATCCATCTGACCGCCTCGGACGGAAAGACCACGCGGGTGAGTTTCCACGCACCTCGCGACTAATTGTGAAGATCGTAGTTACAGGCTGGAGGCGGTTGCGATAGCTACGCGACGTTGGATCCAAATGATCCTCCCCCGTTGGCCGAATTTCCGCCGCGGCACGCGTCTGTTATCGACAGCTAGCATTCGTACTGGACGCGCTGGCCTGTATGTTCAGTGATATCGGGGATTGCTGCTAGAGACCGGTTCGCACCGCGCTGGCACCACAGCCCACCAGTGCCGCCATTTCTGGCTTTTGCGGCTCTAGGTTGTGGTCGCGACTATTCCGCGGGATAGCGCGCAAATGGCAGCGTCTCTATGGGAGCAATCGCGCGGTGTGGGCTAGTTGGCTCGCAGTTCTCGGCACCGGTCTCTGATGTTGATTTTTCGATGTCCAATTTTCGATGCGCGGAGATTCGGTGGAGCACTGAGACTGTCTGAACAATTCTAGCGAATGCATGATTTTGATATCAGTGCGCCGCCGTCTCGTCCGGCATTCAAATTCGGGTTCGAATCCCACCCCTTCCGCTGAACTCGACGCCTTAGTGCTCACGCTGGTCGATGTGATCGAAACCGCCACGCTCGACAAGCAGAAGCGATTGTACGACGCGCTCGTTGCCGCGAAGGAAGCTGATCCGATTCGAATTGCGCAGGGATGTGATGGCGCGCATGATTGTGGACGGGATAGAGAGCGCGTTGCACCCGTTCTCTGTCGAACACGCTGACCACCCGACCAATCGGAGTGCCCCGCCATCGTGTGCGTGGCTTCCAATAGCCCAAGGACCAGGCAGTGCAGATTACCATTTTAAAAGCTATCGACCTTGACATGTAATTATGCGGCATAGAAGATAGAAGTTGCAACCTATGTCGCACCTGGGAGGGCTGATCATCATGTTTGGTAAGGTTTTCGGAATTCTAGCTGCACTCATTGTAACATCGGGTGCAGCCTCCGCTACGACGACGAACTCTAACAGCATTTCGCTTGACCAAAGGATTGCGGGCGCACAGGCCAAGCTCGACGAAATTGCGAAGCTTGCCGCGCCAACCGGATCAACAACGTCCGATAGTGGATCGAGCGAACAAGACCGTGTCGCACAACACTGGCATAACTGGAACAATTGGCATAACTGGCATAACTGGCATAATCATCACCACCGTTAAGACCCGGCAGGACAACCGGGGTTGAGCTGTAAAATGAGCCCGCCACTCAAGCGCTCGGGTGTCGGTGATATGCCGTTTAGCCAAACCAGCCTCCTGGTTGTCCAGCCCACACCATTCTGCAACATTGATTGCTCCTATTGTTATCTCCCCGATCGATCGTCCAAGAAGCGCCTCTCGTTTGAACTGGCCCAAGTGATTTTCAGGAAGCTATTGCGCTTCCCCACGGTCCGCGAGCTAGTAACGGTCGTGTGGCACGCGGGAGAACCGCTGGTTCTCCCGGTTAAATATTATGAGCAGATGTTTCAACTGATCAAAGATTTGTCGCCGCCTGGCTTGCACGTGCGCCATTCGTTTCAGACAAACGGCACCCTGATTTCCGACGCTTGGTGCGAGCTAATTCAGAAATGGAACATCAACATCGGCGTCAGTATAGATGGGCCCGCCGAGTTACACGACCTACACCGCAAACAGAGGAACGGCGCCGGGTCGTTCAACCTAACCCATGAGGGCCTTCGGCGGCTGCAGCGCGCGGGCATTCCATTCCACGTGATTTCGGTCCTGACCGTCGAAAGCATGGCGAAGCTTGAGCAGATGCTCGACTTCTACGTCGACAATGCCATCGAATACATCTGTTTCAACATCGAGGAGCAGGAGGGGCTAAATAGCAGGTCGAGATTTGTGAACAGCGCCGCAGCGGACGCGCGCTATCGCTCCTTCTTGGAGCGCTTTCTCGACCTCAGCTTTCAACGTCAACAACCCGTTCTTGTACGCGAGGTCGAAAGCTCCATGCGGGCGATCCAGGGTCATGGCGCCGAAATTCGAAATGAACAAGCTGAGCCCTTTCGTATCATCTCCGTCGACTCTGACGGAAATGTCTCGACATTCTCACCCGAGCTCCTGGGCCTCAAGCATGAGCGGTATGACTTCTGCTTCGGGAATTTGCGTGATCTCGAATTTGAACAGATCGCGGCTCGCGTGATGGAGAGCAGCCTTTACGCGGATATAGGCGCAGGCTTGCAGCAATGTGCTTCCACGTGCGCCTATTACGGGGTTTGCGGCGGAGGAGCGCCGGCGAACAAGATTTTCGAGAACGGCTCGGCAGCCTCGACTGAAACGGTTCATTGCCGAAGCTTGATGCGCTCAGTGGATGTGGTGCTGGACCTTATCGACCGGCTCCCGCCGGACCTGAGCACTCGGTGGGTTGCACATCAAACGCAGGGAGCCTCGTCAGCTGCACCACTGCATCCGATTTTCTGAACGAATAGGGGACGGGGATTGGGGCGGTAAGTGTCTCCAATTTTTCATCATCACGTTGCGTCACATTTGATGTCGTCAGCTCATTTTTGATCACGCCCGGGCCTCTTGGTATGTCGATCCTCACCCAAATCACCTCCGACGACGTGCTGGACACGGCCTACGAATGGCTATGTCGGCGGCGACGGGATTATTCGGCAAACTCGGACGTGTGAGCGTTACGCCGCTGCTGGCCACGCGAGAAGGAGCAGATCAAGGCCGAACTCCTGTCTGGGAACTATCGTTTCTCGCTGCTAACCCGCGAAAGCCGCATCAATGTCGCGTAGCTTGTTCGGACGATGCCTTCGGTTCGATCGCCCTTTCGGGGCGCCCATTTGATCGCCCAAAACCGTAGAAGCATCTTGATGTCGCGGTCGACCGTATCCCGGTCGGCGCACGTGACACGAAACTCTTCCGAGCTCTCGACTTGACGCAGGAAGCGCCTGATCTTCTGCCGGGTATTTGTGCTGATGCCCTCAAGATAACGATTCCAATCATTGGGCAGTTCTGCATACGGTAGATGCAATTGTTGACGTTGTCCTGTTTGTTGATCCGCTGGGCTGAGCTGCAGGCGCAGCTTCAGGCGCAGTTGCAGGGTCAAGCCCAGGCCAGGGCCAGGGGCAGTTCCAGTTCGCGTTGTCGGAAAACAAGAATGACAACGCGAATGACAACGACAACAAGAACGAGAACAAAAACGAGAATTCCAACGGGAACAAGCTCGACAACGAGGTCGACAACAAGGTCGAGACCGATGCTCTGGCGAGCCAGGAGGCGTTCACGCAGAACATTGTTATGGGCGCCAACATCCAGTTCAACCAGATCGACATCACCGCCGCGGGTGATAACCTGACCAGCGGCCCAGCTGACGACATCTAATAGCGACCAAGGAAGACGGCCCGCGCGGTTCGCCGCGCGGGCCGAACTTGTGGAGGGCCTGGGGATCGTCCTTTCGAAATGAGCGGGGGTGACAGTCGGGAATTCCAGACGTAGTAGTTGGGGATAGAGCGGCGGCGGCTCGACCTTGCCCTTGTTGGCTCGAGAGATGGAGGTCGAAATGGCCATACCGATGAAGTCGAAGCGTCAGAGCAAGCTTTATCTTAAGCCGCCAGTTCTTGCGGTCCGACCGGCTTTTCTCCGTGCGATTGGGCGCCTGTGTCGCTAAGTGGCAAATCGATCCTACTGGACTTCAGCCAATGTGTTGTTAGGTCTTCCTTGGCCTTTGCCGCCTGCTTAAGAATGACGGCCGAAATTCGCTCTTGTTGCTTTCGAAGCAGATCATTGAGCAACTTGTCCCGTGTAATGTAGCCCTCGTTCACGCCGGGCAAAGAGTGGTTCATCAGAAGATGAATATCGAGCTTGGACACACCGACCGACTGCGCAATGGTGCGGTAACTTTGCCGCAGATCGTTCCCCCATTTGTAAAGAACTCCGCGCTCTTCTTTGTGCTCAATCAGGTGCCCGGATTCACTGTCGGCAGGGAAGAGCCACTCGTTTGCTTGATCCGGATACAGCATCCGACCGATGCGGATCGCGCGGATAATGCACCGGATCATTGCACGCGACAGAGGAACATCGAAAGCCCGCTCTTCCCCACCTTTCGGCTTTGGAATGTGTAGCACGCGCATGCGCAAGTCGACGCGCTCTATCCGCGCGTTCTTTAGAGCTGTCGGTCGAGATCCACTGAGCAGCGTCAGCAAGTGGAATTCACGCCGGATGGGATTCTCCAACAGCCTTAATTCTTCCAACCAGGCGGGAAGGTCAGCCGCTCCCATACCGCTATTCCGCCGTTCTTCCTGATTCCAATCTACCGCCAACGTGGGATTTTCGGGAGGCAGATCGCGGTTCGTTTTTCGCGCATGGTTGTAAACCGCACGAAGACTCCGCATTGCGCCATTAGCGATATAAGCGCCATTCTCCTTGGTGATTTGGTCGTGGCGCTCGGCGACAAGCTTCGGCTGCCGACCGAGGCGGGCAAGCGGTTTGTCGAGCCAGTGCTCGAACAGCCGCTCCATATGATCGCGGTAGTTCTCAATCGTACCTGCACTCCGACCCTTTCGGATCATGTGAGCGTCGCGGTAGCGCTCCCAAGCTTGGCGCAGTGTGATTGAGCCGCGTTTGATTTTTATCTCTTCGCCCGGCCGCCGTCCTCGCGCGATTGATCCGAGGGCATGCTTAGCTTTGCCTCGAGCTTCGCGCGTGGAGATATCTCCAAAGTCTCCGAGCTTGACCTGTGCAGTGAATTCGCGAGCACCATCGCGCCAGAATTCCCCTTGAGCCATGAAGCTCTTTCGGCGCTTGCCGACTAACACAAAGAACCCCGGAAGTTCGCTGTCGCGGACCTTGTATTGCTTCTCTCCCGCGAACGACAAACGCGCGATGCACTTGTCGGTAAGAATCTGGCGTTGATCAGCCATAGTGCTCTCCCCACAATAGTCTGGGTTTAGTCTGGGGAACTCCTCGATAAAGGATTATCGAGGTCGCGCTACGCTACAGTGCGCCATAGCACGAATATCCAGATCAATCAGTAACTTGTGAGGATGGCCAGAGTATGGCAACGTGCAGTGGAGTACACTCGAAAGGCGCTCAAATCAGACTACGAATCTGGGGGTCAGGAGTTCGAATCTCTTCGGGCGCGCCATTCTCAACCCCTGCCTCTTACATGGCCTTTGTCACTTGGCGTCAGTTGGCGCGTGTGGCGCCGCGCACCCTATTCGTGGGACAGAATCCACTTCGCCAGAGCTTCGGCTTCCTCCGGCGAAACGCCCGGTTGAGGAGGCATCGGCAGCTGACCCCAATTGCCGCCGCCACCCTTCACGATCTTTTCGCTCAAGAGCTTGATCGCGGATTCATCCTTGCCATGGCGCTCGGCGATGGCCTTGTAAGTCGGACCGATCATCTTCCGTTCGGCAGAATGGCAGGCCACGCAGTTCTTGCTCCTGGCCAATTCGGCGCTTGCGAAAGCGGCCGACGATGTCAGAAGCGCGGCGAAAGCGGCTGTAGCGAGTTGGCGGAAGTCAATCACGATCAGCCGTATCGCCGCGGTGTAAGGCGCGGCGCCCTTTTGTCCGTGTCGTCGCGTTCGTGGCCTGCCGATCAAGCTCAGTTGGGCTTGAGCTGGTAGATGTCGCCTTGGTCGGTGGCCACGTACATGCTGCCGTCCGGCGCCTGCACGACGGAGCGGAAGCGTCCGGCCGGCATCGGCAAGGACACCGTGGTGCGCGTGGCGGACGCGCCGTCGGGCGTGATGTTGAGCACGTCGAGGCGGTTACCGACCGGCGTTCCGTGGATGCCGATACCCATGAAGGTTACGACCATCCGGCCGTTCCAGTCCTTCCACTGCTGGCCGTTCAGGAACGTGCATGACGACATGCCCTGCGAAAGCATGTCGTTGTTCCAGGCCGGCTTCATGGCGTTAGGATAGGTCTTGGTGTCGGTCATCGGCATGAACGCCGACCGTTCCTTCGGATCCATCGCGCCCATCTGGTTCGGCGAGTATCCGCAATACCCGTCGGGGCAGTCGCCGCGGCCGGCGACGTTGGGGCGCGGATCCCATCCGCCGTTGCCGCCGGCGGTGAGCGCCGTCACCTCGTCGCTATGCCAGGGACCGTTCTCCGCCGTGTAGGGCTGGTTGGTACCGGGGCGGAAGCAGATGCCTTGCGGGTTGCGATGTCCATAAGTGAAGACGCGCGCATCGAAACCCTGCGGCGCGTTGTTGCCGGGCGCGGCCTTGCCGTCCCGATCGATGCGGAGCACCTTGCCACCCATGCGGGTCGGGCTTTGCGGCACCTCGCCGTTGTGGGTGTCGCCCGTCGTTACGTACAGGAAGCCGTCCGCGGGGCCGAAGCGCAGCCGCCCGCCGTTGTGCGCGCCGGCATCGCCGAAGGGATGGTTGCTGGGCTTCGGCTTGTAGGCGATGTCGGTGACGATGTCCTGCCGGTTCGAGACCTTGGTCAGGTCGGAACTGACCGTGAGCCGCAGCACCCGATTGGTTCCTGGCGCGGTCATGCTCGACGCCGAGAACACGTAGATGAAACGGTTGCTGGCGAAGTCGGGGTCGATTGCCACACCGCTCATGCCGGCCTGACCGCTGCAGAAGAGGTCGGATGCGGTGTCCGGGTAGCCCTTGGAATCCTTCATGCCGAGCAGGGCGTTGACCGTGCCGGACGGTAACCGGACCGACAGTCCACGGCACTTCTCGGTGAAGAACATCGTGCCGTCGGGGAGGAACGCCATGTCCCACGTTAGGTCACGGCCCGACATCACGGTGGTGCTGGTGAGGACGGGAGTACCGCTAGGGCTTTGCGCCGCCGCCAACCCGGGCAGGACAAATGAGGCCAGTAACGTACAACGCAACGCGAAACGAATACGTCGGATCATCGATGCCTCCTCCGATTGTGGTAAGTCTCTCCCTGATAAAGGCCCACGGTCTGCCGGACCTGAGCCGAAAGCTTCATTCTGTGGATCGATTGTAGTGCGACCGCGCAAGCTTGTGCAACGTCGGTTCCCACCGATGGCTGGTACCATTTGCGTGAACAAGCGGCGCGGAACTCACAGGGGTTCGGGCCTGCGGGGAGAGCAATGATGCTTCGCGACGCCGACGCGCAGTTTTGGAACCGGGCCGCGCGGAAGTATGCCGCCGATCCGATCACGGACCTGACCGGCTACGAGCGCACGCTTGCGCGCACCCGCGGTCTTCTTCGCAGCTCCGACATCGTGATGGAACTGGGCTGTGGCACCGGCACCACAACGCTCAAGCTCGCACCATTCATCTCCCGTCCATATTAGACGATTTCTACAGCGTTGAAACACTGGACCCAGCGGACTCCAACAGGCTGTTTATCAAAGAACTATTGAGCACCGCGCGGGCCAACAAAACTTGCCGACTACAACATCGGTGGCCGGGACAGTCAGGACGCATTCCTGCCAACGTCGGTGTTTCTTGCGACCGACAAGCGATCGCATTCAACGAGAAAGATAGGCAGGATGCGCCGGGAAAGATGCTGACCTGGATCAATATTTGACTTGGGTCAATATATTGGCTCCCGGTCTCGGAGATTGTGCGTAGTAGTCAGAGCATCAAGGCGCCACGCATGGCTCGCCGACCACCATCGATGGGATGCCTGCCGTACCGGCGGGGATGGCGGAAAGTTCTGGCCGCCATGACCCTGATGATCGCTGCCGTAGCTACAATTGAACAATCTCAGGCGTGTGCGCGCGCGGAGGCTCTGGAGCGGCCAGTTTCTACTGCGGTTGCGGTCGATCATGCTGCATCGCCGGACGTGACGGCAGCTCAGACCAAACTCGGCACCGCTACGAGTGAGGCACCGCCGCTGTCGTTGGCAAACGCACGGGTCGATTGGAAGATCACGAATTGCTGCGGTGGGCAATCCCATCATGCTGACGGCGCGTCGTGTGCTGCAGGTTCGTGCGCGATGTGTTGCGCGGCGGCTGACGTTGCCGCTGGGCCAATTTTGATGATTGAGCCTTTGTCCCACTATTCCACGATGGCCATGTCTGGAATCAGGTCAGGGGCCATAGTGTTTCACTTTCGACCTCCCCGCTCGTTGATTTGAGCCTGCCAGTAGTCGACGACCTGTCAGCAACGCTTGTCGACTGCGGTTCGCGGGAAGAGTCTGGGCGCCCATGAGCCCCCATAGTGTGAGCCGGACCGGTCCCGCGAGTCCTGGCATCTACGAAACACGAACTCGTGCCTGGGTACGTTCAAGAGAACGAATGAGGTCAACAATGGATCGACGGGAACTCTTGCGGACAGCGCTGGTTGCGGCTGCCGCACTTGGCCTGCCATCACCCTTCGCGCGTCAGGTGATTGGCCGGGAGGCAACGCCTAGTCGCGAACGGAAGGCAGGACATCAAGTTCTACGCGTCGTGCATCGCACGATCGAAGTCAAGAAGCGCGCAGCGAAGGTTTTCGGCCTTGTTCAGTCCAATGGATCGCCCGGTCTGTCCTTCACGGCTGGCGACCTCTTCGATGTCACCCTGCGCAACGAGTCATCGGAGCCGACAATTGTCCATTGGCACGGTCTGACGCCACCCTGGGATCAGGATGGTGTGCTCGATGCTCCGACGCCGGCTCTTGGTCCGAATATTAGTCGCCAATTCAGCTTTCCTGTGGGCGCTGCAGGGACACACTGGATGCATGCGCACACGCTCCAGGAGCAGAATTTGCTGGCAGCGCCGCTGATCGTGTTTGACCGAGATGACCGCCGCCGAGACAAGCAAGATGTCGTGATCCTGCTTCATGACTTCTCGTTTTCGAGCCCAGAGGAGCTTCTTGAACGGCTCAAAAAAGGGCCGGACCACGGCACCGCCGGACCGGCTGATCACTCGGCAATGGGCCATGAAGCCACGCCGGGCAAGAGCAGTTCGGCTCCGGTCTCCGCCGCTATGGACGTCAACGACATCGATTACGACGCATATCTCACCAATGATCGTACTCTCGATGATCCTGAGGTTGTCAGGGTTGAGTTGGGTGGAAGGGTTCGTCTCCGGATCATCAACGGTGCCACGGCAACCGCGTTCACAGTTGATCTCGGTAGGCTCGAAGGAACGCTGATTGCAGTGGATGGGCAACCCGTCGTTCCGATAAGAGGGAGGCAATTCCCAATCTCAATGGGCCAACGGCTCGACATCGTGGTCGAACTGCCGCGTACAAGTGAGGCATTCCCCGTTCTTGCGCTGCGTGAAGGTGCTCTCGAGCGAACAGGAATCATCCTGGCACCAGCGAAGGCAGCCGTTCAAAAAGTCGCGGCCGAGGGTCAAACGAGGAGTCCTGTGCTGGATCTCGCGATCGAGCAGGCCTTGCACGCGGTCAAGCCGCTTGCAACGAGGCGCCCCGACCGCCGCTTTGACATGGAACTCGTGGGCGGAATGCAGGGCTATAGCTGGAATTTGGTGACCAAACCACAGCTTGTGGTGCGTAAGGACGACCGCATTGAACTGACAATGCGAAACACCAGCATGATGGCGCATCCAATGCACCTGCATGGCCATCATTTCCAAGTGGTTGCCATTGACGGGAGACGTGTCGCAGGCGCGGTACGCGACACTGTTCATCTCCCGCCCCATCGTTCGGTCACGATCGCATTCGACGCAGCGAACCCCGGCCGGTGGGCATTCCACTGCCACCATCTCTACCACATGGCCGCCGGCATGATGACGACGGTGAACTACGAAACCTCAAAGATCGAGCGGCGAACGAAACTTGATCTAAGGCAAGGAAGCGTCCAGTCCGCCCATTGATCGTACTTCAACACACGAGCCGAAGGAGCAACACAATGCAGTCAGTCGCCATTAGGTCACGTCTCTCTCTGGTTGCCGCACTCGCGGCTATGTTGATCGTTGGTGTGTCGCCAGGTGTCGATGCATTCGCACAAACCGCGCCGCCAGCGGCATCAACTCCGGCGCCCCTGACGGAGCCTGTCATCAGATCCTTGCAGGAAGCTCTCATCAAGCAGGGCATCGCAGTCAAGGTCGACGGCATCTTGAACGATGAGACGCGGTCGGCGATCAGGCGATACCAGTCTCTGCACCATCTCCCAGTCACGGGTGAGCCTGACAAAGCGACCTTGGATAAGCTTGGCGTGCGCGTTGCCGCAGCGACCGGGCAACCTTCCACGGCCGGGCAGAGTGCATCCCAAACCACGCCGCCGGCAGCTCAGACGCCGCAGGGCGGCATGATGATGAACTGCCCGATGATGCAGGGCCAGATGGACGGCATGATGCAGATGATGCAGGGCATGATGAAGATGATGCAGATGATGCAGGGCCAGATGCAGGGCATGCCGATGCAGCCGGGATCTATGCCGCCTGCGGGAAAGTGAGGCCCTGCGTATCCTGAGGGTCTTGTCGCGCGAAATTCGCGAAGCCAAGAGGTCGACGATGAACAAGCGATTGAAAGTTATGTCGCTGGGGCTGAGCCTCAGCTCGTTCCTCGTGATCACATATGTTCTGTGCGTGCTGTTCGGCCTCTTGGTTTCGGATCGCGGGATGCACCAGCTTTTGGGGCAACTGATGCCTGGGTTCACGTGGATCACATGGCCAAGCTTCTTTGTCGGTCTGATCTGGAGCTTCATATACGGTTGGTACGTCGCGGTTCTGTTCGCGCCGTTGTTCAATTTCTTCTCCCGTAGGTCCTCGGAGCTAGAAGGCAAGTAATTAACGAAGCGGAGCGGACAATAGACGGAGCCGGTCCCGGAAATTTAGACAGGGCGCTAAGTGGAATTTCTGCCTGACGGCAGGCACGCTATGGCCTGCGAATCAGGGGAGCGCATGTCGAGAAACGACCGCGCCAGAACCACACACCGGCCTTCAAGGCGAAGGTGGCGCTTGCCGCCGTCAAGAGCGTTCGAACGGTTGCACAGATTGCCGAGCAGTTCGACGCCCATCCTAAATCAGGTGACGTCATGGAAGGCGCAGCTCGAGGGCGGTGCCGCCAGCGCGTTGCTGCTGATTTATCGTGACACTGTAAAGTGTCACGGTAACGCCCGATGGCTGGTATCATTTGCGTGAACAAGCAGCGCGGAACTCACAGGGGTTCGGGTCCGCGGGGAGAGCAATGATGCTTCGTGACGCCGACGCGCAGTTTTGGAACCGGGCCGCGCGGAAGTATGCCGCCGATCCGATCGCGGACCTGGCCGGCTACGAGCGCACGCTTGCGCGCACCCGCGGTCTTCTCCGCAGCTCCGACATCGTGATGGAACTGGGCTGCGGCACCGGCACCACAGCGCTCAAGCTCGCGCCATTCATCTCCCGCATCGTGGCAACCGACGTGTCGAGCGAGATGATCGCCGTCGCGCGGGAGAAGGCTCTTGCTCAAGCCTGTCCCAATGCCGAATTCGCGGTGGCTCCGGCCGGGCGCGCGGCGGGGGCCGACAGCTCATGCGATGCCGTGCTGGCGTTCAACCTTCTGCATCTCGTGGCCGATCGGCCGGCGATGCTGCAAGACGTTCATCGACTGCTGAAGCCAGACGGCCTGTTCATCATCAAGACGCCATGCCTTTCGGAGATGAACCCGCTCATCCGGGTGGCCGTCCCGGTGATGCGTCTGATCGGCAAGGCGCCGTTCGTCGCGTTCTTCTCTGCCGCCGAGCTGGAGAACGAAATCGCCGGCGCGGGGTTCACGATCGTCGAGCGGGCGCGGCATGGCTCCGGGCGCAAGGATGCCCGCATCTTCATCGTCGCGCGCAAGCAACGTGCCGCGGCCGCTTAGGTCGTCGGCGCCTATTCTTTGCCTCGCCCCACCAGCGCCTCCAGCAGGATCCGCGACAGCCACCGCTGATACGCGTCGGTGATCCATCCGCCCTCGTGGACCAGCATCCGGTAGACGTCCGGGCTGGTGTACATCCACAATATCCGCCGCGCCTCGACGAGCGACAGGCCGGGCTTGGCCTTCCTGGCCGCGAACAACATGCGCAGGCGCTTTTCCTGCATCTCGTAGCGGATGCGCTCGAACTCTTCTTCCACCTTCCGCAGCGCCGGCGAAAATCCGATTTACGGTGACGCCATAAGGTGCCACCATGATTCCATTAGCATCTGGAGACAGATCATTCCGCCCGCCGTCGACATCAACGTCCTGAGCGGCGCCGCGGTAGAGCCCGCGCTGCTCACGGCCGCCGACGTGTTCCGCAAGCGCACCGGCAACACCGTCAACATCACCTTCGCCACCACCCCGGAAATCCGCCGGCGGATCGGCGCAGGCGAAACGCCCGATGTCATCATCGCGCCGCCTGCCGCGCTCGACGCGCTCGCAGAGTCCGGCAAGATCGACGGCGCCGCGCAGGTGCTGCTCGGCAAGGTCGGGATCGGCGTCGTGATCCGCGACGGCGCGCCGCGGCCCGATGTCTCGACCACGGACGCGCTCAAGCGCGCGCTGCTCGACGCGGATGGCGTCGTCTACAATCGCGCATCGAGCGGGCTCTACGTCGATGAATTGCTGCAACGGCTCGGTCTCGCCGAACGCATTCAGGCGAAAGTAAAGCGCTACATCGGCACGGACATGATCGAGCCGTTGATCCACGGCACAGGCCAGGAGATCGGCTTCATGCCCCTGGTCCAGATATTGAACTGGCGTGGCCGAGGGCTGCAACTCGTCGGTCCGTTGCCGGCCGACATCCAGAGCTACACGACCTATGCCGCGGCGCCCGCAGCACGATCGGACGGCGGCGTGGCGTTTGTCCGCTTCCTCGAAGCGCCGGAAGCGAAGGCCCTATTCGCAGGCGAGGGTATCGCGTAGCCGGACAAGCTGGACAAAGCCATTCCGCGTGGTTCACTCTCGATCCATGACCACCACCGAACTCAACGTCCGCGGCATCCTCTCCGGCCAGGCGCCGGGCGACACGCCGGTCACCGTCAAAGGCTGGGTGCGCACGCGGCGCGACTCCAAGGCGGGCATCTCGTTCGTGCACCTGTCCGACGGATCGGCGTTCCATCCGGTGCAGGTGGTCGCGCCCAACACGCTGCCCAACTACAACGACGAGGTGCTCAAGCTCACGACCGGCTGCGCCATCGAAGCGACCGGAACGATCGTACCGTCGCCGGCGAAGGGGCAGCCGTTCGAGATGCAGGCGAGCGCGATCAAGGTGATCGGCTGGGTCGACGATCCGGACACGTACCCGATCCAGCCGAAGCCGCACACCATGGAGTTCCTGCGCGAGGTCGCGCATCTGCGGCCGCGCACCAACGTGATCGGGGCGGCGACGCGCGTGCGCCACACGCTGGCGCAGGCGATCCATCGCTTCTTCGACGAGCGCGGCTTTGTCTGGGTCAACACGCCGATCATCACGTCGTCCGACGCCGAGGGGGCAGGGCAGCTGTTCCGGGTCTCGACGCTGGACCTCGCCAACCTGCCGCGCACGCCCGACGGCAAGGTCGACTTCGCCAAGGATTTCTTCGGCAGCGAGGCGTTCCTGACGGTGTCGGGCCAGCTCAATGTCGAGGCCTACTGCCTCGCGCTCACCAAGGTCTACACCTTCGGGCCGACGTTCCGTGCCGAGAACTCCAATACCAGCCGGCATCTCGCCGAGTTCTGGATGATCGAGCCGGAGATCGCGTTCGCCGACTTGTCGGACGACGCGACGTTGGCCGAGCAGCTCTTGAAGTACTGCCTCGCGGTCCTGCTGAAGGAGCGCGCCGACGATCTCGCCTTCTTCGACGAGCGGGTCGAGAAGGGGTTGCTGGCGAAGCTCGACGGCATCGTCGGCTCCGAATTCGTGCGCATGGACTACGGCGAGGCCGTTGCGATCCTGGAGCGCGCGAAGGAGAAGTTCGAGTTTCCGGTGAAGTGGGGCATCGACCTGCAATCGGAGCACGAGCGCTATCTCACCGAGAAGCACGCCCGAAAGCCGGTCATCGTGATGAACTACCCGAAGGGCATCAAGGCGTTCTACATGCGCCTCAACGACGACGGCAAGACCGTCGCGGCGATGGACGTGCTGGCGCCGGGGATCGGCGAGATCATCGGCGGCAGCCAGCGCGAGGAGCGGCTTGAGGTTCTCGACGCGCGCATGGCGGAGTGCGGCATCGATCAGGAACACTACGCCTGGTACCGGGATCTCCGCCGCTACGGCACGGTGCCGCACGCCGGCTTCGGCCTCGGCTTCGAGCGCACGCTCGCTTATGTCACGGGCCTCGCCAACGTCCGCGACGCGATCCCTTATCCGCGCACGCCGGGCCACGCGAGGTATTGATGAGAGACTAAAGTGGTTCCAGCTGAAACGGGTCTTTCCCCGCTCATTCCCGCGCATGCGGGAATCCAGTCTTGAGCCAATCTGGGTCCCCGCTTTCGCGGGGACGAGCGGGAGAGAGCGAGTCAACTTCACCGGGGAATGCTCTGGCCGGCGCTACGCGGCCTTGGCGAATTCCTCGTTCACCTCTTTCTCCCAGGCGAACAGCTTCTGCACGCTCGGGCGGGCCTTGACGCGCTCGAAATGCGCCGTGCAGTTCGGGAAGGATGAGGTGTCGACGCCGAGTTGCGCGCTGCGGCGCATGCACCAGAAGAAATGCGCGTCGGGGGCGGTGAAGTGGTCGAAGAAGAATTCGCGGCCCTTCAGCATGTCGTCGGCGATTTTGTAGTTCTCGTGCAGCATCTCGGTCGCCGCCTTCACGACGCTCGCCTCCGCGCCCGGCAGGCCATCCACGACCCTCGGCGGGTTGTTGATGCGTGCCAGGAACGGGTGAATGCCGGACGAGCACCACGACATCACCGAGATCGCCTTCAGCTCCTGCCACGGATCCGACGGCAGCAATTTTGCCTGCGGGAAATTGCGCGAAATCCAGATCTGGATCGCGGCGCTTTCGGTCAGCGGCGCGCCGTCGACGACGAGCAACGGCACCTTGTGCTTGGGATTGAGCTTGAGGTAGTCGGCCGAATTCTGCTGGCCCTTGCGGAAATTGAGCGCACGCGCTTCGAACGGCGCGTTGGCTTCGGTGAGTGTGACATAGGGCGCGAGCGCGCAGGTATTCGGCGCGTAGTACAGAACGATGTCCATGAAGGCTCCTTGGGCTCCGGCTGCCGGCATTCTACCGCGCGCCGGAGATCAGGCAATGTGCCCGCGTCGGGCATGAATTCGCCGGCCGCGATACCTTAGTCCCGGCGGACCGGTCGCTTCTCGCCGCGCCAAAAAGTCATGGCGACATCGAGTGTTCTCGCGATTGGCGGATCGCCGCGACGCTTCTGATCCCAGACGTCAGGATGATTCTCGACGCGCGGTCGCTCGCGCACTGTGGCGCGCGTTCGGCGAATCTCCTCGATGCTCCGCCTTTGTTCGCCGGCACTCAAATGATCCCGGTCGCTTGGAGGCGCCCATGAAAAAAGATGTCCTGGACGGTGAGCCTGCGGCCATGCCGCCGCCTGTGTCGACGCGAGCAATGGTTAGCGCAACGTTGGTCGTAGCGGCCATCGCGTCGCTGGCGATCACGGGCATGCTTCATGGGAACACGCGCGCGGCCGCTCAATCGCGCATGTCGCAGCCGGCACCATCGGTGCCGACATTGCCGGTTTCCGTTCCTCTCGATTCCGGCGAGTTCGGCCCGTTTGCGTTCGGCCATCTCGAGTTCGACTGGAATCCGGCGGATGGCGTGCCCGGCTTCAGTGCCTGGCCGCCCGGATCACCTTCGAGATGAGGGCCTCCTATGAGTTGGAGCATGGTCATGCGTGAATTTCCTCTGCCCGACGCGAGGCCCCCGCGCTATGCCGAGGGCGTCACCTCGGCGTCGGCACATCCGGAGCTCGTCAGCGGCGACTTAGCGATCGCGCCGCGGCGGCACGTGCCGATCATGGCGCTCAACCGTTCGGTCGCATCCGGCTGGCGGCCCGCAATGGGAGGCCTGGCGGCGCTCGCCGCCATCGTGCTGCTGGTGTCGGCGCTATCGCTCAGGAGCGGCACGACGACGCTGGCCGACGGCGATGCCGACAAACAGAGGTTCGCGCGCACCTGCATGCAGTGGCACCTGGCGGCGGGAGCAGTCGTGGGGCGGCTGGTACAGAGCACGCGCGACGCCGATCTGGTCCGGGTCAACGACTCGGTGTTTCGGATGCGGCGGGCGCGGCGAAATTGCGAGGCCGGCTGGGTCGCGCTGGCGTGCCAGGACTACCATGCGGTCGCGGCCGGCCTGCCGGGCTATGCGATGACCCATCAGCTGTTTCCCTGCGCCCAGTATGCGACAGTTTCGCCCGCCCAGGATTGACGCACCTGCTGATCGAGACCGGTGGGGCCGGGCGTGACCACGCTCAGCCCATACCTTTGAAGGGGATCGGAATCCCGATCCTTATGCGTTATGCCATAACACATTGATCTATCGACTGAAAAAATAACTTCCGAAGTGTGATGCGCATCACATTCGACTTTTGGCGAACGCACTATTTTCCGCCCGTCCACGACGACGACAGTGGAACGGTTAGCGGGAGACAATACGAATGCTCACTCAAGAAACCGGCGGACCCGTCACGTCCTTCCAGAGTTCGGTGCCTGCAGGTGGCTACCCGGTTGCATCAGGCCAGCCGGCCGCGCTCATCGATGTGGTCGCCGCCACGGTCAACGGCGTTGGCTCGAACCTCACGGCTCGCCAGCGCGATGTCCTCGCGGTCATGATGCAGGGTAAGAGCAACAAGGCGATCTGCCGGATCCTGAAGCTGGCGGAACCGACGGTCAAAAACCATGTCACCGCCATTCTCAAGGCTCTGAAGGTGACCAACCGCACCGAGGCAGTCATCAAGGTGGCCCGGGCGGCGGCGCCTTCGATGTCCTATTCCTACACGATCTCAGGCTACTCGACCTTCCTCAGCCGATAGGCGGGGAGATAGCCCGCCGGCACATGCGGCGCGCCTCCGGCAGGGAGGCGCGCCCGCTGCCGCTGCCAGGGGCGAGCGTCGCCGATCCGTAAACCAACAATTCGCGGCGACAGACGTCCGCGCTGGTGATAATCCTTGGTTGGCGCCCACCGAATAGCCCGCTCGAACGAGGCGATCCGCGCGCTGGGCGCCCACGCTAGGTCGATCCGTGCGCCCATGGTCACTCCGAAACGAAAAGGCGTCGCTCGCGCGTTCGACAAGCGCGCTTTTCTCAGCAGGCATCCGATTTTCGGCGCGCTCGGGCCGGAGCTGCTCAATCAGTTGAGCTCCTACGCCATCCCGCGCGCGTTCAAGCGCGGCACCATGATCTGCGAACGCGGCGCGCCGGGCAGCGCGTTGTTCGCGATCTGCTCGGGCACGGTGAAGATCAGCACGCCGTCCGCGGACGGCAAAGGCGCGGTCTTCAACCTGATTTCGGAAGGCGCGATCTTCGGCGAGATCGCGGTGCTGGATGGCCTGCCCCGCACGGCCGACGCCATCGCTCTCACGGATTGCGAGCTGATGGTGATCGAGCGGCGCGACCTCGTCACGCTGATTCGCGAGCGCGCCGAGTTTGCATTGAAATTGATCGAGGTGCTCTGCCGGCGGCTGCGCCACACCACCGAGCAGCTCGAGGACATCATGTTGCTCGATCTGCCGGGACGGCTCGCCAAGGTGCTGCTGCAGGCGGCCGACGGCGCCGCGCCGGCGTCGGGCAAGCAGAAGATCGCGCTAACCCAGCGCCATCTCAGCGAAATGATCGGCGTGTCGCGCGAGAGCACGAACAAGCAGCTACGCACGTGGGAAAAGCAGAAGCTGATCGAGCTTCAGCGCGGCGGGATTGTCATCCTGGCGCCGCGAGCGCTTGAGTCGATCGCGTCGACTAGCCGAAAAGAGTGAGCGACCCGTCGCTCACATCCGCTTGTCGTGACGGATCGAACGCCGGTGGCCGACGCCGGCCTCATCCTGGTGGCGGATGAACACGACCGCCAGCACATAACCCGCAACCAGCGCGGCGAATGCAAGCGCACCGAGGAGTTCGTACATCGCTGCCTCTCTTGTTCTGCAACGGATGCAGCAACTTGGGCTGGGAGCCGCGCGGGGTAAATCATCCGCACGGATGATCGTCCGTCGGTCGTGCCGGATGCAGGACGAAAGTACCGAGGCAGGCTGTGACTCGTGCGTGCGTGTCAGCCGCTCGGCGTGCGCATCGAATGCTGCGGAGTAGCATCGTCGGCCCTAATTGCTGCTATCGTCATGAGAACGAGCGAAAGGGGATTCTGGCTCAGGTCAGGTGCTTGGAACTGGACCCGGATTCTCTTCTTGGGTTTAATCCGGGGTTGAGAAATCGGGCATTCACCCGGCATTTCCATGAGCCACACGGGAGATCCGATGCTGAATCGGGCAGGGCAGCCGCCGGTGCTGATCGTCGGCGGCGGTATCGGCGGTTTGGCCGCGGCGCTCGCGCTCGCGCAGAAGGGCGTGCGCACGCGGGTGATCGAACAGGCGGCGGAGTTCAAGGAAGTCGGCGCCGGCATCCAGCTCGGCCCCAACGTGTTCCGTATGTTCGACGTGCTTGGCCTGACCGAGAAGGTGAGCGCGCTTGCGGTGTTTCCTGAAAACCTGATCATGCTCGACGCCATCACCGGCGAGGAGGTGACGCGCGTCCCGCTCGACCAGCGGTTTCGCGCCAAGTTCACGCATCCCTATGCGCTGATCTACCGTCCCGACCTGCTCTCGATCCTGCTCGAAGCATGCCGCAAGAACGATCTGGTCGAGCTGCACACGTCGCAAAAGATCGTCGCGGCAGAGCAGCACAGCAAAGGCGTGACCGCGCGCAGCGAAGGAGGCCATAGCTATGAGGGCGCGGCGCTGATCGGGGCCGACGGTCTGTGGTCGACGATCCGGCAGCTCATTGTCGGCGACGGCAAGCCGCAGGTCGCCGGCCACATTACCTATCGTGCGGTCCTGCCGACGAAAGAAGTGCCTGAGAATCTGCGGCGCTGGGCGATGACCTTCTGGGCGGGCGAGAAGGTGCATCTCGTGATCTATCCGCTGCGCGGCGGCGAGCTCTACAACCTCGTCGCGGTGTTCCACTCCAACCGCTACGAAGAAGGCTGGGACAGTTTCGGTGATCCCGCGGAACTGCACGAACGCTTCGCCAAGACCTGCGAGCCGGTGCGCACGCTGCTCGGCAAGATCGAGAGCTGGCGGATGTGGGTGCTGTGCGACCGCCCACCGGTGAAGAATTGGAGCAAGGGCCGCATGACGCTGATCGGCGATGCCGCCCATCCGATGCTGCAGTATCTCGCGCAGGGCGCCTGCATGGCGATCGAGGATGCGGTCTGTCTCGCCAACCGTGTCGAAAGCGCCCAGGTTGACTACGCCGCCGCCTTCCAGGACTACCAGGCCGCGCGCTATCTGCGCACCGGGCGGGTGCAGATCATGGCGCGCGTCTATGGCGAGTTCTATCACGCCGGCGGCGTCGCGCGCGAACTGCGCAACATGATGCTGTCGGCGCGCACCGCCGAGCAATCGTTCGAGGCGATGGAGTGGCTCTACGGCGAGGACAAGGGCCCGACCGGCTACGGCCGGGTGTTCGCCGACGCCCTTAAGGTTTAGGGCTGATCAGCCGCGCCACCAGCAGGACCGCGAGCGCAAACAGTCCGCCGATCACCGCGAGCCAGGTGCCGGCGGCGGCGAGCGCCGCGGTGCCGGCCCAGGCGATCGAGGAGAACGCCTCGGTAAAAGTCGCCGCGCGCGACGATGTCTGACGGCGCCGGAACTGGCTGCGCCTGGCCTGGCTCCGGAAGAAGTGCTGGATCGCAATCGCCGCCGCCGAGGCAGCGACAATCCCCGCGACGGTGACCGCGGCGTGCCAGAGCGACATCAGGAGGATCGCCGCGACAAACGGCAGGAACACGAGCGCGATCGCGCCCATGACGGCTTCGACCTTGGCACGCAGGACCTCCGCGGCGGTGACAGGGGCGGTGGCGACCAGTTCGGGTGCGTCCTCGCCCGAGATCGCGAGCCAGGCGAGCCCGCCGGCAAGCTGTCCTGCTGCCATCACCAGCACCGGCACCAGCACGACGACGGCGCCGGCGCCTTCGCCCCAGCCGCGCCAGAGCAGGTACGCGGGTGGGACGAGGTAGAGGATCTGCATCAGGCTCTGCGACATCAGCCACGGATCGCGCTTGAGCAACAGCCATTCTTTCAGCCGCAAGGCGTGCCGCGGAGTCGCTTGCCGGAAGCCGTTTGACGTCGACAGCCGCCGCTTTGCGGCCTGTGCGACGCCGCCGGCGGCGAGCGCGCAATCGCCGAAGCGCGGCGCGAACAGCGCAATCGCCGCGCCCAGCAAGAGCACGCCGGCGCCGAGCACGCCCGCGAGCGCGGTGAGGTCGCCGGTGGTCGCGCGCGCCGGCCAGTAGAGCAGGCTGTCGCTTGCCGGCGCCCAAGCGACAAGCGCGGAAGACGACAGGATCTCGGTGCGAGACAGGCTGCCGAGCGACTGGATCGCGGCGAGCTGCAGGCCGATCACGCAGGCCGCGCCGATGACGGCGGCCATCACCTGCGCCACCAGCCGCGTGCGCTTCGGGCCCAGCACCATGAACAGCGCGATAGTGACCGCGACTGCGAAAGCCATGGCGTTGAAGCTGATTGCGACCACCACCGCATAGGCGGCGAGCCAGCGCGCCCCGCCGAGCACGGCCAGCACGTTGATGAAGGGCGACGCCAGCAGGAGCGACATCAGCGCCGTCGCCAGCGTCATGGTGGCGATGCGCACCGCGAACAATGTCGGCGCAGCCGCCGGCGACGAGAGGATCAGGTCAAGATCGGCACGCGAATAAAACACCCGGGTGACCGACTCCATCGCCTGTGACGCCATCAGCGACCACGACAGCGCCAGCATGCCGGTGATCACGACCAGCGCAGTCTTGTCTGGGGCGCGCGCGACATGCGCATAATCCTTGACGATCGGATAGGCGACGAGATGCAGGAACGCGAGAAAGGCCGCGAGTACGATGACCACGGTGCTCAGGCGCCGCCGCCGCCCCGCCGTCATCATCGACAGCCAGTCGCGCCACGCCAGGCGGGATTCGTGACGGGCAAACCAGGCAAGCGATCCCGGCTGGCTCATGCCGGGACGGCCTCGCTCGAGACCAGCGAGAGGAACGTGTCCTCGAGCGTCGAGGTCCGTTCGCCAGCCTGGCCATGCAGTTCCTCGAGGGTGCCTTCGGCGATCAGGCGGCCGCCGGCGATGATGCCGATGCGGTCGGCCATGCGCTCGGCGACTTCCAGGATGTGCGTGGTCATGATCACCGTGCCGCCATTGGCGACGCGTTCGCGCAGCACGGCTTTCACCTGCCGCGCGGAGGCGGCGTCGAGCCCGGTGAGCGGCTCGTCGAGAATGATCACGCGCGGGTCGTGCACCAGCGCGCCGGCAAGCGCCACCTTCTGGCGCATGCCCTTGGAGAAACCCTCGCAGCGTTCATGGACGTGGCCGCCGAGCCCGAGCCAGCCGAGCAGCGCCTGCGCGCGCGCTTCGGCGGTATCGGCGTCGACGCCCCAGAGCCCCGCGACGAAGGCGAGATATTCGAGCGGCGTGAGCTTGTCGTAGATCATCGGTTCGTCCGATATCCACGCCATCACGCGCTTGGCCGCGACCGGATCGGCGAGCGCATCGGTCCCGAGAATCGAAATCGTCCCGGCGTCAGGCTTGAGCAGTCCGACCACCATCTTCAAGGTCGTGGTCTTGCCGGCGCCGTTGGGGCCGAGCAGTGCGTAGAACTCGCCGGTACGGACGCGCAGGTCCAGATTGTCGACCACGGGGCGGTCGAAACGCTTGGTCAGACCGCTGGTCTCGACGGCACAGGCGGGCGGCAAGCTCATCAGCACGTCAGCGAAACTTTCTTGAGATATCGACGAATTGTCGTCGATGTTACTGCATATAGGTTTCGACCCCGTGAATCGGATGCCGACAAACGCACCGATCGTTCGCTCCCGCGAGGCGGGCCCTCGGTCGGTCAGGGAGACACGGGCGGCTGAATGGGAACCAGCAGCGCGAAGTGCGTGCCCTTGGAGGATGGTGGGCGGGTCAATTCGGCGTCCAGCTGAGTCGCCAGGGCGTTGATCAGCCGCGTCCCCAGCCGCTTGCCCGCGGTCGGGCTGAAGTCGGCGGGCAAGCCAACGCCCTCGTCGCGAACCGAGACCAAAACCTTGTTGCGTTCTGTCCGGAGCAACCGCACCCAGACAGGCCCATGGGATTCGGGATACGCATACTTGCCGGCATTCGAGATGAGTTCGTTGATGACGAGTGCCACAAGGATCGCGCGGTCGGCAGCAAAGTGGATCAGCTCGGGCGCTTCGAGGTTGATCGTGCAGGGAGCGACGACGCTTTCCAGATCCTCGATGACGTCCCGAAGATAGGCGGCGAGATCGATATTCTCATAGTCGGCCTCGTAGGCGAGGCGGTCATAGGCGCGGCCGACGGCCAGGATGCGGGTCGACGCTTCGTTGAGCCGTTCGCTGAGACCGGGGTCGGCGACTGCATTGGCTTGCAGTTGAAGCATGCCGGAGACCAATTGCAGGCTGTTCTTGACGCGGTGATTGACTTCTTTGAGCAGCACCTGGTGACGGTCGAGCGCCGCCTGCAGCTCGCGTTGATACTTCAATTGCTCGATCGCCATTCCAAGAATGTTGGCGGCGCCTTGCAGGAAGGCCACGTCATGCTCGCTGAATTCGCCTTCGGCGCGGCTGTCCACTTCGAGTACGCCGTAGGGCGAACCGTCGCCCTGCAATATGACGTTCATGGCACGGCGGATGCCGTGCTCGACCAGCAGCTCCGGCGTCCTGAAACGCTGTTCGTTTTCCAGGTGGTTTGAAATAACGGGCTTGCCGGTCCGTAGCGCATAGCCTGCGGGCGAGGCCAGATCGGCACCCACCGTCGCCGAGCCGACAACGCCGTCATTCCAGCCGACGCCCGCCCGCACCAGAAAACGATCCTCGGCCGGAAGGTATTCCATCACTTTGCAGAATTCCGCGCCCAGCCCTTCGGCGGTCATCCGAGCGGTGTGGCCAAGCATGTCGATGAAGCTTGTTCCCTGTAGCGCCAGCACGCCCAGTTCGGCGAGCAACTCCTGCTGTCGAATGCGCAGGCGAAGGGCGCGCCCGGCGACGTCGTCCGCCCCGTCATTCCCGGGTGACGGTTCGACGATCGGCTCTTCGTCTGTGGATGACGGGGTCATGAAATCACTGATAGCACGATGAATAGGCCGTCAGTAGGAATCAAGCGGGGACCCGTTGATGCGTCCGATAAAGATGGAGGTAAGCGAACGCGGCTCCCGCTGCATCGACATAACGGTTTGCACGACCGTTATTGAGTGTATTTCTTTCCGTTATCGGGATTGCCACCGCGAATATGGTCGATAACTGCAACCGTTTCCGGTTCCGTTCGTTGGCGGGCCAGGCGGCGCCCGGACCACGCGCACCGCTTCCCCCGCGGCGATGGATCGTCATCGATGGCGGTGCCCTCCACCTCAATGGGGCGCGGCCGCCTCGACGATGCCGACGAGTTTGGCGAGCTGCTCCGGGTCGTCTCGCAGTGCCGCCGACGGCCCGTCATAGACGATCCGGCCCTTGTCCATGATGACGGCGCGCTCGGAGAAACCGAGCGCGACGCGGCTGTTCTGCTCGACCAGCACGATCGAAAGCCCGGAATCGCGAAGCTTCAGCAGCACGGCGGTGAGCGTCTCGACCAGCACCGGTGCGAGGCCCTCGGTGGGCTCGTCCATCAAGAGCACGTCCGGGTTGGTGAGCAGCGCGCGCGCGATCGAGAGCATCTGCTGCTCGCCGCCTGAGAGCTGGTTGCCCATGTTGGTGAGCCGCTCCGAGAGGCGCGGGAAAAGCTCGAAGATCCGCGCCTCGTTCCAGTAGCCCGGGCGTGCGCCGATCTCGAGGTTCTCGCGCACCGACAGCGACGGAAATATCTCGCGCTCCTGCGGCACATAGCCGAGGCCGGCCAACGCGCGCGCATAGATCGGCATGCGGTTGATGTTCATCCCGCCGAGCAGCACCTCGCCCTTGTGCAGCCGGGTGTGACCCATGGCGGTCGCGAGCAGCGTGGTCTTGCCGACGCCGTTACGGCCGATGATGCTGACGTTCTCGCCGCCGGCGAGCGTCAGATTGATGTCTTCGAGCACGACGGTTTCGCCGTAGCCGGCCGAGACACCGCGGAAGGCGAGAGCCTCAGCCATGATGCGCCTGTCCGAGATAGACGTCGCGCACGCGCTGGTCGGCGCCGATCTCCTTCGGCGTGCCTTCGGCGAACACCGCGCCGCCGACGAGGACCGTGATCCGCTGCGCAAACCGGAAAACCAGGTCCATGTCGTGGTCGATGATCAGGACGCCGATATGCTTCGGCAGCGCGGCCACGGCGTCGAGGATGATGTGGCTTTCGGCGCTCGGCACGCCGGCCGCGGGCTCGTCGAGCAGCAGCACGTCGGGTTTCAGTCCGAGCGCGATCGCGAGCTCGACCAGCCGCTGCCGCCCATAGGGCAGCTCCGAGACACGGTGGCCGGCATCGTTCGACAGCTTGAGCATGTCGAGAAGCCGCATCGCCTCGTCCACGATGTCCTTGCGCATGCCGGCGGGCTTCATCATCTGGTTGCCGGCGCCGAGCCGCTCGGCCACCGCGATGTAGACGTTCTCGAGCACCGACAGCCCGCGGAACAGCCGGTTGATCTGGAAGGTGCGCGCGATGCCGAGCTTGACCCGCGCCGACTGCTCCATCGTGGTGATGTCGCGGCCCTTGAGCAGCACCTGGCCCTGCGTCGGCAGGAACACGCCGGTGAGGAGGTTGATGAAGGTCGTCTTGCCGGCGCCGTTTGGCCCGATCAGCGCATGGCGCGCGCCGGCTTCCAGCTTGAAATTGATGTCGCGCGACGCCGCGAGCGCGCCGAAGCTCTTGCTGAGCGAGCGGGTTTCGAGGAGGACGTCGCTCATGTCGGCCCGCGCTTGCCGATGAAGCGGCTCGTCAGCTGGTCCCACAGCCCGAGCACGCCGTTGCGCGCGAACAGCGCGATCAGCATCAGCAGCAGGCCGAGGCCGAGCTGCCAGGCGGTCGGATAGACCTTGGCCAGGAAATGCGAGAGCGCCATGTAGACGACCGCGCCGATGAATGCGCCGTAGAGCCGGCCGTAGCCGCCGAGCACCAGGATGATCAGCACGGTGGCGGCGCGGTCGAGGCCGAGCGTCGAGAGATTCACGTAGGCGTTGGCCTGCGCCCACAATCCGCCGGCGATGCCGGCGATCGCGGCCGAGATGGTGTAGCAGGTGACCAGCCGCCAGTTCACCGGCGCGCCGACCGCGCGCATGCGTAGGACGTTCTCGCGGATGCCGGTGAGGCTCTGCCCGAACGGCGAATAGACCAGGGTGCGGACGAACACGAAGCAGACGAACAGCACGCAGAGCACGTAGACATATTGCACGCGCGGATAGAGCGGATTGAATTCGAACAGGCCGAACAGCGGCGGGATCGGCAGGTTCGGCAATCCGTCGAAGCCGCCGGTATATTTCTCGCCCATGTTGGCGGCTTCTTCGAGCAGCGCCATGGTGCAGAGCGTCAGCATCAGCAGCGTCAGGCCGGTGGTGCGCAGCAGGATCAGGCCGGAGGCAAAGCCGATCAGCGCGGCGACGCCGGCGGCCAGGAACAGGCCCGAAATCGGCTCGGTCCAGATGCCGTGATGCGCCAGCATCCCGACCGTGTAGGCGCCGGCGCCGAAGAAGGCCGCATGGCCGAGCGTGACGATGCCGGCATAACCGAGCGCGAGATCGAGCGAGAGCGCGAACAGGATCGTCACCAAGAGGTCGGTGCCGAAGCCGAGATGGTTCGGGAACGCGAAGTAGAACGCGATCGCGATGATCCAGGGCAGCGGCTCCCACGCCCGCACGCGATGGCGGTTGATGAGCGCGAGCGCCGCCGGGTGGCCGCTCAGTCCCGGTGTCACCTGCTGCGCCGGCATGGTCATGACGCCTTGCCTCCGAACAGGCCCTGCGGCCGCCACAACAGCAGCAGGATCGTCAGCGCGAAGATGAACAGCGTGCCGCCCTGCGGCAGGTACTTCTTCAGCGCGAAGTCGAGCACGCCGATGACGATCGAGGCGAAGAACACGCCGGTGACGCGGCCGAGGCCGCCGACCGACACCACGATCAGGAAGTATACGAGATAGATCAGCGGATATTGCGGATTGAGGCCGAGGAACTCGGCGCCGAGCCCGCCGCCGATCGCCGCCATGCCGCTGCCGAACGCGAAGGTGAGCATGAACAGGCGGTCGATGTTGATGCCGAGCGATTCCGCCATGCGCCGGTTGTCGACCGCGGCGCGGATCTGCGCGCCCATGCGCGTGCGCTCGAAGCCGAGCCAGAGCCCGATCACGATCAGCGTGCCGACGACGATCAGGAAGATCGAGTAGGTGCGATAATGCATAAAGCCGATGTCGAGCTGTCCTTGCAGCCAGGACGGCAGCATCAGCTGCTGGTTCTCGGGACCCACGATCAGCGTCACCGACGCGATCATGAAGAACACCAGCCCGATGGTGAACAGCACCTGGTCGAGCTCGGCGGCGCGGTAGAGCCTTGAATAGAGCAGGCGTTCAAACGCGATGCTGATACCGGCGATGATGATGAAGCCGAGCGCCAGCGCCGGGATAAAGCCGATGCCCCAGTTGCGCATCGTCAGCACGATCACGTAGCCGCCGAGCATGGCGAAGCCGCCGTGGGCGAGGTTGACGAAACCCATCAGGCCCATGGTGACGGAGAGCCCGACCGACACGATGAACAGCACCATCCCGGCGGCGAGGCCGCCGAGCACCATGCTCGCTACGTCGATGCCAAAGATCACCAGCGGCCCCCAGCCCGTTCGGCTTTTCGAGGATTAGCTACGATAGCGCGGCAGGCTCGGTCGGCTCCCTCCCCCCGTCCGAACTCGGGTTTACCCGAGTTCGGCATCAAAGGAGTGGTCGAAGTCGGAAACATCCGACTTC